>CBDCGJ010000029.1:0-286198 GCA_965216645.1 Alphaproteobacteria bacterium | reverse complement strand
CGAAGCGACCGCTTTCGATACGCGACAGGTCCAGAACCTCGCTGATTAGGGAAAGCAAATGATGTCCGCTTTCCAGAATGTTTTGGGCGGCAACCAATTGATGCTGATCGCCTTCGGCAAGTTTGAGTTCGAGAATTTGCGCGAAACCGAGGATGCTGTTAAGCGGCGTACGAAGCTCATGGCTCATCGAAGAAAGGAAGTCGGATTTCGCCCGATTGGCGGACTCCGCTTGCAACCTCATCTCTTCAAGGCTGGCCTGCATATCTTTGATTTCTTTAACTTTCGTCCATAAGCCGATGGTGCCGATCTGATTGTTTTCACCGTCAAAAATTGGCGTGGCGTTGTTGATGCAGGGGATCAGATCGCCGTTCGGGCGCCGCAAGGACAGTTCGTAACTTGACGCTTCTCCCGCGCGTTGCCGCGAAGCTTGTTCATGTAAAATTCTGTCATTGTCGGCGTCGACGAAGTCGTGGATCGACTTGCCTAGGATCTGTTCCCGTGGGCGGCCAAGAATTTCGCACATCGCGGGATTGATATCGACAGTCCGTCCGTCGTTGTCGAGCCGCCAAAAACCTTCCGCTGTGGTCGCCATCAGATCCGTGAAAAGCCGCATCTGCTGCCTTAGCTGGGCCTCGCTTTCCAATACCATTAATTGCGCATTGCGAAGCTCGGTGATATCGGTACCCGTACCCCGGAAGCCAAGGAACTTTCCGTTTTCGTCGAACTTGGGATTGCCATTGATCGAGACCCAGGTTTGCCGACCGTGTTCGTCGGTTCGAGGGTGAATGAAATTGCGGAAACGTCGATGGGCGGCCAAATCGGCGAGGTGTTGTTGCCAAGCGTTCGGGTCGACGCCAGGAATAGCCGTTTCCTCCCGCGTTTTACCCAGGAGTTCGGCGCTATCGATCCCCGTAATCGTCTGGAAGGAACCGGAGAAATTGGAAAACCGCAGATCTTCATCCATCTCCCAATACCAGTCACTGCCGGCTTGAAGAAAGTCTTGCAGCCGCTCCTCGCCTTCCAACGCACGCAATTCCGCAAGCTTGAGGTCCGTGACGTCGGTTCGCAAGGCGATGACACCGCCGCTGCTGGTCGGCCGGTCCTCGATTTTGGTCCAGTTTCCGTTCTTCGATCTGCGGATATGCGCGCCGGTTTCTTGGCGATGCTGGTTTAGACGCATGCGGACAAACTGTTCTTCCCAACCGCGAGCCTCTTCGACAAATCCCCGATCGACCGCCTCTCGGATAATTTCTTCGCGGGATGCGCCAACGCGTAGAACATCGTCCATGCCCGGCATGATGTTCCGGTAGGTCGAGTTGAGCATCACTAGGCGCTCGTTCTTGTCAAAAAGGGCGAATCCCAACGGCAATGCTTCGAGCGCTTCCAGCAGCACCTCTTCTGAGACTTGAGAGTTCAGCTTGGATTGGGCGCCGGCGCCGGTATATTCGGTTTGTTGCGCGAGCGCGGTGCGGGAGCAGTACAATTCCTGCTCGATTTGCCTTTGCTCGGTAATATCCTGTAGAGCCGAAATCACACGAACCACACGACCATCGTCGTCGAATACGGGATCGCCGATTTCACGCACCCAGACCGTGTGTCCGTCCGATCTGCGGATACGGTAGGTAAGATCGAAACCTACGCCCTGATGGGTTTGGCGATACGCAGCACTCAATGCCGCCAAATCGTCGGGGTGGGCAAATCCGAATTTGCCCCCGTCCGCGGCCGTGGAAGCGGTGTATTCATTTGTGCTGACGCCATGAATTTCGGCATACTGCGGCGAACAATAAGCGCAACGCTGGGCAGATATGTCCCAAGTGCAAAAACCAACGCCCGCAATTTCGGCGGCGGCGGAAAGTTGAGTATCGCGCTCGTTTTGGTAACGGCGGTGTCGCCTGTCCGAGTCATTTTCGCGGCGAACGACTGTGCGGACGACGTAATCGACCAAACCATCTCTATCCGAGACGAATTTATCCTGACAGGTGACGTTGACATGTCTCCCCGATCTGGTCAGCCAATACGTGTCCGGTGCGTTTTCTAAATCATCGGACAAGGCGCGGCTGCGCAGATATTGCTCCGCGACATATCGATCCGCCTCGGGGAGTACGACTTTGAACATATCGGTGCCGACGAGATCGATTTCGCTGTCATATCCGAGGAATGCGACGGTCGCCGCATTGACATACAAAATTTTGCCGGTCGACGAGAATGCGACAACAGGTGCGGCAACCAAGCTCAACGCCTGCCAGGGATCTTCTTCAATAGTTGCTAAAGCGGCTCTTTCGCTCACCGCACTTCCTTCATAACCACAACGGCAATCCGCAGTCTATGGTCATGACACTAATAAAACGCTAAAACGCGACGAGCTGGCGCGGTTCGTGCGGAACTAGGCCGATTTCTTGAAATATGATTGCAGGGAAGCGACGGACAAAGTGTTCGAGTTCAATTTCCGCACCGCGCGGGCCATAGCGCGGGAGGCGGCGACAGTGGTGTAGTATGGCACTTTGTTCATCAAGGCGGCGCGGCGCAAGGATTTGCTGTCTTCGATGGATTTAGCGCCTTCGGTGGTGTTGACCACAAGATGGACCCTGCCGGATTCGATTTCGTCGACAATATGGGGATGTCCTTCCAACACCTTGTTGATACGCCGGGCGGCGATGTCATTGGAACTGAGGAATTCCGCGGTTCCATCGGTGGCCAAGATATCAAAGCCTTCGCTGATTAATATTTCCGCAACCTGGAGAGTATTCGCTTTGTCCGCGTCTTTAACGGAAATGAAGGCGGTGCCTTCGCTCGGTAATTGTGTGCCCCCGGCAATCTGCGACTTGGCGAATGCGCTCTCGAAATCCCGGTCCAAACCCATGACCTCGCCCGTCGACTTCATTTCCGGTCCGAGGAGGGTGTCGACACCGGGGAAACGGGCAAAGGGAAATACCGCTTCTTTGACCGAAACGTGCTCGGGTGGGGTCAAATCCAGTTTGATATCGGCTAAGCGCTCGCCGGCCATCAAACGGGCGGCGATCTTGGCAACCGGCTGGCCGATCGCCTTGGCGACGAAGGGCACTGTGCGGCTGGCCCGCGGATTGACTTCGAGGATGTAAATCACGCCTTCAAGGATGGCGAATTGCACATTCATCAGGCCAACCACATTCAGCGCCCGGGCCAGCGCCTCGGTCTGCCGGCGGATTTCCGCGACGGTATCGTCGTCGAGCGAGTAGGGGGGCAGGGAGCAGGCGCTGTCGCCGGAATGGACGCCGGCTTCCTCGATATGTTCCATGATGCCGACCACGGCGACATCTTCGCCGTCCGCCACCGCGTCCACATCGACCTCGATCGCCATCTCGTTGTTCGGTCCGCGGAGGTAGCTGTCGACCAATACCGGACTGTCGCCGGACACCTGGACAGCCACATTCATGTACCGATCCAGCGATTTGGAATCGTGAACGATTTCCATTGCCCGTCCGCCCAAGACATAGGAGGGACGCACGACCACCGGGAAACCGATTTCCGTAGCGACTTGATGGGCCTCCTCAAGCGACGTGGCGATGCCGTTGGCCGGTTGGGTCAGCTCCAAGTCATGCAGCAGCGCTTGGAATCTGTGCCTGTCCTCCGCCAAATCGATGGCGTCGGGGGAGGTGCCCAAGATCGGAATGCCGGCCTGATCGAGGGCGTGGGCCAATTTAAGAGGCGTCTGACCGCCGAACTGGACGATGACGCCCTTCAACGTGCCTTTGCGCCGTTCGACATGGATCAGTTCGAGGACATCCTCCGCCGTCAGCGGCTCGAAATAGAGCCGGTCCGAGGTATCGTAATCCGTGGAAACCGTTTCCGGGTTGCAATTGACCATGATGGTCTCATAGCCGGCGTCGCGCAGTGCGTAGACGGCGTGGACGCAACAATAGTCGAACTCAATACCCTGTCCGATACGGTTCGGGCCGCCGCCGAGAATAATGATCTTCTCCCGCTCGCTGGGCCGCGCTTCGCATTCGGCGAAGCCGTCTCCGCCTTCATAGGTTGAATAGAGATAGGGCGTATCGCTTTCGAATTCGGCGGCACAGGTGTCGATCCGTTTGAAGACCGGACGAACGCCTAGGCCCTGCCGCCGTTCGGCGACCTCGGCGGTTGTCAGATTGCACAGCGTCGCCAGCCGTTGATCCGAAAAGCCCATCGCCTTTAGATCGCGCAGCGCATCTTCGTTGCCCGGCAGTCCGTTGGCGGAAATAGACTTTTCCACTTCGACAATTTCCTCAATTTGAGCGAGGAACCAGGGGTCGTATCTACTGTGACGATGGATTTCCTCAAGCGACAGGCCGACACGGAAGGCCTGTGCGGCGATCAGAAGGCGGTCGGGTGTCGGCTTCTTCAGCAGTTCTGTAATCTGTTCGCTGTCGCCCTCGATGTCGTCGAGGCCGGAGAGGCCGGTCTCCATCGACCGCAAGGCTTTCTGCAGACTTTCCTGGAAGGTACGGCCGATGCTCATGGCCTCGCCGACGGATTTCATCGCCGTCGTCAGCAAGGCTTCGGAACCGGCAAACTTCTCGAAGGTGAAGCGGGGGATCTTAGTGACCACATAATCGATGGTCGGCTCGAAACTGGCCGGAATGACGCCGCCGGTAATGTCGTTGTCCAACTCGTCCAAAGTGTAGCCGACAGCCAGTCGCGCGGCCACTTTGGCGATCGGGAACCCGGTCGCTTTAGAGGCGAGCGCCGACGAACGCGACACGCGGGGATTCATTTCGATCACCACCAACTCCCCATCCGCGGGATTGATGGCGAATTGCACGTTGGAACCGCCGGTATCCACGCCGATTTCCCGCAAGCAGGCGATCGAGGCGTTGCGCATGATCTGATATTCCTTGTCGGTCAGCGTCAGCGCCGGCGCCACGGTAATGCTGTCGCCCGTATGCACGCCCATGGCGTCTACGTTTTCGATCGAGCAGATGATGATGCAATTGTCGGCGCGGTCGCGCACCACCTCCATCTCGAATTCCTTCCAGCCGAGCACCGACTGTTCGATCAGAACCTCGTCGACCGGAGAGGCGTCGATACCGCCCTGCACGATGGAGATATATTCCTCTCGGCTATAGGCGATGCCGCCGCCGGTACCGCCAAGGGTGTAGGACGGTCGAATGATCGCCGGCAGACCGACTACCGGCAGCGCGTCCATGGCGTCGTTCATATTGTGAGCGATGCGCGCCGCCGGGGTTTTCAGGCCGATCTTGGTCATCGCCTCCTTGAACTGGCTGCGGTCCTCGGCTTTGGCGATGGCCGCTGGCGTCGCACCGATCAGTTCCACGCCGAGCCGTTCAAGCGCGCCGGAATTATAGAGATCGATGGCGGTGTTCAGGGCCGTTTGACCGCCCATGGTCGGCAGTAGCGCGTCGGGCTTCTCCTTCTCCAGAATCCGCTCGACAATCTCCGGCGTAATCGGTTCCACATAGGTGGCATCGGCGAATTCCGGGTCGGTCATGATCGTCGCCGGATTGGAATTGACCAGGATGACCCGGTAGCCCTCGTCCTTGAGCGCCTGGCAGGCTTGGGTGCCGGAATAGTCGAATTCGCAAGCCTGACCGATCACGATCGGCCCGGCGCCGATGATCATGATGGAGGAGATGTCGGTCCGTTTAGGCATGCCGGCTCTCCATCAAATCGATGAAGCGTTGGAACAGATAGTGACTGTCCTGCGGTCCCGGACTGGCCTCGGGATGGTACTGCACGGAAAAGATCGGCTTGCCCTCGACTTTCAGGCCTTCTAGCACGCCGTCGAACAGCGAGACATGGGTCGCGGTGACGCCGGCGGGCAGGCTGTCTTTCAGGACCACGAACCCGTGATTTTGGCTGGTGATCTCGACCTTGCCGGTCTCAAGATCCTTGACCGGCTGATTGGCGCCGCGGTGGCCCATGTCCATCTTGATCGTCTTCGCGCCGAGCGCCAGGGCCATGATTTGATGACCGAGACAAATACCGAAGAGCGGCAGGCCGCTGTCGACGATGCCTTTCACCATGTCGACGGCATAGACGCCCGTCGCCGCCGGATCGCCCGGGCCATTGGACAGGAATACGCCGTCCGGCTTACGGGACAGGATTTCGTCGGCGGTCGCCGTCGCCGGCATCACCGTGACCCGGCAGCCGAGGCCGGCCAGGCAGCGCAGGATATTGCGCTTAATGCCGAAATCGACGGCCACGACATGGAAGCTCGGCTTGCCCTGGTTTCCGAACCCCCCCGGCCATTGCCAGGGCGTTTCCGACCATTCGAAGCTCTGACCGCAGGTCACTTCGATCGCCAGATCCATACCCACCAGACCCGGCCACGCTTTCGCCTCCGCCTGCATGTCGGGTAGGTCAAACTTGCCATCCGGATTATGGACGATAACGCCCGTCGGCGGGCCGTTGTCGCGGATATGCCGGGTCAGGCGACGGGTGTCGACGCCCGAGATGCCGGTCAGATTATGCGCTGCCAGCCAGGCTTGCAGATGACCCTCGGCCCGGTAATTGGAGGGATCGGTGATGCGCTTACGCAAAATCAGACCGCGCGCCGGTGGTGTCGTGGTCTCATGATCCTCCTCATTCGCGCCGACATTGCCGATATGGGGGAAGGTGAAGGTGATGATTTGGCCGGCATAGCTCGGATCGGTCAGGATCTCCTGATAGCCGGTGATCGAGGTGTTGAAACAAACCTCGCCGATGGTTCGTCCGCTGACGCCGACGCCGCGGCCCCAAAAAACGTGCCCGTCGTCCAGGACTAACGCCGCCGTCGCCCAGTCCGGGGGCACGGCGTTCGACACGTTTGGTACACTCATAATATGGGGGCTCCCGCGCAAATTGCGCGGACAATAAGCAAAAGCCTGGGCGTCGTCAAGCGGCTGTTTTTAATAAAATACCGTTTGATTTCAATCGGTTATCGTTACTTTCCGATTCGCAAGAAGGTTTGCGTCGGAATTCGCTTTCGGATAGATTCGACTCGCTACAAGGGGCGACGGTTAGGTGGAGATCATGCTACGCGAAGAACTCACCGAGGCGCTGAAGACGGCGCAAAAATCTCAGGACAAGCGGCGGGTCGCCACATTGCGGTTGATTTTGGCGGCAATCAAGCATCGCGATATCGCGATCCGCAGCGACGGCCGCAGCGACGGCGTCAATGACGAGGAAATTCTGGGTATCCTGCAGAAAATGATCAAACAGCGGAAGGAAAGCATCGGTCATTTCGAGCAGGGGGGGCGGTTGGAATTAGTCGAACAGGAAAACCAGGAAATCGAGATCATCAAAGGCTTCCTGCCGGCGCAAATGAGCGGCGACGAGTTGTCCCAGGCCGCCCAGGAAATCATCGACGAACTCGAGGCCACGGGCCTGAAGGACATGGGCCGAACGATGGCGACCCTGAAGGAACGCTACGCCGGCAAAATGGACTTCTCCGAAGCCTCCGCCGTGGTGAAGCAAATCCTGTCCGGCTAAGACATCGCGGCAATCGCGGACGGAAGAGAACGCCAATACCGATCAGGCTAGGGCGAAGAACCGCTTATTGTCGATAGAGCTTGATCATAAGCCAGGCGCCCGAGGCCGCCAAAATGGCGAGCCCGACATAGGCTAGGGCGTAGTTGCCGCTCAAGGTCACGACGACGGAGAATAGAGCCGGCAAAGTGAGGACGCCGGAGAACATGGCGGCGGAGCCGACGGCGGTCGCCTCGATCCGTTGGTGGCCGCCGAGGCGGGCGAATTCGCCATAGGCGACGCCGGTGAACCCGCTGGCGGTGGCGCCGGCGGTCATGCAGACGAGGGCGATTGACCAAAGCGGCCAAGACGCGTCGAATTGCCCGGCGGCGACGGCCACGACGACGATGATCAAACCATGCAGGCCCAGCATCAGGTCGGCGCGCATCCAGCGGTCGGCCAGCCAGCCCCAGATCGGCCGGCTGACCACGCCGCAGATCTGATAGAGCGCCAGAACCTGACCGGCGACGATTAGATCCAGGCCGACTTTCAAGGTCAACTGTACGACCAGAAACGACACGAAACAGAGCTGCACGCCGGCATAGATGAAACAGGTGATCGAGAGATCTCTCACCGCCGGCCGTTGGCGCAGGATCTCGAAGGCGCCGAAAACGCCGGCCTCGAAAAGCGGCCGTCGCGGTTCCCGGTCTTTGTCCCAATCCCGCCGCACGAATTCTAGCGCGATCAAAATCAGAGCCATTGGCGGCGCCATGACCAATAGGGCGATTCGCCAATCCGTCAAGGTGGTCAGCCAAGGCAGGATTAGCGCCGCCGCCACCCCACCAAGCGGGACGCCGATTTGGCGGATCGACAGCACCAGATTATGCCGCGCGGGTGGGGTGCGGGGGACCAGCAAATGGGTGCCGAGCGGTGCCGTGGTGCCGTAACCGATGCCCAGCAATAAGGCCGCCGCCGCCAATCCCAACGGTCCCGCAACGCTGGCCGCCAGCAGCATCGCAATGACGCTCAGACCGGTATATTGCGACACCCGCACCGCACCGTAGCGCCGGATATATCCGGGCGAAAACAGGGCGGAGAAGATGCCGAAACCATAGACGATGGAGACGAAAATGCCGACCAGATTGGCGTCGATCGACAGATCCGCCGCCACGGCCGGCGCGATCGCGGGAATCGAAAACGCCGCCATGGTCGCCAGGGTCTGTAAGGCTAAGGTCAAAACGAGGGCGAGATACATGGAGCGCCACTATGCGCGGGCCGACAGCAAATTGTCCACTGGCGGGAACCGGAATTGTGTTAGACAAAGGCCATGAGCCTTTCGCCGCAATTTCTTGACGAACTGAAGCACCGCGTCGATCTCGCGGCGTTGATCGGGCGTCGGGTCAAGCTGACCAAGCGGGGGCGGGAGTATCAGGGGCTCTGTCCCTTCCACAACGAAAAGACGCCGTCCTTTTCCGTTGTCGTCGACAAGGGATTCTACCATTGCTTCGGCTGCGGCGAACATGGCAGCGCCATCGATTTCGTCATGAAGACGGAAGGGTTGTCGTTTCCGGAAACCGTCGAACGACTGGCGCAGGATGCCGGTATGGAAGTGCCGCGCGCCACACCGGAAGAGCAGCAGCGTCAAGCCCGCGCGCGGGGCCTGCACGAGGTGATGGAGCGGGTCTGCGGTTGGTACGAAAGCGAACTTGCGGGCGCCGGCGGCGCGGCGGCGCGGGAATATCTCCTGGGTCGCGGCCTCGACGAGAAGACCATCAAACGTTTCCGTCTCGGTTACGCCCCGGACCGGCGCGACGGGGTCAAAGCGGCGATGTTGTCGCGCGGCGTCACGGAAGCCGACCTGATCGAATCCGGCATGTTGATCGCGCCGGAGGATGGCGGCGACAGCTTCGATCGGTTCCGCCACCGCATCATGTTTCCTATCCTCGACCGGCGCGGCCGTATCGTCGCCTTCGGCGGTCGGGCGATGAGCGAGAAGGCACGGGCGAAATATCTCAACAGCCCGGAAACGCCGATCTTCCATAAGGGCCATCTGCTGTTCAATCTCGCCGGCGCCAGCAAACCGGCCTACGACGCCGGCAACGTCCTGGTGGTCGAAGGCTACATGGACGTGATCGGCTTGGCCCGGGCCGGTATCGACAATGCGGTGGCACCGCTCGGTACCGCGGTGACGGAGGACCAGTTGAAAATGCTCTGGCGCATGGCGCCGGAGCCGACCCTTTGCTTCGACGGCGATGCCGCCGGCCAGCGCGCCGCCTTCCGGGCCGCCGAACGGGCGTTACCGCTGCTCCAGGCTGGCTTTTCCCTGCGCTTCGTCGAACTACCGGAGGGGGAGGACCCGGACAGCCTGGTCCGCCGCCAAGGCCCGGCGAAAATCCGGGAATTGGTGCGGGAGGCGGCCGGCCTGGCCGAGGTGATCTGGCTTCAATGTCTGGCGGAGGGTCCGGTCGATACGCCCGAACGGCGCGCGGGTTTGCGAAAACGATTGCGCCAGATCAGCCAGACCATTGAGGACGCCGGCGTTCGAGATTTCTATTATAGATATTTTAAAGACAAGATCGATTTGACTTTTGGTGGCGCCACACGGGGGCGTTCCGGCGAACGGCGTGTGTGGGTCAACCGGAATCGCCGACTTCCAGCCGAGAGAGGATTGAACGGCAACCTAAACGGCGGTCAAAGACCGCGCGAGAAAACCATCGTCGCCATGCTACTGAACTCACCCGAACTTGCGCTGGATGTTTTCGAGGAGCTGGCGGGGATAAATATGGTAAACCCCGATCTTGACAGAATCAGGGTGGAAATCCTAAAACACGCCGGTCTTGGAAAAGCACTTGACTTAAGCGCCTTAAAAGACGATTTACCAGAGAGCAATTTGGTCCAATTGATCGACGAATTGACGGGTTCGAATGTGGAACGCTTAGAGCCGTTCGCACGCCCCCAGGCTCCCATGGAGACCGTGATCAATGGCTGGACGCATATCATCAGATTGCATCGACTAGACGAGTTACGCCAGGAACTGGCGGTGGCCGAACGCGCCTTGGGCGAGGAAACCACCGACAAAGCCTTTGCGCATTTTATCGCGTTGCAGGACGCGGTTCGCCAGGCGGAAGCCGAAGCGACCGAAGTCGATACCGTCTGAGCGGTATGATTTGGTGGTATGAACGAACGACATGAGTGACGAGCGATCGGGTTTGCCCGACGATTAACGATCGCAGCCGAAGTGGAGGTCACATGGCGAAAGCAGCACAGTCGGCGGATACCCGCGCCGGCGCCGAAGGAGGCGACAGCCCCCTGATCGATACGCACAATCAAGCGCTCAAATCCCTGGTCAAGCAGGGAAAAGAGCGTGGCTATGTCAGTTATGAAGAGTTGAACGCGGCCCTGCCGCAGGAAAAGGTGTCCTCGGAGCAGATTGAGGACGCCATGACCATGTTGGCGGAAATGGGCATCAACCTGGTCGATAGCGAGGAGCAGGAAGAGGCGGCCGAACCGCCGAAGCCAAAGCTCGCCTCGGTTCCGGCGACCAAAACCACGGTCGAGGTCGAGCGCACCGACGATCCCGTGCGCATGTATCTACGCGAAATGGGCAGCGTCGAACTGCTGAGCCGCGAAGGCGAGATCGCCATCGCCAAGCGTATCGAGGCGGGACGGGAGACCATGATCTCCGGCGTCTGCGAAAGTCCGCTGACCATCCGTGCGATCATCCAATGGCGCGAGCTGCTGCTGGAAGAGAATGTGCTGCTGCGCGACATCATCGACCTGGATGCCACCTTCGGCGGCGGGCCGGAGGCGAATACCAACCCCAATCTCAGCCAGGGCCCGAACGGCACCGCCGCGCCGGCGCAGAAACCGGCGGAGGAAGAAAAGACCGAAACCAAGGCCGACGGCGAAAACGGTGAGGCCAAGGACGGCGAAGCCAAAGATGGCGACGACGATGACGATGACGACGGCGAAGCCAATCTGTCGCTGTCGGCTATGGAAATGACCTTACGCCCCGGCGTCTTGGAAATCTTTGACAAAATCTTCAAGGTCCACAAGCGCTTCTCCAAGGTTCAGGATTTACGCATCCAAGCGGCCTTGAACAACGAAGAGATCACACCGGCCCAAGAGAAGCGCTACCAGAAGCTCCGCGTTGAACTGGTTGAATTGGTTGAAAGTATTCATCTCAACAATGCACGGATCGAAGCCCTGGTCGATCAGCTGTACGGCATCAACAACCGGTTGCGGGAGTTGGAGGGCGGCTTGCTGCGTCTGGCCGAACGGCACAAGGTCGATCGCGGCGAGTATCTCAAGCAATATCGCGGCAATGAGATCGATCCGAAATGGCTACCCCGCGTCCGTCGACTGAAAGGCCGGGGCTGGAACAGCTTCGCCACCAAGGAGCGGGAAAAGATCAAGGAAATCCGCGGCGAAATCGCGCTCGTCGCCGAGCAAACCAGTTTGCCGATCGACGAATTCAAGCGCATTGTCCGCACCGTCCAGAAGGGCGAGAAGGAAGCCCGCCAGGCGAAGAAGGAAATGGTCGAGGCCAATCTGCGGCTGGTCATCTCCATCGCCAAGAAATACACCAACCGCGGTTTGCAATTCCTGGACCTGATCCAGGAAGGCAATATCGGTCTCATGAAAGCGGTCGATAAGTTCGAATATCGCCGCGGCTACAAGTTCTCCACCTACGCGACCTGGTGGATCCGCCAGGCCATCACCCGTTCCATCGCCGACCAGGCCCGGACAATTCGTATTCCGGTGCATATGATCGAGACGATCAACAAGCTGGTGCGGACCTCGCGGCAGATGCTGCACGAAATCGGGCGGGAGCCGACGCCGGAGGAGTTGGCGGCCAAGCTCGGCATGCCGCTCGAAAAAGTCCGCAAAGTGATGAAGATCGCGAAGGAGCCGATCAGCCTCGAAACCCCCATCGGCGACGAGGAAGATTCCCATCTCGGCGATTTCATCGAGGACAAGAATGCGGTGCTGCCGGTGGAAGCGGCGATCCAGTCGAACCTGCGCGAAACCACGACCCGGGTGCTGGCGTCTCTGACGCCGCGGGAGGAGCGGGTGCTGCGCATGCGCTTCGGTATCGGCATGAACACCGATCATACCTTGGAAGAGGTCGGTCAGCAGTTCTCCGTCACCCGCGAACGTATTCGGCAAATCGAGGCCAAGGCGCTCAGGAAACTGAAGCACCCGAGCCGCTCCCGCAAGCTACGCAGCTTCCTGGATACATAATCCGCTCGGCTTCAACAATTCTGATAAGCCTCAACAAATCACGTCATACCGGAAGTTGGGGCAGTTAATATACGGCATCCCGCCAACGACAGATTTACGTTCTGCGCGAGATACCGGCCAATGATTGCGCCGTTTCCAAGATGACATGGTTTCTGTCGCGACCAGTTCGGAATCGATCACGATATTGAGTTCACCGTTAACAATTCCCAAGTCCTTGTGGCTGCTTCGTAAGTTCGTGTTTTTTCGGTTTTGAGATTGCAAGAATTTGGCTTGGTTGGCGCCGTTTTCTTGCGATTTCGATTCCCTTTTTGAGCCGTTTGTGATTCCTTCGAGTGAGTGATTTGGAGGAATTCCATGCGTCCGAGGAAGCGGCCCAAAGCCGATCATGACGACCTGTTCCTGGTCCGTCTCGACGGCCTTTTGAACCCGCGCCACGAGTTGGTACAGCTGGCCGACAAGATCGATTGGGACTGGCTCGACGAGGAACTGGCGCCCTATTTCTCCGACCAGGGCCGGCCGGCGGAGCCGGTGCGGTTCATGATCGGGATGTTTCTGTTGAAGCATAGCTACAACCTGTCGGACGAGCAGGTCTGGGCACGCTGGGTCGAGAACCCCTATTACCAGTACTTCACCGGCGAGGAGTTCTTCCAGCACCGGCTGGTGCACGAGCGCTCCGGCATGAGCCACTGGCGCAAGCGGATCGGCGACAAGTTGGAGATCCTGTTGGCCGAAAGCCTGCGCATCGCGCACGACACCGGCGCCCTCAAGAAACGCGATCTGGCCCGGGTCACGGTCGATACCACGGTGCAGCCCAAGAACGTCACTTTCCCGACCGACGCCAAGCTCCTCAACAAGGTGATCCAGGAACTGGGCAAGCTGGCCAAGCGGCACGATGTCAAGCTGCGGCAATCCTATACCCGGGTGGCCAAGCGGGCGGCGATCAAGGCCGGGCGCTACGCCCATGCCAAGCAGTACAAGCGCATGAACAATCGGCTGAAGTTTCTGAAGACCCGGCTCGGCCGGCTGATCCGCGACATCGCCAACAAGATCGAAAACGATGCGGACCTGAAACAGGTCTTCGCCGGCCCCCTGGCCAAGGCCCGTCAGATCAAGAGCCAGAAACAACGCCAGCGCGGCTGGAAGCTCTATTCCTGGCACGCGCCGGAGACCGAATGCATCGGCAAGGGCAAGGCCCAGGCGCCGTACGAGTTCGGCGTCAAAGTCTCGCTGACCGCCACCAATAAGACCTGTAAGGGCGGCCAATTCATCCTCCACGCCAAGGCCCTGCCGGGCAATCCTTATGACGGCCACACATTGAAAGAGGTGCTCGAGAAGACCGAGGCCCTGACCGGGCGGGAGATCGAGCGCGCCTATGTCGACAAGGGGTATCAAGGCCACGACGCGCCGCGACCGCTCCGGGTCTTCAAATCCGGCCAGAAACGCGGCGTGCATGGTCAGATCAGGAAGGAACTCAGGCGGCGTAGCGCCATCGAGGCGGTGATCGGTCACTGCAAGACTGACGGCCACCTGGGCCGCAACTATCTGAAGGGCCGCCAAGGCGACCAGATCAACGCCATCATGAGCGCCGTCGGTTACAACTTCCGCCTCATCCTGAGATGGCTGCGCCAAATCATCACCGCCATCCTGGCCGGAAGGATCCCAAATTCAACCCTAAAAACCGCTTCTTAACACTGAACTATTGAAGCGACAGTGCAGCGTTGACGATGGGTTTCACTGCGAACTGCCGGCTTTATCGATGGTTTGTTAGAGCAGCTTGTAAAGCAGGGCCTTGGCGTCCCTTAGATCCTTAGTCTCCAGCCCTTCGGTGAAGGTCTGGAAGATCGGCGACAGAAGCTGCCGGGCCGCGACCACGTCCTTGGACTTGGCCAACAATCCGGCATGGGCCGTGGCGGCGCGCAGGAGCCACCACTGGTTTTTCTGCTTCCTGGCCAACTTGACCGCGTCGGCGTAGTGGCCCATGGCCTGATCCGCATTGCCGCTGGCTTCCAAGAGCCAGCCCTTGATGCGGAGCAGTTCCGCTTCGTACCAGCGCACTTGATTGTTTTTGAGCGCGGCGAGGGCATCGTCGATGGTGTTGAGGCTCTGTTTCCATTTGCCCGCATGGCCGAGCAGTTCGGCTTTGCAGCCGAGTTGGATCGGGTTCGGCGCCGGTTGCTCGTCGGCCGGCCAAAGCGCGTCAATCTGCGCAAGACAGTCTAGGCTGTCTTTCGACTTGCCTTGTCGGCCTAATGCCCAGGCCTTGTTGCGGAGCATTTGTACTGTCCAATAATTGGTCCCATTCTCCTGCTCTTCGGCCAGAATTTCCTCGCTCAAACGCAGGACGTCGTCGACTTCCTGCCTTAGCAGATGGATTGTACATGCCACGGCCTTGCTTGACATTTGGCTGGCGGGATCGGCCATTTCGCTGGCCGTCTTCAAGGTCTCTTGGACAGTATCGATCGCCTTTTCCGGCAGGCCTCGGAAGAGCTGCGCCCAAGCGAAATACTGCCGGCAGGCAAGGCCGTTATCTTCGCCATAAGTCGCTAAATCGGCGGGTTGCCCATGCTGCTGCATGGCGTCGATGCCGTGGCTTAACGCTTCCCAAGCCTCGTCGTTGCGGCCGAGTTGCAGATAGGTGGTGCCGAGGGAGCGATAGGCCAAGGCCAGACGTTCCTGATCGCCTTCCGGTTTCGTCTGCTCGACCAACGCCTCCGCACTCGACAAGGCCGCTTCGAACCGTCCGCGGCCGGCTTCGCAAAGCCAGAGATCGTGCAAGATTGGGAACATGCCTGCGGTAGTACCGAGCTTCTCACTGAGTTCGCGGGCCCGAAGGTAGAACGTTTCGCACTCGTCCATCGGATAGTTGTCGGCAATCAGGGCCGGCATGCCGTCGTCGGTCAGCAACTCGTATTCCGCGCGGTCGCGTTCCACGGACTGCGGCAACGTATTCAGCAGCGAACAGGCGGCGTGGAATGATTGCAAGGCTTCACGGTCGGCGCATTGCCAGGCCGCCCGCGCCGCGGCGCGGCGGCGATAGGCGATCGCCTTGTCGGTGACATTCGCATTCTCGAACTGCTCGGCCAACACCTCCGGCTGTTCCGCCGCGATCGCCGGGAACCGGGTTTCCAACGTATGGGCGACTTCCCGATGGAGCTGCCGGCGACGCTTGACCGGTAGAGCATCGATAATCGCGCGGCGAACCAGATCATGTTCGAAGGTGAAGCGTGGCGCGGTATCGCCGTCCGATATCTGGACCAACCGCGTCTCGACCAAACGTTCGAAGGCCGGCACCAGTTCTTCCATGGGTCGGTTGAGCACGGCCGCCGGCAGGCCTCTGTCGAAAGTGAGGCCGAATACGGCCGCAATTTCGGTAATTTCGCGTAGTTCCGGATCGAACTGCTCCACCTGGGTCCGCACCGCTGTTTCGAAATTCTTTGCGACCTTGCCCTTGTTGAGGCCGAGGCCGAAGGCCTTGATCATAAGCGGCATGCCCTCGGCGCGTTCGACGATCGTTTCCACAGCCTTGTCGGTAATATCGCCAGAGACAAAGGTACGGAGGAGGTCGGCGTTATGCTCTTTGCTTAGGCCGCTCAAGGTCAGATTGGCGACATGATCGCCGGCAAGCCGCAGAAGCGACGCGTCCCGCGTGCCGATGGTCAGGAATACAGGCTCGTTCCGGATGTCCTCGACGAGGTCGTGCATGAGCTGCAAACTCGTGGCGTCGAGCCATTGCGCGTCTCTAACGCTCAACACCATTGGCCGTTGCCGCGCCAGACACAGTAAAAAGTTTCTGAGGGCGGACAACGTGTCGTAGCGAATTTGTTCCGGCGATAGGCTAAGGTCGGCTTGACCATTCGGCGCCGGCAGCGAAAGCAGCATAGCGATCAGCGACCGATCGGGGCCAACGGCGACACCGATATCTTCCAGCATCCGGTCTAGTTTTACCGCTGCGTCCTCGCGGTCGTCTTTGGGGCCGATGTCGGCGGTGTCCCGTATTTGCTCGATGACCGGCTGCAGCGGATGGTTGAGCTGGATTTCTTCGCCCCGCCATTCGATGCGCCGATAAGCTGTTTCGTCCATCTCGGAGCAAAACGCCTCGATCAAATGAGATTTGCCGATACCCGCATCGCCTTGGATCATAAGGATCTGGCCCTTGCCCTCGACGGTTTTCGTCCAAAGCTTCCGAAGCTGGTCGAGTTCGTCTTCGCGGCCGTAGATCGGCGCGGCGGCGGTGCTGAGGACTTCCTGAACGCTAAAGACGGCGACCGGGTCTTCGTATCCCTTGATCAACCGGGGTTCCATTTCGGTGGTTTCGAACCCTTCATCAAGTTGCTTGCAGGTGTCTTTGCAAACGATGAGTTGATCGGGTTTGGCGATCTGCTGCAGGCGTGCCGCCAGATTGGGCACCGTACCCTCGCGGGCCGGCAGCAGATCGGTGGACGGGCCGGTGATTTCCACGTCGCCGGTCGCCACACCGAGATAGAGCGACGGCGTGCGTAAACCAGGCACGTCCAAGGATCGCACGGTACGAACCGCGGCCAATCCGGCCATCGCGGCCTGGCTGGCCGTATTCTCGGTGTCGCCGGACAATCCGAAATAAATCATCAGTCCGCTTTTGCCGACTTCCCGGACATAGCCGTCGAAATCGGTTACCGCCGAACTCACGGCGTCGCGGTAAGCGCGAACCGCCGCGCGCCGTTTGGCCGTCTCGATGCAATGGATCAGCGCGTTACCGCCAACCAAGTCGCAGAACAAGACAGACAATAGTTTTTGCTCGGCCGGCTCTTTCTCTTCTTCCACTTCCTTTACGGGTGCGTTAACCGGGCCGGCGATCGCGCATTCGCCGGGTTGCGGCGCCTCGTCGGGGCGTTCATCGATCAGGGCCGAGGCGAGATCCGGGAAGTCTCCGACGGCTTCGAGCGCGTCTTCTTCCTCTTCGACCTCTTCCTCCGGCTCCGGTTCTTCCATCAAGTCGAGTTCGACATCGACGGTAGGCAGATCGGTGTCGTTGACGGGTAGGGAAGGGATCTCCACGACACGCATGGCGGAGGGTACGGTCGGGCTAACGACAGGTTGACTGCGCCGGGAACTCTCGAGGACCTCCATATCGGAAATCGCCCGGGTCAGGCGTTTGCAGTCCCCCAGATTGAAGCCGAGCGACTTAAAATCCGATTCATTGAGATCGCCAATGATATCAAGGTCAATTCCATTTGCCGCGAACAGTTCTTGGTAATCGCCGAAGCCGATACCCTCCAACCAGTTCTGCATACCAACCGCTAACATGATGTACCCTCTACTCTAGATTTACGCTAACCATGCCTCAAAATGGAAAATAACGCGTGAACGTACACTGTCCAGAATCAGGAAAAAAGTTAGCTTTTATTTGTATTTTAGGTACTTTTTCCGGGAGTAGGCCCTGGCGGCAGGCCTAACGTTGCGGCGCCACCATTTCGAACATGAAGGGGAAGGCGTCCAGCATGGCGAAGAGGTCGCGGATGGTGTCGGTGTCGCCGGTGACGGAGAGGCGGCCGTCCGCCAGGCAATCCGCCAGGTCGAGGCTGCCGACGAGCAGATGGGCGAGTGTGCGATGTTCGACCTCGACCGTGGCGACGGCCGCGGCATCGCTGCCGGGCAGATGGGTGAGGGTGTGATGGCAGAGGGTGAGGACGAATTCTTCCGCCAGGTCGGTGATCCGCCAATTGCTGACGAAGGCACGGCCGTCAACATTATCCGGGTTCAAACGCACCGCCATGAAGTCGAATAGCGTACCAGTTTCGATGGCGTCGATCAGATCGGGGCTAAGGATCGGCCGCGGCGGCAATTCCATCACGCCGTGGCGCAGTTCCTGGGCGCCGTAGAGATAAGCATTGCGCCAGGTCGCGCTTTCGGCTTGATAGCCAAGTTGTTCGAAAGCATCGGCCGCCAATCCGCGCGCCGCTTGGTTCTCCGGCTCCGCGAAGACGAGTTGGCTCATAACCTGGGCGACCCAACGAAATTCGCCGGCGGCGAAATCCGCTCGCGCTTTGGTCAGCATAGCCGCCGCACCGCCCATATAGGCGACCGTTTTAAGCGCGGTCTCGACCGGCGGCAGAGGATTGAGATTGGCGGGGTTGCCGTCATACCAGCTGAGATAGCGCTGATAGACCGCTTTCGAATTGTGACTGACCGTGCCGTAATAGCCGCGCAGGGCCCATTCGCGCCGCAGATCGGGCGGCAGATCCAGCACTTCCGCGATCTCCGCCGGCTTGTAGCCGTGGTTCATCAATCTGACCGTCTGGTCGTGGATAAATTTGTAGAGATCCCGTTGTTTCGCCAGGAATTCGATGATCCGGTCCCGGCCCCAGGTCGGCCAGTGATGCTGGCCGATCAGAATATCGGTCTCATTGCCGTATAGGGCGATCGCCTGGGCCAGATATTTCGACCAGAGCCGAGGGTCGCGCACGACGGAGCCGCGCAGGGGGCAGAAATTGTGCAGATTATGGGTCGCGTTCTCGGCCATGTTCAGGACCTTGAACTGCGGGAAATGCATATGCATTTCCGCCGGCGCCTCCGAATCCGGTGCCAGTTGGAACTGGATCTCGACGCCGTCGATGACATGTCGTTCCGTATCTTCCACGATCAGCATGTTCGGCGCGATCAGGGAGACGAGGCCGCGCGCCGTCACCTTTCCCAGTCCGGCGTCGACCTGACCGCGCGGACCGGGTCGCAGCAGGGGGCCGAACTGGAACTGGGCGCGCCGGGTCATGGCATTGCCGGCCAGCACGTTTTCGCCGCCGACCGCCTCCATGAAGCCGTCGGGTGCGATCACCTGGACCTTGCCGCTGGCCGCGTCGTCCGCGTCGATCACCCCCTTGACGCCGCCGTAATGGTCGACATGGCTGTGGCTGTACATCACCGCCAGCACCGGTTTCCGGGGCCGATGCGCGTAATAGAGCTCGAGCCCCGCCCGGGCGCCCTCGACCACGGTCAGCGGATCGATGATGATCAAGCCGCTGTTGCCCTCGATAATAGTCATATTAGCGAGATCGAGGCCGCGGACCTGGTAGACCCGTTCCGTCACTTCGAACAGACCATGGATTAGATTGAGCCGCGCCTGCCGCCAGAGGCTGGGATTGACCGTGTCCGGCGCCGCCTCGTCGTCGATGAAGCTGTAGTTGCTGAGCCGCCAGACCGCGTTGCCGCGCGCATTCAATATATCGCCGTCGGGGATCGATCCGATGAAGCCGCGGCGGGCGTCATCAAAATCCTGGATGTCGTCGAAGGGCAGAGCGGCCGCCATGGCCTTATTGGCGGCGACGGTGGCGGGCGCCGCCGGTTTCGGCGTCTTCCAGCCGTCGTCAGTCATCGGCAAGCTCGCACCAGACCGGCGTGTGGTCGCTCGGCCGATCCTTGCCGCGCGGGCTCTTGTCGATGCCGCTGGCGCTCAGCCGATCCGCGGCCTGCGGGCTCAGCATCAGATGATCGATGCGGACCCCGTTGTCCTTCTGCCAGGCGCCGCCGGTGTAATCCCAATAGCTGTAGCCGACGACGTTGGGATGCAGCACCCGGTAGGCGTCGGTCAGTCCCAGGTAGCTGAACTCCCGGAACCGGGCCCGGCTCTCCGGCTGGCAGAGCGCGTCGTCGGAAAAGCGCTCGGGTGCGTGGCAATCGATATCCTGGGGACAGACATTGTAGTCGCCGCCCAGCACGATGGCTTGTTCGCCCTCCAACAGGGATTTTGCGTGCGTCGTCAGTCGGTCCATCCAGCCCAGTTTGTAGGGGAATTTCTCGGTCTCGATCGGATTGCCGTTGGGCAGGTAGATAGAGGCGACGCGCACGGTGCCGACCGTGGCCTCGATATAGCGGGCCTGCTCGTCCGCGTCGTCGCCGGGCAGGCCGCGTTCGACATCCTCGATCGGCCGCTTCGACAGGATGGCGACGCCGTTATAGGTTTTCTGACCGTGGGTCTCCACGTTATAGCCCAGGTCCTCGATGGCGTCCCGCGGGAAGGCCTCGTCGACGACCTTCAATTCCTGGAGCAGGACCACATCCGGCCCCGCCTCCTTCAGCCATTCGGTCACCCTGGGCAGCCGGGCCTTGATCGAATTCACGTTCCATGTGGCGATTTTCATGGGGACCATAGGGGCATAAGGCGCTGCCGCCGGCAAGGGGGAAGTTCTCCGACGTCCTACAAAAGTAACGGATTGGGGGAGAGCTAGACCGAGAAGCTCGTACCGCAGCCGCAGGACGCGGAAGCGTTCGGATTGTTGATCTTGAAGGCCGCGGCCATCAGGTCGTCGACATAGTCGATTTCCGCGCCGTCCATGAATTCCAGCGACATCTCGTCGATCAGCACGACGGCGCCGTCGCGCTCCAGGACGAGATCGTCGTCATTAACCTGGTCGTCGAAGTCGAAGCCGTATTGGAAGCCGGAGCAGCCACCGCCTTGAACGGAGACGCGCAGCTTCACGTCGCCGGCTTCCTGACCCATCAGGAAGGCGATCCGCTTCGCCGCGCTGGCGGACAGGCGCACGGGTTTTTCGATAACGGTCTCCATAACGCAAATATGTGTAGCGCCCGTCAAAATGTCAATCACTCCCAACCATCCGCCCAAACCGAAATCAAAGGGTCAGACCCTTTGATTTAATTTCAGAGCGAAATAGGCATAAAAATGTCCAAAATGGAGAATATTCCTATTCAAAGGGTCTGACCCTTTGATTTATGGCGGGCGCGGCGCCTGGACGGATGTATCGCGCGGTTGGGCGACCCGGCCGGTTGTCAGCGCGCGGAAACCGGGTAGGTTGTCGTCATGCTCGTGGAAGACCGTCAGCTTGCGACTTATGCCACCCGCGCCGAAGGCCGGCGCGGACGTCTCTATGCGGAGCCGGAATCGGCCACCCGCGGCCCCTATCAGCGCGACCGCGACCGCATCATTCACTCCACCGCCTTTCGCCGCCTGCAATACAAGACCCAGGTCTTCGTCTATCACGAGGGCGATCACTACCGCACCCGGCTCACCCACTCCTTGGAAGTCGCCCAGATCGCCCGCTCGATCTGCCGCGCCCTGGCCCTGAACGAGGATCTGGCGGAAGCGCTGGCGCTGGCCCACGATCTCGGCCATACCCCCTTCGGCCATGCCGGGGAGGAGGCGCTGCAAAGCCTGATGGCCGACTATGGCGGCTTCGATCACAACGCCCAGACCTTGCGTATTCTGACCAAGCTGGAAAGCCGTTATGCCGGATTCGAGGGACTGAACCTCACTTGGGAATGCCTGGAAGGCGTGGTCAAGCATAACGGGCCCCTCCTGGACCGGCAGGGGCAAGGCGATCTGCCGGCGGCCATCCGCGAATATGCCGACATGCATGATCTGGAGCTGAAGAGCCATGCCGGGCCCGAGGCGCAGATCGCCGCCCTGGCGGACGACATCGCCTACAACAATCACGATATCGATGACGGTCTGCGCGCCGGCCTGTTCACCATCGAGGATCTGCTGGACGTGCCGCTGGTCGGTCCGGTGTTCCGCCAGGTCCGCGACCGCTATCCGGGCTTGCCGGCCGCCAAGGTGAGCCACGAATCGGTGCGTCGGCTGATCACGTTGATGGTCGACGACCTGATCGCGGAGACCACCCGCCGCCTCGCGTCCCATGGCGTCGAGAGCGTTGCTGATATCCGCGCTTTGGATCGGCCGGTGGCGGCCTTCTCCGATCAGGTGCAGCAGGCCGACCGAGACCTGAAAGCCTTCCTGTTTACCCATATGTACCGGCATGCGCGGGTCCTGGAAATGACGGACGAAGCGCGAAAGGTTGTCAGTGATCTGTTCCGGTTGTATATGGCGGAACCGGCGGCGCTGCCGGCGGAATGGCGACCGGATATCGATCCGTCGGACATGACGAAAACGGCGCGACGCATTGCGGATTTCATCGCCGGCATGACCGATCGTTTTGCGCTTGAGGCGCATCGGCTTCGGTTCGCCGCGGACGGTAAATAATGAATGTTTTTAAGGCATATCAGGCCACAATTCGGGATCAGATCGACGCTTTGTCGGCGGCCGGCGAGCTGCCGGACGGGCTCGATACCAAGGCGGTAACGGCCGAGCCGCCGCGTGACCCCGCCCACGGCGACCTGGCCACCAATGCCGCCATGGTGTTGGCCAAGCAGGCGCGGATGAAACCGCGCGACATCGCCGAAAAATTGGCCGGCCGCTTGCGTACTTTGCAGCAGGTCGACAGCGTCGACATTGCCGGACCCGGTTTTCTCAATCTACGTTTGGACGAAGACCACTGGCGGCAACAGATCCAGGTGATCTTGGCGGATCCGAGCCATTACGGCGACAGCGATCTGGGGGCGGGCGAGCGGACGAATGTTGAATATGTCTCGGCCAATCCGACCGGTCCGCTCCATCTCGGACATGTCCGGGGCGCCGTCTATGGCGACGCGTTGGCGGCGCTGTTGAGCAAGGCCGGCTACGACGTCACCAAGGAATTCTATACCAACGATGCCGGCGGACAGGTCCAGACTCTGGCCCGCTCGCTCTACCTGCGCTATCGCGAGGCGCTCGGCGAGGAAATCGGCGAGATTCCCCAGGGCATGTATCCGGGTGACTATTTGATCCCCATCGCCCGTGACATTGTCGACCGCGACGGCGAGAAATGGCGGGATTTACCGGAATCCGATTGGTTGGAGCCGTTCCGTGCCTATGCCGTCGATTCGATGATGCGGGCGATGCGCGAGGACATGGCCGAGCTGAACGTGCATCATGACTTGTTTTTCTCGGAAAAAAGTCTGCATGACAGCGGTCGGGTACAACAGGCTTTCGACAGTCTGGAAGCCCGTAATCTGATTTATACCGGTGTGCTGGATCCGCCGAAGGGCAAAGTTCCCGAAGAATGGGAACCAAGGCCGCAAACATTATTTAAATCAACGGAATATGGCGATGATATCGATCGTCCGTTGAAGAAATCGGACGGCAGTTGGACCTATTTCGCAGCCGACATCGCCTATCACTACGACAAATACAAGCGCGGTTTCGATCGCATGATCGACGTCTTCGGCGCCGATCATGGCGGTCATGTGAAGCGGCTGAAGGCGGCGGTGTCCGCTTTGTCCGGCGGTGAGGCGCAGTTGGATATCCGTCTCTGCCAGATGGTTCGGCTGTTGCGCGGTGGCGTGCCGGTGCAAATGTCGAAACGGGCCGGCGAGTTCGTTACGTTGCGGAATTTGTTGGACGAAGTCGGTCCGGACGTTGTCCGATTCGTCATGCTGACGCGAAAAAATGACGCGCAGTTGGAGTTCGATTACGTCAAAGTGACCGAACAGTCGAAGGACAATCCGGTTTTTTACGTCCAATATGCCCATGCCCGTGTCCACTCGGTCATGCGCAACGCGGCCCGGGATCTGCCCGACCTGAAAACCGATCGGGAGAGCCTGCGCGGCGCCGATCTCGACCGGCTCGTCGATCCCGCCGAGCTCGCCTTGATCCGGCAGATGGCGACCTGGCCCAGGATCGTCGAAACCGCGGCGCAAGCGCTGGAACCGCATCGGGTGGCGTTTTATTTGTATGATCTGGCCTCCGGCTTTCACGCTTTGTGGAACAAGGGCAATGACGATGTCGGCCTGCGCTTTATTATGCCGGACGATGCTGAATTGACTCGCGCCCGGTTGGCCATGTTGCGCGCCTTGGCCGACGTCATCGCGTCCGGTTTGTCCGTGCTTGGGGTTCAGCCGGTGGAGGAGATGCGTTGACGTCCGGCCCGGAAAATCCGATCATGGCGGCGCGTATCTGGTTTCGCGGTATGAGTAACGAAAGTGCGGGCGGCAACGTGGTAGACGACCCTGCAGCCAAACCTTCGATCCCGACGGGAGTTTTGATCTCCCTGTTGGTGGCGGTGATGATTTTGACCGTTACCGGGGCCGCCTATGGCGTTTGGCATTACGCCGGTCAGCAGCAACTCAGTGGCGAGACCGAGAACGGGATTCCCGTGGTTAGGGCGCCCGACGGCGAAATCAAGCATAAGCCGGTGGATGCCGGCGGCTTAAAGGTGCCGTTCCAGGATAAAGCGGTCTACGAGCGGATTAAAGCCAGCGCCAAAGTTCAGTTGGGGGAGCGCCTGCTGCCGCCGCCGGAAGTACCGGTGCAAAAACCGGATCCGGTGCCGGCGCCCGCGCCGAAAGTAGACGCGAAACCGAAAGCAAAACCCGAAAGCAAAAAGGCGTCGAAACCGCCGCCGCCGCCGAAACCGCTAACCGATGCGGTCGAGAAATCGGCCGCCAAGGAACAACCGGCGCCGACCAAAATCGAACCACCGAAACAAACCAAGAGCGATACGCAAGCGGTTTTGGACGAGATGCGTAGCGGCCGGACGGCGCCGCCCGACTCCGATGCGGCCGCCAAGGCGCCAAAACCGCCGGCGGCCCCCGCAATCAAAGAAGGGAAGGTTGCTGCCGTTCAGCCGCCAAAGAAAATAACGCCGCCGGTCCCGAAACCGGTGCAGAAGCCCGTGGTCAAACCCGAAGCGAAGCCGGCCCCAACACCGACGCCGAAACCCGCCGCCGCGGCGCCGGCCGGTAGCTTCGTTATTCAACTAGCCGCCTATCGCGAGCGGGCGGTCGCGGAAGGCAATTGGCGTAAGATGCAGGGCAAGCACGCCGCCGAACTCGGCGGGTTGAGCCCCTTCGTCAACCAGGTCGACATCGAAGGGAAGGGAACGTATTTCCGCCTTCAGGCCGGCCCGCTAAGCAGCCGGGCGGAGGCGACGGACCTTTGTGTCCGTTTGAAGGCCCGTAAACAGGGGTGCTTCGTTGTCCGCCGGTAAGCGGCCGCTGGCTGTCGTTTTCGGTTGCGCCGGTCTCGAACTGACTAACGACGAGAGATCGTTTTATGCGGCGGCGCAGCCGTTGGGATTTATCCTGTTCCAGCGAAACTGCGACAACCCGGCGCAAGTGACCGCACTTATTGAGGATTTGCAATCCTGCATCCCGAATCGTACGGCGCCGATCCTGATCGATCAGGAAGGCGGCCGGGTGCAGCGTCTGAAACCGCCCAATTGGCGGCAAGCCTTCAGCGCCGGTGCGATCGGCGCGGTTGCCGATCTCGACAAAGCGGTCCGCGCCGCCTGGCTCAACGCCCGCCTGATCGCGGCGGAGCTGGCGCCGCTCGGCTTCAACTTCAACTGCGCGCCCTGCCTCGATCTGCATCGCCCGGACACCCATCAAGCGATCGGCGACCGGGCTTATAGCGATGCCGCGGACCGGGTGATCCGATTGGGACGCGCGGTGGCCGACGGCTTGCTCGCGGGCGGAATCCTGCCCGTGATCAAACATATGCCGGGCCATGGCCGGGCGACCGTGGACAGCCATTTCGACCTGCCGCATGTAGACTGCGATTGGCAGACGCTGGTGGAGACGGATATGGCGCCGTTCAGGGCCTTGGCCGATCTGCCGTTCGGCATGAGCGCGCATCTGCTCTACCGCGCGATTGACGATTCGCGGCCCGGCACCCTGTCGCCGACGGTCATCAAGCGGGCGATTCGCGGCGAAATCGGCTTCAGGGGCGTCCTATTTACGGACGATCTGAGTATGCAAGCCCTCGGCGGCACCATTGAAGCGCGGGCCGCCGCCGCGCTTGCCGCCGGCTGTGATGTAGCTTTGCACTGCAACGGCGTGCTCGCCGAGATGGAGGCGATCGCGCAAGCCATTCCGGTCGTAGACGAATCCGTGCTCGCCGCCGTTTCCGACGCGCTGGAAAGGCTGTCGCCGCCCCTGACGGAGATGGATTGGCACGCCGAGCTGGACGATATTATGGCGGCCTGACACCGATTCTTTGTCCATATTTGGGTGGTCAGGCGGGCAAAAACTCAATATGTTGGGTGGAGAAGAGGAAGCAGCCCAATATGACAAAAGAACAAACGCAACAGGCCGAGGCCCAGGAAGAATTCGACAGCGGCGGACCCGAGATCGCCCAGGACGAGGCGGGATTCGTCGTCGATCTCGAGGGGTTCGAAGGACCGCTGGATCTATTGCTGGCGCTCGCCCGCAATCAGAAAGTGGACATAACCGGGATCTCGATCCTGCAGTTGGCCGAGCAATATCTGGCCTTTATCGAAGAGGCCCGTCATTTGCGCCTCGAAGTAGCGGCCGACTATCTGGTGATGGCGGCCTGGTTGGCCTATCTGAAGTCGCGTTTGCTCCTACCGGATCTGGATGGCGAAGAGGAGCCGACCGGCGAGGAGTTGGCCGCCCGCCTGCAGCACCAGCTGCGCCGGCTGGAGGCTATGAGAGAGGCGGCGGAACGCCTGATGTCCGGCCGTCGCCTCGGTATCGATGTTTTTGCCCGCGGTGCGCCGGAAGGCATCCGGGTTGTTCGCGAGTCGCAGTACGAGTGTAGTTTGTTTGAGTTGTTGGATGCGTATGGCGGTCAAGTCAGCCGCACCAACGTCACAACTTTTCAGCTGCGGCCGCTTAGTATCATGTCGGTCGAAAGCGCCATCGCGCGGTTGCGCGATATGCTCGGGCATGTGCCGGATTGGTCGAGTTTAGAGACCTTTTTGCCGCCGGTTGGCGATAGTCAACACGGTGTGGAGCGACGTTCCGGCGTCGCCTCAACTTTGGCCGCGACATTGGAGTTGGCCAAGGAAGGCAAGCTGGCAATCCGTCAGAACAAGACTTTCGGACCGATATTCATCAAAGGAGTAACGGACGATGGCGGATGAGGACCTGTTTGACCCGAGCGATCCCGCTCAACAATTGCGGATGGTGGAGGCGTTGCTGTTTGCGGCCGAGGAGCCGCTGGACGAATCCAGTTTAGCGGCGCGCTTGCCGGAAGAGGCGGACGTGCCGGGGCTACTTGAGGAGTTGCAAGGCTTCTACCAGGGCCGCGGCGTGAGCTTGAACAAAGTCGCGGGCAAATGGGCGTTTCGTACCGCGGCGGATCTGCATTTTCTGTTGCAGGAGCATCGTCAGAGTATCCGCCGCCTGAGCCGCGCCGCGCTCGAGACCCTGGCGATCATCGCCTATCACCAGCCGGTAACCCGCGCCGAAGTGGAGGAAGTACGCGGCGTCGGCCTGTCGAAAGGCACCCTCGACCTGTTGATGGAAATCGGCTGGATCAAGATCAGAGGCCGCCGTCGGACGCCTGGGCGGCCCGTGACCTATGGCACCAGCGAGGCGTTCCTGGATCATTTCGGACTGGAGAATGTGCGGGATCTACCTGGCCTCGACGAGTTGAAGGCCGCCGGTCTGCTGGAAGGCGAGGTGTCTTTGTCCACGCCGTCCAGTATGGACGCGCCGGAAGACCCGCTGGCGGACGACGACCCGGCGATTACAGGCGGCGCAACCGGGGCCGATTTGTTCAGGCTGGACCCGGCGCCGCATTGACGCGACGCTGAAATTTTCATAGTCCCGACGAAAGCGGGTTTCGTGATACACACGAAGTCCGGGTGGCGCGAAGGTCGCGCCCCTATGGCGCGAGCAGTATGACGGGACTGAAGCTGGAACAGATCAGCCATCGCTTCGGCGACAAGCTGGTGGTCGACGACCTAAGCCTTTCCGTGGGCGAGGGCGAAATCGTCTGCCTGCTCGGCCCGTCCGGTTGCGGTAAGACGACGACGCTACGCATCGCCGCGGGTTTGGAACCGTTGCAGGCGGGCCGCGTGTCGATCGGCGGTCGCCTGATGGCGGAGCCGGGTCGGGATGTCCCGACGGAACATCGAAAAATCGGCCTCGTCTTCCAGGACTATGCATTGTTCCCGCACCTGACCGTGCGCGGGAATGTCGAATTTGGTCTCAGGAAGAAGGACGCGGCGACGCGCAAGGCCCTAAGTATGCCGCTGCTTCGCCGCCTCGGTATCGAACAACATGCATCGGCCTATCCGCATGTTCTCAGCGGTGGCGAACAGCAGCGGGTGGCCTTGGCCCGTGCGCTCATCGCTGAACCTCGGGTCATGTTGATGGATGAACCCTTCGCCAATCTCGATAGCCGCCTGCGCGATCGCGTTCGCGACGACACGCTTCGGCTATTGCGGGAAGAGGGTAGCGCCACTCTGCTGGTGACCCACGACCCCGAAGAGGCGATGCTGATGGCCGATCGTGTGGCGTTGATGCGTCAGGGCAAGGTTATACAAGCCGGCCGGCCGGAAGATTTGTATGACCGACCCAATTGCCGTTTCGTTGCCGAATTCTTTGGCGACATGAACGTATTTGCCGGGACGATCGTCGGCGCGGGCGAGGTCGTCTCGCCGTTGGGCATGGTCTCCGCCAAGGAGACTGGGATCGCGGAAGGCCGCCAGGTGGAGGTTCTGGTCCGGCCCGAAGCCGTGCGGCTAAGCGCCAACGGTAGCGGGACGGCGGCGGTTACGCTGAACGCCCGCGCGGTCGGCGGCTATGCGCTCGCGGACTTCCAATTGGTGGAAAGCGGCGTCAAAGTACGTGCGCGGTTCCCCGGCCGCAGCGGATTATGCGAGGGCGATCCGGTCAATCTCGAAGCCGATCCCGCACAAATCTTTGTCTTTTCCACAGAAAATGCATAAATATAACAATGAGAGGCCGCTAATGCGTGGCCAGACACAATAAATCTCCTGAAAACGGCGGTTTTTAGGGCAGAAGAGGAGTTGCTTCGATGTTTCCTAGTTGGTTGCAAATCGCCATCGTGGTGGTTTTGCTGATCCTGTTGTTCGGGAAAGGCAAGATTTCCTCCCTCATGGGCGACCTCGCCACCGGTATCAAGAGTTTCAAGAAGGGGATGGCGGACGACGATACGGTGGAAAATAAACCCGACCCGGCGATCGAAACCAAGGCCGAAGCCGCCGCGGAAAAAGATACCGCAACCAAGACTTAAACTAGCGGCGCCGCGACCGCGTCAAAGGGCGGGCGGAAATCATGCTGGATATCGGTTGGAGCGAAATGTTGGTGATCGCCTGTTTGGCGATCGTCGTCATCGGCCCGAAGCAGTTGCCCGGCGCCCTGAGGGCGGTCGGCTACTGGCTGGGTAAGGCGCGCAGGTTGGCGCGCGAGTTCCAAGGCCATGTCGACGACATGATCCGTGAATCGGAAATGGACGAGGTGAAAAAGGAAGTCAATTCCATCGCCAACTACGACATTCAGCAGGAACTCAAAAACAACTACGACCAAAGCGGCACCAGCGACGGCAGCTTCGATCACAATGTTTCCGAGGAGGCCGAGGCGGTTGAGGCGGACGACAAGACCATGACCACCGGCCTGACCGACATGACCCCGTCGACCGAGGAGGCGGCCGAGCTTGACACCGACGGGGCGACGGATACGGTTACGCCGACGCCGGTGGAACCAGCCATCGATCACGAACCGGACGCGTCGGACGAGGAATTGGAATTGATGCGCCGCGAGAAAGCCGAGGCGGGTGCGCCGTGACGGATGAGCAGGTCAAAAACCTGGAAGGCGGCGAACCGGAGGACGAGACCGAACAGAGCGCGATGCCTTTGATGGGGCATATCGTCGAGCTTCGCAACCGCCTGCTCTGGTCCGTTGGGGCGCTGTTTGTCGCCTTCGTCATTTGCTACATATTCGCCGAGCAGATATACGAGTTTCTGGTCCGCCCGTTGACCGATCTGTTGAAGGGAGAGGAGGGGCGCCGGCTCATCTTCACCGGACTGCATGAAGCCTTCTTTACCTATCTCAAGGTTTCATTCTTCGCCGGTTTCTGTTTTTCGATGCCGATCATCCTCGGGCAGGTCTGGGCCTTCGTGGCGCCGGGGCTCTATAAAAACGAGAAACGCGCCTTCATGCCCTTCCTGATCGCCACGCCGGTGCTTTTCGCCGCCGGGGCCGCGGTGGTCTATTACCTGGTCATCCCGCTGGCCTGGCGGTTCTTCCTCAGTTTCGAGACCGCCGGCAGCGACACCATGTTACCGATCGAACTCGAAGCCAAGGTCAACGAGTATCTTTCCCTGGTGATGAAGCTGATCTTCGCTTTCGGTTTGTCGTTCCAACTGCCTGTCTTGCTTACCCTTATGGCGAAAGCCGGCATGGTGACGTCGGACGGTTTACGGGCCAAGCGGCGCTACGCCATCGTTATCACCTTCCTCGTCGCCGCCTTCTTGACGCCGCCTGACGTGATCTCCCAAATCGGTCTCGGTGTGCCGATCCTGGCGCCCTCTACGAAATCTCCATCCTCTGCGCCCGGTTAGTCGAAAAGAAACGCGCCGAAGCCAACGATGCCGTCGGCGGCGAAGCTACCACCTGATTGCCGAAATTCAGCCGCGGCCGCTGGACGGGTCGGATGGGCTTGCGTATAAGGGGCCGGGCGCGGCACCCTTGGGCCGTGCTGATCGCTAGCAACGCCAACCCAAACCAAAGCGCACGCCATGTACGATCTTCGCTGGATTCGGGACGATCCCGAGGCCTTTGACGCCGGTCTCCGTAAACGCGGACTGGCACCGCTGTCAGCCGAAATCCTTGAGCTGGATAGCCGCCGGCGATCCCGGAATACCGAAATGCAGGCGATGCAGGCGCGGCGCAACGAGGCCTCGAAGCTGATCGGGCAGACCAAGGCCAAGGGCGAGGACGCTCAAGCCTTGATCGAGGAAGTCGGCCGTCTGAAAAACGACTTACAGGCCGCGGAACAGGAGACGAAATCCCTAGGCGAGGAACTGGATGTGCTGCTCGCTGGCCTACCCAATCGGCCGCATGACGATGTTCCGGAAGGCGCGGACGAGGCCGCCAACGAAGTGGTTCGAACCGTCGGCGAACCGCGGCGCTTCAGTTTCGCGGCGAAACAGCATTTCGAACTCGGCGAGGCCATGGGTCTGATGGATTTCGAGACGGCGGCGAAACTTTCCGGCAGCCGTTTCGTGATTTTGCGCCGGGACCTGGCGCGGTTGGAACGGGCGTTGGCGAGCTTCATGCTCGATCTGCATACCGGCGAGCATGGTTATCAGGAAACCACAACACCGCTGCTGGTGCGGGCGCATACGGCTTATGGGACGGGTAATCTCCCGAAGTTCGAGGAAGATCTGTTCAAAACCACGGACGATTTTTATCTGATCCCGACCTCGGAGATGACGCTCACCAATACGGTGCGTGAGAGCCTGTTGGAGGAGAGCGATCTGCCGATCCGGCTCACCGCTTATACGCCTTGCTTCCGGTCGGAGGCGGGCGCGGCGGGGCGCGATACCCGCGGCATGCTGCGCCAGCACCAATTCTCCAAGGTCGAGATGGTCTCGATCACGTCGGAAGACAGTTCGGAAGACGAGCTCGAGCGTATGCTCGGCTGCGCGGAGGAGGTTCTGAAGCGGCTCGAACTGGCCTATCAAGTGGTGAAGTTATCCAGCGGCGATATGAGTTTCTCGGCCCGGCGGACTTATGACCTGGAGGTTTGGTTGCCGGGGCAGGACATGTACCGCGAAATCTCGAGCTGTTCGGTTTGCGGCGATTTCCAGGCCCGGCGCATGAACGCCCGGTATCGGCCGGCGGAAGGCAAAGGCACCCGCTTCGTGCATACTTTGAATGGCTCCGGCGTCGCCACCGGACGGGCGCTGATCGCGGTGTTGGAGAATTATCAACAAGAGGACGGCAGCATTGCCGTACCGGATGTTTTGCGGCCCTATTTGGGTGGACAAGAGGTGATTGCGGCGGATGGCAGCTAAGAAATCCAAGCCTTTGAAAAACCTGCGGATCATGGTGACCAACGACGACGGCGTCGGGGCGCCGGGTATGCGCATATTGGAGAAGATCGCCAAGAGCTTGAGCGACGATGTTTGGGTGGTGGCGCCGGAGCGCGAGCAGAGCGGCGCCGGCCATTCCCTGACCCTGACCGAACCGCTTCGCATGCGCAAGGTGTCGGCGCGCAAATACGCCGTCCTCGGCACGCCGACGGATTGCGTCATGCTCGGCGTGAACCAATTGTTTCAGGAACATAAGCCCGATCTGCTGCTGTCCGGTATCAACCGCGGCGCCAATATGGGCGAGGATGTGACCTATTCGGGGACCATCGCGGCCTGTATGGAAGGCACGCTGATCGGTATCCCGTCGATCGCCATGAGCCAGTCTTTCGCCAACCGGCGGACCTTACATTGGCCGACGGCGGAAGCCCATGCCGCCGGGATCATCCGCAAGCTGGTCAAGGAAGGTTGGCCGAACGATGTGTTGATGAACGTCAACTTCCCGGACGTGCCGAAGAACGAGGTGAAAGGGTTCGAAATCGTCCCGCAGGGCCGGCGGGACTATTCCAACCTGCAGATCGTCCAACGTATCGATGCGCGCGATCAGCCCTATTACTGGATCGGCTTCCGTCCGGTGCAAGGAAAACCCAAGCGGAACAGCGATATCGGCGCCGTCGAAGCGGGCTATATCGCGGTCACGCCGCTGCATCTCAACCTGACCGAGACGAAAACACTAAGGGCCCTGCGTCGCGCGCTAAAAAAATGAATTACGAGGCGCCGAAGATCCGACTGATTATGGAGCTGAGGCGGCAGGGCATCGCCGACACCCGGGTTTTGGCGGCGATCGAACGGGTCCCGCGCGACCAATTCGTGCCCGACGCGTTCAAGGATCAGGCCTACGACAATATTGCGTTGCCGATCGATCAGGGACAGACGATCTCTCAGCCCTATGTGGTCGCTTATATGACCCAGGAACTGCGCGTCGGCGATCGCATGACCGTGTTGGAAATCGGCACCGGGTCCGGCTATCAAACGGCGGTGTTGGCCCATCTTTGCCGCCGGGTTTGCACCATGGAGCGATATCGCAGCCTGCTCATCGGCGCGGAACGTCGGTTGCAATCATTACGTCTACACAACTTTACGACGCGCTATGAAGACGGTCAAAAAGGCTGGCCAGAACTGGCGCCCTTCGAGCGAATCATCGTCACCGCAGCGCCCGAAAAGCTCCCCGAGACCCTGTTGCATCAATTGTCTGACGGAGGCATGATGGTGGCGCCGGAAGGGCCGAGCTGGGATCAGCGCTTAGTGCGGGTAACGCGACGGGGCGACCGATTCGAAAGGGAACGCCTGATCGGCGTGAGATTTGTGCCGCTGGTCGACGGTGTGTCGACGGATCCGGCGGCGGCACGAGAGTAATGTGTTCATCGGGTAGGGCGCGGTTGCGTAACAAGGCCGCGAAACCGAAATTATGTTTGAGTTTAACGGATCTATAAAAACTCCTGTTATCATTGCGGTTATGACGGCGATTGCGGCCTGCGCGCGCAGCGGTGGCCCGGCACCGGTCGACTATCGCGGTTCAAGCTTCGATAACCCGCCAACACAGGTAGAAGCGCCTAGAATGGCCGCCGTCGAAAGTCCGAAAATTGTCCAGAAGCCTCTGATAATAAAAGAAAAAAAGTTGCCGCCGCCTCTCCCTCGTCAAGTCGGGAAGACGCGCAAAGGCGAATATGTTGTGGCGGCCGGCGACACGATTTATGGGATTGCGAGGGAACTCGATGTTCCTGTCGGTAAGTTGTTGAAAACCAATAGGTTGAAGCCGCCGTTTCACTTGATGCCCGGGCAACGATTGCGAATTCCAAGGGCGCAATGGCATACCGTCGCCGCCGGTGACACACTCTCCGCGATCGCCGGCCGGCATGGCTTGACCTTGACGCAGATCGCGCGGGCCAACAGGCTATCGCCGCCCTATGTCATTCACGCCGGCCAGCGATTGAGCCTTGCCGACGGTCCGGCCGCGCCGGTTCGGGTCGCCGCCAAATCCGATCGCAAAGCGACACCGACAAAATCCTCGCCCACAACTGTTGCGCCGGCGCAACAGCGGGTGGCGGCGGTAAAACCACCGAAACCGCCGCGAAAACCGTCGCGGCAGGTCGCCGCTCGGGTCAAGGCGGTTCCACCACCGGTTGTTCGTCAGCCCAATACGCCTGCTGCTGTCTCGTCGCCGGAAATCCGCGGCTCAAGCTCTTCCGCTACCCCACCGCCCCGCAGTGCTCATCGTTTCGCCTGGCCGCTGCAAGGCCGGATCGTCAGCCGCTTCGGCGTCAAGCGGGGCGGGCGTTACAATGACGGGATCAATATCCTGGCCAACACCGGTACCGCGATCCGTGCCGCGGAAAATGGCGTCGTGGCTTACCGGGGCAATGAGCTGCCGGGCTTCGGCAACCTGCTGCTGATCCGCCACCAGGGCGGATGGATGACGGCCTATGCCCATACCAGCGAAATCACCGTCAAGCCCGGTCAGAAGGTCCGCCGCGGCCAGATGGTGGCCCGGGTCGGCCGCTCCGGCAGTGTGCGCCGGCCGCAATTGCATTTTGAAATCCGCCGCGGCAAACGCGCCGTCGATCCGCTGCGGCATCTATCGTCCAGCACGGTACAGCTCAGTCGACTGTAGCGTTCTGTTAGGCTACCGCTCATTCCCGCATCACGTTAGAATGGAGAATTGAATTTAAGGGTATTTTGCTATGACCCAGATTGCAGTCGAACCATTGCATGCGGAATTTGGTGCTCGGGTTTCCGGCATCGATGCCTCTGCTCCGTTGGCGGATGAAACAATCGGCGAGATTCGCAGAATTATTGACGATTATTCGTTCGTGCTGTTTCCAAATCAGGATATGAACGATGAACGGCAACTAGCGTTTACCAGATATCTAGGCGAGCCGGAGCCCAATCACGTCATCCTCGGCCGCGAAGGCCGGGTCGAGTATTTCGGGACCATCGGCAACGTCATGGAAGACAATCGGCAGCTCGGCAACGATCATGCCCGCACCATTCATCAGACCGGCAACAATATGTGGCACTCGGACAGTTCCTTCCGGGAGGTGCCGAGCATGGTTTCGATCATGGCCGCATATGAAGTGCCGGCGGAGGGCGGGGCGACGGAGTTTGTCAGCAATCGGGCTGGTTACAACCGTCTGGACGACGGGGAGAAGGCGCGGATCGATCCGCTGGTCACTGTCCACGACTATGTCTTTTCTCGTTCTAAAGTCACTGAAGTCGACGGCAATCACGCCGCCAGCCTACCGCCGGTTAAGCAGAAGCTTGTCCGCTCGAATCCGGGAAACGGCGCCAAAAACTACTATATCGGCAGCCATGTGCGCGAAGTCGTCGGCTGGCCCGTGGAGGACGGTCGAGCCCTGCTCGACGATTTGCTCGAACGCACGACGCAAACCGAACATATCTATAGCCACCACTGGCAGCCCGGGGATTTGGTGATCTGGGATAATCGTTGCCTATTGCATCGCGGGACCGGCTATGATGCCGACAAATACCGCCGCTATATGCGCCAAACGCGAGTGCAAGGGCGTTGCAACACCTGCGACGAGTAAGCGCGGTAAGGCCTTTGCGGAGTACCTTGAATTGTATAATGCGGTCGGACGGAAAGTGACATTTTTCGGTGTAAAAGGACCGATGGTCGGGACGAAAAGTTAACCGTTAGGGTAGGAATAGTGTATTCCACTTCACCTATGTTGAAATATGTATTACTGTGTTCTAAAGCTTTGCGAATCTTCGGACGGGGTGTCTAAGACCGATGACGGCGCAATCGAAACCGGCGATGGGCATGTCGGTTGTTAGTAATATCGGCGTTTTCCGCGACAGTTTCATCGACGCGCGGGTGCATCAGCTATTTGACCATTGGTTGTCGCTTGCGAGTTCCGACTCGATCCCGACCCGCCAGCAAATCGATCCCCTGGCCGTGAAAACCATGTTGCCGACTTTGGTGATCATCGATTGCCGCGACCTGCAAGAACCTGTCTATCGCTTGGCTGGCGAAGAGATCAACGCGCGCAATCGCCAATCGTTGAACGGTAAGCGCATGCGCGACACTATGCCGGCCGACGTGGGCGACATCTTGATCGGCGCCATACGTCGGATTTGCCGAGACCGGCTGATTATCCACGGTAGCGGCGAAATCCCAACGCCAGGCGGCCGTCCTCAAACCGTCGAACGGCTCGGCCTGCCCTTAAGCGAGGACGGCCGCGCCGTCGATCATGTCTTGGGGGCCTCGATCCAGCCGCGATTTGCCGAGGAACTCGTCGCCATTGGCGAATTCACCAAAGCACTGAAATATGTCAGCCTGCCGATCGAAGCCCTGGATCTTTAGCGCCGACCAATGCCCGCCTTCGACACCGCTGTGGCCGCTCAATCCGTCGGGCCTGTCAGGTCGAAACCGAAAAACCGGGCGGCGTTGAGACCGAGTATTTTGGCCCGCTCCTCATCGTTCAGATCACCCATGGTCCGCTCGATAGCCTCGGCGGAGTGGGGCCATGTGCCTTCGTGGTGAGGATAGTCGTTGGCCCACATGAAATTGTCGGTCAGATCGAAACGACGGGCCATGGCGATACCGGTCTCGTCCTCCTGAAATGTCGCGGCGCCATGAGTACGGAAATAGTCGCTGGGCAGGCCCTGTAGTTTCGGGCGCACCCAGAAGTGATGTTTCTTGTAGGCTTCGTCCATCGCTTCCAACAGCCAGGGCACCCAGCCGATGCCGGCTTCGATGGTGGCGAAACGCAGCTTCGGAAAGCGTTCGAGTACGCCGGAGGCGCAGAGATTGGCCACCGGCTCGATGGTCGGCGCCAAGGAATGGGTGACATAGTTGATCACGGCGCCGCCATTGCCGCGGGCGGCCCGCGGATCCCGGCCGGTGGAGACGTGGAAGGTCAGCGGCAAGCCGGTCTCCTCCACTAATGCCCAAAGCGGATCGAAATGGGGCAGGTTGTAGTTCACATGGTCGACGTCGTGGCCGCCCCAGACCGGCTTGCAGGGCAAGGTGAGGGCACGGAAGCCGAGCTTGGCGCAGCGCTCGATTTCGGCGAGCGAACCGTCCAGATCTGCCGTGGCGATGCAAGCGACCGGCGACAGCCGGTCGTTATAGGGACCGAAAACCTCCCAAGCCCATGTATTCCAGACCCGGCACTGGGCCTGCGCGAATTCGCCGTCCGGCGTGGCCCACATGGCCAGGCCCTTATTGGGGAAGATTACCTCCGCATCGATGCCGTCGCGGGCGTGATCGGCGAGACGGTCTTCCGGATCGGCGCCGGCCTTGGCCCGGGCCTGATCCTCGCCCTCAAGCTCCTGGACGCGCAGGCGGTCCGGCCGATGGCCTTCGCTGACCCGCCATTGCACGCCGTCCTCGTCGGTAATCACCCGCGGCAGGCGCTCGCGGTATTCCGGCTCGATCCGCTTGGCCCAGAGATCGGCCGGCTCGTTGGCGTGGCAGTCGGTCGAGACCATGAAGTATTTCTTCGCCGCACCGGGCCGGGCGGAGCCTTGCCAGTCCGTTTCGCCCGGCGTGTTCAAGCGCCAGCGGTTGGGTTCGTTGACGGGAATGGGGGCGGCGGTGGTCATGGGTCGGGCTCTCTTTGTTTGTCACGGCTCTGGCGACCAATATGCGTCGTCTCACGGCAGCTGTCCACTTTGCGCGCCCGAACCACCCCAACCGCCAGGCATGAAGTCGCCGCCGGCTGAGCGAAAGCCGTTTACCGTCGTCGAATTTGCCTCAGGTATGGAAAACCCGCATCATGGCATCCCATAATCGAATGCATTTTCATAGAAGGCGGAGAGATTTGTGAGCAGCGGGAACAGCATGACGGTGCGCAAGGCGGGGGCGCATTTGGGGGCGGAGGTGAGCGGGATCGACCTGCGGGAAGCGATGGACGAGGTCACCTTTATCGCGGTCCATGACGCTTTGGCGGCGCACCAGATCCTGGTCTTCCGCGATCAGGATATCACCGCCGAGCATCAGATCGCCTTCGGCCGGCGTTTCGGCGAACTGTCCGTGCATCCGTTTTCGCCCAACGATCCGGACCGGCCGGAGCTCATTATCCTCGACAACGATCCGGACAACCCGCCCAACCGCACCGATGTCTGGCACGCGGACGAAACCTTCCGGGCCGCCCCGCCCATGGCCACAGTGCTGCGCGCCGTGCAGGTGCCGGAGGTCGGCGGCGACACCTGTTTCGCCAGCATGACGGCCGCCTATGACGGGCTCAGCATGCGAATGAAGGCCTATATCTCCGGGCTCAAGGCAGAACACGATTTCTTGCCGTTCCGAGCACTGTTCGGCGGCGATCCGGAAAGCCTTGCGAAACTGCGCAAGATCGAGGACGCCTTCCCCCGGGTGCGCCATCCGCTGGTGCGCATCCATCCGGTGACCGGTCGCAAGACCCTCTACGTCAACCGCCAGTTCGTCACTCATGTCGTGGGTATGAAGCCGGACGAAAGCCGCTATCTGTTGGAATATCTGTTCAGTCAGTGTCAGACGCCCGAATATCAGTTCAGGGTCCAGTGGCGGCCCGGCACGCTGATCATCTGGGACAACCGCTCGGTGCTGCATTACGCGGCCAATGACTATTTTCCTCATCGCCGGATTATGGAGCGGGTGACGATCGCGGGCGATGTCCCGGTCGGTGATGAAAGCTTGTTCGACGATGATGCCGATGCCGCCGATACCGGGCCTTACAAGAAGTCCGCAAATCGCCCCGTGCGTCATTTCGCCCGCGGCTAACCAGGGACTAGAATTCACCGGCCAACGTGGGCGGCGTGGATGATTTGAGAACGTGATCCCGGCTCATTCGGCGGTGTCGGCTTCTTCGTAAACATACTCGATATTGCAATGACGACCGATCGCCTCGTAAATCTGATTATCCTTAAACGGTTTCAACACGATCTGATCGGCATGCTCTTTCATTCCGTCAAATTCCGCGCTCAAGACGCCAGCGGTCACAACGACAATAGCAGGCTTGTCGCCGCCGGGCAGGGCGCGAATGCGTCGGGTCGCCTCCTCGCCGCCCATTTGCGGCATCAATCCATCCATTAGAATGACGTCCGGCATCCGCTTTTGGCAAAACGCAACGGCGCCGGTACCGTCGTCTTCCTGGTCGACAAGGAACCCCAGAGGTTCGAGCATTCTTAAAAGCAGCGTGCGATTGCTGGCCTTGTCGTCGACGATCAGCACGTGCAACGGCGATTGCGGCTCTTTTAGTCCGATGATGCGGCGTTGCTCCTTCAGATCGGCGGCACTTTCCGCGTCTCCGCTGATTTCGGCCAGCATGGTAAGGGAAAAACAACTGCCTTCACCAATTCGACTGGTGGCCATTACGTCCCCACCGAGGATATTGGCGAATTCCCGGCAGATCGCCAGACCAAGTCCGGTACCGCCTTTCTGCAGACTGCCGTTGGCTTGTTCGAACGGTACGAATATTTTCTCGATTAGATCCTCGGGTATGCCGGTGCCGGTATCCTTAATGTCGATGCGGATGGGGACGACCGACTCGCGAAACCGAAAATCAACGGGGTAGGATCGATCTTTTTTCACGTCGACCGTTACGGCGCCGTCGACCGTGAATTTCATTGCGTTGCCGATAAGATTAATCAAAATCTGTCGGAGTTTCGCTTCGTCCGAAACGATGAAACGGGGCAACTCGTCGCTAAGCGTAATTCGGAAATCCAACTGTTTTTCATCAGCGACATTCTTGAACAAGACGTTCATGTCGTCCATAACGCCATGGAGATCGAAGCTGCCTGGATTCAAAACGGCGCTGCCGGCTTCGATCTTCGACATTTCAAGCACTTCGTTGATCAGGTTCAACAGGTGCTCGCCGCTTCGATAGATCATACTCACATTGTCTTTCTGCTCGTCCGACAATGTGCTTTCCAGCTGCATGAGTTGCGTGTAGCCGAGGATCGAGTTAAGCGGCGTCCGGATCTCGTGGCTCATGTTTGCCAGGAATTTCGACTTCGCTTCGGTCGATTCTTCGGCGCGCTGCTTGGCGCTCTCCAGCATCAAGGCCGCGTTGTGCCGCTCGGTAACGTCCTCTACCCAGAAAATATAGACATGCTCGCCTTGGCTCGGCAGCGGCCGCCCGCTGATACTGCACCACCAGTTTGTACCATCTTCTCGATTGCAAAGAACCTCGAAGTTGTCGAAGCCCGTGCGGGAGTCGATCAGGGCGTCGAAGCGTTCGCCGTCGCTGGGATCGTCAAAAATCCGATTGATGTTGAAGTCGATCGATTCAAAATTTTTCGCGCCCTTCAACAACTCTTCCATGCGGTTGTTCCTGTAAATCCGCTTGCCGTTCTTCTGGTCCCGGATGGACACGCCGAACGGGCTGTTATCGAGAATGCGGGTCATTAGCTCCTGGCTTTCGCGCAGTTTGATTTCCGCTTTCTTCCGCTCGGTGACGTCAAAGGATATGAGAGCGGTAAGACCATTGCCGAATTCCAATCGGCTAATTTGCGCGAATTTCCCGCCCGGCAGCGCCTCTTCGTATTCGCTCAACCGGTCCGCGCTCTTATAGTTTTGCTCGACACGGCGTTGCACAAGTGTAGCGGGATCGCCGGGGCCGTAGTCGCCGCGTTCGGCGCGGACCGCCAGGAATTTCTTTAGACTGTCGCCTTCTTTGGATCGTTCATAAGGAATCTGATAAAGTTCGCGCAGCTTAGAGTTAATGAGTTTGACATCGAGATCTTCGTCATAGACGAGCGCACCTCCCGGCATATGTTCCATGAAATCCGAAAGATGCCTCTCGCTTTCGCGCAATCGCTTTTCCGCCAGTTTTCGTTCGGTGATGTCGAACAACCAGGAGATGACCGCGGTCTGACCCTCCCAGTTTATTTCCTGGGTGTGGATTTCCGCCCAGACGATACCGCCGTCATTGCGGATCAGTTCCAGCTCGAAGACGGGTTGGATCGTCTCCCGAGCGCTGCGGCGGCGCCAGCGGTCGAGTACTAATTGGCGACCTTCTTCGGTCAAGTGTCCGAACAGCTCGTCGGTTGGGTTCCCGACGAGGGGATACTCGCGTTGCAGTAGGTTACAATATGATCGATTGGCGTAGACGACCTTCGCAGAAGTCGTGACTACAACTCCGATAGTCGATTCGTCGACTATTCTGCGTATACTGTCCTGGGGCGTGATTTTGGCGACCTCCATAGCCTATTAGTATATTCTGATGTTCAATGAATATCATTAATTTTCCGTGACAGAAACCAGAGACCATTCGGGTGCCCATACCATTCGACCTCCGGCGGTGAAATTATCAGCCGGCTCTACAAAGATTAGTTTTGGATCTCTCGACGTTGATTGTTCCGCTCGCGCTATTTGCGTCGACTTGGCTTGTCTCCAAGCAAGTAACGGGCACCCGCCCCCAAGTCGGCGGCGCGGTCGGCCGGGTTATACAGCGTGCAATTGCGCATGGAGAGGCAACCACAGCCGATACAACCGGAGAGCTTGTCGCGGATATTTTCTAGTTCGGCGATCCGCTGCTCCAAGCGCCGGCGCCAGGTTGTCGATAATCGCTGCCAATCGCGCTTCGTCGGGTTGCGGCCGTCGGGCAGGGCGGCCAGGGCCCCCGAAATCTCGTCCAGACTGAGTCCCAGATTCTGCGCCACGCGAATGACGGCGATCCGGCGCAGCATGGCGCGATGAAAGCGACGTTGATTGCCTTCGGTGCGGAGACTGCGGATCAAGCCTTTTTCCTCATAGAAACGTAAGGCGGAGGTCGCCACGCCCGCCCGTTTCGCTACCTCGCCGATGCTGAGATATTCAGCCGGTTCTTCCATGACACTGCCTTTCTGCCGCTGTTTCGAAGCGGAATTGTTGCAAATTGTCATCTTGACTTCAAGTGAGCTTTAAATTGCAGGATAACGACTTCCCCGCTTTGGCAATGGGGAATGAGGCGATTGACGAATTGGCTGTGTCTAGGCGAGAGGAGAAGACGTGATGGGTCATCAGCGACAGCAAACATTGCTAAGGACGGCTAATTATCGGGCTTGCGTGGAGTTTTACAGGTATTTGGTCGAATTGCCATTACGACGCGGGCGACAGCAGTCCGGTCGGACTTGCTTCGACATCGGTGGTGTTGACTTGGTCGTTGAGGCAGGGCCGGCGACGGGACGGGAACCGCTACGTCTTGATTTCACCGTCCGCGACGTAGCCAAAGCGGCGGGAGAGCTGAACGCCTGCGGCGTGCCCTGCCGACTGCAAGAGACAGCCGATGGCCCGACTGCGGAGTTCCGTGACCCGGACGGCAATCTCTGCCGTATCCATGCACGGACTTAACGCAGCCTGGCGGCGACCTCCATCAGCGCCGTTTTCAATGCCGGTTCCGGACGAACCGTCGCCCAAGCCTTCAAGTGCTCGCCAAGACGCCGCCAGGCTCGTTGTTGGCTGTCGAAGTAGGTGAGGCCAAATAGACCGGCATCCCGACCGAACGGCAGAACGGCGTTTTCGTCTTGCCGAATACGGTCCTCTTGTCTGATGATCTCCCGCGCTAAGCCGGTTAGGTCGCACGGCGAGATTCCTTCCTCTCGTTGCAAGCACAAGGCGAGGATTGCGACTTGAAAGAAGATCTCCTCTTCGTATAGATCGTCTATTCGATCGATCGCCCAGGCGAGGAGCCGCAAACCAGCGTCGCGACATTGTCGGTCTAGCCTATCCAGGCTCCAATAGAGCTGGACGGCTGTCTGGTTTTCACCGCCGACCGACGCATAGCAATCCGGTTCGCCCTGTGCCCGTAGCAATGCCGCACAGCAGAAGGCACGGATGATATGGCCCTCCGCGCCATCGAGGCCCGGCCGCCATCCTTTGTCGTCGGGCTGCGACCAACGCACCAACTCCAGGACCTCCGACGGATGCCAGCCCATGGGCTTGGGCCAGATTTTGTCGTCCCGGATCGCGCGCAAGGCATCGAAATGCTGCTCGGCATCCTGATGGTAATCGGCCTCCGCGATCACCCGCAGCAAGCGGTCGTCGACCATGTCACGTAGAATGTCGAGCAACAGGTCTCCGTCGGGCCGTAGCTTCTTAATCAGATCGCGATCCATGTTTCAACCTAACACGCGTGGGCGGGCTGTGCTTATGTCGGTTCGTGTCCGTGCGCCGTCCGCCGCCAGCTGAGCCAGCGCACACTGAGGCTGCCGAGCAACATCAAGACGGCCAGGGTGGCGAAGGCGGCGCCCCAGCTCTGCGCCGTGGTGCCGGCACCGGTGGCGTCGAGCACGTATCCGAAGACGACGGGACCGCACAGGCCGCCGCTTGCCGATGCCAGACCGAAACCGGCCAGCAGATTGCCGCGCTCGGCCGCCTTGGCGCGGGCCATGGCGCCGGCGTTGATGGTGCCGCTGTCGGCCAGAACGAAGACATTGTGGGCTAGCACCAGAAGCAGAAACAACCAAAGCGGCCAAGCCGCCGCGAAGCCGACGACGGCAGCCACGGCGGCGGAGACCAGCATAGTCCAGAAAGAGGCACGGGCATGGCCGATACGATGGCCAACCTCGCCGCCGGCGACGCTGCAAGGCGCGCCGATCAGGATCAGCAGCATGGCGATGACGGGAATTTCGAACCAGTTGGGCAGGTCGCCGCGGCTGAGCAACGCCCAAGTTAGAAAAGTTACGGTCCAACTGCGCACGGCCAGGAGTTCGAAGTTATGGGTAAATGACGCTAAGACGAAACCGAAAGCAGGTTTGTTGCGCCAGATCTGGTCGAAGCGGGGCAGCAACCGCCGGGCCGCGCTGCTGCCGGCGGGCTGTATCGGCGGCAGCAGGAAGTAGATCAAGGCAGCCGCTACCGAATTGGTCAAAGCCGGCGCGACAAAGGCAGCGCGCCAGCCGAAGCTCTCCCCAATCGTGGCCGCCAGCAAAACCGAGCAACTGGAACCGACAGCGAAACTCGAAACATAGACCGATGCGGCGCGGCCGACATTCGGGCTGTCGTTGCGGTCGTTGAAGGCTTTCACGCCGGGTAAGTAGGTCCAGGCAAAGCCCAATCCCTGCAAGATGCGAAAGGGCAGGGCGCTCCAAAAGCCATCCGCCAATATCATGCCGCCATAGCCGGCCACATTGATCAGCGCGCCGAGCAACATCAGCCGGCGCGCGTCGATGCGGTCGGTGATGCCGATTACCGAAACCCCAGCAACATAGGCGAGATAGGGCGCGCCGGCGAGCCAGCCACCCTCCGTGTAACTCATGGACCAAAGCCGCGATAGTTCCGGCAGCAGGGCCGGCACGCCATGCATGCCCAACAACGTCAGGAACAGGTAACCGCAAAGCAGGGCGCTTAGGGGTTTGAGGGACATGGAGAAGGGCCGGACTTTCGTGATAGGCTGGACGGCGATCATAACAGGCGCCTTATCGCCTGCGAAGTCAACAGAAGGGGGAGCATCCGTGAACGACAGCCCTTTGCCGAGCTTGACGGACGATGCCGGCGTCGCGCTCGAACGGCGCGATGGTCTTGCCATCTTGACCTTGAACCGGCCGGAAAAACGCAATCCTATCACGAGCAAGATGCCGAGCCGCCTGATGGCTCTATTCGATCGGCTGGAGGCCGATCCGGATTGCCGCGTGATAATCCTTACCGGCAGTGGGCCGGCCTTTTGCGGCGGTGCCGATTTGGGCGGCTTGTTGGGTGAAGGCGACATCGATCCCGAGCAACAATATCAGTCGGTCCGACGGGCCTTCCGAACGACTCAGCGCATGCGCGAACTGGATCTACCGATCATTGCCGCCGTGAACGGCGTTGCCGTTGGCGGTGGCGCTGCCCTCGGTTTGGCGGCGGATATCGCCATTGCCGCGCCCGAGGCCAGCTACTACTTCGCCTTCGGCCGGATCGGCGCCAGCGGCGCGGATATGGGCTGCACCCATCTTCTGCCGCGCCATGTCGGCGCCATGCGGGCGGCGCATCTATTGTTGACCGGCGCAACAGTGACGGCTGAAGAAGGGTTGGAATTGGGTCTATTCGTCGAAATCGCGGCGGCGGACAACTTGCTGACGCGGGCCGAAGAAATCGCCCGCCGGATCATTGACGCCTACCCCCGGCGCGCCGCCGCCATCACCAAACTGGCCCTGGCACGCGGCGAACATACGGACATGGCCACATCGGTTGAATATGAAGCCATCGCCCAGAACTACACCTTTCGCCTCGACGAGCACCAGGAGCGTCTGTCGGCGTTCCTCTCGGGAAAGAAGTAGCCTACAAGCGAACGACCAAACCGTCGGCCAGGGAACGGCGGTAGGCCGCCATGGCGGGCAATAGGCCGGCCAGCGTGCCGACGGCCAGGAAACCCGCGAGGTAAGCGAGTTCGCGGACGCTTGGCCCGGCGATGCCGATATGGATGCCGTAGCGTTCGTTGACGATCGGCTGAGCGATCAGCAGGCCACCGTAGAGCAGACCCAGGCCCAAAAGCACCCCGGCAATAGTCAGAACGAGGGCTTCCAACGTGATCAGGGCGACGACCTGCCAGGGGCGGGCGCCGACGGCGCGGAGGATGGCAATTTCCCGCCGCCGTTCCGCCAATCCGGCCAGCAGCATGACCAGCATGCCGATCAACGCCGCCACCGCGACCAGAAGAGAGACGATGGCCAGCGCCCGTTCGGCCCCGCTCATCAAGTCCCAAAGCTCCTGAAGCGTGACGCCGGGCAGAATAGCCAATAGGGGCTCGCGCGGATCGTTGTTGATCTGCCGCTGCAGGCCGAATACCGCGAACCGCGTCTTAAGGCCGACAAGGAACGCGGTGATCGCCTTCGGTTCCAGCTTCATCTGGCGGGCTTCCTCCGGCGTAACGGCGAATCCCGCTTTTGGCCGTCCGCCTTGCCAGTCGATATGCATGGCTTCGATGCCGGCAAGCGACACATGCACGGCCCGGTCGACGGGCGTTCCGGTGGGTTTCAGAATGCCGGCAACCCGAAATGGTTTGTCGTCGTGTTTCTCCGTCTCGATGGCGCCGACGCCATGGGCGACGACGATCGAATTTCCCAGTTTGTAGCCGAGGGCGGCGGCCACCTCCGCCCCCAACACCGCGTCGAAGACATCGTCGAATGGCTTTCCTGCCGCAAAATCAATATTTTGTCGGTTACCATAGCGGTAATGCATGAAATAGCTATGTTCGGTGCCGACGACGCGGAAGCCGCGATGACTGTCGCCGAGGGAGATTGGGATGGTCCAGGCGACATCCGGGTGGGCGGCCAGCCGTCGGTAGGTGTCCCACGAAATATTGCTGGTCGCATCGCCGACGCGGAAGACAGAATAGAGCAGCAACGCCACCGGCCCGCTGCGCGCGCCGACAATCAAATCGGTGCCGGAGATGGTGTTCGCGAAGCTCAGGCGCGCCTCGTGCCGCAGTCGTTCGACCCCCAACACCAGGGCGACACCGATGGCCAAAGACAGCACGGTCAGCAGGGCGGTGACCCGCCGGCTCCATAGGCTCTTCCCCGCGAGCCCGATCAATGCGCCCAGACCGCTCATGACGTTGCCAGCAGGTCGTCCATCAGGACCGTCCTGTCGAAATGCGTGGCCAGACGGTCGTCGTGGCTGACGAAAACCAAGGTCGTGCCTGTGGCTTCGATCCCGGCCATCAAAAGTTCGATGAAGCGTTCCGTGTTCGTGCCGTCCAGAGCGGAGGTGGGTTCATCCGCGATGACGATTTCCGGCGCGCCGACGATCGCCCGGGCGGCGGCGACCCGCTGTTGCTGTCCGGTGCTCAATTCCGTGACCGGGCGGCCGCCGAATTCCGCCGGATCGATATTCATGCGCGACAGCAGGCGGTCTGCCGCGGTCGCGACGCCACCATCGGCCGCATCGGCACGCTGACGGCGGACCGACGAAAACAGGCAGGGCAAGGCGACGTTTTCCCGCAGCGAAAGATAGGGCACGAGGTTGAAGTTCTGAAAGATCAGGCCCAGATGGTCGGCCCTGAACCGATCCCGCGCCGCGCCGGACATGGCGGTCAGATCCTGCCCCAGCAACAATATCCGCCCTTCCTGAGGCGTCGCGATACCGCCCAACAGGTTCAACAGGCTGGTTTTTCCGCTGCCCGATGGACCTTGGAGGAATATGCGTTCGCCGGCGTCAATGTGAAACCGGCGGATGTTCAGAATCCAGGATCCTTCCGATCGCCATCGGAAAGCCAGGTCTTCTATGTCGATCAATGCGCCCGAATTCCCCGGTTTAGAACTGGATCCGCCGCTTCTCCGCGTTTAGCTTCGCAGCCGTTTGACTGTCGGCCGCGATCAGGCGGACATTGACGGTCTGCATGCGTTTGAAACGGTCGAATATCTCAAGATCGATATGCGTCAGTTTTGCGACATCCTGGCATTTGTAGTGGTATTGCATCCGGAATTCACCATGGATTTCTTCGTCATGGTCGTCCTTGTGATCCGCCTCGGCTTTGTGGTCGTGATCGTGTTTCTTGTCGTGTTCGTCCGACGACTTACCATCTAAAGTGAGGATGACTTCGGGCGTTTCCGCTCGGCAGCCGGCGGCGCCATTGATGACAAACAATTCGGACGGCGTCTTCAACGTCTCCAGCGCCTTTCGGACCGCTCTCTTTTGCCGTTTGGTCTTGGCTTCATGTTCGAAGCCGACGATATCGTCGCCCGGCGCCGTCAGCTCCATGATCAGGCCGTCGCTTTCGACCGCGACGAGCAATGTGCTGATGCCGTGGACATGGGGTTTACCGCCTTCGGCCAGGGCACCCGGGGCGAGGGGCAGGGCGGCTGCCAGGGCCGCGGACAGGACATAAGCACGTGTTTTCATTCGTAGGGTACCACCGCTGTTCCAGCTAGTTCGTAAGTTGTCGTGACCTTGCCGGCGCCGTCTCGGTAGCCGAGTTCCCGGTCATGCTTGGCAATGGTCAGTTTACCGGTCACCCAGACCGCGTCGTACAGATTCTTCACCTTATAGCTCTGGTTCAGCTTCACCAGCACAATCTGATTGGCCGGCGGTGGCGGTGTGTGGATACAGGCGCCGACATAGGGTACCAGGAAAAATTCGCTGACCGCGTCGCCGCCGAACTCCAACGGTAGGACGTAACCTGGGATGCGGACGGTTTCGCCGTCCAAATCCGCGACCGGCGTTGACTGCTGTTTCTCGAATTCGGCCATGGCATGGTCGATCTTCTTGAGCAGATCGTCGACATCCTGGTTTGCCGCCTTCAGGTTCGCACGCAGTTCGTCCGCTTCTTTCTCGAGCTCGCTGCCTTCCTCGATCTTTCCCTCCTTTTGCCATCTATTCAGGCTGTAAAGTCGGTTGAGATCGTAAAGCAGTTCTTCCTTCAAATGGGCGAACGGCGCCCGCAAATCCTTCGCCGGCGGTGCCAAGTCCTGCCAACTCAAGGTCCGGTCCGATTTCGACAACGCGAGAATCGGAAGCAGGAGGACGACCGCAAAGCAGCCGCCAATAAATTTTTTCAGTCCGTGATGCATAAGCGTTCCAGCCGCCGGTCGATTAGAGCGGCCAATATTACTTGGGCCGCTTCTTTATGTCCAAGTCGCCGCGACATTATCGCGTCTTTGTGAATTTACTTGCTCCTGGCCATCTTTGCCAAGTAAGACAGTGACTTAATACAACGATATTTTAGGCGATTGTGAAGGCAGTCCGATGAATTCAGGGCAGAACCAAGCAGCCGGCGAGGCGGTCACCAGCAACGAGCTCGAAAGCTTCGACCTGTTCGAAGGTTTGCCTTCTTCGGCGTTACAAGCCATGGCCAGCCAGTTCAAGCGCGTACGATTTCGCCTAGGCGAGCAAATCATCAGCCTGAACGATACCGGCCACGAGGTTTTTTTCCTGACATCGGGCCGGGTCACCGTTGTGACGTACAACCCGGCCGGCGGCGAGGTGGAGTTGGGCCGATTGACCGCACCGAGTTATTTTGGCGAAGTCACGGCGATCGACGGCGGCATGCGTTCCGCCGGCATCCGAGCTTTGACCGACTGCGAGACCTTAACCGTGCCAGGCGACGTCTTCCGCGACTTGTTGAAGGCGCATCCAGACGCGATGATGAACCTGCTTACCCGTTTTTGCCGCATGCTCCGCGACGCCAATCAAAACGTGGTGCTGCAATCTTCGCTGTAGTCGCGCCATGACCCAAGGTTTGGACGCGGTCTTGGCGAAGTTACGCGGTTGGGGCGTAACTTTTACGGACGGCCTGGACGATCGCGAGATTACGGAAGCGGAGAACCTGCACAGGTTTCGTTTTCCACCCGACCTGCGTCAGATGTTGATGACGGCTTTGCCTATTGGCGACCGATTTCCCAATTGGCGCGAGTCATCTTCCACCTTCATTGCCGACCGTATGGCCTGGCCCGCCAACGGTATCTGTTTCGACGTCGAAAGGAATGCGTTCTGGCATCCCGATTGGCCGGAGAAACCGGAAAATGGCGCGGATGCCGTCGCCGTAGCCCGACGCGAACTTGCAATGGCGCCGGTTCTGATACCGATATTCGGCCATCGTTATTTGCCTGCCGAACCGCATCAATCCGGCAATCCGATTTTCTCCGTTTATCAAACGGATACAATTATTTATGGCAAAAATCTCTGCGATTATCTGATCCGGGAATTCGATCCGAACCGATCCGATGGATTACCTGAGCCGGAAAGGGACATCCCGTTCTGGAGCCAGCTCGTCGACCTTAATGTCGGGGACGGGCGGCAATTATCTACATCGGGCATGAACCCGCCGAAGCAGGACTCGAACGAAGATTAATTAAGACAGGCCCTCGCCCATGCCATAGGCCTGCATGGTGCTGTGGAAGCGTTGCACGTCATGGCCCATCATCAGCAGATCGTGGCGGTCGCCGTTCTGGTCGATAATGTGATCGCGCAGCAGACCCTCGGGACGGAAGCCGAGACCCTCAAAGGCGGCGATCCCACCCTGTTGGTCCGGGGTCATGCGGGCGACCATTTTTTCCACCTCACAGGCCAACGCCATGGCAAAGGCTTCCTGGGTCAGGAAGCGGCCGAAACCTTTGCCGCGGGTCTCCGGCAACACGGCAACGCGGATTTCGGCGACGTGGCGGCTCCACGCCTCCTCTGACGGGATTACCATGGCATAGCCGATCATGCGATCGCCATCGAGGGCCATGACCGCGGCCATGCGGCCGGCGGCGAGGTCGTCTAGCCAGCCTTCGACGACCTCCGTCTGGGTGATGTCCTTCTGCAAATACAGCCGGTCGTGGGTCGGCAGATTTCCAGCGAATTCGGTAATACGTGCGGCGTCGTCCGAAGCCATCGCGCGGACCGTGACGGCCAATTCGTCGAAATCGGCGCGCCGCGGATAGCGGTCGGCATAGTTCTTCGGCACTCGGCGGCTCATGTGGAACGCTCCGCCAACCAGGTCGATATCTGGGGCCAAAGCCGGGTCACCGCGTTCTTGCCGGCGACCAGGCTGACATGTCCGCCTTTCAACATCACTTCCTCCTTGTCCGAGCTGCCTATGCCTTCGACCAGCGCTTTGGCCGAGTCGTAGGGCACGATATGGTCGTGTTGGGCCACGACATGTAGCAACGGCACCTTGACGTTGCTGAGTAGAACGGGCTGGCCGCCCAGCTTGAATTCGTTCTTAACCAACTGATTTTGCTGCATCAATTCCTTGGTTGTCTGGCGGAAGCACTCGCCGGCCATGGGAATTTGATCGTTCGACCAGCGATCGATACGGCGGAAACCGGTGACATAGTCGTCGTTCCACATATTGTCCCAAAGCCGGATCTGGCCGATTGCCTTCGACGCGGGACGCAGCATATCGAACGCGGCCAACAGGATTTCCGCCGGTACATTGCCGAGGGAATCGACGATCTGATCGGCGTCGAAATGCTTCGGGTCGGTCCAGATCTTGAACAAACCCATTTCGTCGAAATCGACGGGCGTGGTGAAGCAGGCGATGTTCTTCAGCGGACCGTCCACATGGCAAGCGGCATACATCGCCGCCAACATCCCGCCCATGCAGTAAGCGACAAGCGAGACTTCGTCGACGCCGCTGTCTTCGCCGACCCGTTCAATGCAGTCGGGCATGAAATCCAAGACATAGTCGTCGAGCTTCAGATGCTTGTCCGACGCTCTGGGGGCTCCCCAGTCGATCAGATAGACGTCGTAGCCTTCCCGCACCATGAATTCGATGAAGCTCTGTCCGGGCGCCAGATCGAAGATATAGGCCTTGGACACCAAGGACATGATGAAGATGACCGGGACCCGATAAATCTCATCTGTCTGCGGCAGATAATGGTAGAGCCTTAAGGTACCGCGGCGATAGATTTCCTCCCGCGGCGTTTGGCTGGCTTCGGAGGCGCTGGAAGTGAAATAGTCCAAGCCTTTGACTTGCCGCTGCAGCGCGCGCTGCAACTCGCGGGGCACCATGCCGGCGATCGCATCCGCTTCGAAAGCTTCGGCGCTTGACTGGCTCACGATTTGCCTCCGGACTTGCTCGGCGGCTTCTTGGTGCGGCGTGGTTTTGGCTGTGCCGGCTTGTCGGCCGCCTCCGCGCCCTGACGCAACAGATTTTCGATATTGTTCAGCCGATCCTCGATCACGCTTAGCCGTTCGCCCAGGGTCACCAGATCGTCCCGGGTCGGCATGTTCATGGCGGTGAAATACTTACGGCCGGCTTCGTGCATGGTTTCCCGGTATTTGGTCATCGCCTGCATGAACAGACGGGAGGACTCGCCAAACTGGGGCGTCGCCATCATCTCGTTGAAGTTTTCGTTCAGCTGACGTTCCGCGTCATTCAGAAACTTCTGCCAGGCGGCGAACGGGTCGGTCGTGCCGCTGTCCTGTTTACGATCGTTCATGTTGAAATGCCTTTGTCGGGAATAGCGAAAAACATGCAATGCCGGAGCGGGGTATTGGCGCGAAAGAGCATAGCTGCCGGGGCTTGTCAAACCTGACGTCCGAATATTCGTCATTTTGACAGTAATTGGCTTTTCACCTACTGTTTGGCGCAGATTTCCAATTAGGAATTCCTTTAAGGCATAGATGTAAGATTTTGCGTACAGGACGATATTTGCATGTTTCATCTTTTTTCGGGGCCCGGGTCGCCATCGCTTTTTCATTTCATGGCCGAATGGCGTGCGCCTTTCGAAATGGCGGCATCGGCCGCTGTCTTACCTTGGCTGCGGCAACTGCCGCGCGGCGATGGGCATCCCGTTTTGGTTCTGCCGGGACTGGCGGCGGACGACATGACCACCAAGGCGATGCGTCTGTTCCTCCGGGATCGCGGCTACCGGGTTTATGGTTGGAAGATGGGGCGAAATGTCGGTTATCGGCCGGGTATGCGGGCGATGTTGAACCAGCGTTTGCATTACATTCAACATCGCAACCGGCGAAAAGTCAGCCTGATCGGTTGGAGTTTGGGCGGGACCTACGCGCGTCAGATGGCGGCGGATATGCCCGACGCGGTGCGTCAAATCGTGACTTTGGGTACGCCGAGCCAAGGCGATCCCATGTCCGGTCATGCCTGGCGGCTCTATGAGTTTCTGTCCGGCCAATCGGTGGACGAGCTGCGCAAGCAGCTTGCTGATTTGAAGCCGATCACACAGCCCCTGACGGCGATCTACAGCCGAACCGACGGCATGGTGCCGTGGCAGCGCTGCCGGCAAACGCCGGCGGAGACGGTCGAAAACGTCGAAATCGACTCCAGTCATTACGGTCTCGGCCACCATCCTATGGCACTCTATGTCATCGCGGACCGACTGGCGCAGGGGGAAGGGGACTGGTCGCCGTTCGATGCGCCGTCCGGTTTTTGCCGTTTTGCCTTCCCGAATCCCGATCGCGGCGTCGCCGCCTAAACGACAGGTTCAAGGATAGATCCTATGCCGCAGATTGCCGCCAACGGCATTGCCATCGAGTATGAGGAATTGGGCGATCCCTCCGACCCCGCCATCCTGTTGATCATGGGACTGGGGGCCCAGCTGATCTATTGGCCGGACGCTTTCTGCGAGCAGTTGGCCGCGGGCGGATTTCGGGTCGTCCGCTTCGACAATCGGGATGTCGGCCTATCGACCAAGTTCGACCATGCCGGTATGCCGGATCTGGCCGTGGCCGCGGCGGACGCCATGCGCGGCCGACCGGTGCATGCCAGCTATACCCTGTTCGATCTGGCCGCAGACGCCATCGGCGTGCTCGATGCCTTGGATATCGCCGACGCGCATATCACCGGGTTATCGATGGGCGGGATGATCGCGCAGATTATCGCCGCTACGTATCCGGAACGCACCCGAAGCCTGATCTCCATCATGTCGTCGACCGGCCGGCGGGGCCTGCCCGATCCGCAAGCGGACGCCTTCAACGCGTTATTGGCGCCGCGGCCGAAGGGCGACGACCGGGATGTCGCGATCGCGCATCTCATGAATATCGCCCGTAAGGTATCGAGCCCCGGATTCCAGGTCTCTGAAGAGGAAATGCGGGCGAAGCAGGAACGTATTTTCGACCGTTGCTACTATCCGGTCGGATTGCTGCGCCACTTCCATGCCATTCTCGCCTCCGGTAGCCGCGAAAAAATGCTGCACCAGGTCGAAGCGCCGACGCTTGTGCTGCATGGCAGCGAGGATCCGCTGGTCTCCATCGAGCATGGCCGGGATACCGCGGAATCGGTGCGAAACGGGACTTTGAAAGTGATCGAGGGAATGGCGCATGACCTCCCCCTTGCCGCGATACCCATATTGACGCGGGCGATGATCTCCCACTGCAGAGCCGCGTGACATCCTCGAAAGTTGGTATAAACCCTTGAAGGGGCAGAGATCCGGCGCTTTTCGGATTAAGGGTTGTTTTACATCTCGATGATATAAGCCTGTTCTTGTATAGGCCGCCAGCCAGTTCGATGCGTTCGAGCGGCAGCGCAATAAGCTGATGTAGCGGCGAGGTTATGCGGACTATGCCTAATCGAGGCACGCAATTGATTTGCATCTCGTTTTGCCGAGGAGTTCGTTATGCCGTCATCGTTCAAAAGTTTGAAATGGATACTCATTTTGCCGGTACCTGTGATGGTGCTGGTTGGTGTGATTGCTTCTGCCTGGTTTCTGCCGAAGATGGCTGCCGATCAGGCGAGGCAGGGCGCGGTCGAGAACGCCGTCAGAACGGCCGATCAGTTCAAGGCCGTACGCGGCTACTACACGAAGAACGTGATTAAAAAGGTGGTTGCCGACGGCAACCTGAAGCCGTCTTTCAACCATAGTAAGGAAGACAAGGGCGTGCCGTTGCCCGCCACGTTCATTCACGACATGAGCAAGTTGCTGGCGGAAAAGGATACGAATATCAAGCTTTACAGCCCTTTTCCTTTTCCCAATCGCAAAGACCGGGCGATGGACGATTTCCAGAAATCGGCTTGGGAGTTTCTGTCGAAAAATCCCGATCAGACTTTTGTCAGGCGGGAGATGAAGGATGGGCGTGAGACCGTGCGCGTCGGCATCGCCGATCGGATGATCGCCCAAGCTTGTGTAAACTGCCATAACGCACGTGCGGATACGCCCAAGAACGACTGGCAACTGGGCGATGTGCGCGGCGTTTTGGAAGTTCAGACCGCGATCGACACTGCCTTGGCCCGCGGCGCCGATTTTAGTTGGAACATCGTCTTCGCAATTCTTGTCGCCGGTCTGGTATTGACTTTGATTTCCGTTTTGGTCGCGCGTTGGATTTCCAAGCCGGTCAAGGAACTGACGAGTGCGATGAAGAGCCTGGCGGATGGCGACACCGATGTCGATATTCCCGCCACGGAATTGGAAAACGAAATTGGCGAAATGGCCAATTCCGTCGAAGTCTTTAGAGATAATGCCATCCAAACGGCCACCATGCGCGCCGAACAAACGGATCGCGAAATTCAGGCGGAAATGGATAAGCGCGAAATGATGGCCAAACTGGCGAACGATTTCGAAGCCAATATCGGTCATGTCGTCGACTCGGTATCCTGCGCGGCGACGGAAATGCAGGACTCCGCCCGCTTGATGACGTCGACCGCGGACCAGAGCAATAAGCAGGCGGCCGTTGTGGCGACTGCATCCGATGAAGCGGCGGCCAATGTGCAAGCGGTCTCCATGGCGGCCGATCAATTGGCCGGATCCATCAAGGAGATAACGGACCAGGTTTCCCTCTCCCTGCAGGCGGCCGACCAAACGGTAGAGAAGGCGGAAAAGTCTCACAATACAGTCAAGGAGTTGGTGGACTCCGCGCAAAAAATTGGCGAGGTCGTGGAGCTCATTTCGGATGTCGCCGATCAGACCAATTTGTTGGCGTTGAATGCAACGATCGAGGCCGCGCGGGCCGGCGATGCGGGCAAGGGATTTGCCGTCGTTGCCTCCGAAGTGAAGAATCTGGCCAGTCAGACCGGCAAGGCGACGGAGGAGATCCGCGATCAAATATCCAACATTCAGAATGTCACGCAGCTCGCAGCGACATCGATCGAGGAGATCGGCTCGAGTATTACCTTGGTGCGCAGCAACACCGAAGCGGTATCCACGGCCGTTGGCGAGCAAGACGCCGCGACCAGGAATATAGCCGGCAGCGTCGATCAGGCCGCTTCCGGTACGCGAGACGTGGCAACGAATATTTCGGGGGTTACCCAAGCCGCGTCCGAAACCGGGGCCGCCGCGGAGCAGATTCTGAACGCGACCCAGGAATTATCGCATCAAGGCGAAATACTTCGCAGCGAAGTCAGTCGGTTTCTTGCGGAAGTCCGCGGCTAATCAGATACTACGTTGCTGCTGGTCCGGCGGCGGATGTGTTCCGTCGCTGGGCTGCGCTAGAGCGTTTCTCTCTCATATGGAAACGTTTGACCGGTCGATTTTGCCCTCTGGCTAGGCGCGGTCCGCCGGGCGATGTGGGGCATCGGCCAAGGATCGCAACGACGTCCAGAGATCAAAAGCGCCCGACCGTAGGTGCCGTTCAGGCTCGATTTGGCGTTGGTCCGGCGCTTGCCCGATACCCCGCATCGCGCGGCGCACCGCCCCATAGCCAATTCGAGCCTGAATGGCATCAAACGATTCCATATGAGAGAGAAACGTTCTAGGCCGCCAATTCTTCATCAAGTCGAAGATAAGCACGCCTTGCTAATTTATTGATAAATCTGTAATATCGACGCTTCTGTCTTTTCTCCAGCAACTTGTCTATCGGGACCCATTTCCGCTTCCGGCGGGATTTCTCCGGCCAGTTCTTGACTTCCTCCTCCACGATCATGGGGAAGAAGCAGGAGCGCGCTTTGGGATAGCGCACCATGGCCCCGTTTTCGTCGACCAGCATCGGCGATTTTATGATTTCGCCAATTAAACCAGCTTCTTCAAAGGTTTCGCGTCGTGCCGTCTGCACCAGTTTCTCGCCGTTTTCCACAGTACCTTTAGGGAAGACCATTTGATCCGGTACCCGGCGGGAGGAAACAAGACAAACTTCAATTTTGTCGTCCTTGCGACGCAACGGCACGCATCCGGCTTTTTCGACATCGATTTTCTTTATTTTCACGCTTACAAAACTCCAAAATTACAGACTGATCGGAATGATGGCGCATTTCCGTCATTTCCCAATGCGCAATCATTGCCATGTCACCGCGACACTATAACAAATTCCTGTAAGAAAACAAATAAATAGGGTTGACATTACTGCTCAGGCACCGACACAACGTGCACTTGCTTATCCGCTGTAAACGATTGACTGAGCAGCTTTGGAAAAATTTCTATGCTAGAGCTTGCGGATACATTCAGGCCAATTGCTATGTTCGGCGCATCGCCAATCTGATCGGCATGGAGGAACGCTTTACGTCAGGTCGGGAACCGGTTCGGACCTTCGGACATCGAAAATGTATTTGATGATGATCATCACCAGCACCGACAGAACGAATATCCCATTCATGATGACGACGGGAACCAATCCCAGGCCCATGGCGTAGACCTCGTAGGCGAGGACACTCAGGAACGTGGTGATCAGCATTAGCCACGCCAAGTCCGCGGTCGATCCGGTTTTCAACGATTTGAAGATCTGCGGAAACAGGCTGATCATGCCGAAAATGCCGCCGAGATAGGCGAATAGATCGATCAACGAATTCCCCTATATGAAACTGAATTATAGGGCGTTTAGATTAGTTTTAATTAATGTAAAGCGAAGCTCGGACGTAGGAAACGCCGGCGGTTATGTCAGCTGTTGCTTCTCGCCTTTGCGGAAAGGTCCTAAATCGGCCAGATAATCGATGCCTTCCCGTACTTCGCGTCGTTCATGGTCAAGATAATCGGCGACGGCGCGGCGGAAGCCCGCATGTTCGATCCAATGCGCGGACCGGATAGTGACCGGCATGTATCCGCGGGCTATTTTGTGCGGTCCTTGAGCGCCGGCTTCGACCCGGTTCAGACCGCGTTGGATGGCAAATTCGATGGCTTGGTAATAGCAGACTTCGAAATGCAAAAATCGATGGTCCTCGATGCATCCCCAATAGCGCCCGAACAGCGCGTCATCACCGATCAAATTCAGGGCGCCGGCGATCCAGCGGCCGTTGCGCCGGCACATGACAAGGGCGATCCGATCGGCCATGCTCTCGCCTATCAGCGAAAAGAATAGGCGATTGAAGTAGGGGGCGCCCCATTTACGCGAGCCGGTGTCCATGTAGAATTGGTAGAAGGCGTCCCAATGATCTTCAGTGATCTCGACACCGGTTAGAACCTGAATGTCGATATCGTCGCGCACCGCTTCCCGGCGTTCTTTGCGGATGGCTTTGCGCTTTCGCGAGGCAAGTTGATAGAGAAAGTCGTCGAAGGTGGCGTAGCCGTGGTTGAACCAATGAAACTGCTGGTCGGTTCGCTGCAGGAAGCCGTTGTCAGACAGCGCCTGCCATTCTTCTTCCTCGCAGAAGTTCACGTGCAGGCTGGAAACGCCGTAATGCTCCACCGTGCCGATGAGTCCGGCTATCAGATGCTGGCGCGTTTGCGCCGCCGCCGGGCCGGGCCGGACCAACAAGCGCGGCCCTGTCGCCGGTGTAAAGGGACTGGCAACCAGCAGTTTCGGATAATAGGTACCGCCCGCACGCTCCAGGGCGTCGGCCCAGCCGTAATCGAAGATGTATTCGCCGCGGCTATGGCTTTTCAGGTATAGCGGTACGCAGCCGGCCAATTGCCCATCCTCGCCGTCGATCATCAAATGGCTGGGGCCCCAGCCGGTTCGCGGACCGCAACTACCGCTTTCCTCGCAAGCTTGGAGCCAGGCGTGGGATACGAAAGGATTGCCGGGACCGGCGCAGGCATCCCACTCCGCCGCCGATATCTCGGCGATTCGATTGGTGATCTTGGCCGTTACGGCCTGATCGTCCGCCTGGGTCACGGGCGAAACCCCTCGAAGATGATGTTGTCGGCGAAACCAGCGGCGCGGGCCGCTTCGGCTTCGTTTTCGACGGTATAGACCAATACGCATTTCTCCTCAGCCCGGATTTGTTCCACCGGCCAATAAGGAAGGTCCCGATGATTGTAGACATAAAAGTCCGGCACCGCACCATAGGCATCGATAAACCGGCTTTGTCGAAACCGGTCGAGGGTCGGCACGAACGCGCGGGCGCGGTCTCTTTTGCAGGCGGTCCAGCCGCGAGGAAATTCGGGGACATGGCGGCAAAACCAGGCAATGCTGTTCGGTTCGAAGGATATCACAGCGAAGTCACCGCCATAGGCCGCCAACTCACGGCGAACCGCGTCTTCCAGCGGGCCAATGTCGCCACGACTTTTCACCTCTACCAGCAACGGCGTTTGTCCGTCGACCAGATCCAGCACGCTTGCCAAGGTCGGGATCGTATGATCGCCGCCGGCCAGGCTGCAGCGGGTCAATTCGTCCGCGTTCAGGTCGGAGACATTGTCGGCGCGGTCGCAGAGCCGCTGAAGCGTCGCATCATGAAAAACGACGGCTACTCCGTCCGCCGACAACCGCACGTCGAGTTCCATTCCATAACCGGATGCGACCGCCGCTTTGAAGGCGGCCAGGCTGTTCTCCGGAATATCTGCGTTGTGGAGGCCGCGATGGGCGAACGGATCCACCGTGAGCCAGTCGAGGCGACCCATGCCTATCAATCGATCTCAAACACGGCATCGACTTCGACGGGGACGTCGAGCGGAAGGGAGGGGGCACCGACGGCAAACCGCGCATGTTTGCCGGCCTCGCCAAAGACCTCGACCATCAGGTCCGACGCGCCGTTTACCACAGCCGGATGTTGCGTGAATTCGGGACCGCATTGCACGAACCCGCCAAGCTTGACGCAACGGGCAACCCGGTCGAGATCGCCGCCGCAGGCCGCTTTGACCACCGCAATGATGTTGAGCGCGCAGATGCGTGCGACCGCAGCGCCTTCCTCGACGCTTAAGTCCTGACCGACCTTGCCCTGATGTTCGATCTTGCCGTCCACGAAGGGAATTTGACCGGCAACGAAGATTTGATTGCCGGTTTGTACGTAAGGTACATAGTTCGCAGCCGGGGCCGCCATCTCCGGGATTGCGATCCCCAACTCCGCCAAACGCGCGTCTACGGTTCCAGTCATGGTTTCTCCTTTTTGATCCGGTTCACAGTTCAGTCTTGCATTTTTTGCTTCTTTGCAGTCAAGTTGCGGTAATTAGTGATTATTTCTTATGCCGGAATGAATATCGAAAACTACCTCACAGAGATCGTTTCGCGTTTTCCCGAACTGAAGGAAGCGACACCGCGCCTTGTCGAGCAGGGTTGGAATCATGACGTGGTCATTCTTGATGACGATCTGATATTTCGTTTCCCGAAAACCGAGCGCGCGCGTAAACGTCTAAAGACCGAGGCCAGTTTTTTGGCGTCGTTCGCGGATGATTCGCCGTTGCCGATACCGAACTATCGCTATCTTGCCGATGACCAAAGTTTTGGCGGATATCAAAAGATTTCCGGCCGCACATTGCGAAAATCGCACTATGACCGATTGCGCAAGGACTCGAAATCTGCGGTCGTGTCGACAATCGGCGGTTTCCTGAACAGTTTGCACGGTTTGCCCATTGACGACGCGCGGGCGTTGGGAATTACGGAATCGAAACTTGCACCTTGGGGAAGAGACCATGCGGAACGGTTCTATCGGGGTGTCTGCGACTATCTTTACCCCGAGCTCGATGGAGATGTGCGCAATTGGCTTGAACGTCAGTTTACCGGATACCTATCCCTCCGTTTCACGGGACCCAAGCGGGTCGTTCATTATGACCTGACTACCGACAATATACTGTACGAACCGGACGATCAGAAACTGAGCGGGATTCTCGATTTCGCCGATATCGAGATCTCAGACCCCGCCGTCGATTTCGCCAGCCTTTGGGTCTATGGCAAAGCCTTCGTCGAAGCGGTTCTGGCGGCGTACAACGCCGTTTCTGTGGATCAGGATTTTATGGATCGCTCGCAATATCCGATCCGTCTGGCGCCTGCCCTGCAAATGCTGCGGATTTGGCGCAGCGCCGCAGCGGAACCGCCGCTCGCGTTCGAGCATATGCATGACGAGCTTCGCCGGGCGATGGCGCTCTATCCCGCTTAACCGGCGGCGTGGATATGTTCGATCAGGGCTTCTAGTCGCGACCGATCGTCGTCATTATTGACCGCAATCGAGAACTCGATGCTGGTGACCACACCTTTGTACCGCGCCGCCAGCTTGTCGCCGATCTCGTCGTAGAGGCCGATCGTGACATAAGTATGCAGAATGTCGTCGTCGATCCGCGCCGGCATCTCTTCCCAGCGGCCGGTTTTGGATAGTTCCGCCATTTCCTTCGCCAGATCGCCGAGGCCGTGGATATCGAAGGCGCGGCGATAGGCCGGCGTCGAGCAGTAGAAGGCGATGCGGGCACGCGCGTCGCGCACTCTTTTCTCAAGGAGTTCTTCGTTCGGTGCCGTCGCGATCAAGGGTTTCATAGCGATTTCGAATTCGTCCAGCCGGCGTCCAGACTTTGACGCGCCGGCGCGGACGGCGGGCAGCATCACTTCCTCGATGTATTTCGGTGTGCAGACCGGGTGAGGACGGATGCCGTCCGCGACTTCGCCGCCCGCCTCGCACATTTTCGGGCCGACCGCGGCGACGACGATGGGAATCTCCGGATGCGCGATCGGGCCTGGATCGAAGAGCGGCACCATCAGGCTGAGGTTGTAATGGTCGCTGTGATAGTCGAGCGGCGTTCCCTCCTGCCAGCAACGCCAAATTGCCCGCACGGCCCCGATATAGTCCCGCATCCACGGGCCGGGAGGCGACCATTTCAGGCCATAGCGGCGCTGAATATGGCCGCGCACTTGCGGACCCAAGCCAAGGCAAAACCGGCCGTGCGACAGTTTCTGCAGGGTCCAGGCCGACATGGCGGTGATCGCGGGGCTGCGCGGGAAGGCGATGGCGACGGAGGTGCCGAGACCGAGCCGGGTCGTGGCGACAGCGGCCAAGCTCATGATCTGGAAGGGATCGTCCTTCGTCTCCTCGACCACCAGGCGGTCGTAGCCGAGGCTCTCCACCAACCGCGCGTCGTCTTGAACCTTGGCCAAGTCCAATGCCTGTTCGGGTTCTCTAAGGCCGGGATCGAGCTTACCCAAGGGCAGCAGGGTTTCGATCTTCATGCCCAAGTCTCCTGATCCGACAACAGGTCGGAAGCCTAGCGTTTAGAAGCTTAGCGTTTAGATGAGAAATGCCAAGCATCCGGTTTGTTCCAATATCAGATCCGCGCGCAATCGTTGCGCCGCCGTCAGGTCGCCATAGAGCGTTCTAAGGGTGTCGTAGCATTTTGCCTGATATTTGAAGGGCGTTTGCCGGTAGGGACCGTCGCGCAGATCGGCGCTGACTTCGTCCTTGCCTTTGTCGATGGCCTCGGCGTTGGCCGCCAGGAAAGGCAGGTAGGTGTCGCCCGCCAAGCCCAACAGATCGACGACGGCGTCGTGCCAGGGCCGCCATTCGCCCTCAACCCCGGACAGGTCGTCGGCACGGCGTACCCAATGCTCCAGCCGCGGCACCCGACTCCTGATCAAGGCCGCGGATGTCGGATCCGTGCAGAGTGTCTTGAGTTGCCCAAAGAGGCCGAAATCGGCAAGGCTAGGCCGGCTGCCGAACAGGAAGCGGTCCAACGCGGCAAAGGGACCGAGAATGTCGAGCACTCGGTGCAGCGTGCCTTCGATGACCAGGGTATTACCTGGAACCGCGCCGACCAGGGCCATACGCTCGCTCTGCCGTTTCAGGAATTCGGCCGATTTTTCGTCCAAGGCGTCGTCGGCGATACCCGGATTGGTGTCGTCCATGACCCATTGCGGGGCATAAGCGCGGTCCGCGTCATAGGCGAAACGGTAATGGAAGACGCATTTGGTCAGCCATTCGTCCGCCATATCCTCGATCAGCCGGCAGAAAAACGCCGCCAACGGGTCATCGGGTATGACGGACCGGCCCTCATGACGGTCTTCCAAATCCAGGATGATCGGCGTGCTGTCGACCCGATAGGTGCCGTCCGGGTGGCGCAGTACCGGCATCAACGGGGGTTTGACATCGGCGGTGGGCGGATGGAATTGCGGCATGCGGCACAGCCAGTCGTGGGGGATCCGGCGGTAGCGCAGAACGGCGCGTAGTTTCACCGAGTAGGGGGAAGACTCGACGCCGATCACTTGATATCTCTCGTTCATGAATTGCCTTTAGTCGGAATAATGTGATGAAGAAAGGGAAACTGTGACACAGTTTTGCCATGCCGGCTATTTCGAGAACGGTCTGACCGCCATCGATCCGGAACTCGACGGTCTGCTGCGCCAGGAAACCGAGCGCCAGAACGACGGCATCGAACTGATCGCGTCGGAGAATATCGTCAGTCAGGCAACCCTGGAAGCGCTGGGTGCGCCGATCGTGAATAAAACGGTCGAGGGCTATCCGGGCGGCCGCTACTATGGCGGCGCCGTACTGGCCGACGCGGTCGAGCGGCTCGCCATTGAGCGGGCCTGCCGCCTGTTCGATTGCGCTTACGCCAATGTACAGCCACATTCGGGAAGCCAGGCTAATCTCGCGGTTTTCCTCGCCTTTCTGACGCCGGGCGATGTGGTGCTGTCCATGGATCTCTCCGCCGGCGGGCATCTTAGCCATGGTTCCCGCGCCAATCTCACCGGCAAATGGTTCGACATCCGTCATTACGGCGTGCGCGAGGATGACGGCCGGATCGACTATGACAACGTCCAGGGCCTGGCCGAAAAACATCGACCGAAGCTGATCATTTGCGGCGGCTCCGCCTATCCGCGCGCCATCGACTTCGCCCGGTTTCGTGAGATCGCGGACTCCGTGGGGGCGATATTGCTGGCCGACATGGCGCATTTCGCCGGTCTGGTCGCCGGCGGCATACATCCCAATCCGATCCCCCATGCCCACGTGACCACGGCGACCACCTACAAAAATCTGCGCGGTGTACGCGGCGGCTTGATCCTGGCGCCGGACGACAGCCTTGCGCGCAAACTGAATGCTGCCGTGTTTCCAGGCGTTCAAGGCTCGGTCATCCTCAACACCGTCGCTGCGAAGGCGGTGTGTCTCGGCGAAGCGCTGAGGCCGGAGTTCAAGTCATACGCTCAAGCCGTTCTTGATAATGCCAGAACCTTGGCTGGCGTTTTGTTCGACCGTGGGCTCGATGTGGTGACAGGCGGGACCGATACGCCGCTGATGCTGATCGATCTGCGCCGCCATGGCCTGACCGGGGCCGCCGCCTCCGACAGCTTGGAGCGGGCGGGGCTAACCGCTAATAAAAATGGCGTGCCCGGCGATACCGAGCCGCCGACGGTGACCTCCGGACTGCGATTTGGCGTCTCCGCCGGCACGACCCGGGGCTTCGGCCGCGACGAATTCACGACCGTCGGCCACCTCATTGCCGACGTTATTGATGGTCTGGCGAAAAACACCAGCGATATGGACGCTATCGAGCGGCGGGTCGGGACGGACGTGACGAGCTTGGCCGAGCGGTATCCGATTTACGGTGGGGGAGCGGCGTGACGGATCAGCCGAATTTCCTGTTCGTACAAGCGGATCAACTGGCGCCGCGGTTTCTGCCGACCTATGGCAACGCCGTAGCGAGGACGCCCAATATCGACGCTTTGGCCGGCGACGGCGTCGTGTTCGAGCGGGCGTATTGCAATTATCCGCTCTGCGCCCCGTCGCGCATGTCGATGATGTCGGGGCTGCTGCCCTCCAACGCTGGCGCTTTCGACAATGGGGCGGAGTTTCCAGCCTCGCTGCCCACTTTCGCCCATTATCTGCGCCTGCTCGGCTATCAGACCTGTCTGTCCGGCAAGATGCATTTCATCGGCCCGGATCAGCTCCATGGCTTCGAAGAGCGGTTGACCACGGATATCTATCCCTCCGATTTCAACTGGACCGCCAATTGGGAACAGGCGGTGACCGGCCAGCATCGTCTGCTGGCGGCGGCGGGCGAGGTGAACGGCATTCTGCGGTCCGGCGTCTACGAGCAAACGGTGCAGCTCGACTATGACGAGGAAGTGGCCTTCAAGGCCCGGCGTAAGCTGCACGATCTGGCCCGAACCGACGATCCGCGGCCATTCTGCCTTTTCGTTTCCTTCACCCATCCCCATGATCCCTTCGCCATTCCACGCCGCTATTGGGACCGCTACCGCCATGACGATATCGACATGCCGACGGTCCTTGCGATGCCGCGGGAGGAATTGGACGCCCATTCCCAGCGCCTCTACGACCATATCGGCGTAGCAGAAGCGGCGATGGGCGAGGCGGATGTGCGCGTGGCGCGCCATGCCTATTACGGCGCGGTGAGTTTCATCGACGATCAGGTGGGGATGTTGCTCGAAGCGCTGCGGTCCGGCGGGCTGGCCGACAACACCATCGTCATTCTGCTCTCCGATCATGGCGAGGCGCTGGGGGAGCGGGGATTGTGGTTCAAACGGTCCTTCTTCGACTGCGCGCTCAGGGTCCCCTTCATCTTTTCGGCGCCGTCGCTGTTTGCGCCGCGTCGGGTGCGGGACAATGTCTCGCTGGTCGACCTGCTGCCGACCTTGGTCGATCTCGCCGCGCCGGACCAGTTGGGAGAGGTGTTGGCGACGCCCTTAGACGGGTCCAGCCTCGCGCCCTTCCTGATGGATGCACCAGTCAACCGTGATAACCGCGTTCTGGCGGAAATGAGCGGGGAAGGGCTGCTGTCTCCCGCGGTTGCAGTGATTGAAGGGGACGAGAAATACATTCACTGCGACGGCGATCCGCCGCTGCTGTTCGATTTGGCGGAAGACCCGGACGAAAAGCGAAATCTCACCGAAGAACGTCCGGAAAGGCAGGCCGAATTCGCGGCATTTGTCGACGGGCATTGGGACTTTGCCACTTGGCGCGGCAAAGTTCTGGAAAGCCAACGTTACCGCCGTCTGGTCGACAATGCCCATGGGCAGGGCGAGCCGCCGTCGTGGGATTACGACGTGCCGGGTGAGGGACGGCGGAGCTACTTCCGGCCGAGCGTGGCAAACCCCAGCGCGTCCAACTACAACGACGATTTCGAAATCCGCGCCCGACCGGATAGCCGGCGGCCGATCCATAGACAATTTCCATGAGCTCATTTCCAAAAAGGCCAGTTCAATGACAGACTTGAAACCGGCGCCGCAGGCCCGGCGCGATGCCCGCCATATCAAGGACAATTATTTCGTCGGCCCGGCCCGCGACCCGGCTGTGCTGGAAATTTGGGGTTACACCGACCGCTATAGCTACCGCCCCGGCGACACGGTCTTCCTGCATCTCAGCACGACGGCGGAGAGCTGGGATCTGGAAATCGGCCGCGATGGCGTCGCCTATGAGCGAGTGAAGAAGGTGGATGGATTGCCGGGCAGTTATCACGAAACGCCTGCCGATTGCTCCGTGAACGGTTGCGGATGGTCCGTTGCACATACATTCGACATACCTGCCGATTGGCGGCCTGGTTGCTATCTGTTCACATTGACCGGTTGTCGTGGAGAAGAGCGGGTGGAGGAACATCACCTGATCATCGTCCGCCCGCCGGCAGACGCGGCGAAAGCGCCGATCCTGCTGCTCTGCGCCACAGGGACTTGGGTGGCCTATAATTGCTGGGGCGGCTCCAACGCCTATGAGGGGATCGAGGGGCCGGACGGCGACCGCTTCTCGCCGGTCCTGTCGCTCGAGCGGCCATGGACCCGCGGGTTCTGCAAACTGCCGGTGGGTGCTCCCAGGACAATTCCGGAAACGCCGCCGCGACCGGGCGAAATGGCGCGATATCCGTACATGGAATGGGCCTATGCCTATGGCTATTCGAAAAAATACGCCTCCGCTGGTTGGGCCACGTATGAGCGTCACTTCGCGCTCTGGGCCGAACGGAACGGTTATGATGTCGATATCGCCACATTGCATGATTTGCATGACAATCCGGATCTGCTGAACGACTACCGCTGTGCCGTCTTTGTCGGGCACGATGAGTATTGGTCCGGTCCCATGCGGCAGGCGGTGGACGATTGGGTCGAGCGGGGCGGCCGCGCGGCCCGTTTCGCCGGCAACTTCCTCTGGCAAGTGCGTATGGAAAACGAAGGTCGGACCCAGGTCTGTTACAAATATTTCGCCACCAAGGAGGATCCGTTGATGGGGTCGGACCGGCAGGGCGAACTGTCCGGCGCTTGGGAAATCCCCGAGATCGACCGGCCCGGCGCGCTGACCTTCGGCGTCAACGCCCTGAAAGGGGTTTATGCCAATCTCGGCAATTGCATTGGCCGGGGTAGCGGCGGCTTCACGATTTACCGGCCGGAGCATTGGGCCTTCGCCGGGGCGGAGATCGGTTTTGGCGACGTGCTCGGCAATCAGTCGCGGATATTCGGTTACGAGGTGGATGGCTTGGACTATGTCATCCGAGACGATCTGCCCTATCCCGCCGGCACCGATGGCGCGGTGGAGGAGATTACCGTTCTCGGTATCGGTCTCGGCACAAATTTGGAAGCCGATCACAGCGTTTGGGGCGAGACCCTTTATATCGGCAGCAGCGGCTGCGCCTGGAAGGCCAAGGCGCTTTACGGCAAGGTCTCGCCGGAATTGTTCGACAAGGCGGCCCGCGGCAACGGCATGATCGTCCATTGGCCCCGCGGCAAAGGCGAAGTCTTCACCGCCGCAACCTGCGAATGGGTTATGGGCCTGACCAGAGGCGACGTCCAGGTCGAACGGGTCACCCGGAACGTCCTGGACCGCTTCATAGCGGACTGATCCGTCCAACTCGTCATGCCGGATATCCGCTCCGCTACGGCCGGGATGACGGTGTTGATTGCTAGAGAAGACTAACTTCGCAGAGATAGGCCCGGAGCGGGATCGAGCCGCTGATCGGGTCGATATGCTTGTGGTTGCTGATCATGACGTTGAAGTTGGCGTTGTTAGGCCCGACCGGATCGTAGCCCGGCGCGTCCAACTCCGGGCAGGCCTGCCACCAGCCGTGCTGGCCGCAGACCACGCACGGGTCCAGCTTAGGATCGAATTTAGCCTTCGCCTTGCTGTGACCGTCAGGCGTGGCGATGCGGACCCAGTCGCCTTCGGCGATGCCGCGCGCGCTGGCCGCGTCGGGATGCAATTCGACTTCCGGTTCGAGCGCGCGGCGGCGTAGACCGGGCAATGCCCGATGTTGGCTCTCGCAGTAGATCGAGCTTTTCGCACAGGTCAAGATCAGCGGATAATCCGCCGCCAATTCGGGCGTTGCCATCGGGCTAACCAAGGGTTCCTCGTAGTCAGGCAAAGGCGGATAGCCTTGGTTCAGCAAGGTTTCCGAATAGAGCTCGACCTTGCCGGACGGCGTGTTGAAGCCGTCCTCCCGGTACTTCCGATAGCGCACCGGCTGCTCGACGCGGATGCCGGCGGGGTTGGTCCGCAGGCTTTCGAGGTCGATGCCGCTCGGCGCCAGTTGGTGGCGGTAGGCCGCGTCGATATCGCCGTCCCAGAACTTGTCGCCGAGGCCAAGCCGGCAGGCCAGGTCGAAGACGATGGCCACATCCGAGCGCGCCTCGCCCGGCGGATCGACGAGGGGACGGCGTAGTTGGATATGGGAGCACGCGTCCGGACTAACCTCGAATCCGATCTTCAGCCCCTCCGTCTCGAAGGGACTGGCGGCCGGCAGGACCAAATCCGCCATTTCGGCGCTTGGGTTCATGAACAGATCGGCATGCAGGTGAAAGTCCAACGCAGCCAATGCCGCCTTGCCGCGGACGCCATCCGCATGAGCCATCAGCAGGTTGGAACCGAAGCTGACCATGCCGCGCACCGGATAGGGCTCGCGGTCGAGAATGGCACGGTAAACTTCCCCGGAGGTGGCGTGGCCGAAGCGCGAAGGGCCGAGCGGGCGGGGTCCCAGGCCCAGCGCCTTGGCCCGTTGATCCGCCGAGAGGAAGTCGTCGCCGGTAATGGCGTTGCTGGGCGCCGAGGGGAACATCACGTTGCCGCCTTTGGCATCGAAGCTGCCGGTCAGGGCGTAAAGCATGCCAATGGCGCGGGCGACTTGCGTGACGTTGGTCTGCTGTTCCAGCCCGCTCCAGGCCATGTAGGCCACAGGTCGGTTGCGCCAGAGCATCTCCGCCGTCGCGGTGATCTGTGCGGCGGGTACGCCGGTGATCGTTTCGACCCGCGCCGGTGAGTAGTCGGCGCACATCTCGGCGATACGGCGGAACACGGTCCGGCAGGCAACCGGGCTTTCCCGCCTGTCCAACAGGTCCGTTGCGGTTTCGGGCAATAGTTGCCCGTTATCGTCGCGGACCAGCACGAGCGAGTTCGTCCACTCCCGCAGGAAATCCGCGTCATACCAGCCGTTTTCGATCATCACATGGATCAGACCGAGGGCGAGGGCGCCGTCACTGCCCGGCCGTACGCGCAACCATTGATCGGCCTTGCGGGCCAATCCGGCCTGGCGCGGGTCGACCACGATCAACTTCGCCCCCCGTTTTTGCGCCGCCGTCGTCGCGGTGGCATGGGCGATGCGGGAGACCGTGGGATTATAGCCCCAATAGAGAATACAGCCGGCATTCTCCAGATCCGGCATCACCTCCGCCGGTAGGCAGACGCCGTAGCTATAGGTGTTCGCGAGATACCGGCCCCAGCCGCACAGCTCCATGGACAGGGTGTGATTGGGACTGCCGAAGGCATTGCGCAGGCGATAGATCCAATTCACCGAATCCGACAATGCCGAAGTCGATGGGGAGGCGTTGGTGAACGAAACGCATTCCGGTCCGTGATCGGCGGCCAGCGCTTTTAGCCGATCGGCGGCGAAATCCAAAGCTTCGTCCCAGCCAATCTCCCGCCAGCCGGGATCGGGATCGCCCTTCGGCCGGGTTCGGCGCAGCGGTTTCGTCAGACGATCGCCGTGATAAACCAACTCCGGCGCCACTTTGCCCTTGATGCAGAGCGCCTGACCGGTCGGATGGCCCGGATCCGCCCGCAACCCGGTGAAACGCCCATCTTCCACCGTCGCCACCGCCCCACAGCGCGAGACACAGAGCGCGCAAAAGGTTTGAATCTCTTCGATATTTCCCCATGTCCGGCCCCCTATTTAAGGCGGCTACTCTAGCAAATGTCGAGATAATTGTCTCAGATGATGGCGTAACGGACCTTGGCCGAGACCCATTCGCTGACCACCACGGTGGCGATAATCACCAACAGGATCAGGCTGACCTGTGTCCAAGCGAGATTGGTGATGGAGGCGTTAAGTTGCAGGCCGATACCGCCGGCACCGACCAGTCCGAGTACGGTGGACTCGCGAATATTGATATCCCAGCGGAACACGGAAATTCCGGCGAATGCCGGTAATACCTGGGGCACGATGCCATAAGCCGTCACTTGCGCTTGCGACGCGCCGGTGGCGGTGACGGCTTCGACTTGGTTTTCGTCGATCTCCTCGATCGCCTCGTATAACAGTTTGGCGCAGAAGCCGACCGAACGCAGGCCGATGGCGATCACGCCGGCAAACACCCCGGGGCCGATGATGGTCACCAGCATCAGCGCCCAGATCAGGGAGTTGATCGACCGCGAAGACACGATAATGAAAAGCGCCACAGGGCGAACCAGGGTCACGCTCGGCGTGGTGTTTCGGGCCGCGCAATATGCCGTCGGCACGGCAAGCAGGAGGGCGAGCAAAGTACCGAGCGTGGCGATATTGATCGTGTCCCACACCGCGACCCATAGCTGATCCATGTAGCTCCATTTCGGCGGCACCATGCGGCTCGCCAAATCGGCGGCCTGGTTCGGGGCGTCAAGGACGAAAAACCATATCGTCTTCTCCGACATCAGCTGCCAGCAATAGACGAAGATGGCCGTGACGAAGAGATATCCAGCCCAAATGGCGAATTGCCTGGAGCGTTCGCGACGCTGCCAAATTTTCGTCTCGCCCGCCAGTTTAACTGCCATCATTGCGCCTTTCTGCGGACATAGCCGGAGGAGTATTCGACGGCCATGACGATAGCGATGATGATCAAAAGAATGGCGGCGGCGCTGTCGAACTCGTAGCGGTCGAAGGCGGTGTTTAGCGTGGCGCCGATACCGCCGGCCCCGACAATGCCGACCACGGCGGATTCGCGGAAATTGATATCCAGCCGATACATGCCCAGGCCGATCATGCGGGGCAGAACCTGCGGCTGGATGGCATAGTTCAGCCATTGGAACCAACCGGCACCGGTGGCTCGTACGGCTTCGGCTTGGCCCGGGTCCGTGTCCTCGATATCTTCCGCCAGCAGCTTGCCGTAGAACCCGACCGTGGCGATGCTCAGCGTCAGGAAGCCTGCGAAGGGACCGAAACCGAACAGCTTGACCATGAAGATCGCGATGATGATTTCCTGGAAGCTGCGGGACACCGCCAACACGGCGCGGCAGAACAGATAGACCGGCCGCGGCGCCAGGTTCCGTGCCGCGCCAAGCCCGATCGGGATAGATAAGGCGATGCCGACGACGGTGGAGGTGACCGTCATCCACAGGCTTTCATAGATGCCGGCGGTGATCTCGTCCCAACGGGACAGGAAGTCGGGCGGAAAGAAGGCGGCAAGGAATTTCTGGCCGCGCGGCAGACCTTCCGCGACCCGGCCCCAATTTACTTCCATGGTTCCGAAGGCGAGGGCGAGATAGATCGCGGCACCGAGACCGAGCATCCAGCGCAAGCGCCGGCTTTTAACAAAGGGCGGTTTTTTCCAAGTTCGGGTGCTGCGCTCGGCGATGCTCATGGCGGTTAGGTCAGGCCGGCCATGCGGTCGCGGTCGAGGCCCGGGCCTTGATGTTCGTCGGCCGCTGGATCGTCGGGGAAGTCGTCGCTGTCGGCGTCTTCGTCATCGACTTTCTGGATTGTCGCTTCCCAATCCTCCTCGCCGTAGATCTGCGTCAATACCTCGGCGGTCAGTTGGTCGGGCGGGCCGTCATAGACGATCTCTCCCAGTTGCAGGCCGACGATCCGTTCCGCGAACATTTGCGCCAGCATGACATCATGGATGTTGATGATGGCGGAGAGTTTACGTTCCTCGCAAAGTTCGCAGATCAGCCGCATGATCTGGCGCGAGGTTTTCGGGTCGAGACTGGCGGTCGGCTCGTCGACGAGAAGCAGTTCCGGATCTTGAATGAGGGCGCGGCAGATGCCGACCCTTTGCCGTTGCCCACCGGACAGCTCGTCGGCCCGCTTGTCGCACATGTGATCGAGGCCGACCCGCTCCAGCAACCGGAAGGCCTCGTCGATATCCTTTTGCGGATACTTGCGGAAGTAGCTGCGCCAAAATCCGACATACCCCAGGCGACCGGAAAGCACGTTTTCCATGACCGACAGTCGTTCGACCAGAGCGTATTCCTGAAAGATCATGCCCATGCGCCGGCGCGCGCGACGCAAGGCGCCTTGGCTTAGGCTGGACAGCTCCACATCATTTAAAAATACCCTACCTTCCGTCGGTTCGACCAAACGATTAACGCAGCGGATTAATGTCGACTTGCCGGCACCGGACGGTCCGATCAAGGCCATAACCTGCCCGTCGGGAACCGTGAGGTCGATCCCCTTCAGGGCCAGGTCGCCGGTCTTGTAACGTTTGACCAGACCATCCAATCGCAGCATGGCGTGCCGCTCCGAATGACGTGCGCGGCTTACTTGCAGCTATATTCGACGCCGTTGGCCGCGTCGATTTTGCGGATCACCGCCCAATCCGATTTATGGTGGATCGACACGAAGCGGCCTTCCTTCTTGAACTCTTCCTGCAGTTTCGAGCCTTCCCATTTGAAGGAGAAGAAGGCCTGCTTGATCTTCGCCGCCACTACTGGATGCAGGTTATGCGCATGACCGTAACCGGTGGTCGGGAAGGTTTGGGACCTATAAATCGTGCGGATCTTCGCCGCGTCGACGACCTTGCGGTCGATCATCCGTTTCAAAACGGAATTCGCGATCGCGGCGGCTTCGTAATCGCCGTTGGCCACGCCCATGATAGAGTTGTCGTGCTTGCCGGAGAAGGCGGTCTTGAAATCCGTTTCCTTGACCAAGTCGAATTCCGATTTCAACAGGGCAGATGGCGCCTTGAAGCCGGAGTTGGACGTCGGCGAGGTGAAGGCCAGGGAGCGGCCCCTGAGATCGTTCGGCGATTTGATCGAACTATCGGCAGGGACAATGATTTCCATCTCATACCCGAACGAACCGTCCTTCGACGCCATCATCGCGAACGGCACGAAGCCGGCACAGCTAACGGCCACCGGATTGCCGCCGGTGTTCACGCCGGCAACATGCAGACGGCCGGAACGCATCGCTTCATATTGCGCCGCATAGGACTGCACCGGGAAGAAGACGACTTTCTTGCCCGTGACCTCGGCCATATGCTGGACGAAACCGTCCCATACCTTGGCGTAGACGGCGGGATCCTCGACCGGGGTATATGAAAAGATGATCGTGTCCGGATCGACCCACTTTTTTGGGTCGGCCGGCAAATCGGCAACCAGATCGCCGTCCCAGTCGCAATATTGCTTGTCGAGCGTGCCGCGCGGGCAGTCTTCCTGCGCCTGCGCCGGCCCCGTCAAACCCAGTGCCAAGGTGCCGGTCAGAAACAGCGCGGCGATAAACGTACCAAATCCTCGTATCGTCATGGCGATACCCCTCCCGTATTATTTCGTTTTTAGGCTCCGTCCATCACCGCTTTGCGCGGAGAGAGGAGCTACCTATGCGGGAACCGTATCGCCGCCACGCGCGGCTGGCAACGGGTTTCTGGTTAGATCATGATGACCGTGTCTTCCGGTGCCAGGTCGAGGATGACATCGTCGCCGTCGACATAGAAGATATCCGCGCCGGCGCCGCCGATCAGATGGTTGACCCCGGCGCCGCCATAGAGGGCGTCGTCGCCGAGATTGCCGTAAAGCGTGTCGTTGCCGAGATTGCCGTAGAGCGTATCCTGATCCTGGCCACCATAGAGCACGTCCTGGTCTTGCCCACCATAAAGCACATCGTCGCCAAGATTGCCGTACACCACGTCATCGGCCAGGTTGCCGTAGGCGACATCGTTGTGCTGACCGGCATAGATCACATCGACATGTTGGCCGCCGTAAATAGTGTCGCCGCCGGTATTGCCGTAAATCAGATCGTTGCCCTGATTACCGTAAATCAGGTCGTCGCCGCCACGGCCCAGAGCGAAGTCGTCGCCAGCGAACATGCGGAAGTCGTCGGACAATTCGCTGCCGTCCACGGTATCGTTGCCGCCGAAGGCGATGGGCAGCACGTCGCTGCCCGACAAGCTCAACGAGTTCGCATCGATATCGGCTTCGATTCCCGTCAGGCTGGCGATTAGATTGTTGCCCGCATCGAAGCTGTTGATGTCGTGGATGCGCACTGTATCGGCGTCGATCTGGGTAAAAGTGGCTTCCTGAAAATAGGTCAGGCCGTCGTTGCCCTGAACCTCGAGGCGAATGAAATTCGAGGTTTCGGTGACGATATCGATCACCGTCACCGGCTCGTAAGCCAAAACTTCGGCCGTCGCCGGATTCATCGCGATCGCCACGCCAATCGCATTAAGTACTGCCATTAGTCGAACTCCTTATCATACTGTGTTGTTCAATCGATTTCTTACGTAAACACGAGGTCGTCAAGTGTTAGCGTAACATTGTTGAATTGCACCGAGTTGTCGTCGGCGAACGTGAAAATGGTGTGGCCGCCGGTGGTCATCGTCGACACCGGCATGGTGGTGAAGATCGCCACGTCGTCCGCCGTGTCGAAATCGTCCACGGTGTCGTGACCGAAGGCGCCGAGGAAGAAGAAGATATCGGCGCCGCTGCCGCCGATCAGGCTGTCGTCACCGCGGTTACCGTAGAGATTGTCATTGCCGTCGGAGCCGGACAGGGTATCGCCGCCCTGACCACCGTAAAGCGTATCGCTTTGGCTGCCGCCGGTGATCCAGTCGTCGCCGAAATTACCGTAGATCAGATCCGTAAAACCGCCACCTTTGATGGTCTCGACGCCTTCCTGTGCCGCCATCACGCCGGAGGCGTCCGGCGTCGGCGGGCCGTTGTTCTGACCGCCATAGATGGTGTCCCTACCGAGCCCGCCGGCAATGGAATCGGTGCCGACATTGCCGTACATGACCGAAGAGCCGGAGCCCGGCATGACGATCGTGTCCATCCCATCGCCGCCCCAGAACGTGATGTCGCCACTTTGCGCCGACAAAAGATCGTCGCCCTTGTTGCCGAAAAACAATGGGCCGTGCTTGGACATCAGGGTGTCATCCCCTTGACCGCCATAGAGCGTGTTGGCGCCCGTGCCGCCGCTGATCCAGTCGTCGCCGAAATTGCCGTAGATCAGGTCGTGGCCGATGTCGGAACCGCCGAAAATGGATTCGACCCCTTCCTGCGCCACCAGCTTGCCCGACTCGTCGAGGGAGAGGGGGCCGTCATTCTGCCCGCCATAAATCGTGTCGTCGCCGAACCCGCCGTCGATGACGTCGACGCCCTGATTGCCGTAGATCAGGTCGTCGCCGGTTTCGCCGGAAATCGTGTCGCGGTCCGCACCGCCGAAGACGATGTCGTTGCCGTCACCCATGATCAGCAGATCGTCGCCGGCCAGCGCCGTCACCGTCTCCGCTTCCGTGGCGACAAGGGTGTCGTTTCCTGTCGTCAGTGTGATCATATACGTCCTCTCGACCGATATTGTTAAAGGTGCACCAGTCTAGAAACATCTGCTTGAAAAACGCAACTAACCAATGCGCGCCCGGTGTTTACCGGCGCCGAGAAATCCGGCCACAATGTCACAGGATACAGAATGCGCCTAAAGCAATACGACCGTATCTTCCGGCGCCTGATCGAGGATCACGTCGTCCGCGTCGATGTAGAAAATGTCGGCGCCGGCGCCGCCAATGAGGTGATTGAGCCCCGGCCCGCCATGAAGGACGTCGTCGCCAAGATTGCCGAATAGAGTGTCGTTGCCGTTGTTAGCGAACAAAGTGTCGTGGCCCTGTCCGCCATACAACACATCTTCATTTTGACCGCCGTATAGAACATCGTCAGCTAAGTTACCGTAAACAATATCATTCTGGAAGTTTCCGTAGATGATGTCGATATCCTGGCCACCAAAGATTATGTCTTCGTGTTGGCCGCCGAAGATCGTGTCGTTGCCGACTTTTCCGTAGATCAGGTCGCTTCCCTGATTGCCGTAAATCAAGTCGTTTCCGCCATTGCCGAGCAGATAGTCGTTTCCGCCGAGGCCCCAGATCTCGTCGTCGAATACACTCGCATCGATCGTGTCGTCGCCGACCAGCAGCGATGCAAGATATTCGGCATCCGTCAAACTTGTGTTTGCAGTGATATGGAGGTTCCAATCGGCGACGTGAGATACTTGAAGACCGTCGCGAAAAGTATTGTAACCAAGAAGGACGGCTTCGTTATCGCTCGGCCACCAGGTTTGCGTAAAGGTGATATAATCTTCGCCATCGATACCAGTGAACGCGATCACCAGTTCATCATTTGTCGAGGGAAGAACATAAGGGAAAAGTATTGGTTCATATTCGAAAACGTATCCATTTATGGGATCGATCTGAACGCTCGTGTGATATGCTTGTATGAGTGACATGTGAGAGTGCTCTAACTATATTTAGTTGAAATAAGCCAGAGGCTAACGTTCTCATTATAATAATTCAAGCTATTGAATTTGCTCGTGAAGCCAGCTTTGCCATTTGGCGAAGCTAACAAAATAGCGCTGCCAACAATTTTTCCTTATTTAGATGGGGCCGCGCTCGCTGCAGAATCATTTTGCGGAAATTAAGTCGGTGACCGTCAGGATTCAGCTATCCGCCCGGTCGACCGCCCGCACCGGCGCCGAGCTTGATGGCGATATTTTTGGTTTGAGTGTAGCCGAGTAGCGCTTCCTGGCCCTTCTCCCGGCCGTAACCTGAGCGCTTCATGCCGCCGAACGGAGTTTCGATTCCGCCGGCGAACCATTCGTTGACGAAGACTTGACCGGCGACCAGTCGGTCCGCGGTCCAATGGGCGCGCTCCAGATCCTTGGTATAGACCCCGGCACACAAGCCGTAGTCGGTCCCATTGGCGATGGCGATGGCTTCTTCCGGCTCGTCGAAGGGTAGAACGGCCAGCACTGGGCCGAACACCTCCTCCCGCGCGACGGTCATCTCCGGCGTCACGTTGGTCAAAACGGTCGGTTGCATGAAATGGCCCGGCAGATCGTCGACCCGGCGACCGCCGCTCGCAGCGCTGGCACCGGCTTGGCTGGCCGTCAAGCAAGCGCCTTCGACCTTGTCAAGTTGCGGGGCGGAGATTACCGGCGTCAGATCGGCGCCGTCCTTGCCCGCGCCAATGTCGAGGCCGTTGGCAGTCGCCACCAACCGGTCGACGACCTCGTCATGTACACTGCGATGGACGATCAAGCGGGATTGGGCCGAGCAGACCTGTCCGGCATGGGTAAATATACCGATCCCGGTCGACGTCGCCGCCTGTTCCAAATCCGCGTCCGGGAAGACGATCCCCGCCGACTTACCGCCCAGTTCCATGATCGAGGGGATGATCCGTTCGGCCGCTGCGTGCAGGATACTGCGCCCGGTGGCGACGGACCCGGTGAAGACGATATGATCGATGTCCGGATGGCTCACCAACGCGGCGCCGCAATCGTGGCCGTAACCGCAGATCAGATTGACAACCCCAGCCGGCACGCCAGCTTTCTCGATCGCTTCCGCCAGCTTGAACATGGAGAGAGGCGACAGTTCCGGCGATTTAATCACTACCGTATTGGCGGTGGCGATGGCACAGGCGATGGACCGGGCGGCAATCTGCAGCGGAAAGTTCCAGGGCACGATTTGCGCCGAGACGCCGAAGGGGGCGGGGACGGTGTAATCCACATATCCGGCGCCCAGGGGAATCATCCGCCCTTCCAACTTATCCGCCGCGCCACCGTAGTATGTGAAGTAGCGCGCGGCGGCCAACGCTTCGTTGCGCCCGCCGGCCAATGTCTTGCCATTGTCCAGACATTCGACTACGGCGATCTCGTCCGCCATGGCTTCGATCTGGTGGGCGACTTCGAACATCAGCCGGCCCCGTTCGGTCGGCCGCATGTCGCTCAGAACCCGGCTTTCGAAGGCCGCGCGGGCGGCATTGACGGCGGTATCCACGTCAGCGGCTTCGGCTCGTGCGACCTCGGCGATAGTTTCCGCAGTAGCCGGATTTTCGACGGCGATCCGATCGCCGCCGGCAGCATCGCACCAGGTGCCGGCAATATAGTTCTGCCAAAAGGGCTTGATTTCAAAGTCAGTCATGCCGATTTTCTATCAAAATGGTCGTGGTCGGGGTGACGGCGCATGATAACTCTAAAAACCGTCCTGCCAAGTCTCTATCGGGATTGATCTCCATGATTGCAAATTCGCACGGGAAAATCGCCGGTTGGACAGACTATGACGAGCGGGAAATTCAGCAACTTGAACGTTGGTTGCTGACCCGAGGTCTCGGCATATGCCCGATCGACGAGGTGCTCGAGGGTTTGGGTAAGCATCTGGTTGCACTGGGGTTTCCGCTAATTCGGTTGGCCGCCAGCATGAACACGCGGCATCCGATGTATCGCGGGTTCGGTTATGTGTGGCAGGCGGGAGAGGGTGCGGTGCAACAGGATGCGCTGTTACGGTTATCGGCGGGCGGCGAGGAAAACCCCGACTTCGCCGGCAGTCCTTTCGACTACATTTTGAGTAAGCGCCTGAATCGCTTCCGCCAACGCCTGGACGGGCCGGCGGATCCCGAATTCGACATCTACCGCTCTTTTCGCGCGGCTGGCGCGACCGACTATGTGGTCGAAACCGTCAGCTTCACCGAACTCCAGATCGGCGATGTACCGTTGGATCTTGAGGAAGAGCAAGGCATGGCGTTTTCCTGGGTCGGCAATCGGCCGGGAGGCTGGACCGACGGCGACCTGGAATTGATCCATCGTCTGGTGCCGGCCTTCTCTTTGGTCGTGAAAGCCCGGGTGACGGAAATGACCATGGACAGTTTGGCGCAGACATATCTGGGCCGGGATGCTGGCCGACGAGTGGTGGACGGCGCCGTGGACCGCGGTTCCGTCGAGACCATCCATGCGGCGATTTTTTTCGCCGATTTGCGTGGTTTTACGGCCTTGGCCGACCGATTGCCGGGCCCCGAGGTGATCACTCTGCTGGACGACTATTTCGAACTGATTACGCAGCCAATCGTGCATAATGGTGGCGAGGTGCTGAAGTTTCTCGGTGACGGCCTGTTGGCCGTGTTCGAGGTCGGCCAGAAGGAATGCTGTGAACTCTGCCAACAGGCCCTGGACGCCGCGCGCCGGGCTTTGGTGGGGATTGCCGACTACAACCGGACGCGCCGCGGCAACGGCCTGCCCGGGCTCGACCTCGATATTGCGCTGCATGTGGGCGATGTGCTTTACGGCAATGTCGGTGCGGTCGGCCGTCTCGACTTCACGATCGTTGGCCCCGCGGTGAACGAGGCCAGCCGCATGGAAGGGCTCTGCAAACCCCTGGACCAAAATCTACTGATCTCGGACGAATTTGCGCGACAGGCGACGCTTTGCGCCGATAAACTCGTCAGCGTGGGAGAGTACGATTTGCGGGATCTGCCCGGCAAACGGCGGATCTTTACCGTGCGCCCCGAGATTTGGCGGGATTGGTTCGAGGTGGGGGATGGAATATCCGGCGCTTGAGGGTTTTTACATGCCGGCGGAATGGGAGCCGCATGACGGCTGCTGGATCGCCTGGCCCTGCCGCATCGATCTCTGGCGGGAGCGTTACGACAATGTCTGCGTCAACTACGCCCAAGTGATCCGCGCCATCGCCCGTTACGAGCCGGTAAAAGTACTGGCGCCGCCGGGGCTGGGCAGAGCGATCCGTTTGCAGCTGGGTCAGGATATCGATGTTCTTGAAGTGGTGTTGGACGATTCCTGGTTTCGCGACAACGGCCCGACTTTTCTCAAGGACGGCAAGGGCAATGTCGCCGGCGTCTCCTGGCATTTCAACGGTTGGGGCAACAAGGTCCATGTCTATGAAGCCGACGACAGAGCCAGTGACTGGCTGCTCGACCATCTCGACTTGAGATATTTCGACGGCGCCATGGTGTTGGAAGGCGGTGCCATCGACGTTGATGGGGCCGGTACCCTGTTGACCACCGAACCCGCGGTCTTGAACCCGAACCGCAATCCGACCCTTGACCGGCAACAGATCGAGGAGCGGTTGGCGATGTTTCTCGGGGTGCGGCAGGTCGTTTGGCTACCTTGCGGATTGTCGGATGACGACACCGACGGTCACGTCGACAATGTCGCCCGCTTTGCCGGCGCCAGGCATGTGATTTGTGCTGAGACTGATGATGAAAATGATCGCAATTTTAATAATCTGCAAAAAATACGCAAAGTCCTAGATCAGCATGATTTCGACTTGACCATCCTACCGATGCCGACGCCGGAACGTGGCGAGGATGGCCGTCAGTTTGCCCGCAGCTATCTCAATTATTATCTCGCAAATGGCGCGGTGATCGTTCCGGCTTTCGACGATGCGGCCGATAAGACCGCGCAATCGATCCTTGCCGAAGCCTATCCGGGCAGAGATGTTGTCGGTGTCGACATTTCGGAAATCAGCCGCGGCGGCGGCGGCATCCATTGTATTACGCAGCAGCAGCCGTCCCGCCATTAGAGCGGTTCAGCGTACGTGGCGGCAGGCTTGTTTGTCGCGATACATGGCAAAGTCGGCTTGGCGTAGGAGCTCCCGCCGGTCCGTTGCGTGATCGTAAGTCTGCATGCCAGTGAAAGATTGAGCGGGATGATATCGCCATTAAACGCAATCCGCCAGGGATCTTGGCTGTCGCTTGACAGTACCTATGGGCCAGGCAAATTGTTGTAGATGGATCGCGGGGGAGATCGCTATATGTTCGGCGGTGGGATTGATACTGAACATGCGACACTCCAATACAAACTCATTCGGCCAAACGGCAACCAATGCGTGACAAGTCTTATTTCATTCAGTAATTTATATAAATCAAATAGTTGGATTGTAATTCTGACCCAACTTATCCATTGCGACAGCGTGGGTTTCCGCTTGACGGAAGATTCCCGGCAGGCCTTGATTGGCTTTCCTTTCAGGCGGCGATATTCTTAGGCGTTGTGTAAAGCAAATTTGCGGGGACGAGACATGTGTCGAAAGTTATGGGTCGGGCTATGCGGATTGATCATAGCCGGGCTTTGGTCGGTATCCGCCAACGGGTTCCAACCCCATCGCGCAATTTACGACCTCTCGCTGTCCCAGTCCGAAGACGGCAGCGGGATCACCAGCGTCCGTGGGCGGTTGGCCAATGAATGGACCCGCGAATGCGACGGATTTTTGTTCAATCAGCGTATGGTCATGGATATGGGGGGGCCGAGCGGCGGTCGCACCTTAATGGATTATCATGTCTCGACCTGGGAGAGCCTAGACGGCAAGACCTTCCGATTTAGTTTAAAGACCAAGATCGACGGTGAGATCAGCGAGGAATATGTCGGGCGGGCCCGTATGCCGGACGGCGGTAAAGCCGGGTCGGCGGAATTCAGCAAGCCGAAAATATTTACCCTGGAGTTGCCGCCCGGCACCCTCTTCCCAACCGCCCATTCCCTGGCGGCGATCAAGGCGGCGCTGGAGGGGGAGAAGCTATTCGTCGTGAACACTTTCGACGGTTCCGATGGCGACGCCGTCTACAACGCGTCCCTGGTCTTGGGTAAGGAGCGTCAAGACACCAAGGAATTAACCGAGGAATTCGACACCGTTGCCGGTCAGCGGGCGTGGCCTGCGCGTCTCGCGTTCTTCAAAAAGGACGCCGCCGGTTCGACGCCGGCGGTCGAGATGGGCTTCTTGCTTTTCGCCAATGGCGTGATCGCGGAATTGGTGTTGGATTACAGCGATTTCTCCGTTGCCGGAAAACTCTCCCAACTAGAGAAAATCGACGAGCCGAATTGTTGAAGAACCCGACCTAATCGTCGACGCGGCGGCGGATGAAGGCCTTCACATTGTCGAGGGGGCGCCGGCTGACTTCGCCGCGTTTCTGCAGTTCGGCAACCAAATCCTCCGACAGGATGACTTTAAACCCTTTGTCGCCATTAGCTCCCTGATTGCCTGGAAAGAGGCGCGTCAGTACGAAGACGGTCAAAAACGACAGGCCGCAGACGGACAGAACCAGATAGAAACTGATTTTGCTGGGCGCTATCCAGAGCAACAGCGGGGTCAGTAGGAGCGTCATGCCGGCCACGGTGATCACGGAATCCGCCATGCGTTCCGGGCGTCCCCGAGGATCGCGGTCTGGATGACGCATCTTCATGGCAGTTACACCGTCGCAGCCAAAAATATGATTGCCGATGTCCGTCAGCATAAGCGATTCAGCCTGGATTTCCTAGGCTTTGTCACTTGAAAGGTTTTGATTGTCCGTTGGTATATAAGCGGATTATGCTGAAGGAAATGATGAGAGGCTGTCTCCTGATATTGTGCCTTCTGGTTGCACCAATTGCAGCGATTGGGGAGCCTCGTTTCGAGTTTCTCGGCGCCAGCCGTGCGCCCTTGGCCAATCCGCATGACATTAAGCTGACGCCGGACGGGAAATATCTTCTGGTTTCGGATGTCGGTTTCGATCGGGTGACCATGCTGGACCCGGAGAGTTTGGCTTTCATCGCCAGCTTTGGCCGTGATCATCAGGGCGGTACTCATGACGTCGAATTCGACGCCGACGGCAGGCTTTATGTTGCCGATACACACAATAATCGCGTGACGATCTACCGCCTCGACGATACGAAAGCCACGCTGATCGGCGAGTTGAGCGAGCGGGTCCGTGGACCGGAGGGCGTTCTAGCCCATCCGAACGGTCGTATCTATGTCGCCGGCGCCTGGTCGCACAATGTCGTGGTTTACGAGGGCGGCAAGGTGGTCGGCGAACTTAAGGATCTGAAGTCGCCCCACGATCTGGAACTCGCGCCCGGCGGCGATATCTGGCTCTCGGACGCAGGGAACGATCGGATGCTGCTGCTAACGCCGGAAATGAAGTTCAAAACCGAATGGAAGGGCGCACCCTTCAACTTCAAGGGCGTGCGCTATCAGGATGTGCTGGCCGACGGCACTGTGATCGCGGCGGATAAGTATAACCACCAAATCAAGGTAATTGCCGCCGATGGGCACGTTTTGACGGTTTTGGGGGACGGCAAGCCGGGCTACGGTCCCAACAAGTTCCGTACACCGGAAGGCGTCGAGGTGCGTGGCGATATCGTCTGGTTTTCGGATTCCGGTAACGACCGGATCGTGAAATACCGCTTCAGTTTGAACTAGTCGGCAGGGTCATGCCGCGCCGTTTCATGACGGCCCGCAACCTGTCCGGATAGTCTGTGATAATGCCGTCGACGCCGCGGTCGATCAGATCGTTCATGTCTTTAGGATCGTTGACCGTCCAGACCACCACCTTGAGGCCGAGATCATGGGCACGGCGGATGTCTTCGTCGGCTAAATCCCGGAAATAGGGCGACCAGACCGCGCCGCCGGCCCGCTTGACCAGATCGGGCACGCTACCTCCTGCTTCGTCGACATCGAAGCCGGCGATCCAGGGTGAGGGGCCGGGCTCGCCAGCCTGAATATTGTCCAACCAGCGTTGCTGCGCGGTCAGATACACCGTCGGAATATTCGGCGCCAGCCGCTGAACCAGCTGCAGGCTGCGCCAGTCGAAGGATTGAACGGTCACCCGCGCGCCCATGTCCGCCTGGTCGATGGTGTCGAGCAGGGCGTTGACGAAGCGGTCGACGGCCGGATAGGTCGTACCGCCATTGGGGACGATCTTGGTTTCGATATTGAAGCGGACGTGATCCGTGCCCTCTCGGCGGACGAGTTCGAAGACCTGTTGCAGGCTCGGGATGCGCGTCCCGTCGACGGCGTCGGCGTCGGGGAAGCGTTGGCGATAGCGGCTGTCCGGATCGATCGCGCCGACATCGTAGCGCTGGATTTGCTCGAATGTCAGGTCGACGAGGGCCGGGCCTTTCTGCGGCAACCACTTGCCGGTGCCGTCCCGCGTGATGGCCGGGTTTAGGCGTGGATCGTGGCTGACGACGACCACGCCATCCGCGCTAAGCCCCGTATCGAGCTCAAGCGTGTGGACGCCGATGGACAAGGCCCGCTCGAAGGCAACGAGGGTGTTTTCCGGGCTCAAGCCGCGTGCGCCCCGGTGACCCTGAGCGTCGAATGTCGGGTCTTCCGCCATCGCTATTCCCGCGCTCAGCAGCGAGATCGACAGAGCGAACGCGCGTATCATCCGACACGACGTCCCTGTCGCGGGTTCGAATATGTGGATATTGTCGGCCGCGATCTTGAGAGGAATGGTTTCGCCGGTCGCGAAATCGCGGCTGCCCGATAAGCGCAAGGTCAAGTCCGTATCGCTGTGACCGAAGCTGCCGTGGACCAATGTGTCGGCCCCCAATTGTTCGACCAGGCTGACGGTTAGGTGGACCGCCGCCTGATCTTCGGACGTGGTTTCGAAATGCTCCGGCCGGAAGCCCGCCGTGACTGGTCGGTCGCCGCCGTTTAGAGGCGCGGACAGTCCGATCCGTTCGCCGCCCGGCACTTCGAGGGCCGCGCCGCCGTCGACAAGTTTGCAATCCAGGAAGTTCATCGCCGGCGAGCCGATGAAGCCGGCCACGAACGTGGAGGCGGGACGGTCATAGACTTCGATCGGTGTGCCGAGCTGCTCGACATTGCCCTCATTCAAGACCATCAAACGATGCCCCAACGTCATCGCCTCGACCTGGTCGTGGGTGACGTAGATGCTGGTAATTCCAAGGGTTTGCTGGAGCTTTTTGATCTCCACCCGCATTTGGACGCGCAGTTTTGCGTCGAGATTCGAGAGCGGTTCGTCGAAACAGGAAGACGCTGGGCTCGCGGACGATGGCGCGACCCATGGCAACGCGCTGGCGCTGACCGCCGGAAAGCTGTCGCGGCTTACGGGTGAGCTGTTCGTCGGTCAGTTCCAGGATCTCGGCCGGCCCGCTTCACCCGGGCGTCGATATCGTCCTTGTCGATCCCCTTGATCTTCAGCCCATAAGCCATATTGGCGTAGACCGTCATGTGGGGATAAAGGGCATAGTTCTGGAACACCATAGCGATGTCGCGCTTGGCTGGCTCCAAGTGATTGACATTGTTGCCGCCGATGGAAATCGCCCCGTCCGTAGTCGACTCCAGGCCGGCGACCATGCGCAGCAGTGTCGATTTACCGCAGCCGGAAGGGCCGACCAGCACCATGAACTCGCCGTCGGCGATGTCCACATCGACGCCATGGATCGCCTTGAATCCGTTGGGATAGGTTTTTTGCACGCCCTGTAAGGTGACGCCGGCCATATTGCCTCGCTATTTCTCGGTCTCGGTCAGACCTTTGACGAAGAGTTTCTGCATAAACACGACCACGGCGACCGGCGGCAACATAGCCAGCAGGGTCGACATCATGATCAGATGCCATTCCGGGGATTCCTCCGCCGCCTCGAGCATCTGCTTGATGCCCATGACGATGGTGTACATGCTCTTGTCCGTGGTCACGAGCAGCGGCCAGAGATATTGGTTCCAGCCATAAATGAACAGGATCACGAACAGGGCCGCGATATTGGTCCGCGACATCGGAATCAGAATGTCCCAGAAAAACCGCATGGGGCCGGCGCCGTCGACCCGCGCCGCTTCCAGCAGTTCGTCCGGTACCGTCAGGAAGACCTGGCGGAACATGAAGGTGGCGGTGGCCGAGGCGATCAGGGGTACTGACAGTCCCCCAGTAATTGTCCAGCATGCCCAGATCGGCGACCACCTCGAAGGTCGGTAGGATACGCACTTCCACCGGCAGCATCAGCGTGATGAAAATCATCCAGAAGAAACCCATGCGGAAGGGGAAGCGGAAATAGACGATGGCGAAGGCGGAGAGCAGGGAAATGGCGATTTTCCCCGACCGCGATCATCATGGCCATGATCAGGCTGTTCATCAGCATCAGGCCGACCGACTGCTCCCGCGCGTTGCCGACACCCTCTGAGAAGGCGGACTTCAGATTCACGAAGAACTGATCGCCGGGCAGCAGCGGCAGCGGCACTTGGGTCACACGTACGGCGTCGTGACTGGCGGCGACAAAGGTGATCCAGATCGGGAAAGCGACCATCAGAACGCCGAGCAGCAGCACACCGTGGGATAGGAGTTTGGCGAGGGGGCGATTTTCGACCATGGCCTAATACTCCACCCGTCGCTCGATGTAACGGAACTGCACGACGGTGAGGGCGATGACGATACCGAGAAGGATCACCGACTGCGCCGCGGAGCCGCCCAGGTCGAGGCCGATGAAGCCATCGTTATAGACCTTGTAAACCAGGATCTCCGTCGCCTTGCCGGGCCCGCCCTTGGTCACCGCATGGACGATGCCGAAGGTTTCGAAGAAGGCATAAACCACGTTGATGACGATCAGGAAAAAGGTGGTCGGCGACAGCAGCGGGAAGATGATGGTCCAGAAGCGCCGCATCGGCCCGGCCCCGTCGATCGCCGCCGCTTCGATCAAAGATTTAGGAATAGCTTGCAAACCCGCCAGGAAGAACAGGAAATTATAACTGATCTGTTTCCAGGCCGCGGCCATGATCAGCAATAGCATCGCCTCGCCGCCATTGACACGATGGTTCCAATCGTAGCCGAAACCATCCAGCATATAGGCGACGATGCCCAAGGTGGGGTCGAACATGAACATCCACAAGGCACCCGCGACGGCCGGGGCAACAGCGTAGGGCCAGATCAACAGGGTCCGGTAAACAGTCGTCCCCTTGATCACCCGATCCGCCATCGCTGCGAGCGCCAGCGATAGGGACATGGACAGCAGGGTGACCATGACGGAGAAGAACATAGTGCGTTGGAATGCGCCCAGATAATGCTCGTCGGCGAACAGAGCCTCGAAATTCTCGAACCAAACGAATTTCGAAATCATGCCGAATGCGTCTTCGACCAGCACGGATTGGTAGAGCGCTTGGCTCGCCGGCCAGACGAAAAAGATCAAGGTTACGATCACGATCTGCGGCGCCTACCAGCAGATAGGGCAGCAGAGACGGCTGGAAATGAACCCGCTTTAACATCTCGACTTAACGGCCCGGCGGACCGCGTCCAAAGAGGGCGCGGCCCGCCGAAACCAACGGAATGCTACATGTTCGCTTTTTCGAACTTGCGCAGCAGCGCGTTGCCGCGCTTCACCGCATCGTCGAGGCCCTGGCTGGCGCTCTTCGAACCATTCCAGATCGCTTCCATCTCTTCATTGATGACGTCGCGGATCTGGACGAAGTTACCGTAACGCAGGCCGCGCGAATTGGCGGTCGGCTGGTTCAGACGCAGTTGCTTGATCGCCGTATCCGTGCCCGGATTGCTGTCGTAGAAGCCTTGCTTCTTGGACAGGTCGTAGGCCGCGTTGGTGATCGGTACGTAGCCGGTTTCCTGATGCCACCAAGCCTGCACTTCCGGTGAGGACAAATAGGTCATGAACTTGGCCACGCCTTTATAGGTGCCTTGCGGATGCCCCTTCAGGACCCAGAGGGTCGCGCCGCCGATGATCGAGTTTTGCGGTTTGCTGGCGACCTCCGGATAGTAGGGCAGCATGGTCTGGCCGAACTGGAATTTGGCCTGCTTCTTGATGCCGCCATAGTAGGCCGAGGAATTCAGCCACATGCCGCATTCGCCATTGGTGAACATGGGCAAGCTGTCGCCGCGCCGGCCGCCATAGACAAAAGTCTTGTCCTTGGTCCAGCTGGCCAGATTGCCCATATGCTTCTTGACGGCGTCATTGTTGAAGGTCAGTTCCGTGTCCATCCCGGCGAAGCCGTTTTCCTTCGTGCCGGTCGGCAGGTTGTGCCAGGCGGAGAAGTTCTCGACCATGACCCACGATTGCCAACCGAAAGAGAAGCCGCATTTCATGCCGGAGGCGACAAGTTTTGCAGAGGCGTCCTTCACTTCCGACCAGGTTTTTGGCGGATTGGCGATACCGGCCTTGGCAAAAGCGTCTTTATTGTACCAGAGCACCGGGGTCGAGCTATTGAACGGCATCGACAGCAAATTGCCGTCCGGCGTCTGATAGTAACTGATCACCGCCGGTAGATAGGTCGATTTATCGAACGGTTCGCCCGCGTCGGCCATGACATCCTCGACCGGATAGATCGCACCCTCAGCCGCCATCATGGTCGCTGTGCCGACCTCGAAGACCTGCACGATATGCGGTTGCTTACGAGCCCGGAAGGCGGCGATCGCCGCGGTCATGGTTTCGGTGTAGTTGCCTTTGTAAACCGGCACGACCTTGTAATCGGATTGGGTGGCGTTGAAGTCGTTGGCGATTTTGTTGACCCGTTCGCCGTTGACGCCGCCCATAGCGTGCCACCATTGGATTTCCGTCGCGGCCAAGGCCGTGAACGATAGGCTGGTGCCCGCCGCCAATGCGGCAAGGCCAAACAGATGCTTTCTGATTGTCATTCATCTCTCCCATTTTACGACTGGCGTCATTCAGGTTCGTGAGTTGAGTACCCGTATCGGCCGATCTTTTATTTTGTCACCGAACCGGCCAATCGGACCGGTCGATCCTTCAAGTCCCGGATCGATCCGGCGGCCGAGCTTAGCTGCCGGGTGTGACAGATTTTTTACCCCGTCATCTTATCCCGCGGCGAATGATCTGCCAAAGTATATTCGAAGCGGCCCGTCGGAATCCGCACAAGACTTACGAAGCTGTAATGAAAAAGTTCCTGACTGTCTTAATCGTCGTTGCCGTCTACGTACCGATCCACTTCTATGTCGCATTTAACTACGAGTGGGCCCGTAACGATTTGCCGGCATTTGTCGTCGATACGACCTACGACGCTTGTTACGAGGCGAACCGGAGAAATGCGGATAACGATCTGCTGGAACAAGCTTGCCGCTGCATGGCCAAGGAGTTGAGCGAGCGATTTTACTTGGAAGATTATCTGTATTTTTCGATGCGGGTTCGTTGGGATCGGTGGACCGGCGGCGATGGTGATATGTCGAAGTTCGACGGCGGCCGGATCGCTGACATTCAGCAATTCTGCTCGGCGTGATATGTCGAGCGGCGCTAAGACGGCGAAATCTGTCCAAGCTTGCGCAAGCCGATCAGCATCGGCACCAACGCGAGGCCGGTCAACAGGGCCGCGGCAATGAAGGGGGCGCCGGGAAGATAAACCATGGATTCTTTCTGAGTGAAATACCCAAACAGCTGGCTCATCACGATTGGACTTATGATCAAGGTGATGCCCATGATGCTGGCCAGCGCCCCCTGCAACTCGCCCTGGGAGTCCGCCGCCGTATGGTTCGACATGAGGCTGGTCAGGGCTGGCGACGTCACCGCACCAAGGGCGGAGAAGGGGATTATCGCATAGGCGACCCATCCCGCCGACGCAAAGCCGAGACCGATCATGGAGGCGACATTCATGGCGATGCCGAATATGGCGGTCTTGGCGGCCCCGAAACGCGTCATGATCGGCCCGATCAGGAAACCCTGCACGACTGTGAAGCCGACGCCGACGGCGGTTAAGGACAAGCCGACCTCGAAATTGCGCCAGCCGAATGCTTCTTTGGCGAAGAAACTCCAGATCACCGGATAGACGTGGTGGGCTAAGTCATAGAGAAAGAACGCAGCGATCAGCCAGGCGACGGCGGGGAACCGCGCGATCTGCCGAGCCACGCCGAAGGGATTGGCGCGGGACCAGGAGAACGAGCGGCGGTTATCCGGTGCCAGACTTTCGGGGAGAACGAAAGAGCCATAGATGAAGTTCAACGCGGCGAGACCGGCCGCCGTGTAGAACGGCGCGCGGGTTCCCAGTTCGCCGACCGCGCCGCCGATTAAAGGACCGACAATGAAACCGATACCGAAAGCGGCGCCGATCAGGCCGAAATTCTTGGCCTTCTCTTCAGGCGCGCTGATGTCGGCCATATAGGCGTTGGCCGTGGAATAGGTGGCGCCGGCGATACCGGCGACTAGGCGGCCGAAGAAGAGCAGCCATAGACTGCCGGCCATTGCCATCACCACATAATCCACCGCCATTGCCGCCAAAGATGCCAACAGCACCTTGCGCCGGCCGAAGCGGTCCGAGAGGTTGCCCAAGGTCGGTCCGACTAGGAACTACATCAGTGCGTAGATGAAGGACAAATAACCACCCCAGACTGCCGCGTCGCTCAAACTCGAATTGGCGAGCTCGCGGATGAGATCGGGTGTCACCGGCATGATGATTCCGATACCGACAGAGTTCAGAACCACCGTGATCAGCACGAAGACCGCCGCGTGGCGGGGTGCCGATTTGCCTTCCGTTTTGGTCAAAAGTCTTTGCGCTCCGTTCAACACTGGCGCGGACTCTCAAGCCAGCGGACATATAGTGCGGCCAAAAGGCCGAGCATAGCGAAGGCCAACATTATCGCAAGCATGGTTGCGGGCGCGGTAAATGCGGACAAGACCGCGCCCGTGAAAGCCGAGGAGAGCGCACCGACAGCGACCGCGGAAGAGCCCGACAAGCCGGACGCACTGCCAGCTAGATCGGGCCGAACCGAGACGACGCCGGCGTTGCAGCTAGGCAACGTCATGCCGTTGCCGATGCCGAGGAAGATGCAGGCGCCGAAAATCGACAGCACATGCACGACACCGGTCAGCAGCAAAACGATACCGATCGATAGTCCGATACAGGCGATGGACCGGCCGACGATCATCATCGTGGTCAAGGCGAACCGTTCGGCGAAGCGGCCCGACAGGAAGCTGCCGAACAGGAAACCGCCGGTGATCGAACCCAGGTAAACGCCCACATAGGCGGCTGGTTGGTTCAAAATCTGGATTGCGATCAACGGCGCGCCGGTCAGGAAGGCGTAATAGGCGCCCGTGCAAAAGGCTGAGCAGGACAGATAGCCCCAGAACCGTTTCGAGGAGAGCAGGGCGGGGTAGCTGCGGAATTGCTGGCCCATTGTGTTGGCGCGGTTCTTGTTGGTTTCTCCCAAATCGATCCAGCACAACGCGAAGATCGCCAGACCGAGCCCGAGAAAGAGCCAAAAATTTGCACGCCAACCGAACAGATCGTTGAGGCCGCCGCCAATGATCGGGCCGAGCATCGGTGCGCAGGCCCAGGCCATGGCGACATAGCCGGCCAGACTGGCGACGCGCCGCGGTTCGGCGGAATCCCGGATCACCGCCATCGACACCGCGACCCCGGTGACCACCGCCCCCTGAAGCAGCCGGAAGGTTAGAAAGGTGGCGATGTCCTTCGACAGGGCGCAACCCAACGAGGCGGCGCAAAAGATCACAAGGCCCGACAAGATCACCGGCCGCCGCCCAAACCGGTCCGACATCGGACCCATGATCAATTGTAGAACCGCCGTCATGCCGGCGTAAGCGGCGATCGACAGGTTAACCAGGGCATAATCGACCCCGAACTCCGCCGCGATACTGTCGAGGGAGGGCAGGAACATGTTCAGCGACAGGATCGACAGGCCGCTGACCAGTATCAGCGTGAACAGCTTCGGCGGTGTGGCGGCGGCGTGGAACATGACGTTGGATTTTCCGGTTGGCTGGCGAGCAGGCACAAAAAAACCTCCATAAGGAGGTCTCGGCGGCGCAGGGACGGGGTGGTTCCCCTTAAGGGTCCGTGCGCCTGGAAATCACTACGATGACAGCTCTGCGTGACATGGCGCCAAGCTAGGGGGCCGCGCCGCCGCTGTCAATCGCTTAGCCCACCAGCAGGTTGCCGCCTGGTACCGACTCCAGCAGCTGCCGCGATTTCATCTCCTGAATGAAGATGACCTTGTTGTTGCGGCTGCGTCGGGCGTGTTCGCGCATCAAATGCTCGGCGCGAGCGCTGTCGCGGTCCAAGATGGCGTCCAGTATCTCTTCATGATCCGTCTGCGCGGTCCGGAACATGGGGAGGCCCAACTCGATCTGATGCGAAAACAAGGTAACTGCGCTGGCGGCAGCGAGCGGAATCCGGTCATTGATCGCCAGTGACGCGGCCAGCGCCTTGTTGCGCGACGCCTCGACGATACGTCGGTGAAATTCACCGTTAACAGCGGACCATTCGACGGTATGGTGGGTTCCGAAATCTCTGGCGTCGACGATCGCCCGCCCGCGCTCGATGTTTTTTTGCAGATCGTCCAGGACATTCGCCGGCAAATCCTGTTGCGCCAGCAGGGCGCAGGCCATCCCCTCCAAGGTACCGCGTACGTCGACCGCGTCGCTGACTTGCTGCATGGTGAATTCCGCGACGCAGAAGCCCCGGTTCGGAAAGAACTGGAGCAGTCCTTCCTGTTCCAGGATCTGCATGGCGATCCGCGCCGGCGTTCGGGATGTGCCCAGGAGTTCCGAGACCACCTGTTCGCGCAGCCATTCGCCCGGCCTGAAATCGCCGGCCAGAATGAGTTCGCGCAGCCGCATGGTGGCTTTTTGCTGTTGATTGGCCATAACAATAGCCTACGCGCGGGTACCCGGTCAGGCAATACTATATTGCATGGAAAATTAGCATATTTTTCGAAATCAAATTGACCGAACGGCAAAAATACTCATAATTGCATGCAAAATGAATTCAACAGTTAGGTGTTCCAAATGCTGGATCAAACCCAGTCGACACGCGTCAGCGGCTTCCCATCTTATGAGACACCACCGCTTCTGGGCAAAATCCCGCCCCGTTGCCCACCCTATGTCGAGGTGGAGAGTGCGGATCACTTGCTGCCGTATTTGGAAGTGGTCGCGAAACGCCCATACAATCAGGGCCTGCATGCCTGTTGGGACCTGCAGCCGGGGGAGAGGGTGTTGCTTCGTGTCGATAATTGGCACGACGAGATGGTAGTCGATGCCTGCAAGAAGATCCTGGAGAAATACGGCTGCAAATACGAAATTCTACGCGTCGACAAAGGGCCGATCCCGCAATGGGTCGGCGCCGACGAAGTCGAGTACTATTTGAACCGGACCCAGGAACTGGCCGAATGGATGGACGAATGGGACAAGATCGCCAAGGACCAGAACTACGATAAGCTGCTTTGGGGTTATGGCGGTCCCATCCTGGTCGACGACTTCGTGAAGATCCAGCGAATGCCGTTCATCACGCCGGAGATTCTGGCTTCACCAGCCCATGCCATGCCTTACGAACTGCTGAAGGCGATCGACGAATATACCTGGGCGCGGGTCTGCAAGGCGGAGCGGGTGCGGATCACCGATCCGGAAGGCACCGACATCTCCTTCACCAATCATCCGGAGTATTACGATAGCAAGCGAGAATTCTATAACTGGGACCTGATCACTCAGACCTGGACGGACAATCCGCATTTCGCCCACACCTATCTGCCGGGCCACGTCACCGGCCGCCCCTGGATCTTCCTGCCCGGGAAGGAGGACGGCAACGGCGTCATCGCCGGCACCACCAACCATATCGCGCCCTGCGACTGGACGCAGTTGATCATCGAAAATAGCGAAGTGGTCGCCATCAACGAAGGCGGCGAGTTTGGCGAGAAGCTACGCAAGCTGAAGGAAGAAACGGCGGAGCACCAATATCCCGGCATGCCGGGCAAGGGCATCATGCATTGGTGGGAAGCCTCCATCGGTACCAACCCGCATATCCATCGTCCGCGGAAGGATTTCCCGTCCGGCTTTGTGAACTGCCTATACGAGCGGGTGCGTTCCGGGGTTATCCATATCGGCTTCGGCACCATCATTTCGTCCATGGACGAGCGCCGGGCGGCCCGTCAGGGGCTCAAGGTCGGGCATTGGCATCTGCACCTCTATTTCCCGAACTACTACGCCGAGATCGCCGGCGAGAACGAGATGGTGATCGAGTACGGGCGTCTCTGTGCGCTCGACGCGCCGGAAATCCAAAAGCTCGCCCAGAAGCACGGCAAATGGCACGACCCGGACCTCTGGCTGCAGGAAAGCTGGATCCCGGCGGTGCCCGGCATCAACGTCAAAGGCGATTATTGGGATCACTATGCCAAGGACCCGCTGACCTGGGTGAAGACGGAACTGGATATCTGCCGCAACTGGCATCACCTGTTCGCGGAAATGGTCGGCGGCGATCCGAAATACTGCAATGACGAAGCCGGCTTCTGGACCGGCGCCTGCGTCGGCCAACCGGGCCTGCATCAAAACACCTGCCATTCTTGCGGCGGGCAACACTAACAACAAATTCATTTCGACAAGTCATTCTCTAAGGAGGAGAAAATGGGGAACAATAGAAAATTCTTGGCCGTGGCCAGTGCCGTGGCGCTGTCCGCCTTCGCGGTTCAAGCGAGCGCGGAAAGCCTGCTGCGGTGGTCCGACGGCGGACCGAACCGGGGCATTCGCGCGAAATCCTACGAATGGTTCGCCGAGGAGGCCGCCAAGCGGACCAACGGCGAAGTTAAGTTCGAATTCCACTGGGCCGGCGCGCTACTGAAATCCAAGGCGTCGCTGAAGGGTGTCGGCGCTGGCGCCGCGGATGTGGCGACCGCCATCGCCGCCTACACGCCGAAGGAATTGATCGCCTATAGCGTCGGCGACCTACCGCTGCAAATCTCGGACACTTGGGTGACTTTGCGGGCGACCTACGAATTGGCGACAACCCATCCGGCGTTGGTCAAGATGTTCGATGGTTTGAATCTTATTTATCTCTCGAATGTGACGACGTCGGCTAGTCAGTTGATCTGCACCAAGCAGCACATCGAAACGATTGAGGACTTCAAGGGCAAGAAAATCCGCGCCGTCGGCGTCTACGGCAAGGTCTTTAAAGACCTTGGCGCCAACATGGTCCGAATGAGCCAATCCAAGGTTTATACGGCCTTGGATTCAGGCGTTGTCGAGTGCAATCAAAACTACACCTACGCGATTCCCGTGTTCAAACAGCACGAGGTCGCGAAGAAGATGACCAAGTTGGATTGGGGCCAGTTCCTCGGTTTCGGAATCATCATGAACAAAGAGGTTTTCGGCAAGCTGAGCCCGGCAAGCCAGAAGGCGATGCGCGAAATCGGCTCTGACTATATCGACTTCTACGCCAAGAACATCACGGAAGCGAACGCCGAGTCGTTGGAAACGATCAAGGCCGCGGGCGTCGAGATCATGGAGTTGCCGGCAGCGGAGAAAGCTAAACTGCAGGCCGCCGCGCAATCTCACATAGACGGTTGGGTCAAGCGCGCCGACAAGGCCGGGCTGCCGGGGCAGGATATTTTCGACGCCTACCAGAAACTGCTCCAGAAATACGAGGACATCCGGGTCAAGCAGGGCTACCCATGGCAGCGGAGCTAGAGCCCGAGGCGCCGCCGACCGAAAAGGAAAATGACGATCCGTTAAATCTGAACAGCCAGCCAGGACCCAAAGCGGTGTCCTGGCTGGAGCGGATCGGTCTCGATATCGCCTCGATCGTCATTGTCCTGCTCGGCATTCTGGTCACGGCATCGGTGATCGGCCGGGTGGTTTGGGGTGTCACGATTCCGGACGATATCGTCATCGCCGGCGAGTTCATGGTCACCCTGGTGGCACTGCCCTGGGCTTTCGTCACCGCCGACCGCGGCCATATCTCGGTCGAGATTTTCACCAATTGGGTACCGCCGACGGGGCGCGCGTTCCTGGATATCGTCGCCGGTCTGGTCGCGCTGATCATGGTAATTCCGCTGACTTGGGCCACGGGGGTGGTCTTTTTCGAGGCGTGGGAGTTCGGCAACTATTTTGACGGCGATCTCTATTTGCCGGAATGGCCGGGTAGATTGGCCTTCTTCGTCGGCTTCGCTTTCATGTCGCTCCGCTTCTTCCTCTGGCTGGTCAAGGACGGTGTCAGCATTGGCCGTCGCGATTTCAGCGACAGTCATCATCACGACGAGTTTTTCTGATGGACCCCTTTATTCTTGGGGCGACCGGATTTCTGGTCATCCTTCTGCTTTTGATTTTGCGGGTGCCGATCGCCTTCTGCCTGGGTTCGGTCGCCGTCGTCTGCACCTTGATATTCTATTCCTGGCCGGTGGGTGGCGAGTTCGACTTGGCCAGGGGCTGGCAGGCGGCCAAACCGGTGCTGACGTCGAACAGTTACGACTTCGTCCATTCTTTCGAATTGACGATGGTGCCGTTGTTCATCGGATTGAGCCAATTGGCCTTTCACGCCCGCATCACCACCGATATCTATCATGCCGCGCGAATTTGGCTGGCGCGGATTCCAGGCGGTCTCGCGGTTGCGTCGATCCTCGGTTGCGGCGGCTTCTCGGCGATCACCGGATCCAGCGTCGCCTGCGCAGCTGCGATGGGCCGGATCTGCACGCCGGAGATGTTGCGGTTCGGCTACGGTAAGCAGCTGGCGACCTCTTCGGTGGCCGTCGGCGGGACGCTTGGCTCCCTGATACCGCCCAGCGTTCCATTTATTCTCTACGGCATCTTTGCCGAGCAATCGATCCAGAAATTGTTTTTGGCCGGCATATTGCCCGGGATCGTCTCGATCATAGGCTATATCATCGTAGTGATGATTTGGGTGAAAATGCGCCCGAACGAAGCCCCCGGATCCGACGAAGTGCGCCAGCGCGGCGACCGCCGGCGGGCGGCGCTCCGGGCTTGGCCGGCGATCATGCTGTTTTTGATCGTCATTGGCGGCATCTATGGCGGCTTCTTCACCACCACGGAAGCGGCCGCTGTCAGCGCGGCGACCGCCTTCCTGCTTGGCGTTGCGATGAAACGCCTGACCTGGAAGACCATCATTCTGTCGTTGCGGGAGACCGCGTATCAAACGGCGATGATTTTCCTGATTGCCTTCGGCGCGAAGATCTTCGTGTCGTTCATTTCGCTGACCGGTATCGCGCCTTGGATGATCGAAGCCGTTCAGGCGGCGCAGCTCACGGACTGGATGGTGATGGCTGTGCTCTGCCTGGTGTTCCTGCTGCTCGGGATGTTTCTGGATCCGATCGGCATCCTGTTGCTGACGCTGCCTTTCGCTGTGCCGTTGGTTGAGGATATGGGTTTCAACTTGATTTGGTTTGGGGTGATCGTGGTGAAACTGTTGGAAATAGGTTTGATCACACCGCCGGTTGGGCTCAACGCATTCGTCATTAAATCGGTCGTCGGACGAGGCATCGAGGTGCATACGATATTCGCTGGCATCACCAAATTCCTGATCGCTGAGATCATCATTCTTATCCTACTATTGGTGTTCCCGATCATTTCGCTGCTCCTACCAACTACTAGTTTTTGAGGAAGAAGGATGAGTAAACGGCCCATACAAATCGGACATCCCTTGCGCTTTTGGGAACCGATCGAAGATGTTGTCACGGAGGTCGTTTCACCGATCGCCCATGATGGCGTTATGACCCGGGGAATCTATTACCGGCCGAAACACAATCCGAAGCCGAAGGTGGCGGTGCTGGCGGTGCATCCGCGCTCCGATTTCCACCAATTGTTCGTCTTCCCGGCCTTGCTGCGCGCCGGCTATGCCTGTTTGGGCGGCAACGCCCGCAACATCAATCACGACAGCAATGCGATCCAGGAAAACATCCTGCTCGACGTCGGCGCCTATGTGAATTGGCTGAAAGCGCAGGGGATCGAACAGATCGTCTTCGCCGGCATGTCCGCCGGTTCCTCGATGATGCTCTATTACCATGATCAGGCGAGCAAATCGCCGAGCGAGCGGCTGGCAACCAATCCGGCCGGCGGGCGCACGCGATTGCAAGAAGCGGACTTGTCGCCGGCGGATGGATTCATTTCCATTGCCTCCCACTTGGGGCAAGGACCCTACCTGCCGGATATCGTCGATCCTTCGATCGTGGACGAAGCCAATCCGCTGCTGCGCAACGCCGAACTCGACATGTACGATCCCGCCAACGGCTTCCGCACACCCGGCGAATGGTGCGAATACAGCGATGAGTTTTTGGACCGCTACCGCGCGGCGCAAAAGGCGCGGATCAAACGTGTCGACGACAGATGCCTGTCCATTCTGGCCGACAATCGACGGGCCAAGGCACGGGCGGACGCAGACGGGTTCGACGAGCTCTCCCTCGACTGGCAACGCGGCATTCAGAACCGGCAATATTACCAACCGGTCATTACCGTGCCGTGCACCGCGGCGGATCCGCGCATGGTCGACAAGCGGCTGGACCCGTCGAACCGGGACTATGGCTGCCTGTTCGGCCCGCGCCCGCATCTGATCAATAACGGTTACACGGGCTTCGCCCGCACCCATACGCCGGCGTCCTGGCTGTCGACTTGGTCGGCGAACCATTCCAATTCGGATATCCGCAAGAACGGCCCGTCGATGACCGGGCCATCCGTGGTGATCAATGCCGGCAAGGATGTCGCGATCTATCACGAGGCGCATACCAGGCAGATCCACGACTGCCTGGGTGGTGATGACAAGACTTACCTCAAATACGACAACGCGTTGCATTTCTTCCAACCGCATCATGCCGACGACGATCTAACGGACTTAAGGGCGTTAGGCGGCGATCTCGTCGGCTGGCTGCGGGAGCGTTTTCCCTTGTGAGCCGACTTGCTGACCGTAACGTCCTGATCACGGGCGGCGGCGGGGGGATCGGCGCCGCATCGGCTATCCTCTTTGCCGAGGAAGGGGCCCGCGTCGCGGTTGCAGATATCGATGCTGTGGCGGCCCGCCGGGTCGCCGACAAAATCGGTGACGGTGCGGTGTCATTCGCACTCGATGTCGGCGAAGAAGATCAATGGCGGTCCGCTATAGCGCGCGTTGTCGATGCGTTTGGCCGATTGGATGTGTTGATGAATTGCGCGGGTTTGTTCCACGCCGCCGCCCTAATCGACAGCGGTTTGGACGATTTCGAACGTGTTTCCCGGGTCAATCTCCGGGGGACATTTTTAGGTTGCAAGCACGCCGTTGCCCATATGAAGGATCGGGATCCGGCGCTTCCCCATGCTTCGTTGATCAATGTCTCGTCAACGGCGGGTTTCGTCGGTACCGCGAACACCTCGCTCTATACCATGAGCAAAGGCGGCGTTCGGCTGTTTTCAAAAGCCGTTGCCGTGGAGATGGGGGAGGCCGGTTATCCGATCCGTTGCAATTCCCTGCATCCGGGCGGAACGGATACGGCAATGCATCACGACGTCCTGAAGTCGCGCGGCGTCACTAAGGAGGAATTCGACCGGGACATCGCGCCTCTGCGCAATCCGTTGGGCCGCGTGGCGCTGCCGCAGGAAATCGCCATGGCCGCTTTGTTTTTGGCGAGCGATGAGTCCTCCTTCATGACCGGCGCCGAACTGGCCGTCGATGGGGGCTATGCGGCCCGTTAGGACATTCACTATCGCTTGACTTCGATATCTCCACGCTCTGTTCCGTTCGCCGTGATTACCATGGTTAACGGATGACGGAAAATTACTATGCGTCAGACAAGCGAGGGAGATTTAACCATGATTGCTTTGACCGTGAACGGCATCAGTCGCCAGTATTTCGGCGACCTGAACATGCCGATACTTTGGTACTTGAGGGACGAATTGGGGCTGACCGGCAGTAAATTCGGCAGTGGCGCCGGGCTATGAGACACATATACTGTCCATTTAGACAGTATAATTACGAGAAAATACTAAATGACCATTGCCGATGCGGCCGGTAAAGTGGTGATCACCATCGAAGGCCTGGACGCCAAGGATAACCACCCGGTGCAACGTGCCTGGCGGGCATGAAATACGCCGTGGTCGCCCGCGCGCCTGTCTATCGCGGCAAAGTCAAGTCCTTCGACGCCAGCGAAGCTTTGAAGGTGGCCAGGGTGGAGCAAGTGGTCGAGATTCCGGCTCTGCCGCAGGACAAACCGGCCGAGTTTCATGCCCTGGGCGGCGTGGCCGTGAACGGCAGCATTACCTGGGCGGTGATGGAGAGCCGCGCCAAGCTGGAGATCGAATGGGACGATGGGCCGTTCAAGTGACATGACAGTTCGACCTATGACGACAAATTACGGACGTCGGCCAAGAAAGGTGGGTTGGAGATCCACAAGCGCGGCGATGCCGCGGCGGCAATGGCGGCGGATGCGGTGGTCGAAGCGGAGTACTTCGTGCCCTATTTCATCCATACGCCGATGGAACCGCCGGTGGCGGTTGTCGACGCCACCTCAAAGCCGGTGCGGGTGATCGCCTGTTCAGTCACCGAACCATGTGCGGGCTTACGTGACCCAAGCCTTGGGCGTCGAGAAAACCGACGTCAGCTGCGAAATCACACTGCTGGGCGGCAGTTTCGGCCGCAAGTCGAAGCCTGACTATTGCTGCGAGGCGGCGATCCTGTCGAAGATGATCGGCGCACCGGTCCGGGTGCAATGGACCCGGGAGGACGAGATCCACAACGGCTACTACCACACCGCCAGCGCCCAGCATCTGTAAGCGGGCCTGGACAAAGGCGGCAAGATCACGGCCTGGCATCAATCCGGCGCCTGGCCGTCCATCGTCGCGCTTCGGAACCCGGTGGCGACAACCGGCTTCCCCATCGAATGGGGGCTCGGCCTGATCGACATGCCTTATAACCAGGTCCCGAACATCAGCCTGCAGAACGGCGAGGCCGATGCGATGATCCGGGTCGGTTGGTACCGGGCGGTCAACAATATCCAGAACGCCTTCGCCATAACCTATTTTGCCCATGAGGTTGCCGAGGTGGCCAAGCGCGATCCGTTGGAATTCATGCTCGAGCTGATTGGCGAGGCGGACGAACTGGACCTGACCAAGGATGGTGTCGACAAACCGTGGAACTATGGAGACAGCACGGCGGATTGGCCGATCATGCCGAAACGCCTATCCAACGTTCTGCGCGTGGTGGCGAAGAAGGCCGGTTACGGCCGCGAGCCGCCGGCGCGTCATGGCCTGGGACTGGCCTGCCACCGGGCCTTCCACAGTTATGTCGCCGCGGCGGTCCGTGTCGTGGTTCACAAGGGCGGAAAGCTGGATATTCTGCAAGTCGACACGGCCATCGATTGCGGCCGCTACGTCAATCCCGAAGGCGTGCGCAAGCAGATGGAACGCGCCAATGTCTACGGCAATACGGTGGCCCGCCAAGGCCTGATCACCACCACTGAGGGCGCGGTCGATCAGAGCAATTTCCACGACTATCCGGTCAGTCGGATAAGCGACCTGCCGCTCAACGTGAAGGTCCATATCGTCGAGGACTATACCCATCTGAAGCCCTGTGGGGTCGGCGAGCCTGGGGTGCCACCATTTGCGCCGGCCTTGTTCAACGCGATCCACGCCGCGACGGGCAGGCGGCTGCGGCGCCTGCCCATCGGCGATCAGTTGGACGACGTCTAGGCCAATGGCAGCCGCGCCCTCCGGTCTCCGGACCGGCGGGCGTTGACAGGGAAACGGGCGAGGGCCAAGCTTGCCTCGGAGATGGTGCGATGACGATGCAAGCGATCGAATACGGTCCCGAAACCGCCGCTATGCGGGAATACCTCGCGGCCGGGGAGCGGAAGGCCTTTGCGCTCGGCAATCGCGGGCCGATCCGCTACACCGATGACGGCTCCCTTCACCCCGATATTCTGGAGGCCTATTGGCGCTGCGGTTTCTATGTTTTCGAAGGCGTGTTGCGGTCGGAGGAATTGGCCGATCTGGAAGCGGATCTGCAGTCCATTCTGGCGCGGCTTCCGGTTCGTAGAGGCGCCGATGTAGACGCGCAGGGACGGCCGGCCTTGGCGTGCGACTGCGAAGCGTCGACCTTGTTCTGGTCGAAGCCGCTCGGCGATCCGTTCGGCGGCACAGACCTGGCGAACGGCCGCCATCCGGTGAAGATGGTGGAGCCGACCGCGTCGGCCGACGCGCCGGACGAGGTGGTGTATCTCATTCTCGGCTCCCTCCAGTTTTCCGAGGCTTGCCTGCGCGCCTACGGCCATCCCGACCTCTTGTCGGTGGCCGCGGCGGTCAATGGCGACGATTTCGTACCCTTCAACGAAGCCCTATTCATTAAGGAGCCGGGGCTTGGCGCCTCCGTCGCCTGGCATCAGGACGGCACCACCCATTGGGATAGCCCGGATTGGGATCAGGGCAGCCACGGCTTCAACTTTATGGGTCAGCTATATGGCTGTACGCCGGCCAATGGCGTCTGGGTTGTGCCGGGCAGCCATAAGCGGGGTAAGATCGATATCGCTGCGGAAGTCGCCGCGGCCGGCAGCGAGCGTTTGCCGGACGCCGTGCCCATCGTCTGCGCCCCCGGCGATGTGGCGATCACCAACAGGCAGGCCCTGCACGGCTCCTTCGCCAATACCAGTGCCGATTGGCGGGTCACGGTGAATATGGGCTTCCATCGCCGCGCCTCGGTCTTTGGCATCGAAGGCGGCGGCTTGCACGCGCCGCCGGCCGTCTATGACGACGCCCATATCGAACGCCGCGCCCGGCTCATCGGCTACGCCATCGACGCCCGCCGCCAACGCTTCCCGGACGAGACGTCCTTTGTCTATCGGCCGCATGCGGATGGCGGCCTGAGCTATCATTGGAACAGCAAAGCAAAAGCCGAGATCAAAGACTACAATTTGCTGGACATGAGTATTTAGGCCGGAACGCGCGACTGCGACGAGATGTCACTCGGCATTGCTTGCCAATATCCGCGACAATCGCCATATTTTAGAAAACCAAGAATAAACCGCGAAGGGAGGGCCCGGGCGATGTTGTTCCGGCAATTGTTCGACCCGCAGTCGAGCACGTATACTTATCTTTTGGCCGATCCGGAGAGCCGGGAGGCGGTGTTGATCGATCCGGTTTACGAACAGGTGCGGCGTGACGAGGCGCTGCTGCACGAGCTGGATCTCAAGCTGCTATACACGCTCGAATCCCATGTTCACGCGGATCACGTGACGGGTGCCTGGCTGCTGCGCGAAAACACCGGCAGCAAGATCGCGCTTGCTTCGGCGGCGGGTACGGAAGGCCACGATCTCGGCCTCCAGCATGGCGACAAGATCCAGTTCGGCTCCCGCTATCTCACCGTGCGGGCGACGCCAGGGCATACGGCCGGCTGCGTCACTTACGTTCTCGACACGGAGGAAATGGCCTTCACTGGCGATTGCCTGCTGATCCGCGGTTGTGGCCGCACGGATTTTCAAGGCGGCGATGCCGGCGAAATGTATCAATCGATCCACACCCAGATCTTCACTCTGCCGGACGATTGCCTGCTTTATCCGGGGCACGATTACCGTGGTCTGCTGACGACCAGCGTGGCCGAGGAGAAGGCCTATAACCCCCGCTGCGGCGGCCAACTGAGCCAGAGCGACTTCGTCGGCTACATGGACAATCTCGGCCTCGATCATCCCAAGAAGATGGACGTCGCCGTGCCGGCTAACCTGAAATGCGGCGAGCCGGAGGAAGGGGTGCCGGAGGATGCGCCGACCTGGGCCAACCTGACCTACACCTTTGCCGGCATTTGGGAGATGCAACCGCAATGGTTGGAAGAGCATCTGAATGCGGCCCAGATCCTCGACGTTCGCGAGCCGGACGAATTCGACGGCCCGTTGGGGCGTATCCCCGGTGCCAGGCTAATTCCGCTTGGAGAGCTGGCAGACCGCGTCGACGAGCTAAAGCAGGATAAGCCCATCGTCGCGGTCTGCCGCGCCGGAGGCCGTTCGGCCCAGGCCACGGTGATCCTGAAACGCGCCGGCTTTGCCGACATCGCCAATCTGGCGGGCGGCATGTTGCGCTGGCGCGCCCAGCACTGCCCGGTCGAAGGCGGCCGGGACTGATCAATTCTTGTCCGAGTTTCCTGATCCGAATGGTACGGCCCGGGATCTCGGTTATTCGGTGCGTGAAACGGTCCTGGATTTTGTCGAAGTAATTCCGGGACACGACAAATAAACTACGCGAATACCAAATTGTAACCCGCGCCTTTGATTTCCGCTAGTGATTTCATGGGGATATTGCCGATGCCGCTGTCCGCCATGGTAAGGACGAAACCCCGTACCGTCGATGGAACTTTCACGATATTCTCGACTTGCGTCAGATTTTCGAACACCCCCTGATGCCGAATTATTTGCGACGGCGCCGAGCTGTTTATCGGCAATAAAAATTCAAAAGGGAGTCAGCATGACTGTCCATGTTCTTTATCTCGTGAAGTATGAAAACGATCAAAAGGCGGCGATGTTGGACGACCCGGCGATGCGGGAGCGGGCCGAAATCCACAAGCGGGCGATCGCGGATTTCGGCGGCCGGCCGATCGCGCAGTTCGGCAGTTATGGCGAGTATGACATGATCTATATCTACGAGATGCCCGACGAAAAAGCATTGGCGGCAAACCTGCATCTGACTGACAGCTTCGGCTTAGCCAAATACGCCAAAGCCATCCCGCTGCTCACAGCGGATGATTTCGCCGCGTCCATGGCTCTGGCGCGGGACACGCCGACATCCTATTCTCCCGCAAAAGACTGAACGAAATCGAGGAGGCGGGAAGATGAAGGGTGCGGTTTTCACCGGCAATCGAGCGGTCGAGTTGCAGACGTTCGACGACCCAACGCCGGGGCCGGAGGATGTGGTGCTTGAAATCAAGGCCTCCGGCATGTGCGGTTCGGACCTGAAATTCTACCGCGCCGCGCCGGGCGAAATGCAGAAAGCGCTGGGTCTCGGCGATGTGGGCGAGCCGAATATCGCCGGTCACGAACCCTGCGGCGTGGTTGTCGCGAAAGGGGCGGCGGTCAGCGATATGCAGGCCAAGATCGGCGATCGGATGATGGATCATCATTATTGCGGCTGCGGCGTCTGCGATCATTGCCGGACCGGCTGGTCGCAGATGTGCAGCGACGGTGCCACGGTTTACGGCGTCACTGGCCACGGCGCCCATGCGCCTTATATGAAGGTGCCGGCGCGAACGCTGGTACCGCTGCCGGACGCGCTTTCCTTCAAGGCCGGCGCGGCGATTTCCTGCGGGACAGGGACCGCCTATGGCGCCTTGCGCCGGATTGGCCTATCGGGCCACGACACCCTGGCCGTGTTCGGGCAGGGGCCGGTGGGCTTGGCGGCGACACAGCTCGCGCGGGCCATGGGCGCGCGTGTGCTCGCGCTCGACACCAATGCGGAACGCCGGGAATTGGCGCTTCAGGTGGGGGCGGAGGCGGCGATCGATCCGGTACAGGACGATCCCGTTGAGGCGCTGATGGAGTTGACCCAGGGCCGCGGCGTCGATCTGGCCATCGACTGCTCGTCCGCCGAAAGCGCCCGCGCGGCGGCGATCCGGGCAACCAAGGCGTGGGGGACCGTGGCCTTCGTCGGCGAGGGCGGGAACGTCACCATCGATGTCAGCAACTGGATGATCCGCAAGCAATTGACCGTGGTCGGGTCCTGGACCTTCTCCACCGTCATCCAGGCCGAATGCGCCCGCTTCATCGCCGATCGCGGTATCGATGCGGACAGTATCTTCACGGACGAGTATCAGCTCGATCAATGCGTCGAGGCCTATGAGCGCTTCGACACTCAATCGACTGGCAAGGGGGTGTTTCTGTTTTAGCCACCCAAGTTTTGTCGTGGCGGTCGAGTTGCCGCAAAACTTTGACGATCCGCTAACGAACCATGCCAGGCCGTGAGGGCGGGATGTCCTGAGCGCCAGTCGATGGCGGCGTTGCGGCGGTCTTGTTCCAACCCGCAGAGGAGGGCGATCTGGGCCATGTTGAGCGGACCCTGCATGAGCGGGTGAGCGATCTCGCGCTCCCATTGATCGGCAAGCCGTTGGCAGCGGGCCTGCTCGTGGGCGATCACGCCGGGGCTGCGTTCGTCGACGGGGCGGTAGAGTTCACGGCCCCAAACCGCCACATTGTCGATGAAGGCGCGGGCTAGACCCTCGAGACGGCGATGTTCCAGGCTGTCGTCGTGCAGTGCCGGCGACTCGTCCAGATTATCGAGATACCAACAGATCACCGCCGAATCCTCGAGCCCCGGTTCGCCGTCGCGCCAGAGAAACGGCACGCGGCCGGAGGGGCAGATGTCGTAATAGGCACTACCTGCGGTTCGGGTCTTCGCTTCGACGATTTCGACCCGGTCGGCCAGGTCTTTCTCCAGGACCACCACCCGCGCCATGCGGGCAAAGGGAGAGGTGAAGGTGACATAGAGCTTCATGGCGCTTCCAGAATGTATAGGTGGTCGGGGTGATCATAACCGTCGAACATGATTTCCCGCTCATAGCGCATGCCGAGCTTTTCCGCGACCTTGAGGGAGGCGGCGTTGGCCGGATCGATGGCGGCGAGAATGCGAGTTAATCCAAACTGCGTAAATCCGGCGTCGCACACCGCCCGTGCCGCCTCGGTCGCCAAACCCCGGCCCCAATAGGCGCGGGCCAGCCGATACCCCAATTCCCCTTCGCCCGGACCGCAAATGTCGGGAAACTGCGTCAACCCGCAATAACCGGCCACTTCGCCACCGTCCTTCAACTCGATCGCCCATTTGCCGAAACCCCAGTTGGGGTACTGTTCCTCAATAATCTGCCGAAGGGTCTCAAGGATCTCGGCCGGTGTTTTGATTCCCGAGCTGAACTCCATAACGGTTGGATCCCCATACACAGCCTTCAGCGCCAAAACGTCGTCCATGGCAAATTTACGCAGACGAAATCGCTCTGTTTCCAAGATATTCAACATATTGCTCGCGTCGTCCGTCATTCGGTCGGAAAGATAACTTGAAGTAAGTGACACAATGGGTTACTTCATTGTTATGAAACCGTTGCGCCGTTTGATTAGCGTGGTTGAAACGCCGGCATATCTGCGCAAGGCTGAACGCGTGTTATCCGAAGAACAACGCACTGAAATTGTCAACGTTATTGCTAATTCGCCTGACATTGGTGATCTCATACGCGGTTCCGGTGGAGTGCGAAAGGTTCGTGTGTCGCTTGCCGGTCGAGGAAAAAGCGGTGGCGCCCGCATTGTGTATTTTTATCATAATGACAGGATTCCGGTTTTCCTATTGACGCTTTTTGCGAAGAAGGAAAAAGAGAATTTGACGAAAGCTGAAGTCAATCAGCTGAAGTCGCTGACAACGGAAATCAAACGACGGGCCGGGCCCTAGGAGGTTGATATGTCCAAAGCCCATAACGAGATAACCGAAGGTTTGAAGGACGCACTCGCTTTTGTTGATGGCGACACTAATGGTGCCATCGAGCGTAAGGTTGAAGTTGACGTGGTAGATATTAAGGAGCTGCGAAAGCAGTTGAAAATGTCGCAGGAAACCTTTGCGAAAACGTATAAAATCCCGCTCACAACATTACGTAAATGGGAACAGGGCGTCCGGCGGCCTGACGCCACGGCACGGGCCTATCTGCAGATCATATCGCGGGCACCTGAGATGACCAGGGAAATTCTCGCGGCTTGAGCCGACCGCTACCGGTTCAACTCCCGCATGGCGTTGTCCAGGCCCTCGAGGGTGAGGGGGAACATGCGGTTGGACATGATTTGGCGCAGCATCTGCAGGCTGGGGGTGTAGTCCCAGTGCCGGTCCGGGACCGGGTTGAGCCAGACCGCTTTCGAGAAATGGTCAAGCATGCGGGTCATCCACACTTCGCCCGCTTCCTCGTTCCAATGCTCCACGCTGCCGCCGGGATAGGCGATTTCGTAGGGGCTCATGGTCGCGTCGCCGACGAAGATCAGCTTCCAGTCCGGACCATAGGTATTCAGCAGCTGCCAAGTCGGGATGTTCTCGCTGTGGCGGCGCCGGTTGTCCTTCCACACCTTTTCGTACATGCAATTGTGGAAGTAATAGTATTCCAGATACTTGAACTCGCTCTTGGTCGCCGAGAATAGCTCCTCACAGGTGCGGATATGGTCGTCCATGGAGCCGCCGATATCCAACAACAGTAAGACCTTGATCTTATTGCGCCGTTCGGGGCGCATCTGGATGTCGATATAGCCGCCGTTTCGGGCGGTGGAACTTATCGTGCCGTCCAGGTCCAACTCGTCCGGCGCGCCCTCCCGGGCGAAACGGCGCAGGCGGCGCAGCGCGACTTTGATATTTCGGGTGCCGAGAACGATCTGATCGTCCAGGTTCTTGTATTCCCGCTTGTCCCAGACCTTCACCGCCTTGCGGTGGCGGGAGCGGTTCTGGCCGATGCGCACGCCCTCGGGATTGTAGCCTTCTGCGCCGAACGGGCTGGTGCCGCCGGTGCCGATCCATTTGTTGCCGCCCTGGTGCCGCTTCTCCTGCTCCTCGAGCCGCTTCTTCAGCGTCTCCATCAGTTTTTCCCAGCCGCCGAGGGACTCGATCTGTTTCATTTCCTCTTCGGAGAGCACCAGTTCCGAGAGCTTGCGCAGCCATTCCTCCGGAATCTCGACCTCGAGCTCGCCTTCCACCGGCTCCAGTCCCTTGAAGACTTCGGCGAAGACCCGGTCGAACTTGTCCAAATTCCGCTCGTCCTTCACCAGGCATGAGCGGGAGAGGTAGTAGAAGTTATCGACGTTGAACTCGGCGACATTGGCCTCGACCGCCTCGATCAGGGTCAGATATTCCTTCAGGCTGACCGGGACCTTGCTCTTTTTCAGCTCGTAAAAAAGATTGAAGAACATGTGGCAGCCACTCCCATAACTTACGTCGTCATCCCGGCCTTGAGCCGGGATCTCTTCGCAGAACGTGCTCCGTCTTGCACAAGATTCCGGCGCAAGGCCGGAATTACAAGACTGCTGTATATCCTACCGTCCCTGTTCCCGTCTGGCCAGGAAGGCGAGGCGTTCGAAGAGGTGGACGTCCTGCTCGTTTTTCAACAGCGCGCCATGCAGGGGCGGGATCAGCTTGTTCGGATCCTTGGTCCGCAGAACTTCCGGCGAGATGTCGTCGGCCAGCAGCAGCTTCAGCCAGTCCAGCAGTTCCGATGTGCTCGGTTTCTTTTTCAGGCCCGGCACTTCGCGGATCTCGTAGAAGATGTTCAGGGCCTCGCGCACCAGTTCCTTCTTGATGTCGCCGTAATGGACCTTGATGATGTCCTGCATGGTGTCCCGCTCGGGGAACTTGATGTAGTGGAAGAAGCACCGGCGCAGGAAGGCGTCCGGCAGTTCCTTCTCGTTGTTGGAGGTGATGACGACGATCGGCCGATGGCTGGCGACCACTGTTTCCTGGGTCTCGTAGACGAAGAATTCCATGCGGTCGAGTTCCAGCAGCAAGTCGTTTGGGAACTCGATGTCGGCCTTGTCGATCTCGTCGATCAACAGGATCGGGCTTTCCTCGGCGTCGAATGAATCCCAGAGCTTACCGCGGACGATGTAGTTGGAAATGTCCTTAACCCGTTCCTCGCCCAGCTGCGAATCTCGAAGGCGGGAGACCGCGTCGTACTCGTAGAGTCCCTGTTGCGCCTTGGTGGTCGACTTGATGTGCCACTGGATCAGCGGTTTGTTCAGCGACTTGGCGATCTCATGCGCCAGCACGGTCTTGCCCGTGCCGGGTTCGCCCTTGACCAGAAGCGGCCGCTCGAGCGTGATCGACGCGTTCACCGCCACCATCAAATCGTCGGTCGCGACATAGGTATCTGTACCTTCAAACTTCATGTTGTTGTCCATTTTGTCTGGATTTGTGCCTATCGCAGGCGAGGATGGGTCTGATTGAGGCGACAAACTAAGGGGGATTGTCGGTCACATCAAGCGATAGCCGAAAAAAACGAACGTTAGCCGCGGCTCAATTCGGCCAAGCGGGAACGGCAGCGGGCGGCTTCGTTCGGGTCCGGAAATTCCGACATGAACAGCACGGCGCGCATCAATGCGGTATCCAGGCGCAGGAACCGCTCGGTTTTCGGGTCGAGGTCGGCAAGTGGGTTACCGCCATAACCCTCGATCACGTGATCCGATAGATCGCCGTTTTCCGCCAGCCGCGCGAATTCGAGGGCGGGCGGTCCGACCAAGGCGTTGCTCCAATCCAATAGAGCGGCGATCCGGCCATCCTGGCAACGAGTATTGTCGCGGCGGACGTCGAGATGGAGCAAAGCGGTGCCCTGCGGCGCGATCTCGAGCCTTGGAACATCCACGCGAATCCCGCAGAGCCTTTCGACCACACCGGCCCGATGAGCCATTCGAACATGTAGGCTCGCCAACCAATCCCCAGCGGTGTCGGCGACCAAGCGATCTCGCGGGGGTGTCAGTCTGTGTAGCCGTTTCAGATATCGCCCGACGTCGGCTGGGTCGGGTGTCAAGCCGTCGTCTTCGACAAAGGCCGAAATCAGAATATCGCGTGTTTCATCGAACACCAGATCGTGAACCGGGACGGTCGGTAGACCCGCCGCCAAACATCGTTCGCAGAGGCGCCGTTCTTGGCGCTGCAGCTCGCGGGCATCCTGCTCCGGATCATTGTCATCCGAAATCCATCGCGACGGCGCCGTGCGCAGGGCGACTTCGCCAAGACCGGCCGCCACAGCCTTAAATACAAAAAACTCGGCCCCGGCGGCGAAGAATGTGATATTGGAAATCGCAAGTTCCGGCCGCCTTGACTGGAGGACGGTCGACAACTCTGACTTAATAATGATTGATCGATCTTGAGCGGACATTTTCGTCGGTCGTTATTTTACATTATCCGAGGCGGAATAATCCTTTAATATTCAATCACTTTCGATTCCTAACTTATAGTTTGCTCTAACTGCCGGGTGGCCATCGCAACAGTTGCTGAGCAGGAACGATATCACGTTACCGAGGTTTTCGAGATTTGCCCGATAAATGATGTGGCGCGATTTGCGTTCCGATGTGATGGCTCCCGCCTGTTTTAGCGCCGAAAGGTGAAAGGACGCCAATGACGCCGACACGCCGACCGACATCGCCGGCGAAATCCGTGGCGCCGGACTTCGAAGCGGCTTTCTCGGCGTTCTATCTGTCGGAAGATACTTAATTGGGCCGTAGTAGCGGTACAGGCGGTACATAGGGGGGGGGCCCAGGAGTGTGCCGCCCCCGAACGCTAAACGTTCATGTCGTAGAGCGTCCGGGCGCCGACTTGGGCATTGTCGGCGATCAACTGGACGCGGAGCAGGGCGCCCTCCAGTTCCGCAATGCGTTTGGCGTCGGCCTCGCTGATCGGGGGGAGGGGATCGACCGATTGACCGCCGGTGGCCATGAACTGATACATTTCCCGGATCTCCCGCATGGCGTTGTCGACGATAACCCCCGCGTCCGCCAAGCTTTCCGGGTCCAAGAGACTGAGATTGTCGACGATACCCAGGGAAAAGACCGACGATTCGATGCCGTCCGACGCCGGGAGCGGGTCGCCGGCCAATGTCACGTCCTTTAGACCCAGGGGCGCCAACGCGTCCTGATCGCCAGCGCCCGATTGGAAATGGATGACCTGACCGTCGTCTGCAGTCAATTTTAAGTAGCGTTCTTCACCGGTGCCTTCGACCGTAGCGCGACCGCTGGTACCGAGGACGCGGTTGATCTTGAAGGCAAGGAAACCGAGGGTGTCATCGTCCTCGATGGTGATCCGCTCGCTGTCGCCGCCATTCACGCTGATCTCGAAATATTGTCCCGCGCGGACCGGCGTCTGCGCCGTCACGAGATCGGTCGGTTCGTTGAGGATCGTGCCGCTGGGCAATCCGAGGGTCGACAGAACGCTTTTACCGTCGCTGTCGATCGCGATGCTGGTGCCGGCATGGGCGAAACCGCTGCCGACCTGACGGCTGTCGACAAGCGCGCCAGCATCGTCCAGTTCGGCTAGGAAGGCGGCCTGGATCGAGGGCGCGCCGGTGCCGGAAAGATCGCCGCCGGTATCGCCGGCGACAAAAATGCGGTCGCTGGCGCCGCTCGTGTCGACCGCGATATCGTTGATGCGGTCGTTGTCGGCGGTACCCAGATAGCTGACATAGTCGATACTGGCGCTGGCGCCCGCATCGTCGATTTTCTGGATGAAGCCGTCGAGACCGCCGCTATGGGCCGTCGCGACACCGCCGTTCAGGCCCGTGCCGGCGCTTTGGCCGGCCACATAGATCGACCCATTGCTGCCTAGAGCCAGGCTGGTGACGTCGCCGCCGCTCGAAAGGTTGCCGAGATCGACTTCCCACACCGCGTTTTGGCTGACCGGATCGTCGGCATATTTGCGTAAGACGGCTTGCCCGTCCCGTTCCCCAAGCACATAGAAGTTGCCGGCACTGTCGACCTGAATGTCGATCGCCTTGTCGTCGCCGGTGCCGCCGAACTGCTTATTGTAGTCGACTGTGCCGTCCGCGCTCAGCTTGGTAACAAAACCGTCCATGCCGCCGCCGTGGCTGGTGTCGGTACCGATGGAGCCGCGCGTGTAGCCGGCGAGGAAGACATTTCCCGCGGCATCGGTGCTGAGCGCCAATGCGCCGTCGTCGGCATAGCGGGGATTCTGATAGGTCCATTGCTCGACGCCGGCGGTATCGAATTTGGTGACGAAGCTGTCGATGCCGCCTTCGATGGCGGTCGGCGATAGGGTATCTGTGGTTTGACCGGCGATGATGACGTTATCGTTTCCATCAACAGTGACGGCTAACCCACTGGTTTCGCTGTTCGCGCCCAGCATCCGTGACCAAACCAACTGGCCCGCGGAATCGTATTTGCGCAGATAGACATCGCCATCGCCCTGGGGCGTCTGACCGTCCAGGCTGTCCTGCACGGTGCCGACCATGTAGACATTGCCCTGGCTGTCGACGGCTGTGGCATTGGCGCGGTCGACACCCTCGCCGTCGATGACGTCGCGGAAGATTCCGCCGGGGGTGGCATCTTCCAGATTGTCGAATTCGGTCATGAATGCGCGGCTGAAATCGCCAGCTTGGGTGTGGCCGGCCAGATAGACCGCCGTTGTCGGATTGCTGGCCTCCGAGAAACTTACTTGTTCGCTGGATGCCACTTCCACGCGCAAACCGTAAGAAAACTCCGCGAATCGCTCTGTCGCGAAGCGGCTGGCAACGCCCGCGGCCTCCATCTCGTCGTTCAAATAGCTGACGATATTGTCTTCCGTCAGCGCGCCGGTGACGTTCGAAAGGTCGGCGGCGACTTCGACCGTGCCAAGAATGTCGTGATCGACGGTAATCTTGAAGCTTTCCGTCCCGGTCAGACCCGGAATGGCCGCATCCCGCTTTTCCGACGTGACCGCGCCTATATAATCCTGGCCGAGAAACTCCGGCTTGGCGGCGAATGTCGCGGTGCTGGAATAGCTTGCCTGCTGCACACCGTAGAGCAGGGTTTGGCTGTCGAACGACAGGGCATCGACATAGCCGCGGATTTCGCTAAGTGCGCTCTGAAACCGACGGTCGAGAAGGGGGGTAAGCCGTTGCCCGTTGGCATCGTCACGGGCAAAGGCGACCATATCCTTCATGGTCGACAACCCGACGTAGAGCGAGAAGAGTTTGCCGTAATCGCTGTCGCTCGGGACCCCTGAGGCTGCGATACGGGGATCGTTTGGATTGATGAACGGCGCGTCTTTCAGAAAACGGCGCGCTTCCTCCTCTGACGCGGCCGGTTGCTTCCAGGGCGGCGTGGCGTTGGCGGCGTTGGGATCGATTTGGTCGATCGCCGCCTGCAGCATCTGTCGATTAGCCGCGATTCCCAGCGAGGCGCCGCTCGAATAGTAGTTCGACAGGGCCGAATAATCGAAAGTCGGGAAAACCCCTGTCGCTGCTCTGCCGCCTAACAAATCCACCTGACTACCTACTCAACAAGATTCGATCTTCGACCGTGATTTAACTCATTGAAAGTTATGTGTATTCGGTCGAATTCACCGGTCCACCGCAGGGCATGACCGGAAATGTGCGGAACAGTAAGGGAATATCGTTCCCAACCGGTTAATGTAGAGGGATATATTTTCGGCGCTGATAAACCAATTAGTAATAACTTGGCAGTATTGTCAGAAGTCATGGTAAATATCTCGCAATTTAGACGATTTTCCCCTCTTTGGGGGCATAGGATACCGTATGCATTTGCGGATATTGGCGTCATTCGGTAAGCTTAACGAATAATCGGTGTCGAAATTCTGCGGATAGGTAGTTTGAGAGCAATCCGCAATTAGGGAGTTTGATGATGTCTGAGTTAGGTCGCGACACAACGGAAGAGTTACCGACCGTTAAACGCATCGGGGAACAGATGCAGGTCGTTGCCTTGACCTCGCAAAAGGGCGGTTCAGGTAAAACCACCCTTTGCGGTCATTTGGCGGTAGAAGCGGTGCGCACTGGGTTGGGTCCGGTGGCCGTGGTCGATACCGATCCGCAAGGCAGTTTGCGCGGTTGGGGCCGGTCGCGGGCCGATACTGACCCGGCGGTTTTCGCCGCCGCGGCTGATGAATTGCCGGACGTTTTGGCGCGCTTACGTAATGAAGGTTACAAGCTTGTTTTCGTCGACACCCCGCCGGCCGTCACCTCGGCTATCGCCGAAGTTGTGGCATTATCGGATTTGGTGGTTATCCCGACGCGGCCCAGCCCGCACGATCTACGCGCCGTCGGTGCGACGGTGGACATAGTCGAAGCACGCGGACGGGCGATGATTTTTGTCGTCAATAGTGCGACCCCGCGCGCCAGAATTACTTCGGAAGCGGCTATCGCCCTTTCGCAGCACGGTACGGTTGCGCCTGTGACCTTGCACCATCGGGTCGATTACGCGGCCAGCATGATCGACGGCCGCACTGTCATGGAAGTGAACGAGAATTCCCGATCGGCCAAGGAAGTGATCGCGCTTTGGGAATATGTGGCGGACCGCTTGGCGCGGATGCGCAAGGAAACCCAGGCGCAATTGGACGAAATGCCGAAGGCCACATTCCCGGCGCACGGTCCGGCCGACGTTCACCGCCGTACCGCACCGACATTCGGGCGCCGCAATGCCGGAAACTTCGGCTAAATTCGTTCGGATCTGTCCGCAGAGAATTTGTATCAGCGCAGGGGCCTAGAAGGTGACATGATGAGTACTGGCGGTGGACTGGCGGCATTGCATGCGGGACTGATCGAACGCGCCCGCGCGCCCCGTCCCGGCGAGGAGCATTGGGCGGCGTCGAAAGACGCGTCCAGTCATCTGGACGCGCGCCGGAGCGAGGAAATGACCCGCGCCGCATCGGAACGCCGGGTCGAACTGACGCCGTTGCGACGTATCGAAACCGCCGATCCCGAGGAAATCAACGAGGCGGTACCGCCGCTGAACCGGCGCTCGCCGGAAGCACCGCAGGAACGTGATGTTCCGTCCCGGCCGGTTCTTCGACCTGTCGAATCGGCGCCACGACCGTCGACGCCGCTGGACGGCGATGACGATATTTCGGCGGACGAGGACTATACGGACGATGCCTTCGAGGACGAGGGCGCCGTCGAAGAAGCACCGCTGGCTGCGCAATCGGAACCGATTTCGTACGAGCCTTCCGCTGACGCTGCGGTACCGAGTTCGATTACGGCCGCTGTACCAGCCGAACCCTCGACGCCACCTGAAAGTGTGTTGAAATATGCGGTCAATCGAAAAGGCAATCTGCTCCAGAAACGCCGGTTCGGTAGGCGCCGCGCGCTTACGGTACGGGTGGAAGATCCGATTTACCAACGGCTCGTCGCCGCGCGTAAGGATATGGGCCGCACCAGTCAGGATATTCTCGAAACCGCGCTGGTTCTCTACCTAAATCTGCTTGGGATCGCCGAATCGTCGGACGACAACGCGGAAGACTGACACACGCTATTCAGCCAAATTTGTCTGGCTTGCGCCTGGGGTGCATGCGAGAACTGTGTCCAACTGACATCTGCGATTAACAGCTGGACGCACCAATGGTTCTGCGCACCACGGGAAAGGCGATCGGCGCCGTTTTAGCCACCGGCTTCACCGCCGTGGCGGCAGCGGCGGCATTGTTGATCTATCTGTTGTCGCAAGGACCGATTTCTCTCAATTTCCTTACGCCGCATATCAAAGAAGCCGTGGAAGCTTATGATCCGACTATAAAACTAGAAGTTGGGGATACTATCCTCAGTTGGCAGGGTTGGGAGCGGCAATTGGATCTGCGCCTGGTTGACGTGACGGTGCAGACAACGTCGGGTAAGGAGGTCGCGAAGATCCCGCAATTGTCGGCTGGTGTCGATTTGAGCGCGCTGTTCACCGGTCGTTTGGTCGCCCATGAGTTGGAGATATTCGGCCCGCGTCTCCGGGTGACCCGGCATGCGGACGGCGAGCTTCGGTTCGCGGTCGGGCATGGCGATCACGACCATAGTCATAGCGAGGTTGCCGCGCTTCTCGATCGGATGGGGACCGATACGAGCGAATCCGGCATCGTTGGGAGCCTGCAGCGCCTATCGATCTACAATGCGGAACTGATCTATCGCGACGAAATTTTGCCGCTGACCGTCAGGGCGCCGGCGGCGGGCTTCGAATTCCAGCGGCTCGACAATGCCATCCGCTTGGTCCTTGCCGGGCGTGTGCGTATTGCCGATATGGCGACGCATCTTCGATTCGCCGTAACTTATACAGGCGGGGAATCCGCAGTCCCGATCGAGCTCGTGTTTACGGATTTGGAAGCCGAGAAACTTCCGGATTTGCTCGGTTTGAAGGATGTCGAACTGTCGCAAATTCTGGTAGACGCCGTGCTACGCGCGCAGATCGGCAATGACGGCCGGTTTGGCGATTTCGAATTCGATGTCAGTAGCGGGCCCGGTAGGGTCGCGGTACCGGAGCATGCGGCAAACGTCTATGAACTGAGCGAAAGCATGGCCAAGGGGAAGATTGATATCTCCTTGGAACGTTTCTTTTTCGACTCGTTTTCGGCCAAATTGAAGGACGGGGTTGTGGTCGCCGGTCAGGGTGAGATGGCACGAAACGACGGCGGTTTTTCGCTCGATTTCAGTGGCGATCTCCTCAACGCCAAGGTCGAACAGGTCAGTAAGCATTGGCCTTCGCGTTTGGCCGATCAGGGGCGGGATTGGATCGCGGAACATCTCTCCGGCGGCCGGATCAATAAGGCGACTTGGGCAGTCAAGCTGAGCGACAAGGATCTATCGGCGGAGAAACCGTCGAAAGACGTCTTTAATCTGGCTTTTTCCTTTTCCGGCATAACGGTCGATTATTTGCCACCCATGCCGAAGATCCTAGACGCTGCGGGAGAGGGCGTGTTGCACGCCAACTCATTCGATCTCCGGGTCAATCGCGGCCGGAGCGGGGACTTGAAACTAAGCCACGGTATTTTGAAGATCGCCGATTTCTCCGCGCAGCCGCCGGTGATGAAGATCGATTTTCAGGTCGACGGCCCGGTTCAGTCCGCGCTCAAGGTCATCGATAGCAAGCCATTGGAATTGCTCGACGGGCTGGGACTGAGTAAATCGGAAACAACCGGCCGCTCGCAAACCAAGGTGGCGTTGCATATTCCCTTGCGGAAGCGATTTCGCGCCCACCATATCGGCTATAAGGTATCGGCTAAGGTCAACGAGGGCCGAACGCCGAAAATCGTCGATCGCGTGGCCTTGGATGACGCGGCCTTCGATCTTACCGCCGACAACAAGCAGATCGCGGTCAAAGGTAAAAGTCGGGTGGACGGCGTTCCGGCGGACCTGTCGATCCGTCATCAATTCGCCAGCAAGGACCGTCCGTCCACGGATCGGGTCGACGTCAAGGCCATCTTGTCGACAGCGCAGCAAAAAGCGCTCGGGTTGGATCTTGAGCCGTACTTGAAAGGAAAAGTGCCGGTCACGCTTGTCATTCAGCGGGAGGGGGAAGCGACGCCCCAGGTTACAGGGCAAGCCGATTTGACGGCTGCGGCGCTGGATATCCCACCGATCGAGTGGTCGAAAGTGGCCGGTGCGCCGGCGGTCTTGAGGTTTCAAACCGAACTCAAGGACAGCGAGGATTTCGTTCTCGACAGGTTCGAGTTTGACGCAAAAGGTTTGCAGGCGCGGGGCCGGCTACGGCTCGGCCCGAAGCGGTCGTTTCGAGAGTTGGACCTTGGCAAGCTTAAATTCGCCGGCAACGATCTGGCGGTCACATTGGCGCGGCGGGGTCCGGGTTGGAACGTGAGATTGTCGGGCAACCGACTGGATCTCAGCCGCTATATCGAACGCTTGGAGGATCGTGGCGAAGCCGGGGTCGATTGGCCGGACCTGGATGTCGACGCCAAGTTGAATCGGGTGCGGCTTGCGGACGATGTCGATGTCGCACGTGCGGCCTTGTCGGGCCGCTGGCGCGGCGGGCGGCTGCGGAGCTTGTACGCCTATGGAAACATCAATGGCGGGCCGCCGGTGCGGGCCGACTTGGCGCTCTCCGGCTCGGTTCGAAAACTGGAAATTTCGACCCGTGCAGGCGGCGAGGTCTTGCGCGCCATGGGCCTGTTTCACAATGCCTATGGCGGTGCTCTCAACCTTGAGGCGCATATTCCTGACCAACCGACCCGAAAAAACCCGATCAAAGGCTTGTTCCGCGTCGACGATTTCACGATCGCCAAGGCGCCTACATTGGGCGAAATCCTGAGCCGAGGCGAGCTGACCGAGTTCGTCGACAATTTGAGCGGCGATGGGGTGAAATTCACCCGCATGGGTATGCCGTTTACCCTGGCGGACGGGCGCCTGGTGGTGGATGAACTCCGCGCCGTCGGGCCGCAATTTGGGGTGACATTACGCGGCGTCGTCAATCGAGAGACCGAGGCGCTGGACCTCCAGGGCAACGTCATTCCGGCCTATACCCTGAATTCCGCGCTGGGCAATATCCCCATCCTCGGGCCGTTGTTTACGGGCGGGGAGGGTGGTGGCGTTTTCGCCGTGACGTATCGGGTCAAAGGGACGATCAGCAATCCCGAAACCAGCGTTAACACGCTCAGCGCCTTCGCCCCCGGTTTTTTGCGCAGCATCATCGATAGCCTCGATGCCCCCGCCATGGATAAGGAAGGCGCGCGTAAGCTGGTCGAACCGGATTACGACCGGCCGACGCGTTGATAAGATGTCAGCTTTCCGCGAACGGCTGCGCGACAACCGGCCAATAGGGGCTTTACGCCGCTTGAAACGGGGCACTTCGAAGTCGGCGCGCGTGGGGCCTTCGGGTTCGGCGTAGAAGTTCTCGCAGGTCCTAGAATTCCCGACCCAGTTGCCGCGCCAGAACGTTTGCTTTCCTTTGATCGCCGTCGGCTATGACGAGAACATGCGCACTTGAGTTGGGCACGCCGGATTGACGATGGCATCGACTTGTTCTCGGATTTCTCCCCCGCGAGCCCAAGCATTCGGTGGAGGCCGCGGCCCCATGCAGTGCCATCAACACCATATCCACCGGCAGGGTGTTGCGCAGATCGGCCAACAGCCGGTCCTGAAGCGGTTAGATAGCAATTGTGGATGATCGGCCCCGACAGCATGGCGAAAGCGGAAAGGCCTTGGCCAAGTGGGCCGTGAAAAATCTCGTTTTCAACTATGATTGCTCCGTACTTTACTCCGTCATACCGGAATCCGCTTTAGCGGATATCGAATACCAATTTTCGATGATAGAGACCTATTCAATGAGGCGGGCGGCGGAAAATGTGTCTAGTCGCTCTCGTACCTTGTGTCGTCGGCCAGCCAGCAGGTGATCAGGTAGGAAAGACTGAAGATAATCGCTACCGATATCGTGACGGCGACGAAAATCTTGGAAATTCCGGGCGTGTTTGCGGAGGACCGCCAATGCTACCGCGGCTGAAATACCCGATCTGTTTAGTGCCGGGCCCGTAGATTTTGGTATGGAACATGAACTTGGCGGCCAACATGGTTCGCCATGGCCTTGGCGCGGCGGTTATGTACGCGTTGAAGGCGCGAGCCTTAGCCGAAGATCTGTTTTCGCTGCCGTTTGAGGGGAGTCCCGGCCAGTTTCCATACCTGGTGTGGCAATCGGTTGACCTGCTCTATCGGTATCAACCCACTTTTGCCGAGGACCTATTGGCCTATTTCGCTGAAATCTCCCTGTAGTTTCCGGGTTTGTTGCCAGCTTCATCACGGGCATTATTTCATTGTAATAGTATTTTTGTGTCAAATTTCTATCGTTTTTTTTGTGTTACTTTGTTATTATTATTATCTGTCAGTTGCAACTATAAATATCAAGTATATTAAATAATATATAAGCGAAAAATTTTCGGATGAATTAAAAGTTTTTCATTATAAATTAACAATACATACAATACTTTCAAATATCTATTGATTAAATGGCAAGAAACATAATCCCAGCACCGCCGTCGTCGCCGATATTGTGATGATTGATTAACCGCAAGAAAAATAGATGTAATTTGGATGAATGAGATGAAATTGCATGCAGAGCAAAAACCGATGCTCGGTCAAACTTCCGCTACTCCAGGGATGAACGGGCAGAGGAAGAAACGAACTATTCTGTCGAAATTTTTCGCGGATCGATCTGGTGTTTCGGCCGTCGAGTTTGCGTTAGTTGCACCGGTGCTGTTCATAATTTTGACCGGCATCATTCAATTTGGATACGCATTTTTTGTGCAAATAAGCATGAATAATGCTGCCCGAGAAGGCGCGCGCGAACTGGCCGTCAAATCGGTCTCGGTCGGTGGTGTGACGAGTTGCGGTTCAGCGGCGACGGGCACGGCGGAGCATGTTACCTGCGGCCTGCTATTCGGTGTCACCAAAGACAATGCAACGATCACGGCCTGTAATCCCGACAATGGCAACGCGACGTTTTGCCCTGATACGGATAACGATGTGTCTGTATCCATCTCGATCCCAATGGCGAAAGTCGCGATTGTCGATTTGCTCGGCATCATGGGCAGCGGAACGATGTCCGCGGTGATTACAATGCGAGAAGAGGGAGCAGGAAACTAGTACAGGGCCCCGACCGACGTTCGATGTATCGAGTTAATTGTTCGACGAGTTTATGCGGAAGAAGAAATGATAGGTGTTTTTTCCTTTAAAAATTCAATTTATAAGAAGTTACGGGATTTTCGACTTGACCAAAGCGGTGCCACCAGCATTATCACTGGTCTGTCGTTAGTCATGATGTGCGGGTTTGCCGCGTTGGCTGTCGATATGGGCGCTATGTTTTACACGCGGACCCACTTGCAAGCGACGGCGGACGCGTCGGCCCTGGCCGCTGTTGCCACGCTCCGAGACAATGACGGAACGTTGGATCAGGTTCAGGTGGATCTTATCGCGGAGGAAGCGATCCACTACGCGCAAAGAAATATGCCGACATCGCTATACGGCAATGTCCTTGCAGTTGCAGATGTCGTACCGGGATATTGGGACGTCAACGGGAAATATGGCACACCGCGGACTTTCTACGACGAAAACAATATGCCGGGCGGCGAGTCAATCGATGCGGTGCAGGTCATCACTCGGCGCAGCTCCGACAATGGCAACCCGGTCAAACTGATGTTCGCTCGCGTTTTTGGGGCATGAGAAAACCAACATCACGGCGTCTGCAATCGGATATCAGGAACCCGACGGCGGTGCCGACCAGCTTTGTGTGCTCACTTTGAAACCGTCAGGCCAGACCCTGCAATTGAGCGCCAGTTCGACGTCTATGGATTTGGCCAATTGCGGCATCGGGATCCACTCCGATTATAACGACGGCGCTATGGTCGTCAGCGGTTCGGACAACACACTGGACAATGTCGGGCCGATTTGCGTGTTGGGGGATTTCGACGACTCCGGCGGTTCGAATTCCTATGATTCAAGTCGAATCAAAGAAGGTTGTACGCCACCGCCGGATCCGTTCGCAAATCTCACCATTCCCGGCGACGTTCACGCTAAAGACGACGGCTGTCCGGAACTCGTGATTGATAACCCCGGCACCGTCACATCGATTGCACCAGGCTGTTACAACAAAATCATCATCAAATCGGATGTGACTTTTCAGTCCGGCAACTATTTCGTTGGCGAGGAGTTCTCGATCTCCAGCACGGCAACGGTGTCGAGCGAATCGGGCGGTGTGACGTTTTTTATGACGGAGTATGAAGAGGGTACGGGTAAATACGGTAAAATCGACTTTTCCTTGAGCGATGGTGATATTGACCTGGTCGCACAAAGGACCGGACCGCATGCTGGAATATTGTTCTTCTATCCATATGATCCGAACCATGTCGACAGCGGCCCGGTTACCCCGGCCGGAGACAATAATGAAATGGGATTGGATGGTGTGATTTATGTTCCGCATGGCCTCGTCGATTTCAACGGCAATAACCGTTATTCGGGTGCTTGCGGCGTTAAGGTCGTGGCCTGGGAGTTTTATATCCAAGGAACCACCAATATTGGACCAACATCAGAAAGCTGTGCCAGCAATGCGGCGAACATCCCGCTGGGCGGTCCGTCCGGTTTGGTGCTCTCGCTCGTCGATTGACAGGCCTATACCGACTTTCGATGATAGAAACCTATTCAACTGGACGCAATTGCCCCTCGGCTAGACGCGACCGGCCGGGCGAGGTAGGGAACATCGGCCAAAGGGTGGGGCGCTATCATCGTTTAAGCGGAGCTCGGTCGATGGCCGGTGGTTAGAACGGTTGTTCTGCAATACTTCCGCTAAATCTCACCCTTTCTTGCAGGAAAACGGGACCTTCACAGTCAGATTCTTGCCGTTGTTGCCCTCGTTGCTTTCGGCGACTTTCTTGCCTGGGTCGAGCTGGGCGCGCAGCTTATTTTGTCCCTGACGCACCAGAACCGTATAGGCGAGCCAGCCGTTGCCGGTGGGCAGACCGCTTTTCGGCGGTAGTCCGGCGACATTCTTGTTTTTGTTGGACAGCGACTTGTTGCCCGCCTTCACCGAGAGCTTGGCGGTGAAGGGACCGGCCGCGCCATTGCCTTGGTTATAGGGCTGGAAACGCACGCGTTTCAGCTGGCACAGGTTCTTGTTCGAGCCTAATCCCCGCTTCGAAACCTGGTTCTTGCTCAGGGTTGCGGTGCTGCCCCAACCATAGGTTTTGTTGCCGATCCCCATGCCTTTCTTGGTGGCGACCAGATCGGCTTTGCCTTTCCCGCCGCCGCTTCCGCCGCCTCCACCGGTCGCGGCTGTTTTGGCCGACAAACCCGGTTTCTTCGGCTTCGGTTTGGCGACAAAGCCGCCCGGTCTGGTCGGCGGTTTCGGCTGATTTGTGCGTAGGTCCTGCTTCGATGTGGCGACGGACGGCGTAATCTTGCCCCGGCAAGTGATGTTGTAACCGTCATAGGCCGAGACCACCGCGTTCGGCGCCACCGTCTCCGCCCGGAACGAGTTCTTATGCACATTTCCAGGCGTCGGATTGCTCTGCAGTGTGTTGATGCCGGCGGTCCCGCCTGTGGTGCCTTTTTTCGCCAGCGGCACCTTGATCTGGACAATGTGACTTGTCTGATAGACACCGTCGCGTTTCGATGTAACCACGGCCTGATAGGTCGGCGAGTACTTCCCCGAGGCGCTACGCAAGCGGTAGCTCACGACGCCCTTGCCGTCGGTGATGATCTTCGCGATCAGCGGTACGTTCACCGGGCAAACCGCCGTCATCCGGTCGAAGCGCGGGTCGATGGCGAATTCCGCCTTGACGATCTTCATCTTCGCCTGGATCGCGCCGGCGGTCTGGACCGCCGCACCCGGCCATTTCTTGCAGGTCAAGGTCCGCTTGACCGGCGCCTTGGAATAAACCTCCCGGTCGCCGACGAAGGCCAGGGTCGGCGTAATCTTGAGCCTCGCCCCGAAATAGAGATTGATTTTGCGATCCTGGGCAAAGATGGCTTTGTTGGTTTGCCCCTTGTTGCGGAGCTGCTGCGCCATATTGTTGCAGGCCTTGACCATCTGATCGTTATATTTGCCGGTTCGGATGGCGTCGGTGGTGAGCACGGTGTCGACCTTCGTCGGATTGACCTTACCGTCGAGCACATAGTCCTTGAAGATGGGTTTCAACAGCATATGCCGTTGTCCGCCGGTGCCGCCAACGGTCATGTAAGGCGTGACGCTCCAGGCCATGACACGGCCCTCATTGAACTCCATGGAAATGTAGACCCGCAGGTTCTTGACCCGGAAACCATGCTCCGGCTTCTGCACCTTCGTATAGGCGCTACCGTTACTGCCTACTTCGAAATGCGGCACACTGCTGGGTTCGTTCTTGATCTCGGCAACCGAGGTATGAACGGCCAGCGCGGGCGTGGCTATGGCGCTGACAAACGCCAAACAAACAAGATTGACGGCGGACCGTTTCATGGCTAATTCCTTCGAAGAATAGACTTTTCCGCAATATGGCAACTATAGCAACGATCGGTCGTCCATCGACAAATCGCCGACCGGAAGCCATCACAAATTTGAGAGCGTTATGTGAATGGGCAGCGCCTCAAAGGCCCTAAACCGGCACCACCAGCGCGTGGCGCTTTTTGCCGGCGGAGAGTTTGATTTGGCCGTTTTCGGCGAGGTCCGCGGCGGTGACGTGGCGCAGCTCCTCGGACACCTGTTCGTCGTTGAGGCGGCAGCCGCCGCCTTTGATCAGGCGTCGGCCGTCGCCATTGGACTTGCAAAGACCGCTGTCGGTCAGCAGCTGGAAGAGGGCGATGCCGTCGCCGTCGAGGCGGTCGCGGGCGATTTCCACGGTGGGTAGGGCGCCGCCGCTTTCGCCTTCCTCGAAAGTGCGGCGGGCCGTTTCGGCAGCCTCCGCGGCGGCGTCCTTGCCATGGCAAAGTTCGGTGGCAAGATTTGCCAGTATCTTCTTGGCGTCGTTCAGTTCCGCACCCTCGAGCGCTTCCAAGCGGGCGATCTCGTCGAGCGGCAGGTCGGTGAAACGGCGCAGGAAACGGCCCACATCCGCGTCCTCCGTATTGCGCCAATATTGCCAGAAGTTATAGGGGCTAAGCATATCCGCATTGAGCCAGACGGCGCCGGCGGCGGTTTTGCCCATCTTGGCGCCCGACGAGGTGGTGAGCAGCGGCGTGGTCAGGCCGAAACACTGGGCGCTGTCGACCCGGCGCGAAAGCTCCACGCCGTTGACGATATTGCCCCACTGATCGGATCCGCCCATCTGCAGTACGCAACCGAAGCGCCGGTTCAACTCCAGGAAATCATAGGCCTGCAGGATCATGTAGTTGAATTCGAGGAAACTCAGTGGCTGTTCCCGCTCCAGGCGCAGCTTGACGCTGTCGAAGGAAAGCATGCGGTTGACCGAGAAATGGCGGCCATAATCGCGGAGGAAGGGGATGTATTCGAGCGTGCTGAGCCAATTGTCATTGTTGACCATAATCGCATCGGTTGGACCGTCGCCGAAGGTCAGGTATTTCTCGAACACGCCGCGGATTCGGGCCATGTTTTCCGCGATCTTGGTCTCCGCTAGTAGACTGCGCATGTCGTCCTTGCCGGAGGGATCGCCGACTTTGGTGGTGCCGCCGCCCATCAACACAATCGGCTTGTGGCCGGTAAGTTGCAGGTGCCGCAACAGCATGATCTGGATCAGATTTCCCACATGCAGGCTCGGCGCCGTGCAATCGAATCCGATATAGGCCGTCACCACACCTTCGCTGGCGGCTTGGTCGAGCGCCGGGAAATCGGTGCATTGGTGGATGTAACCGCGGCTTTCCAGTACGGTCAAAAAATCGGATTTGAAGTCGGACATTTTCGCGTTCTTGGGCTAACGTATCGGGTGCTGAACAAAGCCGAGCCATGTAACACGGATTACCTCATGACAGCAACGACCGGAAACGATGCGATCTGGGCCCTGGGCTTGATGAGCGGGACCTCGATCGACGGCGTCGATGCCGCTCTGATCAGAACCGACGGCGAGACGGTGTTCGAATTCGGTCCAAGCTTGAGCCGGACCTATGCGCCCGAGGACCGGGCGCTCATACGCGCTGCGCTCGGCGGCGGGAGCGGTGTCGATACCGCCGCGCGCGTGGTGACGGAAAATCATGTGGAGGTTGTTCAGGCGTTGCTGGCGGAGGCCGGGCTGACGCCGGCCTTGATCGGCTTCCACGGTCAGACCATTTTGCACGAGCCGGATCGTCACCGAACCTGGCAGATCGGCGACGGCGCGGCCTTGGCGGCGGCGGTAGGGGTCGATGTGGTACACGACTTCCGCACCGCGGATGTCTCCTCGGGCGGTCAGGGCGCGCCCTTCGCGCCGCTCTATCACGCCGCATTGGCCCGGGATCTGGAGACGCCGCTGGCGGTATTGAACCTCGGCGGGGTCGGCAATGTTACCTGGATCGGCGATCCGCTGATCGCTTTCGATACGGGACCGGCAAACGCGCTGATGGATGACGTAATCGCCACCCGGACGGCACGCGCTTACGACGCCGACGGCGATCTGGCGAGGCAAGGCCAGGTCGAGAGCCAGCGCGTGACGCGGTGGCTGGAGAATCCGTATTTCGCGGCGCCGGCGCCGAAATCCTTGGATCGGGACGATTTCGCGGATTGCGACGTCTCGGATCTGTCGCTCGAAGACGGCTTGGCGACCCTGGCCGCGCTGACCGTTCGGTCCGTCGCCCAGGCCCGCCACCAGTTTCCGGCGCCGGTACGGCGCTGGCTGGTGACCGGCGGCGGCCGGCATAATGGGTATTTGATGTCCGAGCTCGCCAGCGCGCTGAACGCACCGGTGGAGCCGGTCGAAGCGGTGGGGTGGCGCGGCGATAGTCTGGAGGCCGAGGCCTTCGCCTTTCTGGCCGCGCGCAGCCGGCGGGGTTTACCGCTTAGCCTGCCGACGACGACCGGCGTGCCGTCGCCGATGACCGGCGGCGAGATTGCCTATGCCGCGGCGTCGGCGTCCCAATTGTCGACATATTTGCCGACCGCTTTCTGAAGCTCTTCCAGGTGATCTTGGTAGAAATGCGTGGCGCCGGGAATACGGTGATAGTCGATAGCGATGCCGCGTTGCTGCTGCAATTTTTCCGTCAGCTTCTTGATATCGTCCTCCGGCACGATCTTGTCGGCGCCGCCGGCGACCATTAGGCCGGACGACGGGCAGGGGGCCAGGAAGGTGAAATCGAGCGTATTGGCCGGCGGCGAGACGGAGATAAAAGCCGAAATCTCAGGCCGGCGCATCAGCAACTGCATCGATATCCAGGCGCCGAAGGAATAACCGGCAACCCAGCATTGCCGCGCGGCGGCGTTGAACCCCTGCATCCAATCCAGGGCCGAGGCCGCGTCCGACAATTCGCCGATACCGCCGTCATATTCGCCCTGGCTACGACCGACGCCGCGGAAATTGAAGCGCAAGACCGAGAAACCCCGCTCGTGAAACAGCTGGAACAAGGCGTAGACGACTTTGTTGTTCATGGTGCCGCCCATTTGCGGGTCGGGATGCAGCACGATGGCGATGGGAGAATCTGGATCGGGGCCGGGTTGATACCGGCCCTGCAAACGGCCGGAGGGTCCGTTGAAGATGACTTCGGGCATGCGGGTTTCCATTTCTAGGGACTGTGTCGCCAAAAACCAGATCGGCGCGCGTTTTGTCAAGCAAACTCGCGTTTTTCGCTCGTAATCCAGGTTTGTCGGTCTTAAATTGGCGAATACTTGATTAAAACAGTCGGATATCTTACATATCAACGAGAGTGGCCAAGACGCCTCGTTCTTATATTGCGGCGGAGACGAAGATGTTCAAGCTTCTTTCGCAAGATATCCAAGCCTGTATGGACCGCGACCCGGCGGCGCGCAACCGGTGGGAAGTGGCAATCCTCTATTCCGGCTTTCACGCGGTGCTGTTCTACCGCATCGCCCACGCGCTGTGGCGGCGCGGCTGGCGCTTCGTTCCGCGTTGGCTGTCCCAATTCGGACGGTTCGTGACAGGCATCGAAATCCATCCCGGCGCCCGCATCGGCAAGGGTTTCTTCATCGATCACGGCCTCGGCACGGTGATCGGGGAGACGGCGGAAATCGGCAATGACGTCACGCTATATCATGACGTTACCCTGGGCGGTGTCGCGCCCTCCGTCGATAGTCATGCCCAGAAAGATCAGAAGCGGCATCCGACATTGAAGGACGAAGTGATCGTCGGCTCCGGCGCGCAAATTCTCGGGCCGATCACGGTTCATGACTGCGCCCGCGTGGGGGCCAATTCGGTCGTGCTGAAGGATGTGCCGGCCGGCGCCACGGTTGTCGGCATCCCGGCGAAAATCGCCGGTGAGCGGGCGCCGCAGACAGAAGCGGCCGCACACGAATTCCAGGCCTATGGCACGCGCCTGGATCTGACCGATCCGATGCAGCGGGTGGCGGACGCGTTGTTGGACAAGGTGCAGAGCCTGTCCATGCGGGTCGAGGAGTTAGAACGTCAAGTGGAGAAGGCGTCCGTGGCTCTTCTGCCGGACGACGATGATGAGTTCGACGATACGGAAGACGAACGACGGGATTGATAACGACGGAATAACAGCGCATTAGAAGGCTCCCGCGGGCAGCGGAAAGGAACCTGACAACGTGAAACTGACGACGAAGGCGCGCTATGCCGTGATGGCCATGGTGGATCTGGCCGGTCAAACCTGCGACAATCCGACCAGCTTGTCGGAAATTGCCGAAAGGCAAAATATTTCACTGGCTTATTTGGAACAACTATTCTGTAAGTTGCGCCGCGCCGGGGTGGTGCGTAGCGTGCGTGGACCGGGTGGCGGCTACTGCCTGTGCCGGTCGCCGGAGGAGATCTGTATCTGCGATATCGTCACCGCCGTTGACGAACCGATCCGCGCTGTCCGCTGCGAGGAAGGCAGCGGCGTCGGCTGCGTGAAGGGCGAAAAATGTCAGACCCACGATCTTTGGGCCGCACTGGATAACCATATCCACAATTATCTGTCTTCAGTTTCCCTCGCCCAGGTGTTAGAGGGACGTCTGCCAGCGCCATGTCAGGTCATGGCGCCGCCCATACCGGCCTTCGACGTGATGGCCGCCGACTAGAGATTTTGAGGTAGGGGATCGTGTCCGCCGAACGGATTTACCTGGATTACAACGCCACCGCACCGGTCCGACCCGAGGTCATCGACCTGGTCGGCGAGATTATGGCAACGGTGGGCAATGCCTCCTCTGTCCATGCCGCCGGCCGGGTGGCACGGGAACGGGTGGAAACCGCGCGAGACCAGGTCGCCCGTCTGGTCAACGCGGACCGGGAGAACGTGATCTTCACCTCCGGCGGCACCGAATCGGATAATCTCGCGTTACGCGGCTTCGGCGAGCGGCAATTGATCGTTGCGGCAAGCGAACATGGCGCCGTGCTGGCGCCGTCCTTGCTCTACGATGCGGACTGTATCGTGCTGCCCGTGGACGGTCAGGGGCTCGTCGATTTGGCGGCTCTGGAGCAAGCCCTGGCGACGGCCAAGCGCCCGGTCCTGGTTTCGATTATGTTGGCCAACAATGAGACTGGCGTGATCCAGCCGGTCGCGGAGATCGCCGACCGCGTGCATGCTCACGAAGGTATCGTTCATTGTGACGCTGTTCAGGCCGCCGGGAAGATCTCCGTTGATATCAAGGAATTGAGGGTCGATGCGCTATCGCTTTCCGGCCATAAAATCGGCGGGCCGCAAGGTGTCGGCGCCCTGGTGCTCCGGGAAGACCGGGTATTGCGGGCCCAGATCGTCGGCGGCGGGCAGGAGCGGGGACGGCGTTCCGGAACCGAGAATGTCGCCGGCGTTGCCGGGTTCGGCCTGGCGGCCGAACTGGCGCTGAAGGACCTTGCTAATTACGCGGCCCTTGCCGAACGGCGCGACCGCATGGAACGGGAGATCCTGACGGCGTCGCCGGAAACGCGGATATATTCGGCCGCCGCGCCACGCCTGCCGAATACCTCCTGCCTCACCATGCCGGGAGTGAAATCGGAAACCCAGATCATGCTGTTCGACATGGACGGCATCGCGCTCTCCGCCGGTTCGGCCTGCTCCTCCGGCAAGATCGCGGTTAGCCACGTGCTCGACGCCATGGGCGCGTCCGAGGCCGAAGCCGCCTGTGCCATACGCATTTCGCTCGGCTGGGGCACCACCGACGCCCATGTCGACGCCCTGGTGCAATCCTGGCGCAATATATTTGAGCGTTGCGGCAGCGCGGCCCACGCGGCATAACAACACCTACCCAACGCATCCAAATCATTAATTCGGAGATCAGCGTATGCCCAGGATGATTTTTGTCAGCGCCGACGGCAAGGATAGAAAAGAAGTAGAGGCCGCGGCCGGACTGACCATCCTGGATGTCGCCCATCGCCATGGGATCGATATCGAGGGCGCCTGCGAAGGCTGCATGGCCTGTTCGACCTGCCACGTGATCGTCGATGCCGACTGGTATTCGAAGCTGAGCCCGGCCGAGGAAGACGAGACCGATATGCTGGATATGGCGTTCGGGCTAACGCCGACCTCCCGCCTGGGTTGTCAGATCGAGATAACCGAGGCGCTCGACGGCATCACCGTGCGTCTGCCCGCCGAAACCCGGAACATGCTGCTCGAATAGGTCGATGTCCAATCTCGACTTGATCGAGCGGCCTGGTAGTCTGTTTGTCCGGCTGCGGGACGACAATGCCGCCGACTGGAACGCCTATATCGATCATCCGTTCGTACAGGGCTTGGCCGACGGCAGCTTGTCGGAAGATCGTTTCCGCCATTATTTGATTCAGGATTATCTCTTCCTCGTACATTTCGCCCGGGCGCATGCGCTGCTGCTTTATAAGGCCGACAATCTTGCGGATATGCGGGATGCGGCTGGGGCCATCGACGGGTTGCTCAATGTCGAAATGGGACTGCATGTGAAGTTCTGCGCAGGCTGGGGGATTAGCGAAGCCGAGATGCAGCGCGCGCCCGAATCCAGCGCGGTGATGGCTTATACCCGTTATGTGTTGGAGACCGGATTGGCGGGCGACATCCTCGATCTTGCGGTGGCGCTGGCACCTTGCGCGATCGGTTATGGCGAGATCGGCGCCCGCCTGGCCGAGGATCCGGCCGCGATGCGGGACAACAATCCCTACACCGATTGGATCGAGATGTATTCCGGTGCCGACTATGCCGGCATTCTGGTCAAGGCCATGGATCAGCTCGATCGTCTGGCGGCGGCGCGTTTGACCGATGCGCGCTACGACCGGTTGCGGCAAATCTTCGGCCAAGCCACCCGGCTCGAAGCCGGCTTCTGGCAGATGGGCTGGGATCGCGCCGTCTAATCCGCACGACGACAACACCCCCAAGAAACTCAACCTGCTTAAATCAAAGGGTCAGACCCTTTGATTAATTTTAGTTCCGTAAAACTCTATAATTTATAGAAAACATGGCTTAACGCCGTAATCAAAGGGTCTGACCCTTTGATTTCTGCTTGGTGCCGTGCCGGCGGTAGATCTTCGGCCGGGCAACCCGGTTCGAGGTCTGGTTCTGGCAGATCGGCTGGGGGCTATTCGTCAAAGCCCTGTGCCGCCCGGCGCTGTTCCGCCGCTTCCCGCCGGGTAATGTAGATCGTGCTGGAGAAAATCACCGCCGCGCCCAGCCAGGTAAAGATATCGCTCGGTTCGGAAAAGGCGATCCAGCCGACGGCGGCGGTGGTCGGCAGACGCAGGAAGTCGAAGGGTTGCGTCGCCGACGCGTCGCCCGCCTGTAGAGCTTTTGCGATGCCGAACATATTGGCGTTGGAGCAGAGGGCCAGCAGCACCAGCCAAGCCGTTTCCGTCAAGGTCGGCCATTGCCACTGATAGGCGGCAAGCGGGAACGACAGCGGTACGGCGATAATCGCCAAAAGCAGTACCATCAGTTCCGGGCTTTCCGTCCGGGTCAGGATCTTACCGTAGAGGATCGCGCCGGCGAAGGTGATCGACGACAGGATGACAAGGAAAGCGGCCCAGTTGAAGATGCCGGCGCCCGGTCGAAGGATGATCAAAACGCCGAGAAAGCCGATGATCAAGGCCGCCCAGCGGCGCGGCCCCGCCCGTTCCTTCAGAAACACGATCGCGCCGATCATCGCGAAAAGCGGGGTGGTGAAGCTGATCGCCGTCATTTCGTCCAGCGGCATCAAGGTCACCGAGGTCAACATGGCGACGCCGGAAATCACCAGGCAGGCGCTGCGCAGAACATGGATACCCAGGCGCCCGGTCCGCAATCCGTCCAATCCGACGCGCATAATCCAGGGGACGAACATCAGAACGGAAAACACGTAGCGCCAGAACGAGATCACGAAGACATGCAAGTCATCGCCGATATGCCGCGTGATGGCGACGACGAAGGCAAAGGCCGTTGCGCTGAGCGACATCCAGATGGCGACGCGCAACGCCGGCGGCAAACTCGAAAGGCTCATGCAAAATCGCGATCTTGCATCTTCGCCATCGACGCTGGCCCAAGCTCGACCGGATAGGCGGTGAAATCGCCGCTGACATAGCTGACATAGCTGACATGGCTGACCAGTTCGTCCGGCGCCCCATGCCAGACATGGATCAGGCATGCCGGCGGCTCGGTAACCAGGGCGAGGGGATCGCCGGGACGCAGGTCGAGCGCCAATTGATTGCCGGTACTGGGGGCGGTGATCGCGACGGTGTTGCCGAGACGATGGACGATATGACGATGCAGATGGCCGCAAACAACCGCGGCGACATTGTCGAAATCCCGGATCGCGGCGCGGAAGCCCTTGGCGTTATCGAGGCCCATGCGGTCCATCGCCGTCATACCGGTGCGGAAGGGAGGATGGTGCATGGCGATCAGCGTCGGCGTTTCCGGGGCCTTACTCAATTCCCGATGCAGCCAGTCCAGCCGCGTCTGGCATAACTGGCCAGACGGCCAACCGCGCCGGCTGGTGTCCAACGCCAATATCCGAAGCGGACCGGCTTCGACGCCATACTGCAGATAACCGTCGCCTGGCAGATAGTTGTGATCCGCGAAGACCCGGCGAAGGACGTCCCGGTCGTCATGATTGCCGGCGATGAGGTAGAGCGGCATTTCGAGCGGCGCGACGATCTCGCGCAGCAGGCGGTATTCGTCCTCCGATCCCTGATCGACCAGGTCGCCGGTGGCGAGAACCAGATCGGGCCGGGGCGCGAAATCGTTGAGATGCGTGACCGCCTTGGCCAAACGTTCATGGCTGCGGGCCTGATCGTAGACCGGCGTACCGGGTTTGCTGACGTGAAAGTCTGTGATTTGCGCGATGATCATAAGTTTGATTGTCAGGTAAAGGGCCGGGCTTGCCGCCGAGGCTGGGAATGGCCGATATTGGGTGAAAGCATTCCCCAACGCAAGGACCGCGCCGCCTTGGCTTATTCGGTCGAGTTCAAAGACTATTTAGAAGATATTCTCTCGCCGCTCGGGCCGGTGGTTGGGAAGCGCATGTTTTCCGGCTTCGGCCTCTTCTACCGGGATCTCATGTTCGCGCTCTGCGTCGACGATGTGGTCTATTTCAAGGTCGATGCGGTGAACCTGCCGGAATTCGAGGAGAAGAATATGAGTGCCTTCTCCTATGCCACCAAGCACGAACGTCGTGGCATCAAATCCTATTACCGCGTTCCCGACGATGTGCTGGACGACGAGCATGAATTGCTGGTCTGGGCCCGTGCGGCCGCCGATGCGGCATTGCGGATCGACGCGGCCAAAACGAAATCAAAATCAAAATCGAAACGACGCAAGAAAGGTTAATTCATATGTCCGACGGTACCTCCCGGGTCGCCAAATACCGCGCCCTGGCCAAGATTTACCACGCCTATTTCACAGGCGTTCTGTTGAGCGTGAGCCTGCGCAAGGGACCGGCGGCGGTGGGCGAATTGACCTTCAGCATCTTCCGCCGCCAGCATCACGAAAAATTCCTCTCGAGTTTCGAGAAGCTGGGGTTGGATGGTTTGCCGGATGCCGTGGCCTGCGCTCAGTACCACTACCTCTCCAATAGCGTCGGTGGGGTCGAAGTCGAATATATGTACGAGAGCGATGAGAAGGCTTGGGTGCATTTTTGCCATCCCCGCTGGATGTATGAAGGTACGGCGCTCTGCGGGATGCCGATTGAAGTCAGCCGTGGTTTCCTCAAGGGCTGGTACGGTCAGAACGGCGTTTCCCTCGGCAATCCGCGGCTCGGCTTTGTCTGCACCTCGCAGGATATGGATGGTCAGTACGGCTTGGCCGGTTACTTCCGGGAGTTCGATCGTGACCTGAAGCCGGAGGAGCGGCTGCAATTCTCGCCCGGCGAGCTGGCGCCGCCCTTCGATCCGGCGGCCGCGCCGGTCTTGGATTCCGGCACCTGGCCGGAGGAGCGGCTGGAAAAAGCCAATCGCAACTATGCCATGGAATATGTGAAGAACTTCCTGATGGAAATGGCGCGCCTGTTCGGTCCGGTCGACGCGGCCCATTTGGGCAGCGTGACGGGCCAGCTGATCGGCAAACAATACTATACGGCGGCGGCGCGAGAATTGGGTATCACGGGGGACGGCGCGGCGGATTTCGCCCGGTTCCTGGCGGCGATGATCGATGCGCACGATCACGAGGCGGAAATCGCGGAGGAGGGGGATGCCGTCCTGGTCCGCCAGAAGGGCTGGCGCCTGATGCGGGGGATCGAGGTGCCGGCGCCATCGGTCTTCGAAGGCTGGAACGGGCTTTGGCAGGGGGCGCTCAGCGTTCATAACCGGTTTCTGGTGTTGGAAGTGCTGCGGCGCATGGACTATGGCGACGATGGCTTCGAGTGGCGCATCCGGCGGCGCGGCTGACCGGATCCGCGCCAATTGCGCCCTCCGGCCCGGACCGCTGGCGCCGGAGATCGCGCTTTACCAGGCCGTCTCCGACACCGATTTCTGGCGCGCCACGGAACAGGATTTGGCGGGTCGCGAGCCGTTTTGGGCCTTCGCCTGGGCCGGCGGGCAGGCCTTGGCCCGCTACCTGCTGGATAATCCGAAGATCGCGCGCGGCCGGTCGGTGACGGCGGTGGCTTGCGGCGGCGGAGCCGAAGCGATCGCGGCGGCGATGTCCGGCGCGGCACAGGTGCGGGCCTATGACATCGATCCCGATGCCTGCGCGGCCGCCGCATTGAACGCGGCCGCTAATGAAGTTTTCGTCGATATCCGCTGCGCCGATCCATTGACTGAGCCGCCGCCCCGGGACGACCTGTTGCTTGTCGGCGACGTTTTCTACGACCGGGCGTTGGCGGCGCGTCTCTGGCCTTGGGTGGAAGGGGCCGGGGATGTCCTGATCGGCGATCCGGGCCGATCTTATCTGCCGAAAGACGCACTCGAGGCGATCGCCAGCTACCGCGTCGCCTGGACCGGCGCGGTCGAAGACAGCGACCTGCGTCACACTCGCGTCTGGCGCCCGCTTGCCCGCTGACACCGGCATCACGAATCGTCAACACCCGCGCCATTGAAATCAAAGGGTCTGACCCTTTGATTATAACCGGAACAATGGTGCCGGAAGGCGGAGCGCGGCGGTTAGGCGAAGGCGGGGGCGATGTCGGTGGCGAAGCGGTGCATCTGCTCGACCACCATCTCGTGCGGTTTGTTGCCGACGTTGAAATAGAGGATGACCTCCTCGACACCGGCGGCCTCGACCCGTTTCAGGCTGTCGACGATCTTAGCCGGCGAGCCGATTAGGATCGAGCGTTCGCCCAAATCCTCTTTTTTCATGTTCTCGAGGATGTCCACGATCTTCATAAAATAGTGCATGGTCGGCGGCGCTTTCGCCGGGTCGTTGGGGAAGGCGGGCAGGACGCAATGGCGGAAATAGGCCATCTGGGCCTCCCGACCGTAATCCTCCTCCGCCGCTGTGTCGGCAATGTGGATGAAGTAGCTGCACATAGCGCGGCCCGGTGTCTGGCCATGGCGGGCGCAGGCGGCGCGGTAGGTTTCCACCGCCTTGTCCAAGCCGCCATAGACCATGCCGGCGGCAAATGGGGCGTAGATCACATTCAAGCCCCGCTTGGCCGCCATCTCGACGCTGGTTTCCGAGAAGCTGGCGACATAGAAAGGGATCGGTCGCTGCACCGGCTTCGGCGTGATCTCCATTTCGGGGATATTAAAAAACCTGCCCGCATGCGCCCAAGGGCCAGGGCTGTTCCAGGCCTTCAACACCACCTCGATGGCTTCCTCGAAGATCTCCGCCGAGTCCATGAACGGCGCGCCGAAGGGTTCGTATTCCCGCCTGTCGTAGCCGCGACCGGCGGCGAAATCGACCCGGCCACCGGAGATCAAGTCGATGGTCGCCCATTCCTCCGCGACATGAAGGGGATGATGCAGCGGCAATACGCTGACAGCCGGAGCTAGGCGGATATGTTCGGTTGCGCCGATAATGCTGGCGAGCAGGGTTCCGGGGCGGGAATTTACCCCCAAACTGTCGAAATGATGTTCGCCGATCCAGGCAGAGTTGTAGCCCAGTTCGTCCGCCAGGATCGCTTGGGCGCGAATATCCATGACGAACCGTTCCGGGCTACGCGGGTTATCGGGGTAGGCGTTGTCGCTCAGGGTGAAGTAGCCGAACTTCATCGCCGCCCCGTTATGTCCGTTCCGGGTCCATGACCCGGAAAGAGGTACTACATATCCTTCACCATCACCAGGAAGTCCTCGACGTTGCCGCGCAGGGATTCAGCTTGCTGGCTCAGTTCCGAGGCCGCGGCTTCTACATCGCCGGCGACGCTGCTGGATTCGTTGGTCGCCTCGCTGACCGACTGGATATTGGCCGAAACTTCCTGCGTGGCGCCATGCTGTTCTTCGACCGCGGCAGCAATCGTCGAGGCGATCTCATTGATTTTCTTGATCGTCTCGGCGATCGAGCCGATGGCGTCCACGGAGGATTTGGTGGAGGCTTGGATGGCGGTGATTTGCTCGGAGATTTCCTCTGTCGCGCTCGCCGTTTGGTTGGCCAGGGTCTTCACTTCGGAGGCCACGACCGCGAAACCCTTACCGGCCTCGCCGGCGCGCGCCGCCTCAATGGTGGCGTTCAAGGCCAAAAGATTGGTTTGGCTGGCGATATCCTGAATGATGGTCACCACCTGTCCGATCTTCTGCGCCGCTTCGTCCAGTTCGGTGATCATCTCGGAGGAACGCATGGCCTCGTTTTCGGCGGACACAGCGATCTCGGCCGATTCCTGCACGCGGGCCGAGATCTCGTTGATCGAGGCGCTCAGCTGTTCCGCCGCCGCAGCCACCGTACTGGCGCGGTCGGTGGCCATGTTGCTGGAACCGGTCATCGCGCCGGAGCTCGCCTGTAGCTCGGTCGCGGCAGAGGCGACGGCGTCCGCCGTGTGCGAAACGCTGTTGCCGAATTCCTCCATCTGCGCCCGATCCGACGCGACCGACCAGGCGACCATCGGGCCGAGATATTCGCCAGATTTTTCGTCCATGATCGCGGAAACGTTCAGCTCCAGCGTTTCGTCGCCCAACTTGATCTTCGCCTTATGCGGCAGGTTGCCGGGGTCGGCCAGCATTTTGCGCTGGTGCTCGGGATGCTTATGGAAGATATCGATATTGCTGCCGACAAGATCCTTGGCCTTGATCGGCAAGAGATGTTCCAAACTGGTCAGCGTTTCGATCGTGGTATCGTTGGCATAGACAATTTCCAGGTCGGTGTTGGCCATCATGACGTTGATCGGCATTTTGTCGATCATGGTCAGCAGGCGTTTGGCCTCCGCTTCCTGTTTCACCCGCTCCGTGGCGATGCTCCAAGTCAACATAGGCGCGACATATTTTCCGCGACCGTCCTTGATCGCGGAGATCTGCAGATCCAGATATTGGTCGGCTAGCTGGATGGTGGCGCTATGCGGCAAATTGCTGGGATCCGCCAGAAGATTGCGTTGCATGGTCGGGTTTTTGTGGAAGATATCGATTGACTGGCCAACCAGCTGATCCGCCGGTACCGGCAGGATATCCTGAAGTTGCGTCAAGGCCGTGCGCGACGCCTCATTCATGTACGTGATTTTGAATTCGTCCAGATCGCAGATCATGACGGCTACCGGCATGGCGTCGACCATCTGCTGCAGCATTTCCGCGTTCATACCGTGCGCGGCCTTCAGGGAGCGTTGAAACATAGCTATCCTCTCAAAAGATGCCGGCTATCGCTTTGCCCTAGCGGACCCCCGGGATAGCGGCGCAAACGGCGATCATGTACGCCGATTCAACTCTCGCAACATATCCGTTAACGTTTAAGTCTTCGTAAAAAGAGTATTTACGAAACCTTAATTAAGCCGGCGCGAAGTAGACGACTTCGACCTTGTTGCCGTCCGGATCGCGGACAAAGGCGGCGAAATAGGTATCCGCGTATTCCGGCCTAAATCCGGGCGTTCCATTATCCTCGCCCCGATTTTCGAGCGCGGTTCGATGAAAAGCTTCGACGGCTTCGCGGCTCGGGGCACGCAGGCAGATATGGTAGCCGCTGGATGGCGGGACGCGGCCCATATCCGGTCGTTCGTTAAGCCAAAAATCGGGATATTTTTTACCATAACCGACGGTGGCGTCTTTTTCGTCGAGCAAACGGTAACCGAGCGTCGCCAGGACGGCTTGATAGAATGTCTTGCTTTTCGCTAGGTTTCTAACCTCAATGGAGACATGGTCGATCATGACTAAATATCCGGATCGGTTGCAGCTGTTGGCGTCCCGCCCATGGTTTGCAAATGGCGGACAAAAAACAAGGACTTTGGAATGAATACGGTCAGCTTCACACGCATGGAAGACGGCACAAAGGAAGATTACGAGATTCTAGCTAAACACGAAGCGGCGTATTTCGGCGCCACCGCGGATCGGGTGATGGCGCATCTGGAGCTCTTGAAAGGTTCGGTCGCCGGTTATCAAGTCGACCGATACGAACATTCCCTGCAGACGGCCAGCCGCGCCCATCGCGACGGCGCGTCGGAGGAGATGGTCGTCGCGGCCCTACTGCACGATATCGGCGATGTCATTGCGCCTAAGAACCATAGCGATCTGGCGGCGGCTGTGCTGCGCCCCTATGTCAGCGACCGGACCTATTGGGTGATCAAGTATCACGGGCTGTTTCAATCCTATTATTACGCCCACCATTTCGGCGGTGACCGGAACGAGCGCGAGCGCTTCATGGATCACGAACATTATCAGGCCTGCGTCGATTTCTGTCAGAACTGGGATCAAGCCGCCTTCGACCCGGATTACGAGACGCTGCCACTGTCGTTCTTCGAACCCATGGTCCACCGCGTCTTCGCCAACGACCGGTTTCGATCCTATTGAAGACGGATCAAGCCGTGGCCAGGCGTTCGATGCGGCGTTCCTTGATAGGCCAGTGCATGATGGAGGAGAACAGGCCGAGGCCGGCGGCGATCCACCAGACCGCTTCGTATGAACCGACCGCGTCATAGACGGCGCCGCCCAGCCAGGCGCCGAAGAAGCCGCCGAATTGGTGGCTCATGAAGACGATGCCGTAGAGCATGCTCATGTGGCGGACGCCGAAAATGTCGCCGACCAGGGCCGATGTCAGCGGTACCGTGGATAGCCATAGCAAGCCGACGATGGCGGAGAACAGGATCAGGGTGAAAAGGGACGGTGGCACCAGGATGAACCCCACAAACAACAGGCAGCGCGCCATATAGAGGGTGCTCAACAAGTATTTCTTCGGAAAACGGCTGCCCAAATAACCGGCCAATAGGGAGCCGACGATATTGAAGAGGCCGATGATCGAAATCGCCCAGGCGCCCCATTGCGCCGGCAGGCCGAGATCGGAGACGAAAGCCGGCAGGTGGGTGCCGACGAAGAAGACGTGAAAACCGCAGACGAAGAAGCCGGCGGTCAGAAACCAATAGCTCGGCAGGCGGACGGCCTCCGCCAACGCTTCCCGGGCCGTCTGATCCCGTCCGCCGGCGGCTGCGGTAGGCTGCGGCGCGCGTCGATGGGCGCGGAACGGCAGGGCCATCGGCAGCATCAGCAAACAGGTGCCGGCGAAGGCCCATAACGCCATCGACCAACCGAGTTCGTCCAACAACATCTGGCCGTAGGGTACGAAAATGAACTGTCCGGCCGACGAGCCGGCGCCGGCAATGCCGAGGGCCCAGGCCCGTTTATCGTCCGGGAAGATCTGACCGATCGCGCCCAGGATGATGCTGATGGAGCTGCCGGCAAGGGCGACGCCGATCACGAAACCGGCGCTGAGGATAAAACCGGCCGGCGTCGTCGACATGGCCATGAAGGCGATGCCGGCAATGTAGAGAATGCTGCTGAGGAACAGGACGATGAAGGGGCCGAACCGGTCCGACAAGGCGCCGGCGAACGGTTGCGTGACGCCCCAGATCAACATCTGCATGGCGATGGCGAAGGAGAAGGGTTCGCGGCCCGTGCCCATGGATTGGGAAATCGGGTCGAGATAAAGGCCCCATGAAGAACGCGTCCCGAAACTGAGGGCGGCCAGCAGACTACCGCCGATCAAAGCGATATACATGCTGCGGGTGATCTGCCCGCCGCTGTCCGGCGCCTGCGACATGTTCATCGGGTCCTTATTTGAAGATCGCCACCTAGTAAATCACCACACTGCGGATGCTTTCGCCCGCATGCATGAGATCGAAAGCGGAATTGATCTCTTCCAGCGGCATGGTATGGGTGATCAGATCGTCGATATTGATCTTCCCGTCCATATACCAGTCGACGATTTTCGGCACTTGCGTCCGGCTTTTGGCGCCGCCGAAAGCGGTGCCGCGCCAGACCCGGCCAGTGACCAGCTGGAAGGGGCGTGTGGAAATCTCCTGCCCGGCGCCGGCGACGCCGATAATGATGCTTTCGCCCCAACCCCGGTGGCAGCATTCGAGCGCCTGGCGCATCACTTCGACATTGCCGATGCATTCGAAACTATAGTCGGCGCCGCCGTCGGTGGCGTCGATCACCGCGTCGACCACCTTGTCCTCGCCAACCTCCTTCGGATTGATGAAGTCGGTCATGCCGAAGCGTTCGGCCAATTCCTTCCGTCCGGGATTGATATCGATGCCGATGATCTTGTCGGCCCCGACCAGTTTGGCGCCCTGAATCACGTTTAGGCCGATGCCGCCGAGGCCGAAGATGGCGACATTGCTGCCTGGCTCGACTTTTGCCGTGTTAATGACGGCGCCGACGCCGGTGGTGACCCCGCAACCGATATAGCAGATCTTGTCGAACGGCGCGTCCTCACGCACCTTGGCGACGGCGATTTCCGGCATCACCGAGAAATTGGCGAAGGTCGAGGTACCCATATAGTGGTAAAGCGTATCGCCGTTATACGAGAAGCGGCTGCTGCCGTCCGGCATCAAGCCCTGGCCCTGGGTCGCCCGGATGGCGATGCAGAGGTTGGTCTTGCCGGACAGGCAGGCCTTGCACTTGCGGCATTCCGGGGTGTAGAGCGGGATGACATGGTCGCCCGGTTTGACGGAAGTCACGCCGTCGCCGATTTCCCGCACGATACCGGCGCCTTCATGACCGAGGACCGAGGGAAACAAACCTTCCGGATCGGCACCCGATAGCGTGAATTCGTCGGTATGACAAATACCTGTCGCCTTGACTTCGACCAACACTTCACCAGCCTTCGGGCCATCTAGTTGAACGGTATCGATCGCCAGCGGCTTGCCGGCTTCCAATGCGATGGCGGCTTTTACGTCCATGTATTTGTCTCCCCCCAATATCGACTTGAATGGCGAAGCCGACTAGATTGGCGCCGGCGGCATGTCGCTGAACAGCGCGTCATCATGTGCAGTGCTCAACCGCCCGTCAAGTTATGAAAACCGGACCTTCCTTGTTTTATTTGGAATGCATGCATGGCCGTCATCGTCAGCGATAACCGCGAGGTCACACGCTGCCTGCGCCACCTTGTCGACTTGGTGACGGATGACAGTGGCCGAGTCACGTCGGCGATCCGCTTCGTTTGCGAAAACGGGGATCTATGGGTGGAAGGCACCGGCTTAACCGAGCCGGACGGCGGCGTACTCAGATTGGATCGACGCAGCTTGTTGCCGGTCGATGGCGCCGCGATTTCCTTGAAGGGCGAATGTCTGCGTCTTGATGCGGCACCGGCCTTCTCATCCGAACAGCGGGCCTTGCTGACGGCGCATCTCGAGCTCTTAAACCTGACGGGCAAGGTTGCGGATTGCCGGGTCCGCAATCCCTGGCTCGGTCTTATGGGCATGCCGGATTTCCTGCAGGCGCTGGCGCGCGGGCGCAGCGAGAACGACAATATCCGACGGTTCTTGTCCAGTCTTCGAGCCGGCGATTTGGAGCGGCTCACGATCGATCTGTTGATCGGTTCCCGTACCGTCCTGTCGGAAGGACAGCCATGTCTGATGCCGCTCGCGGATCTGTTCAATCACCATATCGGCGGCGCTGCGTTCCATTTCGACGGCGGCGGGCTGCGCCTTCGCCGACGTATGTCGGTCGAGGGTAGAGTGGAGTGCTTCGCCCGCTACGGCGTGCTCGACGCCCTCGACAGTTATCTGTTTTACGGCTTTGTCGATCGCCAGGTCGCCTTCATACGATCCGTGCCGTTGGAGATTGAAATGGGGGAGCTGGGCCGCCTGTCCATCCGGTCATTGGTGACGTCGCCGGATCCGAAGGCTCATTCCAAAGAGTCGGCGGGATTCTGGCATCTGGTTCCAAAAATTCTGGAGAAGCGGCCGGGCTATGTCCGTCTGTCCCATATCTGCATTCCCGCCGGACGCAATGCCGGGGCATTGCGGCAAATCCTTGCATCGGTCTGCGACAATATGGGTACGGCGGGCGACGACAAGCATAAGCAACGCGCCGTCGAGCAGGCCGAGCGCGAAATCGTCATGGCAAATGAGACTTTCTACGCCGACCTAAAGGGCCAGGTGGCGAAGCTTCCAACGTCGCCCGCGGTGGACGAGGCGCGGGTGCTGATCGACCTGCAGGCGTCCAAAATCGCCAGCTATCGGGCGATCATCTGAAATCGGTTCTTAAAGCTTGTAGTCCGGCTCGTGCCGATCCAGCAGCCGCTTCAGAGCGGCGAAATGGCGCTGGGAGGAATTCGGCACATTGACCATCATCTGTTCGTGGACCGAGCGGGCCAGATTGCCGCTGACTTGTTGTCGCGGCAGTCCGGTCGACATGGCTTTCAGCTGCACCTCGCAGGCCCGATCGAGATAGTAGAGCGCGTCGAAGGCCTGGGCCACAGTCGGGCCGGCGACCATGACGCCGTGGTTGCCCATGAACAACACTTCCTTATCGCCGAGTGTGGCGGCGACGCGATCGCCCTCCTCATTAGTGTCGCCCAGGCCGGCATAGTCACGGTCGTAGGCGACGCGGTCGAGGAAACGCAACGCCGTCTGACTAGAGCAATCGAGCTCACCCGCCTCGAGCAAGGTGAGGGCGGTCGGGTTCGGCTGGTGGGTATGCAACAGACAAGCCGGCTTGGCGTCGCTCATATGCACCCGTGCGTGGAGATAGAAGGCCGTATCCTCCGCGATGCCGTCACCTTCCACCACATTGCCGGAGAAATCCACCACCAGAAGGTTGGAGGCAGTGACTTCCGACCAGTGCAAACCATAGGCATTCAGAAGAAAGCGGTCCGCCGATCCCGGAACCATAAGGGAAAGGTGGTTGCAAATGCCTTCATGCCAGCCGAAACGGGCACACAGACGGAAGGCCGCCGCCAGGTCGATGCGGGCCTGCCGAACCGGATCCGTGCTTTCGTCGATCGATCGAAGTGCGTCCGCCATATTAACCCTCCCGTTTAAGCATGATCGCAGATTCTTCCCGCGAACACAGGAAGATAGCCGACCGCAAAGAAATTAGACCGCTTGCATACTTGTTGCCAATAGAGGTATTTTACCCCGTCGAAGCAAGGCGAATTTTGTCTGTCAGTCGGCAATTCTGAGTCCACCCAGGTCTGATCAGAATTTCGTTACGGCACCTACGCTTTCTTTCGGTCAACCTTAATATCCGGTGGGAGGAACAATATCGTGAAATTTCTTACCAACAAGTCCGTCATCCTTGCGGGGACGGCGATATTCGCGGCGGGGCTTTTTGCCAGTGTCGCGTCCGCCAAAAACGTGCGGTGGAATATGTCCGTCTGGGGCAAGCAACGAGCTTTTACCAAAGGCATCGAGAAGCTGGCGGAAGAGGTGGAAGCCAAATCCGGCGGCGAATTCAAAATTAAGATCCATTACGGCGGCTCCTTGTCGAAGCCGAAGGAAAATCTCGACGGCATCAAGCTCGGTGCGTTCCAGATGGCGGTGTTCTGCGCCTCCTATCATCCGGGCAAGAATCCGACCTTGAATGGTCTCGATCTACCGTTCCTGCCGTTCGGTAACCTGGACGTGCAGCAGAAAGTGCATGAAGCCTACTACGCGCACCCGGCGGTCAAAAAGGATATGGAGCGCTGGAATGCGGCCATCCTGATGACTTCGCTTCTACCGCAGTACGAATTCATGGGTGTCGGCGATATCCCGAGGACTTATGAGGATTGGAAAGGCAAACGCGTCCGTGCCTTAGGCGGTATCGGCAAGGCGATGACCAAGATCGGCGCGGTGCCGACCACCGTCCCGGCGCCGGAGACCTATCAGCTGCTGGAGCGCGGTGCCGTCGACGCGGTGTCTTGGCCCTTCAGCTATGCCCATGCTGCTTACAAGGTGCATGAGATCTCCAAATGGTACACCGGCAATATGTCGCCGGGTTCCGTGACTTGCCCGCTGGTCTACAACACCAAGCATTTCGCGAAACTTTCTGAAAAACATCAGAAAATCTTGATCGACGCTCGTTTGCCGGCCTACGAAGCTTTGAAGGCGGCGTATAAGGCGGCGGACGACAAGAATCTGCCGATCTTCAAGAAAAACATGGAAGAAGTCCGCTATGACGACGCCACCCTTGACGCCTTCCGCAAAGCGGGCGCCAAGCCGGTGTGGGACGAGTGGATCAAGGAAGCGACAGAGGCGGGTATTCCGGCCCAAGAACTGTTCGATCTGATCATGGCGGAAGCGAAGAAAGCGTCGATGTAACGCGCGCAGTTTTCGACTGTGATTAGATAAACGATATCGGCGGGCGGTCGCTGGACCGCCCGCCGTTTTTTCAAGAATCAATTTCGGGGGCGAAATGTCAAATGGTTCAGAAAATTCTACTTTAGCGCGTATCGATCGCGCCTATAGTAAGATCGAGGATTTATCCAACTGGTTTGCCTCGATCGTCATTATGATCTTGATGTTTATGGCGGTGTATCAGGTCATCGCCCGGCGTCTGGATTTTCCGATTTTCGGTTATATCGACATGATCGAACAGATGATGATCGTGTTCGCTTTTGTCGCCATTGCATGTTGTCAAAGAGACGGCGGCCATGTCCGTATGGAACTGCTGATCTCGCGGATGAACGGGCGGCCCTATTGGCTCATCGAGCTGGTGGGTGTGGTGATTGCGATCATCGTCGTGACGATCTTGATCCAAAACACGTTTGGCCACTTCCTGCGGGCCTGGGAATTCGGCGATACGACGATCAATGCGGAATTGCCCATTTGGCCATCGAAACTATTGATCCCAATTTCGCTGGCTCTGCTTTGGATTAGGTTGTTGATCCAAATCGTTGGCTACTATCGGATGTTCGTGAACCCGCAGGCGACTCCTGTAGCAATCACCATGATCAAGAATGTCGAAGAAGAGGCGGCACGGGAAATCCGCGAGGCCTTGGGTGAGGAAGCCCAATTCAGTAAGGAGGGCTCGAACGATGCCGCTCGCTGAATCCTTGGGCCTCGAAGCCTTTGACGTCGGCCTGATTGGCGCCGGCGTTCTCCTCGTCCTGGTTTTCGCCGGTGTGCGAGTCTATATCGCCTCGGCGTTGGTCGGGTTGTTCGGCCTGGTCGCCCTGATCGGTTGGGAAGCGGGCGCCGGCATGGCCGGTACCGTGCCGCACTCCAAGTCGGCCTCCTATGCCTTGAGCGTGCTGCCGATGTTCATCTTGATCGGCTATCTCGCCTTCCATGCCGGACTGACGGTCGCAATCTTCGATGCGGCCCGAAAATGGTTCGGTTGGATGCCTGGCGGCCTGGCGGTTGGTACGGTGTTCGCGACTGGCGGTTTCGCCGCCGTGTCGGGCGCCAGTACGGCAACCGCCGCCGTGTTCGCCCGGATCGCCATTCCGGAGATGCTGAGAGCCGGTTACGACAAACGTATGGCGGCCGGCGTGGTTGCCGCGGGCGGAACGCTCGCCTCACTGATCCCACCGAGCGCGATTTTGGTGATCTACGCCATCATCGTCGAGGAATCGGTCGGCAAACTGCTGTTGGCCGGTTTCGTACCGGGTATCATCTCCGCCGTCATTTATGCGCTGCTGGTGTCCGGACGGGTGATTGTTTCGCCGCAATTGGCGCCGGAGACGGAAAACCACACCTGGGGTGAACGCTTCGCGTCGATTCCGGGCACGATTCCGATCCTAGCAGTTATCGTCATCATCTTCTCCGCCATTTACGGCGGTTGGGCGACGCCGACGGAAGCCGGCGCACTCGGCGCCTTCGTGGTCTTCGTCATCGCCATGGTGCGCGGGATGAAATTCGCGCAACTGAAGGAAGCGATGTTCGAAACCGCGAAGCTGACGGTGATGATTTTCTCCATCGTTTGGGGCGTGTTGATGTTCGTCCGCTTCCTGGGCTTCGCCGGCTTGCCGGACGCCTTTGCGGAGTTTATCGGCGGGCTCGACATGCCGCCGGTGTTGATCATCATCTTCATCCTGATCGGCTACGCCATTCTCGGCATGTTCATGGATGCGATCGGTATGCTGTTGCTGACCTTGCCGGTGGTCTATCCGGCCGTGGTCGGTCTCGGTTACGACCCGATCTGGTTCGGCATCATCGTCGTGAAGATGGTGGAGATCTGCTTGATCACGCCGCCCATCGGCTTGAACTGCTATGTGGTGAACGGCGTTAGACCGGACATACCCCTTGAGGAAGTTTTCAAGGGGATCGGTCCGTTCTTCATCGCCGACGTCGCCACCGTGGCCGTGTTCATCGCCTGGCCGGCGACCATTCTCTATGTCCCGAGCCTGATCGGCGGATAGAGGATTAAACTGAAGAAACCGGGCGCTTGGGTTCTTCCCAAGCGCCCGGTTGCTTTTCGGGGTGGAGTTCATGTAAAGCTGCGGCTTGATATCCACGGCGATTTTCAGAGGCATTCATGACCGAAGGCACGGGCGCCGGCGCTTTGGCCGGCTTCAAGGTAATCGATTTGACCCGCGTTCTGGGCGGGCCCTATTGCACGCAAATCCTCGCCGACCACGGTGCCGAGGTCATCAAAATCGAACCGCCGCAGGGCGACGAGGTGCGCGACTGGGGACCGCCGTTCAAGGGCGGCCTGTCCGCCTATTTCGCCGGCGTCAACCGCAATAAGCGGGCCATGTCCCTGGACCTGCGCGGCGAGGGCGGTCGCGAGGTGCTGTTCCGCCTGCTCGAGGATGCCGACGTCCTGATCGAGAATTTCAAGGCCGGCAGTCTGGAGAAATGGGGCATCGGCTATGACGACGTGCTGAAGGACAGGTTTCCGAGACTGATCCATTGCACCATTACCGGCTTCGGCGCCGATGGGCCGTTCGGCGGCTTCCCCGGCTATGACGCGGTGGCGCAGGCGCTGAGCGGCAATATCTCGATCAATGGGTCGCCCGAGTCCGGGTCCATGCGCATCGGCATTCCGCTGATCGACCTGGGCACCGGGCTTTACGCCGCCATCGGTATCCTGATGGCGGCGCGGGAGCGACAGAGTTCGGGCCTCGGCCAGCGCATTCAGACCAGTTTGTTCGACACCGGCGTGGCCTTGCTGCATCCCCATGCGGCGAACTATTTCATGTCGGGGGAGGCGCCGGCGCTAACCGGCAACTCCCATCCGAATATCTCGCCCTATGACCAATACCCGACCAAGAAGGGGCAGATCTTCCTCGGTATCGGCAATAACCGGCAATTCCGTTTGCTTTGCGAAGTCCTCGGCGCGCCGGAAATGGCGGAGGACTCGCGCTATCTGCACAATCCGGAGCGGGTGGAGAACCGCGCGCAACTGAATGCCGACATCACGGATCTGCTGGCGAACCAAGAGGCGGAGGCGGTGTCGACCGCCTTGCTGGCCAAGGGCGCGCCGGCCGGTGCCGTGCTGAGTATTCCGGAGGTGATGGCGCATCCCCACACCTTGCATCAGGAGATGGTGGTCGGGATCGACGATTATCGTGGTACCGGCATTCCGGTGAAGCTGTCCCGCACGCCCGGCGCGGCGCGCACGAAGCCGCCGTTTTTCGGCGCCGAAACCCGCAAGATCCTGGCCGAAGCCGGCTACGACGCGGACGACATCGAACGCCTGATCGCCGACGGTATCGCTTTCGAGAACCGCGCCGGCGCCCCGAAATAACCGAGGCCCGGCCGTCGAACGGGGAAAGGCTAATCCTGCGCGCCCATTTGTCATGCGGCGAATGACGGGGGCTTCGCCCATGGTGATTTCCCGGCCTGAACCGCGTATATCCCCCATATTGACGGGAAGTCCCGGCAAGGGCCGGACCTGCCTGGGACGACGAATACGAGAGGGGCGATGGCTGAGCGGGACAGCAAGACGTCACCTGAATCGGCGAATTACCCCACCCCCGACCCGCGGTTGGTGATGGCGGCGGCGGCGATGACCGGGATATTGGTCGGCGCGGCCATGGTGGCGACGCGGTTTGCGGTGGATCAGGTGGGGCCGGCGGGGCTGGCCTTCCTGCGCTATGCCATCGGCGCGGTGCTGTTGGCGCCGCTGGTGGGGACGGCGGCGAAGATCCGCATCGCCCGGGGCGATTTGTTGCCGGTGGCGCTGCTCGGGATCGGGCAGTTCGGGATCCTGATCGCGCTTTTGAACTATGGTTTAACGATCGTGCCGAGCGGCCGGGCGGCATTGATCTTTTCGCTGTTTCCGCTGCTCACCCTCACCCTCGGTGCCGCCCTGGGGCGGGAGCGGATGACGGCCGCCAAGACCGGCGGCGTGATGCTCTCCATCCTCGGCGTCGCCCTGGTGTTGGGGGAGCGGGTGTTGGCCGACGGTCCGACAGGCGAACGCGAATGGCTCGGCGCCGCCGCGGTCTTGGCCAGCGCCGCCGTCGGCGCCGTCTGCAGCCTCTTCTACGCCCCCTATGTGCGCAAATACGACGCCCTGCCGGTCAGCTTCGTCGCCATGCTCGCCGCCGTCGTCTTTCTGGCGCTTTTGGCCTGGCCGGAAGGCTTCTACCCCCGCATCCCCGCCATCGACGCCCCGGCCTGGGCCGCCATCGCCTTCATCGGCCTCGCCAGCGCGCTGGGTTACTACCTCTGGCTCTGGTCGCTCGCCCATACCACGGCCACCCGCGTCACGGTCTTCATGGCGCTGAGCCCGTTGACGGCTGCGCTACTGGGCGCGGCGTTCCTGGGGGAGGCGTTGACGGTGGGGATGCTGGCGGCGCTCGGGTGTATCGCCGGCGGATTGTGGTTGGCGCATCGGTGAGATGGGGAATCGCCACTGCCGCCCCCATCAATTCCGCTAAAGCGGCGCACGAACATCACCACCAGGTCCGCGACTTTGTCGCTTACCAGTGAGTAACGTACCCATGGCGCGTCGAGGCCGAACAGCTCGATCATAGGCCCCTCAAAACAATCGCTAAGAGGACGATAGTCAAGAACACGCTCTGGATTGCTCAAGTTTGGCGTGCGACTTGAAAAATAGGAATTAATACATAATTTGAAACGATTGAGGAATTAACGTCCCGACTTAATAAATTGCACTGGACAACAAGTTGGCAAACATCGATTGGAGTTTCATTTCTCGGCTGGAAGGCGGGCAACGTCTGACCGGCTACTACACCGGCGCCAACAGACGAGGCAAAGACGGCGTCACAATCGCCACAGGTGTCGATCTTGGTCAACGTAACGAATACGATCTCAGGAAACTTGGACTAAGCAACTCTCTTCACAACAAGTTAAAGCCGTACCTTGGATTAAAAGGTCACTTGGCGGCGCAGTTTCTTAAGAACAATCCACTGAAAATCACCAAACCTGAGGCAGACCAACTTGATCGGGCTATAAAAAGAGTACATATCGATCCGTTAATACGCCGATACAATCTAGACGTAGGTCGGCTGCCTGGTAAACTAATGTTCGAGAGGTTGCCAAGGGCACTACAGACAATAATCGTTTCCCCGTCATGGCAACACGGAAATCAGTTGTTTAGAGCTGCACCTAAGTTTTGGGGATATGTCACAAATCAAAATTGGCATGGTGCTTATGCGGAGCTAATGAACTTTAGAGATGATTTCCCCACACGCCGAAGGGCAGAAGCTAGATACTTAAAACAATGGCTCGATCAACAGCCCGGACCCCGATAACGCTTCAATTTGTCGTTTTGTGCTCGTTTTTGTGTACGCTAATTCCGGCAATGGCCGACGATAAAAAAAACCTAAAGCAACCTCACTTCTCCGATGCCGCACACGCCTATCTTCAGTTGAATACATTGGCCATGGGGATGCGGGAAGGGGATCGATCCGCGGTCGGTCTTCGGCCGCCGACTTGCGAAAAACTGGGGCAATGGGTCGACGATCCCAAACACTATGAAAGCCGCGCCTATCCCTACGATTGGCAGGCATTACCTTGCGTGACATGGGTGTTGATGAAGCTGGCCGCGCCATACCGGCACGACGACTTCTCGCCAACCGCGCCGATGGACGATATCTGGGCGCGCCTCGATCTCCGTTCCCACCCTCTGGTTCCGCGCCATCTCGCTTGGCAAGAGCACAAGGAACCGATCTATCTGCCGGGTCATCCGGAAAAGGAGCGCGACATCGACGTTGTGCGCGGTCCCCGGTCGGCCGAAATCACCATCCAAGTCGACGACCGCCGGCAGTGGCGCAGGTATATTTACTATCTCGGTCGCGCGGACTGGACGGGAGATGGCCGCGCCGACCTTCTTTACGGCTGGATCGAGAGCGATGCGCCTGGGATATTCGATACCGACAGCATTTTGGTTCTGACGACCGACGGTCCGAACCGCCCGATTCGCGTCATCGCCCAGATCGACTGGATGCTCGAAAACCGCGAGCGAGCTCGCGCTCTGTTATATGGCTTGCCAAGCGATGAGTAGAAGCGTTGGAGACAGGTCATCGGCGACGCCTGGCAGGCCCGTCGAAGCGGCGGTTCCGCAACAGCCTGCTGCCGTGTCGGTCCGACTGACGGTCAGACGCGCGGCGATCCTGTGCGTCTGTTTGTTCGGACTTTGTCTGGGCGGTTTGGATTACGTGGCCGCAGATCCCGCGCAAGGCTCGAACGCACCGAAATTCACCGGCGCGGCCAAAGCCTATCTACAGCGCCATACCCTGGCGTTCGGCGTTGGCCGAATAGACCCCGACTACGATGGGCTTCGCCCGCCGCATTGCACGAAGCTGGCCGATATGCTGGACGATCCGGGTTATTACAACGAGACCGCTTACCATGCGTCCCGCTGGATTGCGCTGCCTTGCGTGACCTGGGTGTTGATGAAGCTCGCGGCGCCTTACCGATATGACGATTTCTCGCCGACCGCGCCCATGGACGACATCTGGCGGCGTCTCGATATGCGCTTCCATCCCATGATCCCGCGCGCCTCTTACTGGCATGAGTATAAAAAGCCTATCCGCTTGCCAGGACATCCCGAACACGACAGAGAGACGCGAACCGTGCTCGGCCCGAGAACCGCGGAAATCACATCGTTCACCGAAGGCCGCCGAGACTGGCACCGAGACATCTATTATCTCGGCCGCGCCGATTGGACGGGCGACGGCCGGGCCGATCTCCTGGTCGGTTGGGGCGAAACGGCAGCGCCACCGGCGACCTATTATGCCGAGCATCTCCTCATCCTCACCACCGCCGGGCCGGATCGGGCGATCCACGCGATCGCGCAAGTCGACTGGACGCGCGAAAATCTCGACCGCGTCCGGCCGCTGTTGGCGGGAAAATAGAAGCGGGAATAGCGCGACGCTCAGTCCTTGGAACCTCGCAAAGCCATCCGGGCCGTGGTCGGGTGGCGGGGTAAGGTGTCGTCGAGATGGAGCCAGGGCAGGCGGCTGGCGTGGTGGGTGTGGAGTTGCGGCGCCAGGTCGTTGGCCTGGTCGAGCAGGCCGAGGGCGATATAGACCTGGCCGGGCAGATAGTCGTAGCGGCCGGCGAGGGGGGAGCCGCAGCGGCGGCAGTGGGTCCGCTCGACGCCTGGATTGGCCCGCACCGCCTGGCCGTCGTCGGGGCTGAAGGTCACGGCGGCCGCCTCGAACCCGGCGAAGGCGGCCACCGGCGCGCCGGTGACCCGCCGGCAGTCGCGGCAGTGGCAATAGGCGATGGCCTGGGGCGGCGCGCTGGCGCGGATCGTCGTTGCGCCGCAATAACAGCGACCGGTGATATCGGTCTTTGCGTCGTCATTGGACATGTCATGCATTCTCGTCGTTCTTGAGCGGCTATCATCGGTCAAAGGTCGATTTCTCCCGCAGATCGCCGCCTTGCCAGGCATAGAACAGAGCCATCGGCCGCGCCCCGGTGCGGAAGCCATGGCGCCGTCCGCCGGCCACGAAGACGCTCTCGCCCGGTCCGCAAGGACGGCATTGCCAACGTTCGCCGTCCGCCAGAAAAAACTCGGCGCCGCCGGCCAGAACCAGATAGACCTCCTCCGCCCTGTGGTGATGAGCAGGATAAGTCAAACCCGCGTCCCAAATGCCGAGGCCGGCTCGGGCACGATCGCTGACGATGGGTCCTGAGGGGCCGATCACCTCGGCGAAGCCGTAACCGCGCAAATAGTTTGCGCCCACTACGGCATCCGCTTCGTTGTATGTGCGCTGCCAATATCGGCTATCGGCATCGGTCCGGAAGGCGTTGAGGAACCGACGCGTCGTTTCATCGGTCAAATCCGCCAATCTCGCCAACAAATCGGCCGCCGGCAGGTGGGCCGGCGCGACCCCGGTCCATGTCTCGCCGGCGGCGGCGATGGCCGCAGCGAAAGGGGCGACGGCGGGGTCGTCGCAGCCGGCAACGAAGCCCTGGATCGCCGCCAGCAGGCGCCGGTCCGCCGCTTCGTCTGGTTGCCCCGATCGGGTCACGGCCGGCCGCTCAGCCCATCATCCGCCGGATCCGCGCCATCGCCTCTCGGATATTCTCCACCGAGTTGGCGTAGCTAAAGCGCAGGTAACCTTCGCCATAGGCGCCGAAGCTGGTGCCGGCGATGGCGGCGACGCCGACTTCGTTCAGGATGCGCTCCTGCAAGGCTTGCGAATTCTCGCCGGTGCCGGTGATGTTGGGGAAGGCGTAGAAGGCGCCGGCGGGTCGGACGCAGGTGAAGCCGGGGATTGAATTCAGCTCCTCGAGAATAATCTCCCGGCGACGGTCGAAAGCCTGAACCATCTCGTCCACCGCATCCTGGGGCCCCTCGATGGCGGCGACGCCGGCCCACTGGGTGGCGGCATTGACGCAGGAATGGTCGTTGACGCAGAGCCGGGTCGCCTGCTCCACCAGGCTCTCGGGCCAAACCGCATAGCCCAGGCGCCAGCCGGTCATGGCATAGGTCTTGGACCAGCCGTCGAGCAGGATTAGACGGTCGCGGATTTCCGGATAGGCCAGCAGGGTGACATGGGGCTGATTGTCGTAGACCATTCGACTATAGATCTCATCCGACATCAGCGCGACCTGAGGATGTTCCAACAAGCCGTTGACCAGTTTGTCAATTTCCGATTTCGGCACCACGCCGCCCGTTGGGTTGGCCGGGGAGTTGATGATGATCAGCCGGGTCCGCTCCGTGATCTTCGCCAACACTTCGTCGGCGGAGAAGGAAAAGCCCGTGGCCTCGTGCAGATCGATCGGCACCGGCGTCGCGCCGGAGAAGCGGATCGCGGATTCGTAGATCGGAAAGCCCGGATTGGGATACATGATTTCCGCCCCCGGCTCGCCGAACATCAGGCAGGCGAAGAACATGGTCGGCTTGCCGCCGGGCACCACCACCACGTGGTCCGGGTTGACCTCGACGTTGCGCCAGGTCGCGATATCCGCCGCCACGGCTTCGCGCAATTCGGGGATACCGTTGGCCGGGGTATAGCCGTGATGGCCGTCCTTGAGCGCTTTCGCCGCCGCCTCGACGATATGGCCGGGCGTTTGGAAGTCCGGCTGGCCGATGCCGAGATTGATGATGTCGCGGCCTTCCGCCGCCAGTTGATTGGCACGGGCCAGGACTTCGAACGCCGTCTCCGTGCCAAGTTCGCTCATGCGTGTCGCCAGTTGCATGAGCGCGCTTATGCCACGGCGCCGGAGCGCCATCAATTGTTTCCGTTTGGTAGAATTATGCTCTAAACCTAGGCCGAGGATCGCCGGCAGCTTTGGAGGGAGAGGAGGCGCCCGCATGACCACCAACAGCACCGACCTGGCGGATTTCGAAACCTTAATCGCGCCGGTCCCGGCAGCCAAGTTCTTCCGGGATTTTCACGACCGGCAATGGACCCGAATCGAGGTCGCCGGCAACGCCGAACGCTGGCCGGAGCTGATGAATTGGCAGGTGTTGAACCGGCTCTTGGACATGAATGTCTGGACCGCCAAGACCCTGGGCCTGATGATGGATACCCAGAAGGTCCCGGCGGAGGCCTATTGCGCCAGCGCCGTCGACCGCAACGGCCAGTCGGTGATGCAACCGATCCGCGATCAGGTCATGGCCTGGCTGGAACGTGGTGCGTCCTTGGTGCTGAACGAGATCGAGACCCTGCATCCACCGATCGGTCAAGTCGCGAAGATTCTCGAACGCACCCTCGGCGCCAAGGCCTCGGCCAATCTCTATTTCTCGAGCCAGTCGCACAAAGCCTTCAATTCCCATTTCGACCGCCACGATGTCTACGCCTTCCAAGCGATCGGGCAGAAGACCTGGAACGTCTATAAGGGCCGGGTGGAAAGTCCGATCGAACATCCCGCCTTCCTCAACATCCCACAGCAAGAATATGACCGCATGAAAGGCCGGGTCGACCGTCAGGTGGTGACCAAGGCGGGCGACCTGCTCTATCTGCCGCGGGGCCAGTTCCACGATGCATTGGCGGAAGAGGGGCCGTCGGTGCATGTCACCTTCTCCGCCTTCGAACCGGTGGGTCTCGATGTCCTGAACCTGTTGTGGGAGCGGGCGATCGCCGACCCCGCCTTCCGTGCCTATCTGCCGAACCGGCAGACCGCCGATCCTGCGGCGTTGGAAAACTATGCCGAGGCACTGGCCAACCGGTTGCGCGACCTCGCCGCCGCGCCGGATACGTTAAGCCAGATCCGGGCGATGCAGGACAATTTCGGCCTGATGAAGAAACCCCATACCCTGCCCGTGAAACCGTAACCCATCCCGGAGTCCGCCCATGAAGCCCACCAACGACGTTCTCGCCGGCTACGGCACCACCGTGTTCGAGGTGATGTCGCGCCTGGCCATGGAGCATCGGTCGATCAATCTCGGGCAGGGCTTCCCGGACGAAGACGGGCCGCAGTCGATCAAGGACATGGTCGCCACCGCCAGCAACGACGGCCGCAACCAATATCCGCCCATGCTCGGCGTACCGGAACTGCGTCAGGCCGTGGCCGCACACAATCAGCGCTTTTACGGCCTCGAGACCGATTGGCAGACCGAGGTGATGGTCACATCCGGCGCCACCGAAGGGCTGGCCGCCTGCATCCTGTCTCTGGTCAATCCGGGCGACGAAGTGATCCTGTTCGAACCGCTCTACGACAGCTATATGCCGATGCTGCAGCGGGCCGGCGCGGTACCGGTGCCGGTGCGGCTGGAACCGCCGACCTGGGACTTGCCGCGCGAGGCTCTGGCCAACGCGTTTTCCGATAAGACCAAATTCATCCTGATCAACACGCCGATGAACCCGGCCGGCAAGGTCTTCGACGAGGACGAATTGGGATTCATTGCCAGCTTGCTGGAGAAATGGGACTGCTACGCCGTCTGTGACGAAGTCTACGAGCATCTGGTCTTCGATGGCCGGCCGCATCGACCTTTGATTACCATGCCCGGCATGCGGAAGCGCTGCGTGAAGATCGGCTCCGCAGGCAAGACCTTCTCCATGACCTCGTGGAAAGTCGGCTATATGACGGCGGCACCAGACCTGCTGGCAGCGGTGGCGAAGGCGCACCAGTTCCTGGTCTTCACCACGCCGGCCAATCTACAGCGCGCCGTCGCCCATGGCCTGGATCACGAGATCCAATGGTATACCGGTCTCTCGGGCGAACTGCAGGGGAAGCGGGACCTACTGCGCGACGGGTTGACGGAGATCGGCTTCGACGTGCTGGCCTGCGATTCCACCTATTTCATGAACGCGGACTTCCGGCCGCTCGGTTTCGACGGCGGCGATGTCGATTTCTGCCGCTATTTGACCACTGAAGCCGGCGTCACCGTGGTTCCGGTCAGCGCGCTCTATATCGAGCCGGATGTCGACCATCTGGTGCGCTTCTGCTTCTGCAAGAAGAACGAGGTCCTTACCGGCGCCCTCGACCGCTTGCGTACCCATTTCAAATAGGTGCCTGTCATCGGAGTTTAGAACCTAAGTCGAAAATCAACATTTATGGTCAATGATTTCACAGCGTCATTCCCGCGCGCACGAAGTGGGGCGAAGCCCTAAGCGGGAATCTATTCCAGAGCGTTTCGGCGTGATGGTTCGTCAAAGTAAATTTCAGTGTTACAAACAGTATTGAACTGACGTGGGCGGCGAAATGGATTCCCGCTTAGGGTTTCGCCCCACTTCGTGCGCGCGGGAATGACGTTGTTTGTTTTAATGTCGGTACATAAAGCAACGAAATTATTCGCATAATTTCAAGTCGATACTGAAAAACTATAGTCGGAAAGCATGATGTTTACGACGAAACATCAAGACAGTGGCGCTTTCGTTTACAGCCGCGGCCAGGTCGCGGGCCTGTTGCTGCTGGCCTACGCGCCGTTGCTGTTGAACGATTTTGCCCTGATCCCGGCCGCGAAGCACGCGTCGGCTTGGACGGTTTACCTGATCGACTATGTCAGCCGCTTCCTCGCGCTCGCCATCGTCTTTCTGCATCCGAAGATCCGTGCCATTTTCGACTTGCCGGAAACGCCGAAACGGAATTGGTGGTTTTGGATGTTGCCGCTGCTGTCGGTGCTGATCTTCACGGACTATCTGGCCCGCCACTATATTTATGTGCCGATCACGGCGGCCTTCCCGGACTTCGTTCTGTTCCGTTTCCCGACCCTGGGGGACGGCGTGTTGCATTGGGTCGACTTGACCGCCGGTCTGCTTCTGGTGGCGTTTTCGGAGGAACTGATCTGCCGCCGCATTTGCGCGGGACTGCTCGAGCGGATCGGTTGCCGTCCCGCGGCCATTATTCTGATTTCGGCGACTCTGTTCGCGCTTATTCATTGGAGCGGCGGGGTCGGACAGCTCTGTTATACCTTCCTCTGGGGCGTGCTGTTCATGGAAGTCTATCTGATCTGGCGTTCGCTCTGGGTCGTGGTGGCCCTGCATTTCGCGGTAAACTTCAGTTTCTTTGTTTAGAGCATATATCTACCATACGGGATCATTTGATGGCGTTTGGTAGATATATGCTCTAGATACGGCCGCTACCGCTTGACCTTCCGGGCAGAGAGGCGTAAATCTGCGCCGCGCCTGCAGAGCGCTATGGCGAGTGTAGCTCAGTTGGTTAGAGCACCTGGTTGTGGTCCAGGGGGTCGCCGGTTCAAATCCGGTCACTCGCCCCAGATTTCTCCCGACAACTAACTAATCCTTGATCTTTTCCCGCAGGAATCGGCCGATTTGGTTGAGCGCGTCCCGCGCCTCGGAAAGGGATTGGGAGAAGGTGTGCCAGACATGGATCATGTCCTGCCAGACTTCCAGGCGGCAGGGTGTGCCAGCGATACGGACCGCGGAATGCAGCATTACCGCATCGTCGTAGAGAACCTCGGCAGTGCCGACTTGAATCAAGATTTCCGGCAAGCCGGAGAGGTTTCCGTGGATCGGGGAGGCCTGAGCCTCATGCACGCTGGCCCCATCTAGATAGGTTTTTGCCATCCAGGCGAGCAGTTTCCGGTCTAGAACGGGATCGAGTTCCGCCCTAAGATCCAGACTTTCGCCGGTCATTTCCATATCGACCCAGGGCGACAGGCATATTGCGCAGGCGGGCAAGGGTATATCGTCGTTTTTCAACACGATCAATGTCGCGACGGTCAGACCGCCACCGGCGCTATCGCCGCAGATCGCCAATTTATCCGGCGCGAAACCTTGGTCCAAAAGCCATTGGTACGCGGCCACGCTGTCATGCGGCGCCGCTGGAAACGGATGTTCCGGCGCCAACCGATAATCGATCAGCAATGTCCGCATTCCCGAAGCTTTGGCAACGCAATAGGCGAGAAGGCGATGGGTATTGGGCGAACCGATCAAATAGCCGCCGCCGTGTAGGTACAATATCGCTTTGTCGGGGGCCGCGTCCGGCGCGCTAACCCACTCCGCCGGCCGTCCGGCGACCTCAACCGGTTCGCTGATCAAGTCGTCGGGAACTTCCCGCGCCGCGGCAACCGTTTCGATCATCTCCCGGTAATACTCGACCGTCGGCGTATTCGGCGCCTCGCGGGCCCGATACGCGTCGATGATGGTTTGCAGTTCGGCCTGGCTCATAAGCGGACGACTTCGTTGCTAGTTAACCAACTGAGAATTGCAGCAAGGGATTACACTATTTTTGCTGGCGGCGTCGAGTAATTTCCCCGATCATGCGTAGGATTACGCCAACAATGACAACTCACAATTCAAGTGAATGGATGAATAATGAGCGATGAACTTTGCTACGCCTCCGCGACCGCGCTGCTTGACGGATATCGCAGCGGCGGCATTTCGCCCGTCGATGCAACCCGCGCGGCATTGGCGCGTATCGACCGCGACAACGACAAGATAAATGCTTTTTGCGTTGTCGATCACGCCGGCGCGTTGGCGCAAGCCGCCGACTCGGAGGCACGGTGGCGTAAAGGCGAACCTATCGGTTTGCTTGATGGCGTGCCGACCTCGATCAAGGATTTAGCCCTGACCAAGGGCCTGGCCACACGGTTCGGCTCCCGCCTCTCGCCCGCCGATGGGCCGTGGGACCAGGATGCCCCCTTCGTGGTGCGTCTGAAGGAGCATGGGGCGGTGATCCTCGGCAAGACGACGACGCCGGAATATGGCTGGAAAGGGGTCACCGATAGTCCGCTGACCGGCATCACGCGAAATCCCTGGAATCTCGAAACCACGCCCGGCGGCTCGTCCGGCGGCGCCTCCGCCGCCTTGGCGGCCGGTATGGGCGCCTTGGCGACCGGTTCCGATGGCGGCGGTTCGATCCGCATTCCATCGGGTTTTACCGCCGTTTTCGGGATCAAGATGAATTTCGGGCGGGTGCCGGTCTATCCGGAAAGCGCGATGCGGAGTTTGTCTCACGCAGGTCCGATGGCGCGAAATGCCGCCGACGCGGCCTTGATGGCCAATGTCATGTGCCTACCGGACGACCGGGATTGGACGGCGCTGCCCTATCAGGCCATCGATTGGCAAAGCTATCTGGATGTCGGGGTTAAAGGGTTGAAGGTGGCGTTCAGTCCGACGCTCGGCTACGCCCAGGTCCATCCGCAGGTCGCGGAGAAGGTGGCAGCGGCGGCCCGCACTTTCGAAGAGATGGGAGCCGAGATAGAGGAGGCCGATCCCGGTTTCGACGATCCGATCGAAAGTTTCGAGCGGCATTGGTTCGCCGGCGCGGCCGGTGCCATGGGCCATTTGTCGGATACCGAAATGGCTGGGCTGGATCCGGGTTTTGCCAACATCATCCGGCAGGGGAAGGAGATCGGGATCACGCAATACACGGCGGCCATGGCGGCCCGAACAGAATTGGCGCTGAAAATGCGGGAATTCCATCGTCGGTTCGATATCCTGTTGACGCCGGCATTGGCCGAACCGGCCTTCACGGCCGGAAAACTGGTCCCGGACCACTATCCCGAAGACGCGGCATGGACCTCTTGGACCCCGTTCACCTATCCCTTCAACATGACCCAGCAGCCGGCGGGCGTGGTGAATTGCGGATTTACCGACGACGGTCTGCCGGTCGGTCTGCAGATCGTTGCGCCGAGTTTCCGGGAGGATCTCGTTTTCCGGGCGGCGGCGGCATATGAAGCGGTGCGGGGGCCGATTGCCTGGCCGAGCTTATGACGGCGCTGCTGACTGTCGAGGAAATGTATCGAGCCGATGCAGCCGCGGTGGAGCGGGGCGTCGACAGCTTGACTTTAATGGAAAACGCCGGCGCCGGCGTTGCCCGTTTGCTGCTGGAGCGGTTCGAACATAAACGAATTTGCGTGCTGTGCGGGCCGGGTAATAATGGCGGCGATGGTTTCGTCATTGCCCGACATTTGAAGAAGGCCGGCCGTCAGGTCACACTTGCGTTGCTAGGACCGCGTCAAGCGCTGCGTGGGGACGCGGCGGCGATGGCTAAGCGCTATCGCGGAAAAATCCACCCTCTAGCGCCTGGTGTTGCCGATCGAGCGGACTTGGTCGTGGACGCGATTTTCGGTGCCGGTTTAAGCCGACCGATAACAGGTGATTTGAAAAAATTACTTCAAAATATTGAGAATAAAAGAAAAAACGTTGTAGCAGTCGACGTGCCATCTGGTTTGGACGGCAATACCGGGCAGGTAAGGGGATATGCCCTGCCAGCGGACTTGACCGTCACCTTTTTCCGCGCCAAGCCGGGGCATTGGTTGCTGCCGGGGCGGCAAATTTGCGGCGATTTGGCGGTTATCGATATCGGTATCCCCGGGTCGGTACTGGCGGAGATTGCGCCAGCGAGCAGGCTCAACGAGCCATCTCTTTGGCTGCATAATTTCCCTAAACCCGAACCGTCGGGACATAAATATGACCGCGGTCATGCAGTGATTTTGTCCGGACCTCGCGGGAAAACCGGCGCGGCGCGGTTGGCCGCCCGGTCGGCACTGCGCGCGGGCGCCGGGCTCGTCACCATGGCATCGCCGAGCGATGCGCTGCCGGAGAATGCCGCGCAGCTGACGGCGGTGATGATCGATGTCTGGCGCAACGCGGCGGAATTTCGTGCTCTAATCGACGATCCCCGGCGGAATTGCGTCCTGTTGGGTCCGGGTGCGGGCCTCGGCCGGACCACGCGCAGCCATGTCCTCAACGCTCTACGCTTACGAAAAAGTGCGGTTTTGGACGCGGATGCGCTGACCGTGTTTCAAAAAAATCCGAAAGCCTTGTTCGATGCGGTCGCCTCGCCCGTTATCCTGACGCCGCATGAAGGGGAGTTCGCTCGATTGTTCAAAGCGAGGGGCGATAAATTACGGCGCGCGCGGAGGGCCGCGCGGTTGAGCCACGCCGTTGTTATCTTGAAGGGGGCGGATAGTGTGATTGCGGCGCCGGACGGCCGGGCCGCCATCAATACGAACGGGCCGCCGACCCTCGCGACGGCCGGGTCCGGCGACGTCCTGGCGGGGATTTGCGCCGGATTATTGGCCCAGAACATGCCGCCGTTCGAAGCGGCCTGCGCCGCCGTTTGGCTGCACGGTCGGACCGCCGCCAATTTCGGTCCTGGCCTTATTGCCGAAGACTTATGCGAAGGATTACCCAGGGCGTTAAGCGACGTAATTGCTTGAATTGAGCGGTTGCAATCGCCGTCTTATCCCCCCATTTTCCGGGTATGAGTTTGACCGCACCCCCGAAGCGCCGCGGCCGGCGCCTGTTCGATAATCTCCTCCGCGTCTGGCGGGGCGACGATGGCGTGCGGGCCGTCGACGTCGATCTGCCAGACGACGACCTGTCCCATATCCGCGAGCAGATCGACGCCTGTCTGGCGTTGAAAGGCGGCGAAGTCTCGGCGCGGGCGCGGGCGGCCAAGCTCGGCCAGACTTATCTCGACCTCAGCGACGAAGGCCGGCGGCGCTTCCTGCAATTATTGGCCGATGACTATGGTCACGATCCGGATGCCCTAAACCAAACCTTGGAGGCCGTTCGACAGGCAACGCCCGAGGCGCGGGCTAAGGCCATTCGGGATTTGAAGAAAGCTCTTGACACGAAAAGGGTTACACTTTTCCGTCAATTCAATGCCTTACCTGAGGGAGTTAAATTCTTGGTCGATATGCGGGCGGAGACTTTGTCCCTAGCTCGCGAGGATGCCCGTTTTGCCGCCGTGGCGGCCGATTTGAAGGAACTATTCGTCGATTGGTTCGACATCGGATTTCTCGACCTGCGCCGGATTACCTGGGACGCGCCGGCCGCATTGTTGGAAAAGCTGATCGCCTATGAGGCGGTGCACGAGATCAGGTCCTGGACCGATCTCAAAAACCGGCTGGATTCCGACCGGCGCTGTTTTGCATTCTTCCACCCGAGGATGCCGGACGAACCGCTGATCTTCGTCGAAGTCGCACTCGTCCGCGGCATCGCCGGGAACATCCAGGAATTGCTCGACGAAACGGCACCCGCCCTGGCGCCGGAAGACGCGGATACCGCAATTTTCTACTCCATATCAAACGCCCAGGCCGGATTGGCCGGCGTCAGCTTCGGCAATTTCCTGATCAAGCAGGTGGTACGCGAACTGGGCAAGGAATTGCCGACTTTAAAACGCTTCGCGACCCTGTCCCCGGTACCAGGTTTCCGGCATTGGTTGAGAGAGCATTTGGCTCTTAAGCCGGCGGATCTGCTGGAAGCCGACGAAGTGATGCAACTTGCGGGCGCCGTCGAAGACGAAGACGCGTTTTCAGCCTTACAAACCTTGCTAGACCGCCCCAATTGGCCAGAAGATGACACAGTCAATGCGATACTGTCGCCCATATTGATGCGGCTTTGCGCGACCTATTTGATATCGGCGAAGCGTAAAGACGGTGTTCGCGCGCTTGATCCGGTCGCGCATTTCCACTTGTCTAATGGCGCAAGCCTGGAGCGGTTATGTTGGCGTGGCGATATCTCGGTCAATGGTGACACCCAATCCGCCGGGATTATGGTCAATTATCTCTATGATCTCAATGAGATAGACGGTAATCACCAAGCCTATGCGCTTGAGGGTCGTACCGTCGTAGCTAACACCGTTCGGCGAACGGCGCAACTTTAGCGAATATTAGTAGAAACTAAAATAAATAAAGCGCACTCTAAGTGCGATAGATATCGTATTTTTCACTATATAATTAATTTCTAATATATAAGTAATACTATTCGTGTTGCCAAATAAAATACAGGACACCAGAAAATAAATTAAATTATAATAAATAATAATATGTTAACTTTATGTAAAGAAATTTGAAAAAACTGTTATTCTAAATTAAAATATACCGTTGACTACACATCTATAGGACTTGGTTCGATCGTTCGAAGTATAATTGGGAAAATCACACACCAATACGAACCAATAAGTCCATGACGATGGGCGGGTGCTAGCAATGTTGACCAATCTAAAGAAATTCATTCATTCGACCGGCGGTGCAATCGCGATCAGTTGGGGAATTAGTTTGCCGGTGGTCGTCGGCTCGATCGGTGTCGGTGTGGAAATCGGTCTATGGTACGGACACAAACGCGAACAGCAGGTCGCCGCCGACGCTGGCGCCCATGCCGGGGCTTGGGTGTTGGCGATCGACGGCGAGACCGATCCGAACGACGAAGTCGACCCGTCCGCCAAGGCCGAAACCGCGCGCATGGGATTCGATGACGTTGAAGACGACGTCACGATCTTGGTCAATCATCCACCGGCGAGCGGGAGTTTTTCCGGCAACGAAAACTATGTCGAAGTCATCGTGCGACAGCAATATCAGCCCTACTTCGCGCGGCTGTTTCTCGGAAACATCACGGTTCCGATTTCGGCTCGGGCCGTCGGCCAGTCGATCGGAGGGGCGGCGACGGGGCCGTTTTGTATTCTGTCCACAGCACCGGACGGCATCGGACTGCGTGTCAGCGGTAATTCGAATGTTGGCGTGAAATGTGGCATGGCGTCGCTTTCGTCCGATCCCGCCTCGTTCGGCGTCGATGGCGGATCGGCGACCATAGATGCGACCGACATATGCGTGTTGGGTGGCGCCGATTACAATAGAAATGCGGAGGCGCAGATTTTTCTGGATGCGGTGCCGGAAGATAATTGCAACGCACCCTCCGATCCGCTCGCAGGTATTCCAACACCTGAGCCTGACAACTGCAACTGCGAAGCCGACGACGGAATGGGTGGACTGATAGATACCACCGGCGGCACAATCGTCAGCGCGCCCGGCGGACCCAACGCAGCGACCACAACGCTTTACCCGGGTACCTACTGCGATGGACTGGATATCAATACCCCCGTCGATTTCCAACCGGGCATCTACTACATCTTCGGTGGCGGTATCGATGCGACGAATTCCCAGGCGCATCTAACCTCGAGCAATGGTGGAGTCATGTTCGTCAATCTCGACAATTGTGGTGACGGCAATTACGGCAATATCAATATCAACGGCGGCACCGCCACCTTGTCGGGGTTGGATTCGAGTTACGGCGACTATGCTGGTGTCCTGTTCTGGAATAAGAAGGAGGATCCACAAAATACCTCAGATATCGAAATCGTCGGTAATGCCGGCATCAACATCGACGGCATGATCTATTGGAACAATGTGGGCGGCGAAGTCGAGTATGGCGGCACGCCCGATCAAAATTTCAATTGCGCGGCCGCGATCATCGGCTACACGGTCTGGCTTCATGGCGATCCCGGTGTTGTCAACGCCGGCGCGTCCTGCGCCAGTGGCGGCGGCTTCGGCGGCTTTGGTAATTCCTCGGGAATAACGGTCCGTCTCGTCGAGTAATGTGAACCTCGATTAATCGGGTCAGGAACGCGAGAGGGTAGTCGCGGGCGGGTAAAATGTTAGCGTGAGTAAGATAAGTAGGACAGTAGAAGAGCTTATCGAATAACCGGATGAATTGGATCAAGTTAACGATAATTTGCGACAAATATAGCTAAAATTTGATTTGAATTCTCTGGCGCGTAACTTGATCTTTGCGGGTGAAATTGGCATAGTTCATTCAGATAAATACGCAATTTTGCCTGTGTTGGGTTTTACGCTGCTTTACTAATAGCATTTGTAAATTGAAGCGCGGGCGATACGCGACATTATACCCGTGGGACATGATGCGATGTTAAATCTATTACGGAACTTCTCAAAAAACACCAGCGGCGCAATCGCGATCACTTGGGGTATTACCCTGCCGGTCATCGTCGGCGCCATCGGTATCGGCGTGGAAGTCGGTCTTTGGTTCGGTCACAAGCGCGAGTTGCAAGTCGCCACTGACGCCGGCGCCCATGCGGGCGCTTGGGTGATTTCGATTGACGGAAACGATGACCCGAATGTTGCCGTTACTGACGCGGCGCGAGCTGGAACGTCGCGTTTGGGATTTACCCATGACGGTACAATAGTTGACGTGGATGTCCGTCATCCTCCTGATACCGGCAACCATGTGAATAATGACAATTATGTCGAAGTCGTCGTTCGTAAGGAATATGAGCCCTATTTCGCGCGGTTGTTTCTTGGCAATATAAAAATTCCGATTTCGACCAGAGCGGTTGCGCAGTCGGACGACGGCGGCGGCGCCGGCAAGTTCTGCATTCTTGCGACTTCTCCGGACGCTGACCAGGCGTTTAAAGTGACCGGTAATGCTAACTTGGACGCAAATTGCGGTATCGCCGTTGCGTCTAATAGTGATTCAGCCGTCTTTACGGCAGGTTCCAATTTCACGGTCAAGGCATCCGATATGTGCGTTGATGGCGACGTGGATAGTCAACATCCGACAGGTTTCATCGACTCCGATGATAATACGCAACTATTTCCTGAAACAAACTGCAAAGTCCCCGAAGATCCTTTCGTCGGATTGTCCATGCCAGATCCTGGTGATTGTTCGTGCGAAGCCGACCAACCGGACGGAACTGTGTTGGATACAAGCAAACAGGCGAACGTCAATCTCGGTAGTGGCGATACGATGTATCCCGGGTTCTATTGCAATAAAGTCAACATCAATGGCGACGTGACGATGGAACCAGGCATTTACTTTTTTGCCAATGGTCTGTCGATGACCAAAGATCAAGCCCGTTTGACTGGAGATGGCGTGTTGCTGGTCAATACAGACCAATGCGGTGACGGCAATTTCGGTGACATGGTGTTTAACGGCGGCATCTTGGACTTAACTGCAATGACCAGTGGCCCATACTCTGGTATTCTTTTTTGGAATGACAGAAGTCCAGGTAATACGTCGAGTTTGTCGATTGGCGGTAATGTGGATGACCCTGACGACGGCATTGGAGCTGATGTCGACGGATTTATCTACTGGAATAATCCGGGTGGCAACGTCAAGTTTCACGGCACGCCGTCTGCCGGATTCAACTGCGTGGCCGGGATTATCAGTAGCACGGTGACGCTTGTAGGCGATCCTGGATTGTCAAACGGTAATCCGGATTGCGAGACCTCTGGGTCCGTTACTAACTTCGGTAACTCTGATGGGATCACGGTTCGCCTTGTCGAATAGAAGATGCGAGAATTGCGAGACAGCAGAATGTCGACGTTAATCAAACATATTTATGAGTTTCTTCGTCACCGATCAGGCGTGGTCGCCGTGGAAATGGCGCTCATTATGTCGGCGTTCTTGTTCGTCATGTTGGGGCTGCTCGAGTTCGGCTTTCTGGTGAAAACCCGGACAGAGGTCGCGAACGCGGCCAGGTCCGGGGCGCAATTCGCTCTGATCGATTTGACCGAAGACGGCATCAAGACAGCGGCGGATCTGGATTCAACCGGTGTGGAGACGGCCGTGAAAGAGTCCACGTTGGGTCTGCTGGACGGCAAGATAACCGTGAACTCAAGCGTCTTTTGTTCCTGTCGCACAGGTGAAGTTACAGACATATCGGACTGCGACAATGACTCGGATAATGACGGCATAGATGACTGCGCGGACATGGCGTATTTGGTCAAAGTCGAAGTTTCATACGCCTACAACCCATTATTCGATTATCCTGGCCTGCCGGATACCTTCACGGTCACCAAAACCTCGACATTGCGGTATCAATAGACGGTTGCGAAATTCATCATGATCAATCTGAAATTCATATCGAAACGCAAGTTGCAACGCCGCCGCCGTGGTTTTCTGCGCAACAGGAAGGGCTCAGTAGCCGTTGAGTTTGCATTTGTCTTTCCTTTATTCGTGATGTTCTTGTTCGGCATTATCGATGTCGGCAGAGCCTATTGGGTATTTAATACATTGCAGGAAGCTGCGGAATCGACCGCTCGACATGCGATGGTCAATGAAGGCATGAGCCTCGCTGATATCGAAACATGGGGCAGCAACAATATCATTGCCCTAAATCCAACAGACGTGACTTTTTCTGCAACTGGTACAACGGTCGGCAGCGACTATTTCCTCAAGGTCGACGCCACATACAATTTCAAGTTTCTGGTCGGTATTGTTTTTAGTGCCGCGGCTGTCGATTTGACCGGTAGTTCTCGAGTGCCTGATTTGTTCGTGGTGACTGGACGAGAACCTTAATCGGCTTTCGCTATCTATATAGCGCTCTCCAACTTTCTGAAAATATTACCCTAATTGTTATTGACGGCCGGATTGCGGTGCGTTATCTACCGTCCGTCCGATGCTTGGCGGCGATCAGCCGTCGGGCATGTTTGTTTTTGGGATGGCGAAATCATCCAGACGGGAAATCATCCCGGCGAAATGACAGGGAATAGAAACCCATGAGCACTTATTCCGCGAAGCCCGCGGATATCGAGCGGAAATGGTTGGTGATCGATGCGGAAGGGCTGGTCTTGGGCCGGCTGGCGTCGATCGTCGCCGACCGCCTGCGCGGCAAACACAAACCGATCTATACGCCGTCCATGGACTGCGGAGATCACGTCATCATCGTCAATGCCGACAAGATTCATTTGACCGGCCGTAAGCGCAGTCAGAAGACCTATTACTGGCACACCGGTTACCCGGGCGGCATCAAGGGCCGGACGGCGGACAAGATCCTGGATGGCGACCATCCCGAACGGGTGGTCGAGAAGGCTGTCCAGCGCATGATTCCCAAAGGCCCACTCGGCCGCCAGGTCTTGCGCAAGCTTAAAGTCTATGCCGGCCCGGAGCATCCCCATGAGGCGCAAAGCCCGGAAGTGCTCGATGTCGCCGCCATGAACGAAAAGAATAAGAGGAGCGCCTGAGCATGAGCGAACAAGTCACGGGCACGCTTGAAGATTTGAAAGATCTGGTCGCCAGCGCCAGCGGTGGCGGCGAGGAGGGGGCAGCGGCTCCCGATACGGAAACGCCCGAGCCGAAGCTCGACGACCTCGGCCGTGCCTATGCGACGGGCAAGCGCAAGGACGCGGTCGCGCGGGTCTGGATCAAGCCGGGCAGCGGCAAGGTCACGGTCAATGGCCGGGATATCGAGGTTTATTTCGCGCGCCCGGTGTTGCGGATGATTTTGAATCAGCCCTTCGTCGTCGCCGAGCGGCTGGGGCAATTCGATGTCAACGCCACCGTGAAAGGCGGCGGATTGAGCGGACAGGCCGGCGCCGTGCGTCACGGTATCTCCCGCGCCTTGGTCAACTTCGAGCCCGGCCTGCGCCCGGTTTTGAAAAAGGGCGGCTTCCTGACCAGGGACGCCCGCGTCGTCGAGCGTAAGAAATATGGCCGCCGCAAAGCGCGCCGCAGCTTCCAATTCTCGAAGCGCTAGTCCATCAACAACCAATCCAAGTCGAAGACGGGGAAGCGGGTGGACGCCGGCTTTCCCGTTTTCTTTTTGCCATTTGCATATATTTTTGCCTCAACTACTGGAAATTAGTCCGCCGTTACGTTTTGTTTAAGTTTCGCTGTTAATCATACCGGTGCATATGCGTGGTTTGCCTTTGATCCGTGAGGGTGAAGTGAATTCAATTCAAGAACAGGCCCTGAATTCCGAAATACTGATCGTCGATGATCAGCCGGCCAACGTCGAACTGTTGGCGATGATGCTTGACGTCGCCGGCTATACCAATGTCTTCTCCACCACCGATCCACGACAGGTCGCGGGAATGTGCGAAGAGCATGATTTCGACATCATTCTTCTGGACATTCGGATGCCTCACCTCGACGGCTATCAGGTCATGGAACAGCTAAGTCAGCAGATCGATGGAGATTATCTCCCTATTCTGGTGCTGACCGCGCAGAAGGACCGGGAAACCCGCCTAAAGGCGTTGGAAATGGGGGCCAAGGACTTCGTCACCAAGCCTTTCGACAGCGCCGAAGTTCTAAATCGCATTGAAAACATGTTGGAAGTTCGGCTGCTTTATAACGATCGTCAGCGGCAGAACGAAATTCTCGAGGAAAAGGTTCGCGAGCGGACCAGCCAACTCCGCGATACGCAGCTGGAGATTGTCCGTCGTCTCGGTCGGGCCGGCGAATATCGGGACAACGAGACCGGGATGCATGTCATCCGGATGAGTAAATTCTGCGAGATCATCGGTCGGGCGGCTGGCTATGACGAAAAATTCTGCGAGCTGATGCTCTACGCCAGCCCGATGCACGACGTAGGCAAGATCGGTATCCCGGACCGTATTCTGCTGAAACCCGGCAAACTGACGCCGGAAGAATTCGAAATCATGAAGCAGCACACCACGATCGGCGCCGATATTCTAGGCGAGCAGGATTCGGAAATTATGACGATGGCGCGCGATATTGCCCTGAACCATCACGAGAAATGGGATGGCTCCGGGTATCCAAGCGGCTTGGTGGGCGAAGACATCCCGATCGTTGGTCGTATTTGCGCCATTGCTGACGTCTTCGATGCGCTGACGTCGGAGCGGGTCTATAAGCCGGCCTGGACCATCGAAGACACAGTCAAATACATCAACGAGAGCTCCGGCAGTCATTTCGATCCGACTTTGGTCGGCCATTTCAACGATGTGATCGACGAGATTTCCCGTATCCGACGCGAGTACCCGGATGAGGAGGAGCAATAGCGCCGACACGCAATCGAATTTGATCCAAGCGAAGGGCGGCGCAAGCCGCCCTTTTTATTTGCCCGGCTTGACGCTTGGATATTCCCGAAAGGTTTAGTATCAAGCGGGCGACCGGCGAGGGAGTAAACGCCATGACAACGACAACAACGAACAAGCTAAGAATTGGAATTCTGGGGGCCAGCGGTTACACCGGCGCCGAACTGGTGCGTTTATTGGCAGGCCACCCCAATGCCGAAATTGTTCTGCTGACCGCCGACCGTCGCGCCGGTATGGATTTCGCCGACGTCTATCCCCATCTGGCGGGCATGGAACTCCCCGATCTGATTGCGGTCGACGATGTGGAATGGGCGGGGGTCGAGCTTGACGTGGTTTTCTGCGGCTTGCCCCACGGCACGACCCAGGAAATCATATCCGGCATCTTGCACAGCGAACCCCATTCCCTGGTCGACGAGATGATGCGGGAAACGGAGGGCGGCCTGGCGGCGGCCATCCGTACGTCGCCTAAAGTGATCGATCTATCCGCCGACTTTCGGCTGGAGAATACGGATACCTACGCGGAATGGTACGGCCACGAACATTACGCGCCGGCCTTGCAGAAAGAGGCGGTCTATGGCCTGACCGAGTTTTACCGTGACGATATCCGCGAAGCCCGCTTGGTGGCGTGTCCGGGATGCTATCCGACGAGTGCGATCATCCCTCTACGGCCGGTGTTGCAGGCCGGTCTGATCGAGGCCGAGGATATCATCATCGATGCCAAATCCGGCGTGACCGGTGCCGGCCGGTCGCCGAAGGAAGGCATGCTCCATGGCGAGGTCAGCGAGGGACTGCATGCCTATGGCATCGCCTCTCATCGGCATGGGCCGGAGATCGAGCAAGAGCTGTCCAAAGCCATCAACGACGACATCAAGGTCACCTTTACACCCCATCTGGCGCCGATGAACCGGGGTATCCTGGCGACGAACTATGTCAGGCTCGCTAAAGGCGCCACCGCCGACGATCTGCGCGGATATTTGCAGGAGGTGTATTTCGACGAGCCGTTTATTCGGGTGCTCGGTCCCGGGGCATCGCCGGCGACCCGGCATGTGCGCGGCTCGAACCTTGCGTTGATCAGCGTGTTCGAAGACCGCAATCCGAACCGTGCCATCATACTCTGCGCGATCGATAATCTGGTCAAAGGCGCCTCAGGCACCGCCGTGCAGAATATGAATGTGGTTTTCGGTCTGGACGAATCCGTCGGATTGACGCAACAGCCGTTGTTTCCCTAAGCCGGGCGATCGGCGCGGCGGTCCCGCCCGAAGGTGGGGTCGTCCTCGCGCGGCAGTTTGCATATTCCGCTGCAACGCAAAACCGGCCCATCCGGTCCGTTCAACAACCCCTGGGCGAAGCCGAGACGGCGGGTATTGCGGACGAAGTCGACCTCGGATTCAAGCCAGTCGCCGATCCGTGCCGGTTTAATGAAGTCGAAGGTCAGATTGACGCTCGGCACGAAACTGGCGCTTTTTCGTTCGCGCAGGATCGCCATGCCGATCGCCATGTCCATCACAGACATCATGGCGCCGCCATGGCAAATGCCGACCGGATTGACGTGATGGGGCAGAACCCGAAAGCCGAGGGCGGCGCGGGCTTCGTCCACACACATATAGAGCGGACCGATATGGTTCGGAAATCCTTCATAGACCGGGAAATCGACAAAGCCGGCCGGGATATCGTCTGACATGAAATTCTTTCGTGCGGTGAGAAAATCGAGGTGTGCCGGCGGCAAAATAGCTATACATCCGGCAATGTCAAACGAAGCGGTGCCGCGCCCCTCATGTCCCGAGAGAAAACCAATCTAGGTCTCTATATCACCGGCAATGCCAGCTGGTTCATGTTCTTCAGCATGCAAATGGTGTTGTTTTCCTGGTTGGTGGCCATCGAATTGAACGAGGCCCCGGACAGGGTCGGCATGGCCCAAACCGCATTGATGTTGCCCGTCCTGATCCTGACCCTTCTGGGCGGTGTCTTCGCCGATCGTTTCGGGATGCGGCGCATGGCGATGCTCGGCCATTTCGTCGCCGTTGTGCCGGTTCTCGGATTAGCCCTGATCGTTGCCACGGGACAATTGCGGTTCGCCTATTTGATCGCCTACGCCCTTTGCCTTGGCGTCGTGCAATCCTTCGTCTCGCCGGCGCGGGACGGCATGTTGGCGCAGATCGCCAAGGGAGATATTCAGCGCGCGGTCATCATGGTGACGACGGTTCAGTTCGGCGTGCAGATCCTTGGCTCCGCCTTGGCCGGTTCCGCCGATCACTTTGGCGGCGGCCCGATCATCGTTCTGCAAGCGGCGATCATGCTTGTCGGCGGCCTCGCCTATGCGCGATTGGTTCTGCCCGACCAAGTTTCGGCCGGCGCCGGCGACGACAAGAGTTTGGCGCTGATCGTTGACGGCTTTCATTATGTCGCCCGTTCCCGATTCATGTTTCCGGTACTGTTCATCAATGTCGCCGTCGGCCTGAATTTCATGGGTGTCTTCCTGGTTGGCATTCCGCTCTTGCTGCGTGACCGGTTCGCGGCGACGCCGGCGGATTTGGCGATCGCCAATGGCGTCAACATCATTGGCATCGTGGTGATGACGGTGATCCTGCTACGCCGAGGCGGCATCAACCGGCGCGGCCGGGCGATGCTGCTGGCGCTGTTATTCGGTGCCACCGTCGTCGGCGCGTTGGCGCTACCCTTGCCCTATTGGGCGGTTATGGCCCTAGTCTTCGCCTGGGGCATGGGGGGCGGGATCGGCATGACCATGTCCCGCGGCGTTATCCAGGAACTGGCCGCGCCCCGTTATCGCGCGCGCGCCATGGCGCTTTATACGACCTTCTTCCTCGGCGGCGCGCCGATCGGCGCTTTCGCCATGGGGTATTTGGTGAAGTATTTCGGCGCCATGGAGGCGATGCTGTTTCCCGCCGGTGCCATGGTCGTGATGGTTGCGCTGATCGCCTGGTTTAGCGACATCTGGCACCTGTCCGGCGACCATGTCGCCGCGGCGGAGGCTCAGGCCTCGTCGGAGCGGACCTTGACGTAGCTGCCGGGCGCGTCCTCGATCGCCTTCGCCTTGCGGCTGCCGGGTTGGCGCGCCTTCACTTTGGTACCGGACTGCTTGGCGATCCACTTCTTCCAATGGGGCCACCAGGACCCTTCATGCTGTTCCGCGTTGTCGAACCATTGATCCGGTGTCGGTGGATTTTCGGCATTGGTCCAGTAGCCGTATTTCTTCGCCGCCGGCGGGTTGACGATGCCGGCGATATGGCCGGAACCGGACAGCGTGAAGCTGGTCTTGCCGCTATAAAGCTGGGTCGCCACATAAGTGGCCTTCCAAGGCGCGATATGATCTTCCTTGGTGGAGATGATATGCACCGGAATGTCGACCTTCGTCAGGTCCAGTTTCTCGCCGGCCAATTCGAGACCGCCAGGTTGAGACAGCAGATTTTCCCGATACATCTTGCGCAGATAGAAGGAATGCATGTCCGCCGGCATGCGCGTGGCGTCGGAGTTCCAGTAGAGCAGGTCGAAGGGGAAGGGATCCTTACCCATCAGATAGTTGTTGACCACGAACGACCAGATCAGGTCGTTGGCGCGCAGCATGTTGAAGGTCGTGGCCATGGATTGACCGTCGAGCACACCGCCTTGCTCGGCCATCAGCTGTTCCAGATAGTTGATCTGCTCATCGTCGATGAAGATGGTCAACTCGCCCGCATTTTCGAAATCGACGAGGGACGTGAAGAAGGTCGCCGACTTGACCCGATCGTCGTCCTTGGCTTTCATATAGCCGAGGGTCGCCGCCGTCAACGTACCGCCCAGGCAGTAGCCGATCAGATTGACATCCTTTTCCCCCGTGGCCGCTTCCACACCTTCCATGGCGGCGAAGATGCCTTCGAACATATAGTCTTCGAAGCTTTTCCCGGCCAAGGCCTGATCCGGGTTGACCCAGGAAATCACGAACACCGTCAGTCCCTGATCGACGGCCCATTTGATGAAGCTGTTATCCTGACGCAGATCCAGAATGTAAAACTTGTTGATCCAGGGCGGCACGATCAGAAGCGGTCGCTTGTAAACCTTCTCCGTGGTCGGGGTATATTGGATCAGTTGCATCAGATCGCTCTGCCAGACCACCTTGCCCGGCGTCACCGCGACATTCTCACCGACTTCGAACGCGTCGAGGTCGGTCATCTTGATCGCCAGCTTGCCTTTGCCGCGCTCAAGATCTTCGAGCATGTTATCCAGGCCCTTGACGAGATTTTCGCCGTTTTGTTCCAATGTCGCGCGCAATACTTCCGGATTGGTCATGACGAAGTTGCTCGGCGCGATCGCATCGGCAAACTGACGGGTGTAGAAATCGACTTTCCGAGCTGTCTGCTCGTCCAGACCTTCGACCTCGTTAACGGTCTGCTGAAGCCAACGTGCGGTTAAGAGATAAGATTGCTTTATATAGTCAAATAGTTGATTTTCTTGCCATTCTGATGATCTGAAGCGGCGGTCTCCCCGCTCAGGTTCGATCACCGGCGCGACATCCTGGCCGGACATGCGCAGGGCCGCTTGCTGCCACAGCGACATGTAATCCTGCCAAAGATTGACCTGCGCCTGCATCATTTTCTGCGGGTCCGCCATCATTGCCTGCGTCATTTCCATAAAAGCGGCGCCAATTTTCAGCGGATCGGGATCGTCGGCCATGCTGGCGCTCTGCCGGGCCATGAAATCGGTCACCAGTTTCTGGCTTTGTTCCGCGACCTTCATCATATTCTTCGAGAATTCGGCCGGATCGGGCAAGGGGAAATCCGTCGGTGAATTGGGCTCGGCCATGGCAGGCTCCTCAGTAAAAATCCGGTGCAAACTGGACGATTAACTATATCCCTGAAATAATACGGATAGCTTTGCCTTGTCGATGTATAATTTGTGACGATTCGGCAAAAATTCCAATGGATATGCACGCTTTATTCCCTCTCACGCTCGCTCTATCGATCTTCGCCGCCGGTTGCGCCCAGGTCCCGGATAAATCCAATCCAGTTCGGATCTGGGATGCCGCCTCGCGCGGGGACAATCTGGACGAAAGCAATTCGCCGCCGCCGCCCGGTGTCGACAAACCGTTTCCCGAACTTTCCACCGTCCCCGACCGGCCGAAATCGGAGCTGACGCCGGCCGAGCAGCATCGCCTGAAGGAAGAACTGAAACGCGAACTTGAGCGCGCGAAGGAAACCGATCGAGACTTGCGCGATAGAACCTCCTAATCCGGGCGTGAAACACTTGTCACCCATCGCGGTTGGGGCTATGACCGAACGGAACTTCGGATTTCCGTGGGTTCTCCACAACGGTCCGCAACGGACCGCCAATTCGGGACATTAAGGTCATGGGCGCAGCTTTGAAGATCGGCATTGCGGGGCTCGGCACGGTCGGTGCCGGAGTCGTCGACCTATTGCAACGCCAACATGATCTATTGCGCCGGCGGGCTGGTGCCGACCTGAAAGTCACAGCGGTGTCCGCGCGTGACCGGGGAAAGGACCGGGGCGTCGATCTTAGCGGTTTCGAATGGTGCGACAATCCCGTCGACCTAAGCGATCGAGACGATATCGATTTGGTGATCGAACTGATCGGCGGCGATGACGGGCCGGCTCACGATCTGGTCTCACGGTCTTTGGCCAATGGCAAGCATGTGGTGACTGCGAACAAAGCGCTGATCGCCCGGCACGGCGCTGCCCTTGCCAGGCAAGCGGAAAGCGCGGGCAAAGCCCTGAACTTCGAGGCCGCGGTGGCGGGCGGCATCCCGATCATCAAGGCCTTACGCGAAGGCTTGAGCGGGAACCGATTCAATCGCGTCTACGGCATCCTTAACGGCACCTGCAATTATATTCTGACGACCATGGAAGAAAGCGGTCGCGACTTCGCCGACGTATTGGCGGAGGCCCAGGAACTCGGATATGCCGAGGCCGATCCCGCTTTCGATATCGATGGTGTCGACGCGGCCCACAAACTGGCGATCCTAACCAGCGTGGCCTATGGCTGTCCCGTCGATTTCGACGCGGTGCATGTGGAGGGGATCCGGGATGTCTCAGCCATCGATATCGCCTTTGCCGCGCAGCTTGGCTACCGCATCAAATTGCTCGGTATTACGTCGATCCGGGAAGGCGGGGTGGAACAGCGGGTGCATCCCTGTCTGGTGCCGGAGCGAACGCCGATCGCCAAGGTCGATGGCGTCTTCAACGCGGTTGTCGCCGACGGCGACTTTGTCGACCGTACCGTATTCGAAGGGCGCGGGGCCGGGGCCGGTCCCACCGCTTCCGCCGTGGTCGCGGACATCGTCGATATCGCCCGCGGGACGGTATTGCCGACATTCTCCGTACCCATCGACGAAATGACCGCATTGCCCCAAGCGGATATGGCGGACCATTACGGCGCCTACTACCTGCGTCTCAACGTGCTGGACCAGTCCGGCGTCATCGCCGACATTTCCGCCATACTACGGGATCAGGACGTTTCCATCGGCAGCCTGCTGCAACAAGGCCGGGCGCCGGGGGAAGCGGTGCCGGTCGTCATGATCACCCATGAATGTCGGGAAGCGGCGATGATGCGCGTCATCGACGCGATCGAAAAACTCGACGTCGTACAGGAGCGCCCGCGGCTGATCCGCATGGAAAATTTCAGCTAAGGATTTATTCGTTTATACCAACGGGAATAAGGGACTGGATTATGGCCGACGGCTCGTCATTGGATCGAAATCTCACTTTGGAAGTAGTCCGCGTGACCGAAGCCGCCGCCATTGCGGCTTCGACGATGATCGGGCTCGGCGACGAAAAACGGGCGGATCAAGCCGCCGTCGACGCCATGCGTTCGGCGCTCAATCAACTTAGCATCGACGGCGAAGTGGTGATTGGCGAGGGCGAACGGGATGAGGCGCCGATGCTGTTCATCGGCGAGAAGGTGGGCAAAGGCGATGGCCCAAAAGTCGATATCGCTCTCGATCCGTTGGAAGGAACGACGATCACGGCCAAGGGAGCGCCCAATTCACTGGCGGTTTTGGCGGTCGCCGAGGCCGGCTGTCTGCTGAACGCGCCGGATGTATATATGGACAAAGTCGCCGTGGGCCCCAAAGTCCCGTCCGGCACAGTCGATCTCGACAATGAGCCAGTCGACAATATCCGCGCCGTCGCCGACGCGCTCGGCAAGAAGCCGGAGGAAATCGTCGCTTGCATTCTGGACCGACCCCGCCACCAGGAAATGATTGCCGCCGTCCGCGAAGTCGGGGCCCGTATTCGACTGATCGGTGACGGCGACATTGCCGGTGTTATGGAAACCGCGATGCCGGAAAGCCCCATCGATATCTATATGGGCTCCGGCGGCGCGCCGGAGGGTGTGTTGGCGGCCGCGGCGTTGCGTTGCATCGGCGGCCACATCCAGGGTCGATTGTTGTTCCGCAACGACGACGAGCGAGCCCGGGCGCATAAGGTCGGGGTAGAGGACCTGAATCGGAAATACTCGACCACGGAAATGGCCAATGGCGACGTGATCTTTTCCGCTACCGGCGTGACCAACGGCTGGATGTTGAGCGGCGTGAAGCGCACGGCGACCAATATCAATACGGAATCCGTGGTAATGCGCTCCCGCTCCGGGACCGTCCGCTGGATCAAGGGCACAAAAATCCTCTCCTGACCTCGATGACCCCATCTTCCGAACCTGTTCTGGGCATAGCCAATTCGGTCAGCGGTCGCTTCTGGCGTTCCCGGGGCGGCGATGCGCGGACGGCGCTGGCTCTTTCGCAACAGCGCGGGTTGCCGGAAATCGTCGGCCGGGTTCTGGCGGCGCGGGGCGTCGATCTCAATACCATTGACGAATTCCTCAGCCCCAACCTCAAGTCCTCCTTGCCGGACCCCTCTGGCCTCAAGGATATGGATCGGGCGGCGGCGCGGCTCGCGGGACGCAATTGCCGCGGATCAGAAGATTGCCATTTTCGGCGACTATGACGTCGACGGTGCCACGTCGAGCGCGATCCTTTACCGCTATCTCGCCCAGGTTCATGAACCGCCGCGTATCTACATCCCGGATCGGCAGGTGGAGGGATACGGCCCCAACGCACCGGCGCTACGCCGTTTGCGGGAGGAGGGAGCGGACGTCGTTGTCACCGTTGATTGCGGCATCATGGCTTTCGATGCGCTGGCGGCGGGGGCCGAGGCTGGCCTCGACGTCATCGTCCTCGACCATCATCAGGCGGAGCCGCAGCTGCCGGTCGCCCACGCCGTGGTCAATCCGAACCGGCTGGACGACGACTTCCCCCATCGCAATTTGGCGGCCGTCGGGGTTGCCTTTCTGTTGCTTGTCGCCTTGAACCGGGAGTTACGCCGGCGCGGCGCGTTTGCGGATCGGCGGGAACCGGATTTATTGCGCTGGCTCGACTTGGTCGCCCTCGGCACCGTGGCGGATGTGGTGCCGCTGACCGGCCTGAATCGGGTGCTTGTGGCCCAAGGCCTGCGGGTATTGGCGCGGCGGGAGAATCCGGGCCTGATGGCGCTCGCCGATGTCGCACGGATGGACAGCAAACCGGGTGCGTTTCACCTCGGATTTCTGTTGGGACCGCGGGTCAATGCGGGTGGCAGGGTCGGCCGCTCCGATCTCGGCGCACGCCTGTTGACGACGGAATCCTCGGCCGAAGCCGCCCGAATTGGCGGCGGAACTTGATCGCCTGAACAAGGAGCGCCAGGCCATCGAGGCCGCCGTGTTGGATACCGCCCTGGAGCGTGCCGAGACCGCGGACCGGCAGGCCGATCCACTGCTGTTGATCGCCGATGAGGATTGGCATGCCGGCGTCATCGGCATCGTCGCCAGCCGGCTCAAGGATCGTTATCACAAACCGACATTCATTCTGTCGATCGACGGGGAGGAGGCGAAAGGTTCCGGCCGCTCCGTCCCGGGCGTTGATCTCGGCGCGGCGGTAACGGCGGCGAAGCAGGCCGGCTTGCTGTCCGCCGGCGGCGGCCATGCCATGGCGGCCGGCCTGACCGTGGCGCGCGACAAGATCGACGCATTGCGCGATTTCCTGAATGACAGGATTGGCCGCCAATTGGCCGAAACCCCGGTCGTCAACAGCCTCGGTATCGACGGCGTCCTGCAGGTCAGGGCCGCGAACCGCGACCTCTACGATACGCTTGAGGGGGCCGGTCCCTATGGCGCCGGCCATCCGGAGCCCCGCTTCGTCGTGCCGGCGGCGGAGATCGTCAAGGCGTCGGTGGTCGGTCTCAATCATGTCAGTTTGCTGTTGGCGAAGGAAGGCAAGGGGCGCCTGAAAGCCATCGCCTTCCGCAGCGTCGACCAACCGCTGGGACAGGCTTTGCTGCATCATGCGGGCAAACCGATCCACATCGCCGGACATCTGCGCGCCGACGACTGGCAGGGCCGCCGCAATGTCCAAGTTATCGTCGACGATGCCGCGTTCCCGACGCCAGGCGAGCCCTCGATTTAACTTGATTTTTGCCCCCCGAAGCGGTACCTGAGGCCCGCAGCGACCTGCATGCGATGGCCCCATCGTCTAGAGGTTAGGATGCCGGCCTTTCAAGCCGGAGGTGGCGGGTTCAAGTCCCCCTGGGGTCACCAAATTTTCCTAAAGCGTCCATCATGTATTCCGATCAATGGGCTATGGCTATTACCCTTCGATTTGGTACATAATCGATAGGTAATATTCATTGCCGGATCGTGCGGCCTTCGATCGGTAACTCAAGACGCGGCACAGGATCGGAATATCTTCTAAATCCGAAATCGGAGCCGTAAGCGCGATACACCGACACCCGTGATGACGCCGGCAAGGTGACTTCGTCATTGGGGGCATTCGGATGACGGTCGACTATGTCGGTGCCGCGACGCTAAACGACGTCGATGATGAGATCTCGGCGGAAATCCGGATCGTGCAGTCGGTTCAGACCCAGCACAATATGCCGTTATTGCTACTCGGCAACGCGGCGGGGATGGCGGTTGTGATGTATGCCGGACGCGGTATTCTATTTTCGAGCTACGCGATTTTCGGATTTCTCGCCGTTTTCTTGCTACTGCTACCGATGTTGCGTAGTTGGCTGAAGCTCCGTGGAAAAGCGCGCCCAGCAGCGGTCAGCAAGCGGCGCATTCGCCTCCTGGAAATCCATTCGGCACTGCTTGGCGTTGCGTGGGCGGTCGTGTTCACGCTGTTGCTGAAGGAAGCGGATACCGTGCGCGGCCTGACCCTGACGCTGCCTCTGTTCTTCTTGGCTTTTGGCGCGGTTGCGCTGATGCCGAGTTTACCGCGTGCCGCGCTGGCCTATTTCGGCCCCTTTATGCTCTGCGGATTTGTCGTTTCATATCACTACGGCATCATCGATCTTGGATTCCTGATGCTGGGTTACGGGACCGGAGTCACGGCGTTGGTCCAGGCCAATAGATCGAACTGGCAAGACGTCAATGCCACGGTGCGATTGGGCCTGGAAAAACTGCAGGCGGAAACCGCCGTCCACCAGCGCGAAACCGAGGCCATGCGCTCCATGATCGAAGCCATCCCGTTCCCATTGGTTCTGACCAGGGATACCGGCGCCTTGGAGGCGTCGGAAACCGCGGCGGAACAGTTCGGTATTCCGAGAGGCGGTGCCGCCGGTCTTGCCATTCGCGACTTCCTCGTCGACCCGGACGAACAGGAACATATGGCGGAATTGCAAGCGCAACAGGGCCGCCTGGTCGAATATGAAGTGCGGTTCAAGGATATTCATGGCCGGCCCTTCTGGGCGCTGTTGTCTTCCTTGCCGTTGAAATATGAGGGCGAGAATTGTTGGCTCAACGCGATCTATGTCATCGACGACCGTAAGCGGACGGAAGCCGCGTTGTTGGAGGCCAAGCAACAAGCCGAGCAGACGAACAAAACCCTGGAAGCGGTGTCGAGCCAATTGGCGAAATATATCTCGCCGCAGCTTTATGATGCGATCCTGCGCGGGGAACAGCAGGTCAAGATCGACTCGAGACGCAAAAAACTGACCATTTTCTTTTCCGATATCTCCAATTTCACGGCGATTACCGACCAATTGGAATCGGAAGAATTGACGTCGCTGCTCAATCGGTACCTGACGGAAATGTCGAAGATCGCGCAAGATCATGGCGGATATTTCGACAAGTTTATCGGTGATGCCATGATGTTTTACTTCGGCGATCCGGAGTCGAAGGGCGTGAAGGAGGACGCGTTGGCCTGCGTCGATATGGCCATCGCCATGCAACGGCGGATCGGGGAACTTCAGACCAAATGGCGAAACCAGGGTCTGATCGACCGGCCGTTCGAAGTCCGCATGGGGATTAACACAGGCTATTGCACCGTCGGCAATTTCGGTAGCGAAGACCGGATGGATCACACCATTATCGGCGGCGAGGTGAATCTGGCCGCACGGCTCGAGTCCCACGCCGAGGCCGGCGGCATTCTAATGGCTGCGGAAACCTACTTTTTAGTGCGAGATCATGTGGCGGCCGAAGAACGCGGTGCGATCAAAATGAAAGGGTTCGCGGAGCCGATCAGAACATTCGGCGTCACTGGGATACACGACGCGGCCGCCGCCCACCCGCGGGAGAAGACGTTGGAAGTTCCAGGCTTCTCGCTCAAGATCGACTACGAACTTCTTAACGACAGGAATAGGAAGGACGTCGCTACGGCATTGAAAAACGCCTTGGCCGATTTGTCGTCCTGAAAGGTCCTATTGTCCGACATACAGGAACGCCGCATTATACCGGGCGCCGTTAGGACAGGGAGCCCAATCATGCCGCAGATCAGTATCGACATTCGGGACCGTATCGCCGTCGTCACCATGACGCCGCCGGAACTCTATATGAACGCGGAGACGGTGACGGAGTTGCTGGACGCCACCAAACGGCTGGAGCGGGACGGTGAGGTGCGGGTCGTTGTTCTGACCGGCGGTAACGAGGATTACTTCATTCGGCATTACGACGTGCGGGAACTGGAAGCGGTCTCCAAAGCCTTACGCAAGCATGGTGCGATCGATCCGCTGAAGGCGCAGCTCGACGACCGGGATATGGACGTGTTGCTGCGACGACTCTCTCACATGCCGAAGCCGGTCATCGCGGCGATCAACGGCAACGCCATGGGCGGTGGTTTCGAGTTGGCGCTCGCCTGCGATTTCCGCCTGGCGCAGGCCGGTGACTATCATCTCGGTCAGCCGGAAGTGAATATTGGAATCTTGCCGGGCGCGGGCGGCACCCAGCGTTTGGTCCGCCTGATCGGCACGGCGCGGGCGCTGGAGCTGACCTTGACCGGCCGTACCGTGGGACCGGCGGAAGCGTTAAGCCTAGGCATGGTGCATGCGGTCGCGGATGGACCGGTGATGGACCTGGCCATGGATTGGGCCCGCATGCTGGCCGCCAAACCGCCGAAAGCGGTCGCTCATATCAAACATCTGGTCCGCGTCGCGCAGGAAAAACCGCTGCATCAGGCCTTGATCGAGGAGCGGACGCTGTTCCGCGATCTGCTGGTTTCCGACGAAGCCTTGGCCTTGATGGAGGAAATGAACCGCGACGACCGGCCCATTCAGGAGATGTCGGCCCCATGAGGCCCGGCTTCGTCGGTCGCGGCGTGCTGTCGGGGCTGATCATCGGTTATCTGGGCATGGTCGCGTTGCTGTTCGTGTTTCAGCGCCAGATGCAGTATTTCCCGCGTCAGGATCTGCAGGCACCGGCGGCGTATGGTGCCGACCTGTTCGAAGAGATTGAACTCGCCACTGTAGACGGTTTGGTCTTGAAATCCTGGTACGCGCCGGCACGCGGTGGCCGGCCGACGATTTTGCATTTCCACGGCAATGGCGGCCATATCGCCCATCGCCTCGGCCGCATGTTGCCGTTGGCGGAAGCCGGCTATGGCGTTCTGCTGGCGGAGTATCGGGGCTATGGCGGCAATCCCGGATCGCCGACGGAGGAGGGGCTCTATACCGACGGCCGCACCGCCCGCGCTTATTTGGACAGTCTAGGATTGAAACCGGAGCAGATCGTCATCATGGGCGAAAGCCTCGGTACCGGCGTCGCCGTGAAAATCGCCAGCGAGGGCGCGGCGCGCGCGATGATCCTGGAGTCGCCGTTTTCCTCCGCCGTCGATATCGGTCAAGCCGCCTATTTCTTCGTGCCCGTGCGCTGGCTGATGTGGGACCGCTTCGAATCCATAGAGCTGATCGACAAAATCGACATGCCGCTGCTCGTCATCCATGGCGACAACGACCGGGTAGTGCCGTTGAAGTACGGCCAAAAACTCTTCGACCGCGCCCGCGAACCGAAATCGATGCACATTCTGAAAGGCGCCGGCCACGGCAATATCACCCGTTTCGGCTCTATCGAGATCGAACTCGACTTCCTGCGTCAGCTCGAACGATAGGCCGCAAGCGCATCGGGGGTGTCGATGTCGAGAAAGATGGCATCGTCGGCCATGGCGACCTCGCAAACCTGGTCTTCGTGTTGTCCGATGACGTGCTTGGCGCCGGTATCGCCGCCGGCGTGGCGCATCTCGTCGATCAAGTCGGCGGCGAAGAGCACGGGATTGCCGCGCTTGCCGTTGAAAGTAGGTACGCAGATGCTGCGGCCTTCCAAGGGGTCGAAAGCGGCGATCAGGCGATCGATATGGGCCGGCGCGATCCGCGGCATATCGCTGAGCAGGATCATCACGCCGTCGATATCGTCCGGCAAACTCGCCAGTCCAACTTTCAAGGAACTGCTGAGCCCGTCGGCGAAATTCGGATTGTGATGGATGGTCACGTCGTCATCCGTTACCACTGCCTGGACTTTCTCGGCCTGATATCCCGTTACGACGCTGAGATGGGTGAGGTTCGAGGCCCGGGCCGCGGCCAGCACGCGGGCCACCATCGGCGCGCCATCCACTTCCGCCAGCAGCTTATTGGCCTCCCCCATGCGGCGCGACTGACCGGCGGCCAGGACTAGACCGGCGATGCGGGCGACGCGCGGCGCCGCAGATTCCGATACGGTGCCGGCGCGTGGCTGCGGCCGGCTGGTGATTTCCTTCAACAGGCCGCCGGTGCCCATGGCCATGATGTCTTCCGGTTGGACCGGGACGTCCGCACAGACCCGCTCCAAGACCCAATCGAAGCCGTTCAGTTTCGGCGAGCGAGCGCAACCCGGCAGGCCGATCACCGGCGTGTCGTCGGCCCGGGCCAGTAGCAGTAGATTGCCGGGGTCTACGGGCATACCGAAATGCAGCAGTTCGCCGCCGGCGCCTTCGATCCCGGCGGGTACTTCGTCCCGTCGGTCGGTGATGGCGGAGGCGCCGAAGATCAGGATTGGGTCGTAGCCTTCGGCAAGTTGCGTGCGAACGGCGGCGGCAATCGCTTCTCGCTCATGGGCGCACTGAGCAGTCAGCGCCACCGTGCCGCCAAGCGCCGCCATGCGTTCGCGGATCACGTCAGCGGTTTTGTCCAATACCTTGTCGCGTGTATCCGGGAGACGGGTCATGATCACACCGGCGCGCTTCTTCTGTAGCGGTGCAACCCAAATCAGTTCGCCATCGGCGGCAATTTCAGCGGCCTTTTCCACGGCGTCCGTCGGCGCGGCAAAGGGAATGATCTTCACCGTGGCTAACATCTGTCCTTCGCTGACGCGAACATAAGGCTCGACCGTGGCGATCGTGACGGCTTCGTCGATGCGATTAATGGCATCGATGCGCGTTCGGTCGATCACCGCCAACCCATCCCGTTCCGCATAGAGATTGGCGCGTCCGGTAAAGGCGGCCTGTAGACGACAGTTCTTGCCTTGGGCCGCGCGGGCGATACGGTCGGCCGCCACGTCTTCGGCCATATCATCGTTTTCCAGACGCGCTACCAGCACGCTGTCGATTCCGGCGGCTTCGATCGCCGCGACGTCCGCTTCGTTGAGAACCCGGCCTTTCTTGAAACGCTGTTTCGGCAGGGCGAGGCTGTGCACAAGGAAAGCGCCGACCGCCTTTTCGGGGGCGAGGCGGTCGAAGATCAACGGGTGTCCCCGCGGCGCAACGCCTGGGTCACCTCGGCCAGGATCGAGATGGCGATCTCCGCCGGCGACTTGGCGCTGATGTCGAGGCCGATGGGGCCGTGAATGCGGTGGATTTCGCGTTGGCTCAAGCCATCTTTACTCAGGCGTTCGACCCGCTTGCCATGGGTACGTGTACTGCCGAGGCAACCGACATAAAACGCGGGCGAGCGTAAAGCGACATGCAAGGCCGGGTCGTCGATTTTCGGATCGTGGGTCAGGGTGACGATGGCGGTACGGTGATCGATGCCGAGTTCGATGAGGGCGTCGTCGGGCCATTTCGGCAGGATGGTCACATCCTGAAATCGTTCCTCGCTGACGAAACCGCCGCGCGGGTCGACGATGGTGACGTCGAAACCGTCAATCACCGCCATTTGCACCAATGGTTGCGCGATATGCACCGCGCCGACGACGATCATACGCAATGGCGGATTATGTGCGTGCAGGAAAACATCGCCATCGTCGGTGTCGACCACGCGGGATTTATCGTCGCGCAACACGATCGCGGCCGCCTCGTTCAGCGGGTCCGCATTGTCCGGCGCCGGATAGATGAGGCGTGCTTCGCCGCCATTCAACGGCGTCGCCAGCACCACTGGCCGTTTGGCGGCGCGGTCCGCCAGCAGTTGCTCGAGAACGGCTTGCTTCATCGTAAAATCACTGCACCTTCTCGACGAAGACTTCGACTTTACCGCCGCAGGTCAAGCCGACTTCCCAGGCCATTTCGTCGCTGACGCCGAAGTCGAGCAGGCGGGTTTCGCCGTCTTCGATCGCTTTCATGGCTTCGCCGACCACGGCGCCTTCGATGCAACCGCCGGAGACGGAGCCGATGAAATTGCCCTTGTCGTCGACCACCAACTGACTGCCGACCGGGCGCGGAGAGGAGCCCCACGTTGTGACGACCGTTGCCAGCGCGACACCGCGTCCTTCCGATTTCCACGCCTGTGCGGTCTCCAAAACCTTGTCATGTTCGATCATCGTCATGCCACCATGTCACGGAATTGCCGATCGCTTCGCGCGGGCCGGGGCGCCGCGCTCAAGACGTCGGTCAGTTCCCTAAGACTAGTCAAATTATGGACGCTGCGAAAGTCGTCCACGTGGGGCAACATGGCCCGCACACCCCTAGATTTGGGTTGAAATCCCTCGTAACGCAAGAGGGGGTTGAGCCAGATCAAACGGCGGCAGGATTTGTGCAGCCGTTCCATTTCCTTCGGCAGGCCGCTACCGGCATCCCGATCGAGACCGTCGGATATGATCAGCACGACCGCGCCCTGGGCCAGAACTCGTCTGGACCAATGATCGTTAAAACTCTTGAAGCAAGCGCCGATGCGCGTGCCACCCGACCAATCGTCGACCGCGTCAGTCACTTGGTCGAGGGCGACGTCAACATCCTTCTGCCGCAAATATCGGGTGATATTGGTCAACCGGGTACCGAAAACGAAGGTGAAGACGCGATCCCTGTCATTGGTGATCGCATGCATGAAATGCAGGAACATCCGGCTGTATCGGTTCATGGAGCCGGAAATATCGCAGAGTACGACAAGGGGCGGATGCCGTCGCCGCCGTTTCCGCATCCGGAGCGGGATGATGGCGCCGCCGGACCGCAGCGCCGCTCGCATGGTTTTGCGCATATCGACCCGCTGACCCCGGGGATTGGTGTAGAAGCGTCGTGTCGGCACCTCGGCGATCGGCAGACGCATGGCCGCAATGGCGGCCCGAGCCTCAGCCAACTCTTCCGCCGACATGGCTTCGAAATCCATGTCCTGCAATACCTCGGCGGCGGAATAGGTCAGGGTGGCGTCGAACTCGACTTCCTCGCCCTGTTCCTGTTTGCTATCCCGTTCGCCCTTTCCCATGGCGTCGGCGAGACGGCGGATGATCTCCTGCTGATCCTCGGCCGGCGGTAGATTCATGCTCGGGAGGATCAGGCCCAGCATCTTTTCCATGATCTGTGGGTCGCGCCAGAAAATGTGGAATGCCTGATCGAACAATTCCCGCTGATCGTAGCGGTTGACGAAGATGGAGAAAAGCGCCCAGTAAAAGTCGTCCCGGCGCGCCAGGCCGGCGATCTCAACGGCACGCACCGCGTCCAAGACCTTCCCCGGCCCGACCGGCAGGCCAGCGGCGCGGAGAACGCGGGCGAAATGCATAATATTCTCGGCCAAACGCCCGTCGTCGTCGGGAATAGGAATGTCGCTGAGGTCGTTCATGACTCATACACCGTCATGCCGGAAACGGCGAAGCCGTTATCTGGTATCCATTCCGACTACATTTGCAACAGCAATGGTTATGCAAATATCGTTGGAATGGGTCCCGGTTCTCCGCTTCGCTTCGACCGGGACGACTATTTAGACAACAAAGTCCAATCATCCCACAGCCGCCATGTCCCGTTTCACGTCCTCCAGGATGCGGGCGGCTTCGCTGCCTTGGATCTTGGCGATGTCGTCCTGATATTTCAGCAGCACGCCGAGGGTGTCGTCGATGACGTCTGGGTCGAGGCTGAGCTTATCGAGTTGGGAGAGGGCGGTGGCCCAGTCCAGAGTCTCGGCGACGCCGGGCAGCTTGAACAGGTCTTCATCCCGCAAACGCTGGATGAAGGCGACGACTTGCTGGCTGAGCGCTTTGTCGATGCCGGGGAGTTTCGTGCGAACGATCTCAAGTTCCCGAGCCGCGCTGGGATAACCGACCCAATGATAGAGGCAGCGGCGTTTCAGGGCGTCGTGGATTTCACGTGTCCGGTTCGAGGTGATGACGACGATCGGCGGGTTGGCCGCGGCGATCGTCCCGATCTCTGGAATGGTGATCTGGAAGTCGGAAAGAACCTCGAGCAGATAGGCCTCGAACGGTTCGTCCGTGCGGTCCAATTCGTCGATGAGCAGGACGGGCGGTCCGACTTCGTCGTCCCTTAAGGCTTGTAGTAGAGGGCGTTCGATGAGGAATTCGTGGGAGAAGATGTTCTGCGCCAGCTTGTCCTTTTCGGTATCCTGTGCCGCTTCCGCTAGTCGGATCTCGATCATCTGGCGAGAATAGTTCCATTCGTAGACCGCGGAAGACACGTCCAAACCTTCGTAGCATTGCAAACGCACCAGGCGGCGGCCCAAGGTGTCCGACAGCACTTTGGCGATTTCGGTTTTACCGACGCCGGCCTCGCCCTCCAAAAACAGCGGCCGGCCCATACGCAGCGCGAGGTAAAGCGTCGTCGCCAAACTGCGGTCGGCGATATAGTTGCCGTCGCTCAACAGCGTTAAGGTGTCGTCGACGGAAGCGGGCAGGTTCTGGCTCATTCGTATTTCCCGAACGAAGAAAGGGGAAGGCAGCCTTCCCCTTTCTTATATCATGTCTGTGGCCGGGCGGATCAACCGATGGCGGCGACCGCCCGCTTCGCCATCACTTTCACCAGATGAGCCCGATATTCAGCGCTGGCGTGAATGTCGGAGTTCATCGCCTCCACGGGCAGCTCGACACTGTCGACCGCATCCGGCGAGAAATTATCGCCGAGCGCCGCTTCAAGCCTTGGCCCGCGATGGGCGTGGCTGGTCGCCCCGGTTACGCCGACCCGCACGCCGCCGCCCATCTTGGCGACGAAGACGCCGACAATGGCATAGCGCGAGGCCGGGTTTTCGAACTTCTGATAGGCCGCCGCGTCCGGGACCGGGAAATCGACGCTGGTGATGATCTCATCCTCGTCCAACGCGGTTTCGAATAGGCCCGTGAAGAACTCGTCGCCGGCGATCGACCGCTTATTGGTATTCACCGTTGCACCCAGGGCACAGACCGCGGCCGGATAGTCGGCAGCCGGGTCGGCATTGGCGATGGAGCCGCCGATGGTGCCTTTGTGCCGGACCGCCGGATCGCCGATGCGGCCCGCGAGACCTGCCAACGCGGGAATCGCGTTTTGCACGTCCTCCGAGTTGGCGACGTCGGCATGACAGGTCATGGCGCCGATGCTGACTTTACCGTCGGCTACGGTGATACCGTTCAACTCGCCGATACCGGCCAGATCGATCAGATCGCTCGGCGCCGCCAGCCGCTGTTTCATGGTCGGCAGCAGGGTTTGACCGCCCGCCACTAGCTTTCCGTCTTCCGCCCCATTGAGGGCACTCGCCGCATCCGCGACGCTGCCCGGACGGTGGTAGGAGAAGTTATACATATCTCATGTCTCCTGTTATCTCGATTGCCCTAAATCTCAAGCGCTTTGCGCCGCGCGCCAGACCACTTCCGCCGTCGCCGGCATGTCGACATGCTTGACGTTCAAGGCATTGGCGATGGCGTTGATGACCGCCGGCGGGGCCGCGATGGCGCCGGCTTCGCCGCAGCCCTTGACCCCAAGCGGGTTATGGGGCGGTTCGGTCGGCGCATAGTCGACCTTGAAGCTCGGCAAATTATCAGCCCTGGGCAAGGCATAATCCATCAACGATCCGGTCAAGAGCTGCCCGCTTTCGCTGTCGTATTTACAGACTTCCAACAGCGCCTGACCGACGCCATGAGCGATGCCGCCATGGACCTGACCGGCCACGATCATCGGATTGATTAAGCGGCCGAAGTCATCCACCGCCGTGTAGTTGACGATGTCCACGACGCCGGTTTCCGGATCGACCTCGACCTCGCAGATATGCGTGCCCGCGGGGAAGGAGAAGTTCATCGGATCGAAGAACGCGTTCTCGTCCAATCCCGGTTCCAAACCTTCCGGATAATTGTGCGGGACATAGGCCGCGAAGGCGACTTCGGCGATATTCATGGCCTTGTCGGTGCCGGCCACGGTGAAGTTGCCGCCGGCGAACTCGACGTCCTCCTCCGCCGCTTCCATGATATGGGCGGCAATCTTCTTGCCTTTGTCGATGATCTTCTGACAGGCATTGGTGATCGCCACGCCGCCGACCGCGAGGGAGCGGGACCCGTAGGTGCCCATACCGAATGGCGTGCGGGCCGTATCGCCATGGATCACGTCGATGTTTTCGATCGGCACGCCGAGTTGATCGTTGACCAACTGGGCGAAGGCGGTTTCGTGTCCCTGACCGTGGGAGTGGGTGCCGGTGAGGACCTGCACGTTGCCGGTCGGATTGAAACGGACTTCCGCCGATTCCCAGAGCCCGACGCCGACGCCCAGGCTGCCGACCGCCGCCGAAGGGGCAACGCCGCAGGCCTCGATGTAAGAGGACAGGCCGATGCCTCGACGTTTGCCGCGGGATTGCGCTTCCGCCTGACGCGCCGACAGACCGTTATAGTCGGCGATGTCGAGCGCCTTGTCCAACGCCGCATCGTAATCGCCGGAGTCGTAGAGATGCACGACCGGGGTCTGGTACGGGAAGGCGTCCGGCGCAATATAGTTGCGCCGCCGCAGCTCCGCCGGGTCGATGCCCATATCCCGCGCCGCCACGTCGACGATGCGCTCAAGAATATAGGTCGCTTCCGGCCGCCCGGCACCGCGCGCGGCGTCCACCGGCGAGGTATTGGTGAACATGTTCCGCACCTCGCATAGCACTGCCGGCGTGGTATAGGGGCCGGCCAGCAGGAAGGCATGGAACAGGGTCGGAATGGTCACCGAGAAGAGCTGCAGATAGGCACCCATATTGGCTTTGGTCTGACAATGGAGCGCCAGGAACTTACCGGTTTCGTCCAACGCCAACCGTGCCGTGGTGATGTGGTCGCGGCCATGCGCATCGGACATGAAGGATTCCGATTTCTCCGCCGTCCATTTCACCGCCCGGTTCACCTTCCTGGCGGCCCAGGCGCAGACCAGTTCTTCCGAATAGGTGAAGATCTTCACACCGAAACCGCCGCCCACGTCGGGGCCGACGACCCGCAATTTATGCTCCGGCGCCAGGCCGTTGAAGGCCGAGAACACCAGTCGATGCACATGTGGGTTTTGTGTGGTGACATAGAGCGTGGTCTCGTCTGTCCCCGAATTGTAGTCGCCGACCGCCGCGCGGGGCTCGATGGGATTGGTCACCATCCGGTTGTTGACCAGTTCCAGCTCGGCCACATGATGGGCATTGGCGAAGGCTTCCTCCACCTGCGCCCGTTCGCCGAATTCCCAGTCGATGCAAATATTGTTCGGCGCTTCCTCATGGATTTGCGGTTTGCCGTCCTGATCGCTGGTGGCGAGATCTGTGGTGCTGTCGAGCACGCCGTAATCGACGTCGACCAGTTCCGCGCCGTCTTTCGCTTGCGCCAAAGTTTCGGCAACGACGACGGCGACATGATCGCCGACATAACGGACTTTGCCCTGAGCCAAAGCCGGATGGGCCGGCGCCTTCTGCGGGCCGCCGTCCGTCCCCGTAAGCTGGGCGCCGCAAACCAGCGGGCCGATGCCGTCGGCGGCCAAATCGTCGCCGGTGAAAACGGCGAGCACGCCCGGCGCGGCCAGGGCGGCGCTGGTGTCGATTCCGTTCAAGGTGGCATGGGCGTGCGGCGAACGCACGAAATAGGCATGGGCCTGACCGGCGATATTCACATCGTCCGTATAATTGCCCTTGCCGGTGATGAAGCGTTTATCCTCGGTCCGTCGGACCGACGCGCCGATACCTGTCTCGGCATTCATGGCGTATCTCCCCTTTTTTGTTGGACCCGTGCTCAGCCGCGCATGGCAGATGCGCCGGCCAGGATCGATTTGACGATATTGTGGTAGCCGGTGCAGCGGCAGAGATTGCCTTCCAGCTCCTGTCGCACGGTGGCTTCGTCCAGGCTGTCGTTTCGATTGGCCATGTCGACCGCAGTCATCACCATGCCCGGCGTGCAGAAGCCGCATTGCAGGCCATGGTTGTCGCGGAAGGCTTCCTGCATCGGATGCAGGGTATCGCCGTTCGCCAGGCCTTCGATGGTCGTTACGTCCGCACCATCGTTCATCACCGCAAGGGTTGTGCAGGATTTTACAGCCTTACCGTTCACATGGACCACACAGGCACCGCATTGGCTGGTATCGCAACCGACATGGGTGCCGGTCAATCTCAATGTTTCTCGCAGGAACTGGACGAGAAGCGTGCGCTCCTCCACATCTTTGGTGACGGATTGCCCGTTCACGGTCATAGATACCGATGGCATGCCGATCCTCCCTCTGTCTTCTTTGTTATAAGTTTTTCGCGAGCGCCGGTGTCGCCGGATCGCCTGACGGTAGTCTCGAAGAATGCGCGCCCGCCGTCAAGCGTTGACCGGCGAAACGCTAATATTTCACGAACCTGTCACCAACCAAAGAATGACGGCGACAACGACGATCAAGCCGGTGATCCAAACCCAACTCGGCAAGCCGCCGCCGGCCGCCGGTTCCTGGACGGGTGCTGGCTCGGGCGAAGGGGCGGTTTCAGGCTCGGGCGTGGCCGGCTGTTCGACCGGCCCTTCGATGACCGGTTCCTCGACGGGCGCCTCGATGATCGGCGCTTCTTCGGGTGCCGCGGCTTCCGCCATTTCGGCGAATTTCTGGAAGAACTCGTCGGAAAGCTTTTTTGCCGTACCATCGATCAGGCGGGAGCCGAGCTGGGCCATTTTGCCGCCCACATTGGCGTTGACCTCGTAACCCAGCAGGGTCGCACCGTCATCTTCGGTCAGTTTCACTTTCGCGCCGCCTTTGGCAAAGCCGGCCGCGCCGCCTTTGCCTTCGCCCGAAATCGTGTACCCGTTCGGCGGATCGATATCGCTGAGTTCGACCTCGCCTTTGAATTTCGCCTTCACCGGGCCGACCTTCGCGGTGACCGTCGCGGCAAATTGGGTGTCGGTAAGTTTTTCCAGACTATCGCAACCGGGAATGCAGGCCTTCAGTACCTCCGGATCGTTGAGCGCCTGCCAGACCTGTTCGCGGCTGGCCTCGATCCGGTGTTCGCCGCTCATATCCATGGCTGATCTCCCGTCATTCTTAGATCGCCAATCGGAAGAAGACGATCAGCGACACGATTATTTGTGTGAGGTTGATTAATACACTGAGCCGGTGCAGCAAGCGAAACTTCTTTTTGTCATCTTCGTCGCCGGCATAGTGACCCGGGCGGTGGCGTTCTATCCGCGGCCGCAGTACCGCGTCGGCGAACAGAAATCCGGCGGCGACGGCCAAAAGAACCCAGCCTTCGAAACGATAGATGATCAGCAGGCCGGCCATACCCTCCAGCACCATCATGGCACGAAAGTAGAGCGGGAAGATGGTTTCGAGAAACGAGATCCGCGCCGGACCCAATAGCGATTTGAAGACGACGGGTGTGACGACGATCGCAAAGAACAGCATCGCCCCCAGCGCTATTCCATTCAGCAACGCTGCGATGGTGTGAAAATTCAGATAGGCAACCATGCTCCGGCAATCCCCGTTTCCGAGAGAGTTTTTGAAAATACGTGATAGGGCAGATTACGTTGTTTGCCATGTCAACGGGTGGATTTCCCGGCCATCCGCGCCCGCCGCGTCGATAAACTATTGAAGCTACCGGTCTTTTATGAGAATAGTCCAATATATATAAAGCGATTCATTTTATCCGATCTTTCCCGTCGAGCGACGATCCGAAAGGATACGATTTGAACGAACATCCCTCGAACGAACACGCGCAGGAACAGGACGGTGGCAAGCGTTACTGGCTTGACGACATGCGCAACGTTTACAAAGTGTTTTGGGCACTGGTCGTGGCCTGTGCGCTCTTGTTTTTGTCGGATGCCCTTTATCACAAACACGCGATTTTCGATTTCGAGAACTGGTTCGGATTTTACGGCCTATTCGGTTTTTTCATGTCCTTTGCCCTGGTGCTGGTGGCACGAGAAATGCGCAAGGTATTGATGCGCGACGAGGACTTTTATGATCGTTGAATTTCCGCCCGGTCTATTGATGATCTGCGGTGCCGTCCTGGTACCAGTCCTGAAGGGTCACGTTCGTTCCGCCTATTCGCTACTCCTGCCGCTGCTTGGGATTCTGCAAATCACTTTATTGGAGCCGGGTACGTTCGGCGTGATGTCGATCTACGGTTTCGAGCAGACCCACGTTCGCGTCGACAAGCTGAGCGTTATTTTCGGCTATGTGTTCTATATCGCGGCCGCCATCGGCGTTTTGTTCGCCTGGCATCGCGACGACCTGTTCGAGCAAGTGACCGCGCTTGTTTACGCGGGCGCGGCCATCGGCGCGGTGTTCGCGGGCGACCTGATCACCATGTTCTTTTATTGGGAAATTGCCGCCGTCGCGTCGATCTTCCTGATCTGGGCGGCAAGGACGGAGCGAGCGTTCCACGCCGGCTTCAGGACCATGATCATATATTTGGCGTCAGGCGTGCTGTTGTTATCCGGCATTGCCTGGTATGCCAGCGCCACTGGCTCCGTCGTATTCGATCATATTGGATTGGACAAGCCCGGTGGCATGCTGATCATGATCGCCTTCGGCATCAAATGCGCCTTCCCATTCGTGCATAACTGGCTGCAGGACGCTTATCCCGAAGCCTCCGTCACCGGGACGGTTTTTCTCAGCGCCTTTACCACGAAACTCGCGGTCTACGCCCTGGCGCGTGGCTTCGCGGGGACGGAAGTGTTGATCTGGATCGGCGCGGCGATGACGGCCTTTCCCATTTTCTACGCCGTCATCGAAAACGATTTGCGCCGGGTCCTGGCTTACAGCCTGAATAATCAGCTCGGTTTCATGGTCGCGGGCGTCGGCATCGGCACGACGCTGGCGATCAACGGCGCGGTCAGTCATGCTTTTGCGCATATTATTTATAAAGCGCTGCTGTTCATGACCATGGGCGCGGTGCTGTACCGGACCGGTACGGCGAAGGGCTCGGAATTAGGTGGGCTTTACAAGACCATGCCCTGGACGACCGGGTTTTGCATCATTGGCGGTGCCGCGATTTCCGGCTTCCCGCTGTTCAGCGGTTTCGTCACCAAGTCCATGATCCTGACGGCCGCGGCGGAGGAGGGGTATTTAATCGCCTTCCTAATCCTGTTGTTCGCCTCGGCCGGCGTGTTTCACCATTCGGGCATCAAGATACCTTTCTTCGCCTTCTTCGCCCATGATTCCGGCAAGCGGCCCAAGGAAGCGCCGCTCAATATGCTGCTGGCCATGGCGGTCGCGGCATTTTTCTGCATCGGCGTCGGGGTCTACCCGCAGCCTTTGTACGCGTTGCTGCCTTATCCGGTCGACTATGTGCCTTACACCACGTCTCACGTGGTCACCATGCTGCAGCTGCTCTTCTTCTCCGGCTTGGCGTTCGCGACGCTACAAAGAAGCGGGCTCTATCCGCCGGAACTGCGCTCCACCGTACTGGATTTCGATTTCAGCTATCGTTGGCTGGGCCCCCGGCTCATCCGTTGGGCGACTGGTGCCGTTGTCGGTGTACGGTCGGTCGTCACCGGCTTCACGCTGCAACACCTCAACAATCTGATCACGTTCAAATACCGGCATTTCGGGCCGCTCGGCGTCTTCGCCCGCACCTCTCAAACCGGCATCATGGCCCTTTGGGGGGCGACCATATTGGGGACGTTTCTAGTTCTGTCGCTGATCGTCTATTAGCCCGGCTCTGACGAGTAAGTAGCCCTATGTCCGGCGCAGGCGTTAGATCAGTCCGCTGGCCATTTCGAGGAAGAAACCGGGAAACAGCAGCAGTAGGATAGTGGCCGCTGCCGTTGTCACCAAGGCGACGGTAATCGGCCAGGGCGCTTCACCGTGCTCGCCGAGCTTGGCTTCCTCGGGACCTTCCGCCTTCATGAAAGCGGCATAGACCACAGGCAGGAAATAGGCGGCGTTCAACAGGGTGGAAACGACGATGACGGTGAGGGCAAAAATTTGCTCCACCTCCAACGCGCCCTGCAACATATACCATTTGCTCAAGAAGCCGGCGGCCGGCGGGACGCCAACCATCGACAGGGCACCGACGGCAAAGGCCCCCATGGTCCAAGGCATGCGCTTGCCAATGCCGTTCAACTGGCTGACCAGGGTCTTGTGACCGGCGGTGTAGATCGAGCCGGCGGCCATGAACAGCGTTATCTTACCAAAGGCGTGCACGGCGATATGAAGCGCCGCCGCCACTGTCGAGATCGGCGTCAGGATGAACATGGCAAGGATAACGTAGGAAAGCTGGCTGACCGTGGAATAGGCCAGCCGCCGCTTCAAATTGTCCTGCCGGATCGCCACCAGCGACGCTGCGATGATGGTAAAGCCAGCCATTACCAAAACGATGTCGGACGCCAGCATTTCCTTTAGATAGTCGAGACCGAAGATATAGACGGCGATCTTCACCACCGAGAAGACGCCGGCCTTCACCACGGCGACCGCATGCAACAGGGCGCTGACCGGTGTCGGTGCCACCATGGCCGCCGGCAACCAGCGATGCATGGGCATTAATGCCGCTTTGCCGACACCGTACATAAACAGCAGCAACAGAATGCCGCCCATGGTCGTGCCGACTTTGCCGTCCATAATGCCGCCCGGCACGAACTGGACCGTGCCGGTCTCGACCCAGGTCATGATGATGGCGAATAACAGGAAACCGATGGAGGTGCCCATCAGCAGGCCGAGATAGGTGCGGCCGCTGGTTTTCGCGTCCTCATTCATATGATGGGTGACGAGGGGGTAGGTTGATATCGTCAGGGCTTCGTAGAAAATGAACAGGGTCAGCAGATTGTCGGCGAAGCAGATCCCCATGGTGCTGCCGATGGCAATGGCGAAGGCGACAAAGAAACGGGTCTGCCGCGGTTCGTTGTTGCCGCGCATATAACCGATGGAAAAGAACGAGCTGACGATCCACAGGAACGACGCGACGAAGGCGAAGATAGCGCCCAGCGGCTCCAGCCGGAAAGCGATGGGGGCGTCGGGAATCGGTTCGAACAAAGCCAGTTGCTCGCCGTCAAAGCGGTTTTCACCGGTGATCAAGATCATCACCACCACGAACAGGACAGCGGCGGCGGACAGGGTTACGGCTTCCCGCTGGTTTGGTTTCTCGCTGAACAGGGGTATTATCGCCACCGCAATGAACGGGATGACGATCGCCAGGATCATGAGGGCCTGCGCGCTCACCAAGCCCCCTCCAGCAACGCCTTCGCCGCTGCCTCCGACACGCCGATCGGCAAGGAGGTTTCAATGCCGAAATAAATATTGGCGGCGGTCAGCACAATGGTTGGCACCAGCATGCTCCAGGGTGCCTCCCGCGCCGGCGGGCGACCTTCGGGGGCGTCCTGAAAATACATGACCTCGACTAGGCGCCAGATATAGACCACGGCCAACAGGCTGGATGCCAGGACGAGCGCGCCGAGCCACCATTGGTCGATCTCGACGGTCGCTTTGATCAGATACCATTTCGAGATAAAGCCGCCGGTCAAGGGCACGCCGATCAAGCTGAGTCCGCCAATCAGGAAGCAAGCGAAGGTAATTGGCATCTCTTTCGCCAAGCCGGCCATATCTCCGACCCGCACCGATGCCATGCGGTAGAAAACACAGCCCATGACGCAAAATAATGCCGCCTTCATCAGCGCGTGATTGAAGATATGCAGGAAGCCGGCGGTCAAGCCGCCGACGCTGACCAGACTGATCGCCAGGACGATGTACCCGATTTGCGCGACGCTGGAATAGGCCAGCATGCGTTTTACGTCGGTTTCGAATATCGCCACCAGCGAGCCGGCGAACATGGCCAGCACGGCCGGGATCAACAACACCCAATGCATGGGCACGGTGCTGAAGGAAATGTCCGTCCCGAAGACAGTGAAGGCGAAGCGTAGTAAGACGTAGATCGACACCTTCGTCGATGTCGCGGCGATGAACGCCGAGACCGCGCTCGGCGCGTAGGCATAAGCGTTCGGCAACCAAAGATGCAGCGGGAACAGCGCCAGTTTCAAGGCGACACCCACGGTAATAAAAGAAACGGCGGCCAGGACCGGGCCGGTTTCGCTCACCGCCTGCAGACGGTCGTTCAAATCGGTCATGTTCAACGTGCCGGTCATCATATACATCATGCCGATGCCGATCAGGATGAAGGTCGCCCCGATGGTACCCATGATCAGATAGGTAAAGGCTGCGGTCAGGGCCTTGCGATGATGGCCGAGAGCGATCAGGGCATAGCTGGAAAGCGACGAGATCTCCAAAAAGACGAAAACATTGAAGGCATCGCCGGTAATCGCGATACCCATAAGTCCGGTCTGGCAGAGATTGTAGAGGCTGTAGAACAGATGTTGCCGGTTGGCCGGCACCTCGTGCTGCACGCTATGCCAGGCATAGGGCAGGACCAGCGCGCTGATTCCCGCGACGATCAACAGGATGAAGGCGTTGGCCGGATCGATCCGATAGACGATCCCGAACGGCGCTTCCCAACCGCCGAGCGGATATTCGATGACTTCGCCATTCCAGGTGATCTGCAGCAAGCCGGCGGCGATGGCGACGCAGAGCCAGGTGACCGCGGTGCTCAGTCCCCAAGCCCATCGGCCGTTCCCCAGCAACACGCAGATCGGCGCCGCCAGCAAGGGTAGGACGATCAACAGCGCGGGCAGGTTCGATATGATCACGGCGTTTCGTCCATGCGCTGGATCTCGTCTTCCTCGATAGTGCCATAGGCATCCCGAATGCGTACCACCAAGGCCAACCCGACCGCCATGGTGGCGACGCCGACGACGATCGCGGTCAGGATCAGGACATGGGGCAGGGGATTGGAGAAGACCGTGAAACCCTCGGCGAAGATCGGTGCCGTGCCGCCTTCGACCTTAGCCAAAGTGATGTACATAAGAAAAACGGACGTCTGAAAGATGTTCAGACCGACCATCTTCTTGATCATATTGCCGTGCGAAATGACGATGTAGAAACCGATCATCATCAACAGGACTACAATCCAGTAGTTATAGTGGGCCAGGATGACGTCGATCATTCGTCTTCCTCGCCCAAACCGCGATAGCCGGCAAAGTAATAGTAAATCGTCAAGACGGTGGCCGCGACAGTGATGCCGACGCCGAGTTCAACGAGGAAAATCCCGAGATGCTGACCGCCGGTCTGCGTGCTACCCAAGACGGAGTAATTCAGGAACTCACCGCCCAGCAGCATGCCGGCGACACCGACCAGAACATAGAGCATCAATCCGCCGGCCACAAACTTCACCAATATACGCGGCGGTACCGCCCGCATGGCTTCCTGCAAACCAAAGACGATGGCGTAGAGAATGATGGCTGCGGCGAAAATGACGCCCGCTTGGAAGCCACCGCCCGGGCCGAAGTCGCCGTGAAACTGAACGTACAAACCGAACAGCAGAATGAAGGGGATCAGAAACTTGGAAATGATCCGGAGAACGCGATGATGCTTCATCTCCCGTCGTCCTCCCGCTGGAGGTCGGCTTCCGGGATGCGTCGTCTGCGCCGCCAGAACGTCCCGCCCAGCAAGGTCATCACCGCGACGCCGGCGGTGAAGATCACACCGGTCTCTCCCAATGTGTCGTAGCCTCGATAACTGGCGAGTACGGAGGTGACGACATTGGGTACGCCGATCTCCTCCTTACTGTCGACCAGATATCGAGGTGCGACATGCTTGTTGGCCGGCGCATCTGGATCGCCGAAGGCGGGCATGTCGGCAACGCCGTAAAGCAACGCGGCCGCGGTAATGGTCACGACGATCAGCGGCAGAAACGGCGTGCGGGTCGAGATTTTCTCCCGGCTTTCGCCGATCAGGGACAAGGCGCCGAGCATCAGCACCGTGGAAACGCCGGCGCCGACCGCGGCTTCCGTGAAGGCGACGTCGACAGCGTCCAACAACACGAACACGGTCGCCGCCAAGAAACTGTAAATTCCGGACAGCATCGCCACCGCGAACAGGTTGCGCACGCGTAAAATGGCAATCCCGGTCGCTGCCATGAACGTTAGCAGGGCGATGTTGACGATGGCTTCTATTCGCCACTCTCCCGTACTTCAGGTGAAATGTCCGTCGGCAGCTCCTCCACATCCTTAGGGCGCAACCCGTCGGCGAGCGCCGCCCTTGCCGCGGCATGGGAGGATGTCGGGCTGGTGAAAAACAGAAACAGGATGATCAGCAGCAATTTCAACGCCACCAGAGTCCAGCCGGCCTGCACCGCGAGACCCAGCAGAATCAAACTTGCGCCCAAAGTGTCGGTAATCCCCGCCGGATGCAGGCGGGTGAAAAAGTCGGGTAGGCGAACCAACCCAAACGCCCCGATCACGGTCAGCGCGCTGCCAATCAGCAACAGGATCCAGGATATGATCTCGGCGATCAAAGCCATCATTCGTGGTCCTCGCTGGCGCGCGAGAAGTCGCCGTATTTGACGAACTTCAAAACCGCAATGGTGCCGATAAAGTTCATCAGTGCGTAGAGCAGGGCGATATCCATGAAATCCGGTCGGCCCATGACGAATCCCAGGACAGCGATAAGGATCACCGTTTTCGTGCCGAAACTGTTAACCGCAAGCACCCGGTCGAAGACGGTGGGGCCGAGATAGGCCCGCGTCAACGCCAGTCCCATGGCGATCAGCACGGCCACCGCCGCCACATTGAACATCGCGCTGTCGTAGACCGTCTGCATTATCCGCCGTCGAACACTTCCAATTCATGACAGCGACGATCCATTTCGCCCCGCAGCACCTCCTCGGCGCCCTCTCGGGATAGGGCGTGAACCATAATTTGTCCCGGGTTGAGATCGACCGAAACGGTTCCGGGCGTCAAGGTGATGGAGTTGGCGTAAATCACCATGCCGAGGTCCGACGTTTGGGTTGCTCGAGTGGTGAACAATGTGGACTGAATATCCGGCGTCGGCGCGAGTATGCGCTTCACCACATCCCAATTCGCTTTCGCAATCTCCACCGCCAACCAGGGCCAGTAGAACAAGATCGTACGTCCAGCGATGTGTAACGGCAGCCCCTCATAGTCAATGAGTTTCATGCGGCCGCACAAATAGATCGTCAGGGTGATCGACAGTACCCCCATCGCGATGGTCAACGGAATATAGATTCCGGAAAGGATCAGCCACAAAACCACGAGCACAGCAGCCATTCCGGCCGCATGCCGTACGGAAGCTTGCCCAAAATCGAATTTGGGCGATGCGCCGCTCTCCCCCTGCAAAGTCACCAGACACCCTCGAACGACTATCACTTAAATATATCCCGACCATAGTTGGATCGGGTTAGGATTGCCAGCCTCTAATATTGGCTGCGAACCATTAAATCGCCATTTATTAGTCCGGGGACAATCAATCGCTTCTTGGAAGGCTCGATTGATTCGTGCTAACGTTCTTGTTCGGCGGTAGTTGGAAGCCCAATGAGTATGGAATCGTATGAAGAAGAACCGGCCGAGAGTGTGATCGCGCGGGCCCGGTTAAGTGGTTTGATTCGGTCAAAGGTTACGGCTTTATCGTGACCGATGACGGAGATGTCTTGCTGCATAAAACAGTATTGCGCGAGGCGGGTGTCCAGCTCGTCCATGAAGGCACGACCGTGGTTTGCGAGGCGGTGCGCCGCGATCGGGGTTTGCAGGCGCAACGAATAATCGAACTGGATATCTCTACGGCGATCAAGCCAGGCACGGTGCCGCGGGAAAGCAGCGGTACATCCAGCCAGTTCACACCGGTCGAAGCCGAAGGCGATTTCATCGAAGTGTCCGTGAAATGGTTCAATCGAACCAAGGGATATGGTTTCGTGACCAAGGGCGAAGGCACGCAGGATATTTTCGTCCATGTCGAGACCTTACGTCGTTACGGTTACGACGATTTGGAGCAGGGCCAGGTCATCAATATTCGAATCGGCCGCGGGCCGAAAGGACCGTTGGTCGCGGAAATCGGCGATTAGCCGGAAACCCAGAAACTAAGGTGCTGAAGAAGTCGATAGGGATGGTCACCGTTTTGGCGTTGCTAATGCTCGTCGGGACGGCGCAAGGCACGTCTCGGGATCGATTGACGATCACCTCCACTCACGGCGATTTTAAGTTTTTCGTGGAACTTGCGGACGAGCCAGAGGAACGGCGCATAGGTTTGATGCATCGCAAGGAAATGGCGGTTAATCACGGCATGCTGTTTCTGTTTGAACGGATCGGTCCGAAGAGCTTCTGGATGAAGAACACCCATATTCCCCTGGATATGTTGTTCCTGTCGAAATCGGGCGTCATTCTGCAAATCGAGAGCAATGCCCAGCCCGGCTCGTTGCGCGATGTGAGGTCGAACAAGCCGGTTCTCGCGGTCTTGGAAATCAACGGCGGGCTGGCTCGAAAATTGGGCATTCGGGTCGGAGACAGCGTCCGTCACAAGTCGTTCGGTAATGAGTGACGATACCGAGTTTTCCAAGGCCGAAATCGCGGCCTGCAATCCGGTTGATGGTTTCACGCCGATCACGGGGGCCAGCGGGTTTGGTTTGTTAATCGGGCCGATTTTCGAGCAAGCCGCAGCTACCGAGACCGTCCGCGCCATACGAATTCGCGAAAAACATACCAACGCCGTCGGAATCGCCCATGGCGGTGTGTTGCTAAGCCTCGCGGATACCACGCTTGGTGGGGGTCACCAGGGACGTGGCCGGACGGGGTGCGGTCACCATTCATATGACCACGGATTTCCGTCTGGCCGGGTCGTTTGGGCGACTGGATCGAAGCCACCGCCCGGGTCACACGCCAAACGGGTTCATTGCTTTTCGCCGAAGCGGAACTGCGTGCGCGTCAGCGTCTGTTGATGACCGCGAGCGGCATATTCCGGTACATCGACCGGCCGCGTCACCGCTCAATGCGAGGAAAACGGAATAAAACATAGAATATTATATAGATTTGTCTCAAATCACCGGGAAATTAACTATATTCACGGTTATTTGCGCGTCTATATTTCCGAAGATTATGATTACTAGCTCGTTAATATTGAAACGGAAGGTAACGAGAGATGGCTGAGTTTATTGGCACGAAAGGTCCGGACACGCTGACAGGGCGGGACCGCAGACGACTTGGTGGTCGGTGACATGGGCAATGACAGCCTGATGGGCGGCGCCGCCAATGACATGATCTACGGCAATCATGGCGCCGACACGATGTATGGCGACCAAGTCGGCACGCTCACATCGGACATCGGCGACGATTGGATGTGGGGCGGCCAGGGCGCGGATCTGATGTTCGGTGACGGCGGCGACGACCATATGTGGGGCAATATGATGTCCGACACGCTGAGCGGCGGCGGCGGCAATGATGCCATCTACGGCAATCAACTCGCCGATTCCATGCATGGCGGTTCCGGCGACGACGAGATGTATGGCGGCCAGCATGACGACACCATTCACGGCGACGGCGGTAACGATACGCTGCATGGCAATCAGGGCAGCGACTGGATTGTCGGCGGCACCGTCGATTACGGTCACCAAATGACGATGTGATTTATGGCAATCAGGGGGCCGACACGCTGTCCGGCGGGCTCGGCAATGACGAGATCTACGGCGGTCAGGGCAGCGACCTGATTTACGGCGGCTCGGGCGACGATACGATCAACGGCAATAACGGGCCCGACGATCTCTGGGGCGGCGACGGCAGCGACATGTTCGTCTTCGCGATCGGCGGCGGTCCCGACGTTATTCACGATTTCGATCTTGGTACCGGCACTGGCACGGGGCCGGCGGATTCGATCGTCGTTGTCGGCGGCAGTACGGGCGCGGTGACCTCAATGACCTCCGGCGGGAACACGATTATAACGTTCGGCGCCGAAGGTTCGGTTACGCTGATAGGCGTTACCGGCTTCGACCTTGGCGATCTGATTTTCGTCTGAATCTGATCTAGTTTTCGTCTCGTGCGAAGACGGCAAGGCGGCGGGCGGCTTCGGGTCAGACCCGCCGCTTTCACATTGGCGAACGCGAGGCGGAGATAACTGTCCTGGCCCGGCCCGAAAAAAACTGCCGGGCAACGTCAGGACATGCTGGCTCTCGACCAAACGTCGTGCCACCTCCATGGCTTTTTGCCCGGTGAAAGGGTGGCGGACATAGGCGAAAAATGCCCCGTGCGACGCCAGCTCGAATCCCCCGACATCACCTTTGAAGGCGTCCTCCAAAGCTTCGATCAAAACCTAGCAGTTCGCGCCGTTTTTTGTCGCGCCAGGGCCCGAGTTCCCGTAGGCCATAGAGCGCGGCGCGTTGACCGATGCGAGAGGCGCAGATGTTCAACGTATCGGCAATCTTGCCAACCGCCTCGATCAGCGGCGCGCCACCAGTGATCGCGCCAACTCGATAACCCGCCAGGCTGTAAGCTTTCGAAAAACTGTAGAGATGGATCAGATAGTTGGGCCAGTCGCCGTCTTGGAACAGGCGATGCGGTGGCGATTGATCCGGCCGGAAGTCGCAATAGGTTTCGTCGATGATCAAAGCGATCCCACGCTCCCGGGCCAATTCGGCGAACGCGTCGACCAATGCGTCGGAGTAAATGCTACCGGACGGGTTGTTGGGTGTCACGAGGAGGAGGGCCCGGGTCCGTTCGGTAATCAGATGGCGTGCCTCTTCCGGATCCGGCAGCATACCCTCTGGCCCGGCCCGCGTCGGCAACATGACTGGCGTAACGCCGGTCATCGCCAACCACATATCGTGGTTGAAATAGTAGGGCGTGGGTAGGATGATCTCATCGCCCGGTCCCGCCAGTGCCATCGTCGCGAGGCAATAGGCATTGTTACAGCCAGGCGTGATCGCGATCTGACCGGCTGCGATGCGGCCGCGATAAAGCGCGCTCAGGCTTGCCGCATAGCTTTCCCGCAATGGCTCGAGGCCCAGAATATCGGTGTAGAAAGCCGTGTCCGTTTCATGCACCACGGCGGCAAGGTGGTCCATCAGCGCTGCCGGCGGCGGATAGGCCGGGACCGCCTGCGCCAAATCGATGAGCGCGCACGGCGCACTTTGCTGGGCGCTCTCGAGCCAAGCTTTCGCCGCCGCGATCGGCGGCGAGGTCACCGCGGTCACGGCGTCGTTGAGACGGTAGGTTCGAGCCATTTGTTCGAGCCGCTTAGACGTGTCGATGGAACTCAGATGGTGGTCGGGGAGACTGGATTCGAACCAGCGACCCTCTGCTCCCAAAGCAGATGCGCTACCAGGCTGCGCCACTCCCCGAAACCGGTGGCCGGCATGCGCCGACTTCTAATTGATTCAATCGACTTGGACAAGCGATTCCTCCGGCTTTGGACGTGACTTACAAGACCGGCTCGCCTATAGTCCGCGGCAGTTTCCCGACCGTTTCAGGGGCAGCGACGAGCAATGAAAGCGATTATCTATCAACCGGCAAAGTCGGCCATGCAGTCGGGTCGTGCGAATACCAAAGTCTGGCTGCTGGAGTACGAGCCCGAAAGCGGTCGGCGTGTCGAACCGCTGATGGGCTGGACCGCGTCGTCGGACACCCGCCAGCAAATAAAGATGCGCTTTTCCGATCAAGCCGACGCTATCGCCTATTGCGAGAAACGCGGTATCGACTATGTGGTGAAGAAGCCACGTCAACGGAAGTTCAAGGTCAAGTCCTACGCCGATAATTTCGGCCCCGGATCCGTCCGTGGACCCGGCACCGCCCCCTTCAAGCGCCCGTAGCTCAGCTGGATAGAGCAGCGGACTTCTAATCCGCAGGTCGCAGGTTCGAATCCTGCCGGGCGCGCCAAAGCGCTTTGCGCTGCAAAGCGCGAAACATCCTCGAACCTATCTTTAGTCGTCAGCGCTTTGCGGAGCAAAGCGTGAGAGCCGGCGGTCGATGTCGGCTGGTTAATATTAGAGATATATAAAATTAAAGACGTTAAGCGCACGTTCACCGTGTCGCTTAAATTCTGCATAAGAAATTTCTGATTTAGTGCGCACTGACGAACACAGCGACACATTCCCACTTATCTCATGTAAGGAGTACAAACCGATGGCTAGCGTGCCTGGAGGAATTTTTGACGACAGCGTGCTGTCCGACGACGACCAACAAAATCTTGCGGCGGTGCTGGAAGCGAGCGGCTTGACCGAGTCCGATTTCAGCACCATCGATAGCGACACGGTGTTAGGCAGCGGTGACGATTATGTCGTTTTGACCAGTGCGGCCGGCCCAACCAGTGTCGAAGGCGGGGCCGGCAACGACATCGTCGTCGGTGCCGGTGATGCCGACACCTTGATCGGTGGCGAGGGCGACGACTTCGTCTTTGGCGGCAATGGCGACGACTCCTTATTCGGCGGGCTTGGCGACGATCAATTGAATGGCGGCGACGGCAACGATAGCATCGCCAGCACTGCGGGCGACGATGAGTTCCATGGCAACGCCGGCAACGATTTGATCTCCGGCGGCGCCGACAACGATGTGATCTACGGCAATCAGGACGCCGACATTCTCTACGGCAACCAAAACGATGACGAGATTTTCGGCGGTCAAGGCGACGACACCGTTTATGGCGGCCAGCATGGCGACGTCGTGCACGGGAACGGCGGCAACGACGCGGTCTACGGCAATCTCGGCGACGACGTCATCTACGGCAATCATGGTGACGACAAGATTTTCGGCGGCCAAGGCAGTGACCAACTCTTCGGTGGTCAAGGCAATGACGAGATCCACGGAAATCTCGGCGACGATGTCATGCAGGGCAATCTCGGATCCGACGTTTTCGTCTTCGCTTCGGCCAGCGGCAACGACATCATCAGCGATTTCTCCGACGGCGACACCTTGGCGATCTATGCCGACGTCAACGGTCTCGACCTGACGGCGCCGGCGGATCTCGACACCCGCATTTCCGATGACGGTGCCGGTAACACAGTGATCGATCTCGGTGACGGCAATACGGTCACGTTGCTGGATATCGACGACGATATCTTCCGCGGTATGCTGGACGACGTGATTACCTTGATCTAACGCTTGGTCGACGGCCGGTTCGCCTCGATCCATCGGCTCAGGCGGCCGGCAAATCGTCGATCGAAGACTTGTGACCAATCTTGCGGCCAGTCCACTTGATTGGCCATTCCGGGGCGGTGCCGAAGGCCCGCCCCGATCGCGTCGTAGACGCCGTCGACCGTCGGTTCGGCGACTATGAAATGAGGAGAGATTCGACGCATAGCGGTCGCCGTTTTGACGCCGCAGGAGGTGGTGATCGTCGGCACGCCGGCGGCGGCCAACTCCAGCGGCACCAAGCTCGGATGCGGCGTGTACATCAACGCCAATGCCAGGTCGAATCCCGGCAACAAGGCGTGGTATTCGTCCATGCGCATTTTGCCCAACATGGTCATCGAAAGACCGGCAAGTTCGACGCTGTCCGCCGGCGACCCGAGGCCAAAGATCTCCCATGCTGACGGGTCCAGCAGACCGTGCCGGACCGCCCGCGCAACGGCCGCGATGGCGACTTCATACATATTGCGGGCGGCGTGTTGTTCCGGCCGGGCGTAGATGAAAAGCCGTTTTTTACGGCCGCGAACCGAACGCCGTGCCGCCGTCACCGTTTCATCGTCATAATGATGGATGGCGTTGTTCATCACCAAGCTGCGTCGCCGTCCGGCGGTCTCACCGTCGGCGAACACGCCAATCCTCTGCGCTTCGAAATGCCGGCATAGAAGGTCGGAAGAAAATATGGCTTGATGTGGGAAGCCATAACTTTCGTGGGCCACGGCGGCCCAACTCCCCATCACGAAGGTAAAAGGTTCATACTCCTGGATCAGATAAATGAACCGCTCAGCACCGTTGAGTTGGATCAACGCGTTGGCCATATGGGCAGTCCACCAGGTTGTGGCGATGACGGTGTCGTTTGGGCCAATTCTTACGCCGTCTAGAAAGTCACGTCCGGGCCGAATATTCGCTTCGATCAACACACGGCCCAACTCGGGAAAAGACTCGTGTATACGTAGCAAATCTTCGGGATCGAGGGCCGTTTGCTCGACGCAGACGATCTCGACGCGGTGACCTATGTCGAGCAGTTTGGCGATCAAGTTGAACTTGCCCATATAGCCGCCGAAGAAGTGCCGGGAGACAAGTTCCGGGAGCAGGAAGACGATCCGTCTCGCACTACGCGATCGACGCCGTAGGTTCGGGAGTTCGGTCTTCCGGGCCAAGTCGTGCACGGTGACTTGTCCGCCGACATCGGCCAAGCGATAGCGCGCAAGAGATCGGTCGAGATCGTGATTATGGTGGCGCGCGATCTCGACGTCGGAGATCCAACGCGGATGTTTAGCGAGATAGCGATCGGCCTGTTTGGCTAATCGACAGCGGGCGTCGCCACCCACGCGGATAAGATCCTTGGGGTCAGGTCGGTAACGCGCCAACCAATCCAGAAGCCCGTCGAAATCGTCATTTTCGAGAAATCGTCCGGCAGGCAATCGCCGATTTAGGCGACCCTTGCAACGCCGGGCGAGGGCCTGGAACAGCAGCAGGTTGCGATGATATTCGTACGCCATTTGCCGACCCGCGAATCCGGCGATTGCGGCATTCTGTCCCGCTCTAGATTTAGTGAGCGCGTCGATCCAATCGTGAACATGGCGATGCTCTTCGATTTCCGCTGTCCGGCCGGCGCCCAGAACGTTGTCCTCATGCTGGACATAGCCGTAGAGTTTTTCGTCGCAAAACACGATGCGACCGACCGTGGCCGCCACGGTCGCGATCCAATGATCGTGATAGAGATACGGCACGGCGGGAAAGGGAAGTAGCAGGTCCAGCAGCTCCCGTCGGAAGATCGCCGCCGCGCCGGTTACCGAATTGGCGAACAGGGTATCGTACCAGTTTTCGTGACTGCGAATACGGGCACCCAACAAGGACTCCGGGCGGCGCTGTCCGTCGGAATCGAGAACGTCCATATCGCTGTAAACCAGTTCGGCGCCGTTGCGATCGATTTCCGATACCAGGCGCGCGACTTTTTCCGGGTACCAAACGTCGTCCTGGTCGGCCAAGCAGATGTAGCGAACACCATCCGGCACGCCCATCAAGGTCCGCTCGAAATTCCGCATGAAGCCGTTCCGATCGTCATGCCGCCGCACGATAAACCGGGGGTCTCCGGCGGTGAGCTCTTCAAGCGCCGCCAAATGGTCTTCCCGGGTTGATTCGTCGGAGATCAGGCAGATCCAATCTTGGTAGGTCTGCTCGCGGATCGTCTGCAGTTGCCGCGACATGGCCTCGATACTGGGATTGTACATCGCCATGCAGATCGCCACTGTCGGCGTATCCGCAACGATTTCCGGCGGCGTGACCTCGATTATCCGACCGATCTCCAGCTCGAAACGCGCCGTTTGCCGCTTTCCGTTTTGGCGATGACGGACCTCGACATAGGGGGCGGATTTCGCAGCGGACAACTGGCGTTCCGGGATTGAAATCATGCTGGCGAAGCGAACCGTGTCGGCGAAGTGGCGACGCAGAATCTCTGCCGGTAGATTGGCGCTCGGTTTCAGCGCCGGTCGGAGAGAGAGCAATTGTCGAAATCCGCCGCAGCGAAACTCGATCCGCTCGATCGCGTGCAGCAAACTATTGCAGATACCGGACAGATAAACCTCGACGGACCTGCCATGGCGAACGATTTGCAATGTATCCTGCTCAAGGTCGAGGTTGACGCTCGCCGGCTGTGCGTTAGCAGCACTGCGCAGCCGCCGCGTCGTGGCATTGGGTTTCCGTCCGAGGGCCCGACCAGTCAAATCGGCGAGCAGCCAGGTGGCATCGGCAGGAATGCGCGCGGGAGCGGCATAGCCACCAAACGTCGCGAGTTTCCATTCGGCCAGCTGCCGATGTGCTTGTAAAAACGGTAACGCCCGCACGGCAATTTTGTAGTAGTTGCGTTCGCCGTCTTCCGTGAAAAAATCGATGTCGGCCAACTTTTGGCATAGGTTTTTACCGGGCCGCTGACCAGACCGAAGCTTTGGCGCCGCCGCGGTATCGAGGATGCGCTTGGTGATCGGGTTGGCGAAAGAATGGCCCGTGCGGCCCTCCTTCAATCCGGTGTTGAAGTAATGTGCGGTTAGGGAGAATGCCGGATCGTCACGCAGGCGTTCGGCCACGTCGGCGTAGCGAAGCCGATAGAAGTTCGGGCAGAAGTCGATCCGCGGCGCTCTGCCCAGCGCCTCGCCCCGCCAGACGAAATGTTCGTACCCGCTGTTCAGCACGCCGTTGGCAATCAAAGACGCGGCTTCCGGATAACTGTTGCGGTACCAGATTTCATCGAATCCGACATTCGGATCGCGCCCGTCCGACGCGCCCTGCAGCGCATAGTGAGCGAGGGCCGAGGGTAAAGCTGCGGTACCAAGGTTTTCGCAAGCGTCCGGGTTCAAACGACGATACTGCGCCTCGTTCCAAGTTGCCGTGACGCTCAATCCTTTCGCGGCACCGAGTTTCAAAAAATGCTCGAATCCATTGAGCAGACCCTGGCCTTCTATGGCATCCGCAACGCCGGGATTGATCCTGTGATAGCGGGTCTCCGAAAATAGCGGGGAAGGGTCGTTGCATTTCCAGCGATCATCCGCATAAGCGCGAAATGCCATGTCCGGCTGCGCTGACGCGATTGTGTGGGCGAACCAGTTTTCGTGAAAATACGGGTTGGCGCGGCGTCCTTCCTCTTCGCCCTGACGGAGGTAATGATAGAACCCTGAGGGAATATTCTTCCGACGAAAGGCGTCCGCGACGCTTCCATAGTAAGAGCGGTACCAGATTTCATCGAAAAACGGACAGACGGCTGCGGCATCGTAGCCGGCTACACGCATGAAATCGACAAGAGCCACGCCGGTCAAGGTCGCCGCTTTATGTTGACGTAAAAATCGGTCCCAGGCTTCGATGATGAAGAGAGGGTGCGGCCGAACGGTTTTGCCGCCGCGTCGAAGACTAGTAGTTACGTAGTGGGTAAAGGCCTGTTCGGCAGGAATGTCGTTACATTCGGCATACCATTCCGGCGCGAAGAGAGGATTCGGCGATAGGGCGTCGCTCGCGCCATGTTGCAAGTAATGGTTTAGGAGGTCGTTTCTGGTTTGCAGCGTGCGAACAATGGAGGGTGCCAATTGTTGGCGATACCAACCGGCGTCGAACACCGACGCGACAATATTTGAGATATTGAGTCTTTTCATGTCTGCCCGTCGGCTCACCAATTTTTCATATTATCGAATACTAAATAAAACAGTTGCCGTCGAGTTGTCGTAGATCGGTCCAGTAGAACAGAAACCCTCAATTTAGGAGAGGCGATATTTCGCTGGCGATCAGTCGCCGATATGGCCTATAGAGCTGCCCCATAACGAACATCAACGTGACTTCGTACCAATAGTATTGTCGGGAGTTTCTATGAATTCGCTCTTAAAGTCGTCAAATTCCTCCACCCGCCCGATCGACCCGCTGACCGGTATGACATTTTCGCCTTTGGTCGAGCGCACGGGCGGTGAGGGCTCTCGGGCCTGGGATGTCCACGGTAAGGGCATGCAGGCGGCCCGCGAAGGCAAAGACGTTATTTTCCTTAGCATCGGCGATCCGGATTTCGACACGCCGCCGGCGATCGTCGAAACCGCGGTTCATGCCCTCCGAAATGGCCGGACCCACTATACGGACTTCGCCGGTCAACCAGAGCTGCGCGCCGCCATCGCCGAGCGGCATGGCCGGATCACAGGCGTAAAGGTCGAGCCGAGCCAGGTTGTTGTATTGTCCGGCGGTCAGGCCGCCTTGTTCGCCGCTGCCATGTGCGTCGCCGGACCCGGGGATGAAGTCATCGTGCCGGAGCCGATGTATTCCACATATATGGGCGTGGTCGGCAGCACCGGTGCGGATTTGGTGCCCCTGGCCCTGAAGCCGGAAAACCGATTCCATTTGGATATCGATGATTTGCGCGCGGCGGTGACACCGAAAACGCGGGCGATTCTCCTGAACTTCCCGCACAATCCGACCGGCGCGATGCTGACGCGGTCGGAGATCGACGGCCTGGCCGAGATCTGCCGTGAACATGACATCTGGGTCCTGTCGGACGAGGTCTATAACAGTCTCACTTATGTCGGCGACTTTCTCTCCCCGTCGATTGGTGAAGGGATGGCGGACCGTACCGTAGTCATCAACAGTTTGTCGAAGTCCCATGCCATGCCCGGTTGGCGCTTGGGTTGGGTCGTGACGCCACCCGGCGACATGGCGACCCATATCATGCATATGGTGCAGTGCATGCTGTTCGGCACGCCGCCTTTTGTCATGGATGCGGCATTGGTTGCGGTCACCGAGGATTTGGCCGAGGTCGACGAGATGATGGCGGCCTATCGGGAACGGCGGGACTTTCTCGTCGAACGAATCCGGTCGATGCCGCGGATTAGCTGTATCGAACCGGCAGGCGGCATGTTTCTTATGCTCGACGTTCGTGAGCTTGGGCTCAGCTCCTATGACTTCGCGTCCCGTTTGGTCGAAGCCGAAGGCGTGACGATGATACCCGGCAACGGTTTCGGTCCCAGCGGAGAAGGCCTTGTAAGGCTCTCCCTGACCGCGTCCATGGAGAAGTTGGGCGAAGCCATGGATCGTATCGAACGCTTCGTCACCGGTCTCAATCGATAGCCGGACCGACGCTATGGCGGTCGACCGCCACCGATTTAATCATGGCATAAACCTCCGTCCCCGGCGCCAAGCCCAGGTCGCGGACGGAGCGGCTTGTAATGCCGCACCAAAGGCGGTTGCTGCCGACTTGTAAAAGCACATCGCTATGGGCGCCGTCACGGCCGGCAATTTCCGTCACCGCGCCGTGCAAGACGTTCAATACGCTGGTCTGTTCCGGTGCCGTTAGCGACAATGCGACGTCGCGGGCGCGGATGCGGACCCGTAAGCGATGGCCAACCGGATAGTCGCGCGCCGGCACCCAAAGTTCGCCGCCGTCGAAAGTCAATTTCGTCAAGGCGTCGACGGGGTCGTGATCGGCGACCTGACAGGAAATGACGGCGCCAGCGTCGAAGCGGCCCGTCAACGGATGCAGGTCCAAACGGCTGAGAATATCTTCCAGGGGTCCTTGAGCCACGGTTCGGCCGTCTGAAATAACGACCAGTGTTTCCGCCAGTCGAATGATCTCGTCCATCTGATGGCTGACATAAACGATCGGCATGTCGAACTGCCGCGGTAGGGATTCCAGAAACGGCATGATCTCCTGTCGGTGGGCTGTGTCGAGATTGGCCAATGGTTCGTCCATCAACAGCATACAGGGATTGGTCAGCAAGGCGCGTCCGATCGCGATGCGCTGCCGCTCCCCACCGGACAGGGCGCCGATACGTCGCTTTAGAAGGCCGTCCAATCGCAAGAGCTTTATGATTCGATCAGGCTGAATTCGTCTGCTTTCCGGTCGGGTCAACCGCCAACCGAATAGGAGATTTTTTTCCACCGTTAGGTGGGGCAGCAGCAACGAGTCCTGAAAGACATACCCGATCCGGCGCTGTTCGGGCGGAACATCGATCTTCGAAGCTTGGTCGAACAGAACACGATCGCCGATGGCGACGCGGCCGCTATCGGGCGTCAGCAGGCCGGCCAGCATATTGACAATGCTCGTCTTGCCAGCGCCCGATCGCCCGAACAATGCGGTGACGCCCGCGTCGCTTCTAATGACCGCGTCGATCTTTGTATCGGCCCCAAGTCGTTTCTCGATCCGAACGTCGATCATGACGACCGCCTCAATCGACGGGCCCAAAGCTCAGATCCCCCGAGCGCGAGGAGCGCCAGAGCGATGGCGATCAATGACAGGCGCCAAGCCGCAGCGTCGCCATCGGCGGATTGTAGCTCGGAATAGATGGCCAAGGGCAGAGTTCTGGTTTCGCCCGGTACGTTGGCGGCGAAGGTGATGGTGGCGCCGAACTCGCCGATGCATCGTGCGAAGCCGAGTATGGCGCCGCTTAAAATGCCGGGCGCCATGAGCGGCAACGTGACCTTCACGAAAATCTGCCAAGGCTTGGCGCCCAGCGTTCGGGCCGCGGCCTCGAGCCGCCGATCGACCGCCTCCAATGATAGGCGCATCGCCCTAACGATGAGGGGGAAGCTCATGACACCGGCCGCCACGGCCGCGCCACGCCAGGAAAAGACGAACTGCAGCCCGACGGTATCATGCAGCCAAGCCCCGAAAGAACTGCCACGGCCGAACAGCAAAAGCAGCAAATACCCAACCACCACCGGCGGAAGGACCAGCGGTAGGTGAACCAAACCGTCAAACAAAAATTTTCCCGGAAACTCGAACCGGGCGAGCAACCAGGCGACAATGAGGGCTAAGGGCAAACTGACGCCGATCGCCCAAAGCGACACTTTGATCGACAATGCCAACGCCGTCAGTTCGGTTTCGCCGATCATGGCTTTGTGAAGCCGTGATCGGCGAACAATTCACGGACCAAGGGTGTTGCGAAATATGCGGAAAGCGCGAACGCATCGGGCTGCCGCCCATCCCGCAAAACAGCCAGATGATAGCGGATCGGGCGGTGACTCTCCGCCGGTAACGTATCGACAACGATCAAGTCCGGCGCGCTTCGAACGTCGGACGCATAAACGATGCCCGGGTTTCGGTTTCGCCGCATCAACCGCACGGCCGAACGGACCGATAACGCGTGAGCCATGCGACCTTTTAACTGCGCCCACTGCCCAAGGGTCGTGAGCGCTTGTTCGGCATAAACGCCGGCAGGGACATGGGCGGGATCGCCGACGACGAGCCGGCGACCTTGGAGTGCGGGAAGCAGTAGCGACCCATTCGCGAAACTGAATGCAATCTCGTTATCTATGTGCGCAGCCAAAACCAAGCGGTTGCCCGCGATCTCACGTACGCCATCCGGCGCGACCATATCGCGTTGCCGCAGATACTCGATCCAACGTGGATGGGCGGACAAAAATAGATCGGCCGGCGCACCGTTGGCGATTTGCCGCGCCAAAGTCGAGCTCGATGCGAGAACCAGTTCGAAGGACGGCCCACCTTTGTTTTTTCCACGGACAGACTGCAGAACGTCGGTCAAACTGGAGGCTGCGAGTAATCTCAATGGCGGCTTGGTTTCAGCGCCGCCGCCGGTCGGCGCGACCGCAAGCAACAAGATCAGGAAAGCCGCCGCCTTACCCATTCACTGTCCCATATAAACGGTCCGGCAAGATCGACGGTTCCGCGTTCGTCGCCGGTCGGTCCTCCCGCAGCGCGTTGAAGAAGCAACTGCGGCGGCCCGTATGGCAGGCAACACCTGTCTGGTCCACTAACAGAAGCAGCGTGTCGCCATCACAATCCCAACGGAGATCGATCAGTGTTTGGACCTGCCCCGAAGTTTCCCCTTTGCGCCAAAGCGTCTGCCGGCTGCGGGAAAAGTAACAGACGCGTCCGGTCGCTAAGGTTTCCGCCACCGCCGCAGCGTTCATCCAGGCCATCATCAGCACTTCGCCGCTGTCATGCTGTTGCGCAACGGCGGGGATCAGGCCGTCCGCGTTGAATGCGAGTTGTTGCAGAACGGCGTCAATGGCGGCGTCTGACGGCATCGGCTCAACTCGCTTTCGCCATCGCGTCGAAGCCCGCTGATAAGTCTTCGATCAGATCGTCCGTATCTTCGAGCCCGGCGTGGAATCGCAACGTCGGTCCCTCATAGGGCCAAGGCCGGGCACTACGCATATTGTTCGGTCTGGTAATCATCACCAAGCTTTCGTAGCCGCCCCAGGAGGCGCCGAGGCCGAACAAGCCGAGCTGATCGACAAATGCGTCGACGGCGGTCTCCTCTCTGGGCTTTAGCGTGACGCCGAACAGTCCGCTGGCGCCGGAGAAGTCGCGTTGCCAAATGCGGTGTCCTGGGTCTTGCGGCAAGGCCGGATACATGACGCAGTCGACCTCCGGGCGTTCCAGAAACCAATTGGCCAGTGTTTCCGCGTTGCGCCAATGTTGCGGCAACCGCACGCCCAAGGTGCGCAAACCGCGTTGGGTTAGATAGACATCGTCCGGTCCCGCGGTTTGACCCAAATCGATGGTCATCTCCGCGATTGCCGGAAATACCTCTTCACGCGCGGTCACCAAGCCAATCATAACGTCGGAATGGCCGACGATGTATTTGGTGCCGGCTTGGATCGAAACGTCCACGCCGAGGTCGAAAGGTTTGCAATAGAGGGGCGACGCCCAGGTATTGTCCGTGGCGACGACGCAGTTTTGCTCGTGCGCGATCTCCGCAATGGCGGGAATATCCATGATCTCGAAGGTGTGGGATCCTGGCGATTCTGTATAGACGAGTTTCGTTCTCGGTCGAAAGAGCTCGCGAAATACCGTCGGGTCGATTGTCGGGTCGTAGAACGTGACTTCGACGCCGAATTTCTTAAGCAGCTGATTGCAAATGCGCCGGGCCGGGCCATATACGCTATCGACCATCAGGATATGATCGCCGGTTTCGACGTAGGCCAGCAAGACGGTAGCGATTGCGCCGACGCCTGAAGAAAACAGTTTACAGCGATCACCGCCTTCGATCGCGATGACCGCGTCCTCAAGGGCGAAATGCGTGGGGGTGCCGTTACGGCCGTAGGAGATTGTACGCTCCCCGCGTTCCCGTTTTTCCGCCTTGTCCCGGGCCGACGCGGTCGAGCCATGCAAGATGTCGAGGCGTGATAAACCGGGGGATTGACGACACCGTGATTGTCTCCCGGGTGCCGTCCAGAAATAACGATTTTGTGTTTTCTTTCATGTTCCGATCTAGCGTTTGATTGCGTCGCGGGATGCATACACCTTCGCCGCGCGCTTGTCACTTGGGGTTGGTTCGCCGGACCGGAGCTATTATGTTAGGGACGAGCGCGACGAGCGGAGGCGATCGATGAAATATCTGTTGTGGTTTTCTTGCTGATGAATGGCGAGTGGGTCCGCGGCGACGACGTCGAAGGTTGGGCATCGATCGAGTATCCGAGTAAAGAAATCTGCGAGCGGAAAATCGAAGACGCGAACGCCTTTCAAGCAGACTTGAAGTTAAAAAATCCGCGTGCCTACGAAAAAAATTCGTATGCGAACCGGTCGCGCAAAAGAAATAACGCGCCATTACCGCTTAATCCCATCGCGGTATATAAATGCCGACTAAAGTAGCCAGCTAGTAATCGGGCATCCATAAACGCAACCGTGCTATTCCAGTTGTTGTGGTTTGGGGCAATTGCGACTAGTATTCCGGATATTGCGTCGCACAAGAACGACGGGCCAACAGGGATTGCGCTGAATCGAGACGATCCGAAACGGGCAAATTTAATATTGTCTGTTCGACTTCCGATCCTCTAGTGTAATTGCCAACGCCCGGTTCACAACGTGGCGATTGACAATGAGTTAAGCAGTGCGATCCTTTTCAAGGGAGGAAGTAAAACATGAATTGGATGAAAACTTTAGCTGTCGTTTCAGCGGCAGCGGGTTTGTTGGCTTTGGGGACGACCAGTGCGTCGGCCCAATCGACGCTGGAAATCGTTAAGAAGCGCGGACATCTGCGTTGCCAGGTCGGCGCGCCGGCGGACGGGTTTTACAACTTGGACAAAGACGGCAATTGGTTCGGTAGCGACGTCGCGGTTTGCCGCGCGATTGCCGCCGCGGTTTTCGGCGATGCCAAGAAAGTGGAATTCCAGTCTGTAACCACGCAGGCTCGTTTCACCGCAATGGCCAACGGCGAATCCGATGTGCTGTCGCGGACGACGACTTGGACCCTTCTACGCGACACCCAACTGGGTCTCGATTTCACCGCGGTGAATATGTATGACGGTCAAGGTTTCATGGTGCCGAAAGATGCCGGTATCAAAAGCGCGATGGAATTGAAGGGCGCCACGGTGTGCGTGCTGACCGGCACCACGACCGAGCTGAACCTGACCGATTTCAGCCGCAACAACAACCTCGGCATCCAGCCGGTGACGTTCGAAGACGCCAACGTGCGTAACGAGACCTATCTGAAGGGCGGTTGCGACGCGATGACCAACGATAAGTCTGGTTTGGCTTCCGGCCGTGCCGGCTTCGCCAATCCCGGCGATCACATCATTCTGCCTGACACCATCTCTAAGGAGCCGCTCGGCCCGGTCGTGCGCCAGAATGACTCGCAGTGGATGGACATCGTCAAGTGGACCGTGTTCGCCATGGTCGCGGCGGAAGAAATGGGCATGAACTCGAAGAATGTCGACGACATGAAGGCGAACTCCAAAAATCCGGAAGTCCGTCGTATGCTCGGCGTCGAGGGCAACCTCAACAAGGGCCTGGGTCTGGATAAGGACTGGGTCTATAACATCGTTAAGCAAGTCGGTAACTATGGTGAGGTCTATGAGGCCTACATGGGTGGCGGCAAGCTCGGCATCGGCATCCCGCGTGCCGGTTCCGCCAACGATCTGTGGACCCGCGGCGGCCTGATGTACGCCCCGCCGTTCCGCTAAGAACGAGACTGGAACGCCGCCTGGGTTTAAGACCTGGGCGGCGTTTCCGCTCTATGTTTTTTCATTAAATAAACGGACTCCGCCATGTCGACGATGGAAGAACAACAAGGCTGCAGCCGCGCAAGGCGGCGGCGCGCTGGCGTTCCTTTATAACGAGCAGGTTCGCTCAGTTTTCTATCAGGTGCTGACATTCGGCATCGTGGTGTGCTGGCCTGGTATCTATTTTCCAATACCGCGGCGAATATGGAAGCCCGCGGGATGAGTTCGGGGTTCGGTTTCGTTTTCGAATCCGCGGGCTTCGATACCGATTTTAAACTTTTCCCCTATCAGCCTGGCGACAGCTACGGCCGAGTATTTCTGGTTGGCGCGACCAATACGCTGTTCGTATCGGTCATTGCGATCGTCCTAACCACCATCCTCGGTTTCTTCGTCGGCGTGATGCGCCTGTCGAAAAACTGGCTGGTGTCGAAACTGGCCTCCGGCTACGTGGAAGTGCTGCGCAATACGCCATTGCTGGTGCAAATCGTCTTCTGGTATCTCGGCGTGTTTTCGATCTTGCCCAGGCCGAAGCAAAGCTTGAACCTTTTCGGTCTCGATTGGATGTTCCTCAACAACAGGGGCTTCTACATACCTTGGCCTGAGCCCGAACCGCTATTCTGGGCCACCGCCATCGCCTTCATCGGCGGTGTCATCGGTGCCTTTTTTGTCAGTCGTTGGGCACACAAACGGCAGGAGGAAACCGGCGAACAATTCCCAATCTTCTGGGCCAGCGTGGGCTTGATCTTGGTTCTGCCGATCGCGGTTTATCTGGTGACGGGACTGCCGATCAATTGGGATCTGCCCGAATTGAAGGGCTTCAATTTCGACGGTGGCGCGCGATTACCGCCCGCCTTCCTGACGATGCTTGTGGCGCTGACCATTTATCACTCGTGTTATATCGGCGAGATGGTCCGGGCCGGAATCGAATCCGTGCATAAAGGTCAATCGGAAGCCTCTAACTCTCTTGGCCTTAGGCCGAACCGGACGCTTCAATTAGTGATCATCCCGCAGGCCATGCGCGCGATCATCCCGCCCTTGATCAGTACGTGGATGAACGTGGTGAAAAACTCGTCGCTGGCGGTGGCGATCGGGTATTCGGAAATCGTCGCATTGTTCATGCAGACATCGCTGAACCAGTCGGGTTACGCCATCGAAATCGTCGCCATGACCATGCTGTTCTACATGGTGATCATGCCTATCGATTTCCTTCTTCATGAATATGTACAACAAGCGCGTACAGATTAAGGAGCGCTAGAGATGACAGTCGACGTTACCGATCCGACGGACAAAGCCCATCTTGAAGCCCCTGTATATCGGGCCGGTCCCGTTCTATGGATGAAGAAAACCTGTTCAGTAGTTGGTTTAACACGCTACTGACCATCGTCTGTGCCGCCTTGATTGTCTATATCGTCGCCGGCCTCTGGCAATGGGGCGTCGTCGAAGCGACGTTTGTCGGTGAGAACCGCCGCGCCTGTTACGACAATAGCGAACATGGTGCCTGCTGGGCCGGAGTGTTCGAACCCAGCAACTTCCGTAAGATCTTCTATGGCCGCTATCCCGGTGAGGAGCTTTGGCGGATCAATGTCGGTATCGGCATCGGCATTCTGTGGCTGCTGCCGATCTGGCTGCCGCGGGTGACCGGGAAATACGGCATCGGCGCCACAGCGATTTTCCTCTACCCGTTCCTCGCCACCTACTACTTCGCCGGCGGCGAAAAAGGCGTGTTCTGGCAGATGATGATATCCATCGCCATCACGGCTTTTGTGGCTATGGTGATCCACTGTATCACCTGTATGACCATGAACAGATCGCTCGGCGATCTGGTGAAGTCGGCGACCGGGATCGGAAAGATGCCGGATCGAACGCAGACGTATGCGATGACAGGCCTATTTGTCGTCGCCGCCATCATCGTCTACTTCCTGCAAAGCGGTTGGACATTGCCGTCCGTGCCGTGGACCAAATGGGGCGGCATGCATCTGACCCTGGTGATTTCCGGGATCGGTATCGTCGTTGCCTTGCCGGGCGGAATCCTGCTGGCCCTGGGACGGCGGTCGAAGATGCCGGTGCTGCGGATCGTCAGCATCACCATTATCGAAGTGTTCCGTTCCGTACCGTTGATCACCGTGCTGTTCATGGCGACGACCATGTTCCCGCTATTCATGCCGGAAGGGTTCACCATCAATAAGCTGGTCCAGGTCATCGCGGCGGTCTGCCTGTTCTCCTCTTGCTATATGGCGGAGACCGTGCGGGCGGGACTGCAGGCGATACCCAAGGGGCAATACGAAGGCGCCCATGCCATCGGCCTCAGCTATTGGCAATCCATGGGCCTGATCGTGATGCCGCAGGCGTTGAAGTATATGATCCCGAACATCGTCGGCAGCTTCATCGGCCTATTCAAGGACACCACGTTGGTGTCGATCATCGGCCTGTTCGATATTTTGAACATGACCCGAAACATCAGCGTGTCGCCGGAATGGCGTGGCCTGCATAAGGAGCCGTTGGTCTTCATCGCCGTGCTGTTTTTCGTGCTTTGCTACATCATGTCGAAATACAGCCAATATCTCGAAACCAAGCTCGGCGGCGGCAAGACGTCCGCCTAAGGACGCCGATTGAGTGACACCCAGATAGGAGTGTGAAAACATGACCGCGACGGAAACAGCGCAGGAACAGAATGGCGCCATCGCATCGGCCGTATCGGACGAAGTCGTCATCCAGATCACGGATATGAACAAGTGGTTCGGCAACTTCCATGTGCTGCGCGACATCAATCTCAGTGTAAACAAGGGCGAACGGATCGTGATTTGCGGACCCTCGGGCTCCGGCAAATCGACATTGATCCGCTGCATCAACCGCCTTGAGGAACACCAAACCGGTGATATCATCGTCGATGGCGTGACGTTGGACAACAATCTAAAAAACATCGATCAGATTCGAAGCGAAGTCGGCATGGTGTTTCAGTCGTTCAATCTGTTTCCTCATCTGACCATTCTGCAAAACTGCACCTTGGCGCCGATCTGGGTCCGCAAGATGCCGAAGGCGGATGCCGAAGAAATCGCCATGAGCTATCTCGAGCGCGTGCGCATTCCCGAACAGGCAGACAAGTTCCCCGGTCAGCTCTCCGGCGGTCAGCAGCAGCGCGTGGCGATCGCCCGAGCGCTCTGCATGCAACCCAACATCATGTTGTTCGACGAGCCGACTTCGGCCCTCGATCCGGAAATGATCGCCGAAGTGCTCGACACCATGATCGAACTGGCCTCGACCGGCATGACCATGCTGGTGGTGACCCATGAAATGGGTTTCGCCAACAAAGTCGCGGACCGTGTGATCTTCATGGATGGCGGCGTCATCGTCGAGGAAAACACCCCGAACGAGTTCTTCAACAATCCGCAGAGCGATCGGACGAAACTGTTCCTAAGCCAGATCCTCGCCCACTAAAACGCGCGTAAGGCGACTTAAAAGTCGTCCAAGGCCGGATCGCCCCGCTGCCACGGGGCCGGCACCTCGCGCCTGTCATACGGCACGAAACCATGCCTTTGATACATCGGTAGTGCGCTCGGATGGTCGAGCGTGCAGGTGTTGACGGTAAATCGTGCCGGCTCGTGCCGCCAGGCTTCCTCGATCGCTTGATTGAGCAGCCAGGGTCCCAATCGCCCACCGATAAAGTCGGAAATGATCCCGAAATAGGCAAGGTCGATCGTCGGCATGGCCCGCCGGTCCAGCTCGAAGTAGCCCGCCGGATTGCCTGCCACATAAACAACGAAGATGTCGACCGCCGGATCTTCGATGATCGCCGCCAATTCATCGTCGGTCAGGCCTTTCCGGTCGGTCCAGAGCCAGTTCCGTCCGACGGCGTCGTAGAGGTAGCGGTAAAACGACACCGTCGGTTTGCCCGCCTTTAACAGCGAATAATGCTTGAATTTTGGTTCGATCTGAGCCAGCGCGGGCCGTTTTTCCATGGCGAGATAGGTGACGACCACCGGTTCGTCGTCTTTCTGTTGCGCAAGGGAGAGGGCGATGCCATCAAGTCGCCGCGACATGATCACCCGCGGCTCGACATTGTAACCGCAGCGTTGATAAAATCCGATGACGTCCGTATTGGAATCGCGCACCAGCAATTCGACTTTCGCCACGCCGGCCTTCCGCAACCACCGCTCGGCCGCCGCCGTCATTTGCCGACCAAGGCCATCCCGTTGCCGGTCCGGACGGCTGGCCAGGTAGTAGATCCAGCCGCGATGACCGTCATGGCCGACCATGACGGAGGCGACGATATCCCTGTCCTCCGCGCCGACGAGAATGTCGCCATGCCCACTCTGCCGGCAGAAATCGATGTCCTTGGCCGGGTCGTTCAAGGGATTGACCAGCAGCCCGCAGTCACGCCACAGGGCGATCAGCGCGGCTTGATCCCGCGGTTCATAAGCACGGATTTCCATCACACGATCGGCGTGTCTTCGCGGCTGCCCCATTCCGTCCAGCTGCCGTCATAGACCGCGACATCGTCATATCCGATGATGTGCAAACCAAGCGCCAGCAATGCCGCCGTAATGCCGGAACCGCAAGTCGTCACAATGGGCCGGTCGAAGGCAAAGCCGGTGGCCGCGAAAACACCCTGCAAATCGCGCTTCTGTTTCATAGTGCCGTCATCGTCCAGCACCATGCTGGCGGGCACGTTCAGCGCCCACGGCATATGCCCGCCGCGCAGACCTGCGCGCGGTTCGGGTTCCGAGCCATGAAAGCGACCGGAAGAGCGAGCGTCGATGATCTGTTCGTCAGGCATATGCTGTTTGACCAGCTCGAGAACTTGATCGACGTCCCGAACCCGTCCGGGATCGAGCGTGGCATGATAGCTTGCCGGCTCCACCGAAATGTCTCCGGATTCGGTCGGGCGGTCTTCCGCCATCCATTTACGCAGACCGCCGTCGAGGACGGAAACCTGGGCATGACCGAACGTCCTGAAGGTCCACCAACCCCGTGCCGACGACGCCATCCCGCCACCATCATAGATCACCAAATGGTCTTCGTTATTCAGACCCAACTCGCCGACCGCTTGCGAAAACTGCACGCTGCCGGGCAGCATATGGGGTAGGGGGCTGGTCGTGTCGGCGATCCCGTCGATATCGAAAAACACGGCGCCCGGAATATGCGCCGACAAATATTCCTGCCGGGGATTCCTGTTCTGCGCCGGCATATACCAGGAACTGTCAATGACCTTAATCCGCGGATCGTCAAGTGATTCCGCCAACCAATCCGTTGTCACTAAGGCGCTTTGTTTTTTTCTCGCCATTTCAATCCTCTTATGAACTCGCCACTAATCGTCTGTTTGTAATTTTGTCTATTGGTCTATTGGTCTATTCGTCAAACTCGATCGACACGCGACGGTTTTGCCGGCCCTTCTTTTCGATTTTCCGGACGCGAACCGGACCGATCTCGCCGGTATTCGCGACATGGGTGCCGCCGCAGGGTTGCAGGTCGCAATCGGCGATGCGGATCAGACGTACCCGACCCTGTCCCATCGGCGGTTTGACCGACATAGTCTTTACCAAATCCGGCTGGCTCGACAAATCCTCGTCGCTGATCCAATCGGTGTTCACGTCGATGCGTTGGCCGACCAGTTCGTTTAAACGCGCGGTGATTTCGTCCTTCGAATGGGTCATTTCCGGCAGGTCGAAATCCAACCGGCCCTTGCCGTCACCGATCTGACCGCCGGTCACGGGGTAGGGAAGCACGGCGGACAACAGATGCAAGCAGGTGTGGATCCGCATATGACGGTAACGCCGTTCCCAATCCAGAACCGCCGTCACTGCAGCGCCGGCCGCCGGCAGGGATTGGCCCTCGGCAGGCACGTGAACGACATCGTCGGGGCCGTCGCCTTTTACCGCGGTGGCGATCGATATCTCAGACCCATCGCTCAGCCGCAGCAATCCGCTATCGCCCGGTTGGCCGCCGCCGGTCGGGTAGAAGACCGTGCGATCCAAGACGATGCCGCCGCGGTCGTTGATCGCGGTTACCGTCGCTTCGCAATCGCGCGCATATGGGTTGTCGCGGAATACCAGTTCTGTCGTCATAATGCCCCCGTCGGTTGCCGGGCGCCAATATTGCAGACCTCAGCCGTCCAGCCAAGCCGGAACCGGTAGATTAGTTTCCTTCAGGAAAGCCGGATTGAACATCTTGCTCTTATAGCGGTCGGCGCCGTCGCAAAGGACGGTAACGACCGTATGGCCGGGGCCAAGCTCGCGGGCCATTCTCACCGCGCCCGCCACATTTACGCCGCTCGACAGACCTAAGAACAGACCTTCATGAATGATCAAGTCATAGGCTGCTTCCAGCGCTTCCGCATCGGGGATGTGAAACGGCATATCGACCCGCAGATCCGTCAGGTTCGCGGTAATGCGTCCTTGCCCGATGCCTTCCGTAATCGAACCGCCCTCGGCCTTCAGTTCGCCGTGGGCGTAGTAGTGATAGAGCGCCGCGCCCGGCGGGTCCGCCAAGCCGATTTTGATCTCCGGATTGCGTTCCGTCAGCGCCATGGCGACGCCACCCAAGGTGCCGCCCGAGCCGACGGCGCAGATGAAGCCGTCAACCTTTCCGTCGGTCTGATCGAAGATCTCTGGCCCCGTGGTCTCGTAATGGCCCTGCCGATTGGCCACATTGTCGAATTGATTGGCCCAAATCGCGCCCTGTTCGTGGCTCGCGTTCAGCTCTTCCGCCAGGCGACCCGAATATTTTACGTAATTGTTCGGGTCTTTATAGGGAACCGCCGGCACCTCACGCAGATCGGCGCCGATATTGCGTAAGGTGTCTTTTTTCTCTTCCGTCTGGGTTTCCGGAATTACTATAACACATCGATAGCCGCGGGCATTGCCGACTAGTGTGAGGCCGATGCCGGTATTGCCCGCCGTGCCTTCCACAATGATCCCGCCGGGACGGATAAGATCTTTCTCCTCCGCATCCTTGACGATCGCCAACGCCGCCCGGTCTTTTACCGAGCCGCCGGGGTTGAGAAATTCCGCCTTGCCATAGATGTCGCAGCCGGTTTCCTCCGATACTTTGTTCAAGCGGACGAGGGGGGTATTGCCGATCGTTTCGACGAAGCCGTTTCGCACATCCATAACGCGTCCATTGTCATTGTTTCCGCTTGAGGATATCCGAGAACGAATACCACCTCAAGCAAGGGAAAAAGGATAATTCACGAATTTGTATGTGTTTTAGTGCTTGGGTAGTTCGTCCGGATCGACCTGGGTGACGATCCGTTTGACCAAAGGCGCGACGGTCATGCCTTGGACGACAATCGAGAAAATTACCACGACATAGCAAACCGTCAGGATGACCGGTTTCTCCGGCCCGGCCGGCAGAGACAGTGCCAGGGCCACGGAAATACCGCCACGCAGACCGCCCCATGTGAGGACGCGGACGGCGCCTTGCGTGAACTCCGTGCGTAGGCGCAACAGGCTAATCGGCACGCCGACGCAAACGAAGCGGGTCAACAAGACCAGTGGGATGGCGATCACGGCCGCGACGAGATAATTCACCTGCATGGTGATCAAGACGACTTCCAAACCGATCAACAGGAACAGAACCGCATTCAGAATTTCGTCGATTAGCGTCCAGAAGTTGCTCAAATGCAGTCGGGTCAGTTCGCTCATGGCCAGCTTCTTGCCGTGGTTGCCGATGATCAAACCGGCAACGACCACGGCGATGGGACCTGACGCGTGCAGCAATTGCGCCAGCTCATACATCCCGGCGACCAAAGCCAATGTGATGATGATCTCAAGATTGTGCTCATCGATGCTTTTTAAGGCGAAGAAGGCGATGAGCCCAAAGACGAAACCCAGTAGGGCGCCGCCGACAGCTTCCTGTAGGAACAGAATGACCACATCGACGGCCGACATCGGTTCGCCGCCACCGCTGGCGCTGACTGCGATGCTGACCAAAATTATAAAAACAACCACACCGACGCCATCGTTGAACAGGCTCTCGCCAGCGATTTTCGCTTCCAGGCTCTCCGGCGCCTTTGCGGTCTTCAGGATACCGAGCACGGCCACCGGATCCGTCGGCGAGATCAAGGCGCCAAAGATCAGGCAATAGATCATCGGCATATCGATGCCGAGGGCGCCGAACACCAGATACATGGCGCCGCCGATAATGAAGGTCGACGAGATCACGCCGACGGTGGCCATGATCGCGATGGTCCATTTCCGCCGCGCCAAATGCGTGAGGTCAACATGCAGCGCGCCGGCGAACAGAAGGAAGCTCAGCATCCCTTCCATCAGCGCATCGGAGAAATCGATCTCCAACATGGCGCTGCGGAACTGCCGTCCCAACCCCCATTCGGGCCAGAGCGCGTCCATGGCCAAAATGCCGAATGAGGAGAAGAGGGCGACGACGACCAGCCCAATCGTCCGCGGTAGGCGCAGCAGCTTGTGATTGATCAAGCCGAAAATCGCCGCCAGGGTCAGAAGTATCGCTATGTCCCGAGAAAGTTCCTGCATACCATCGCCGTTAGTCGTCTGAATCGATGGCGAATACTAACCGCTCATGCGCGTCGCGCAACGCGGTGGTGACGGAGTCGGGATCGTCTCCATGGGCGATGATAAATCCGAGATAACGACCCGCGTCCGGTAAGGTCATTACCGTCTGACCAACCGGGATGGTGATGGACACTTCCTGAACCAGCGGCACTTGCCGCGCCGCTTCGATGCCTTCCGTACCGCGTAAGACGCCGGATTTGGGGATCGGGATCATCATCACGCCGCCGGCCCCAGCCGTGTTTTCGATCCCATCCAAAGGCATCTCCAGGGCATGCCTCAGAACGATCTCCTCCAATCTCACGCCGCCGGCGAACTGCAGACTACGCCCACAGCGGCCGCCGATCGTGCGCGCATCCGCCTCGATGATATAAACGCCATCCTCATTGACACGAAGGTCGATATGGGTGGGTCCGTCGGCAAGACCGATTGCTTGGATCGCCGCTTCGGCCGCCTGATGGATGTCGTTACGCAGCGCGTCGTCGACGGGCGCAGGCGTGACATAAATCGTCTCTTCGAAATACGGCCCCTCCAAAGGGTCGGGCTTGTCGAAAATCGCCAGGATGGTCAGTCGGCCCCGACGGATCAAACCTTCGACCGCGTATTCCTTGCCGGGGATATAGCGCTCCACCAACACATGCTCCGCCGCCATGCCCGGGGTTCTGGCGTCCGGCCGCGCGATGATTTCCGCCACTTTGTCGAAGGCTGCAACGAAGGAGTTATGACCGTCGGCGCGGATCACGCCTCTGCTCATGTTCAAGGTCAACGGTTTCAACACGCAGGGGAAGCCGACTTCCCGCGCCACCGCCGCCGGGTTCTCGCCGATATTCACCAGTCGATATTCGGGATTACGGCAGTTGGCGGCCGCCAACTTCTCTCGAAAAAGATACTTGTTACGGGCGGACGCCACCGCGTCGGGACTGTTATGCGCCATGCCGATACGCGCGGCGGCGGCGGCGGCGAGCAGATTGGCGCCGTCATCGACCGGAACGATCGCGTCGACACGGTGCGATCGTACAAAGTCCGCTATCTGTCGGCCGCCTGCCTCTACGTCTTCGAAATCGAAGGTTTGAATGCGACCCGCGGATAGGCTCTCCAAAGATTGCCGCTCGTCAGTGCCGAGCACAATGTCGATATCCAGCTTCCCCGCCGCCGCCATGAAATCGTCGGTCCGGTAACTGGTGGTGGGAATGAGGAGGAGAACCGTTTTCAAGATACGTTCATGCCCAAATGTGTTGCGAGATCGCGGGTTGCCGGTTTTACCGCACTCGGCCAGTCGCCGGTATCTTCTTGACGGTAGATGCGCACGTCTGGATACCAGTCGCTTTTTTCGAGGTGAGGGGGCCAGCGCCAGTCGAGAATATATGGCGGGATCACCAAAAAGACGGGTTTGCCCAGCGCACCGGCCAGATGCACGACGGATGTGCAAGAGGTGACGATCGCATCGAGATTCACGATCGCGGCCGCCGTATCGGCGAAATCCTCAATACGATCACTCACGACATGTAAGTTGCTAGGTATCTCCAAGTCGTCCATATCTTCCTCGCCATCCCCTTTTTGCAGGGAGACGAAGGCGACCTCCGGTAGGTCTTTCGCGACGGAGATCACGTTATTCAAACGGGGCGAGCGGCGTTGGTCTTGATAGAACTTCGGATTGCCGGCCCAGACAAGTCCGACTTTCGCTCTGTCTCCACACATGCCCCACAGCAGATCCCGCCACATGCCCGCGCGTTTCTCGGGCACGTCAAGGTAAGCGCGGTCGGCCTGCGGGACCGGTCTGAGACCGATATTGAAGATGGCCGGCAGGCTGCCGACATGAATGTTGACGTCGGCACCGGGATCGCGACCGACGATCCGGACCGGCCAGTCCTGATCCATCAGCAGCCGCGCGACGTTCCGATTGACCCGGAAGAAAACCTCGTCGAACCCGAATTCCGTCGCGCATAGCGGCGCGAACCGGGCGAATTGAATGACGTCGCCCGCGCCTTGCTCGCGATGAATGCATAAGCTGCGTCCGGCGCCGGGCTCGGCTCGCCATTCCGGTCCTTTAAATTTCGGGCCCCCGAACGCCTTCGCTTTGCGTCGGCCTTCATACATCGGCCAGCCTTCGCGCTCTCGACCGAGCGCCAGCAGGCTGTAACATCTCAACAGCATATGATCGCCTGTTGGCTGGATCGTTTTGGCATGCTCGGCATGGGCGAGGGCCAGCTGATGCTTACCCTGTTCCTGCAGGGTCATCGCATAGCACATCCAGGCCCGCGCATTCTTTTGATTGAGGTGTATAGCCTTGCGATGACATTTCGCCGCTTCGTCCAGATGTACCTGTTCATGATGGGCCATGGCGAGACGCATGTAACTGTTGCTGGTTTCTAACTTCGGCTCGAGCCGCATTGCGTTCTTGTAGGAAATCGCGGCCGCGTCCGGTTTTCCGCCGTAAAAGAAGGAAAGGCCTAAATTCCACCAGGCCTCTCCAGATTTCGGTTTCAGGTTTGTCGCCTTGCCATAGTGATGTTCGGCGACCTGATAGCGTTTCTGGTCGAGAGCCAGGCGGCCGATCAACATATATGCGTCGAAGTAGTCAGGCTCCCGTTTGATCAGGTCGATCAACAATCGACCGGCGTCTCTACCTTTGCCTTCCTTGCGCAACAAGTGCGCTTGCCGAAGAATCTCCGCCTTGTCGGACATGATCCGGTCCGCGGGTTCTTATTTCTTCGACGGCTGGTAGTAAGGATTATCGCCGCTTTCATGATCCGTGACATCGAGTACCGCACTGATCTCAGGTAGCTGTTGTTTTATCGACGTCTCGATACCTTGCTTCAGCGTCACGTTGGCCATACCGCAGCCCTGACAACCGCCGCCTAATTGTACATAGACCTGGTTGTCCTTGACGTCGATCAGCGTGATGAAACCGCCATGGCTGGCAACCGCGGGATTGATCTGCTCGTCGACGATACGTTGAACGGCCATGCCCAACTCGGTGCTCAAGCCTTCCCCGGTCGGCTGATTAGCGTCGCGGACCGCGGTAATTTCCGGTAGGAAATGCTTCAACATGTTGGTGATGGCGGAGATGTGCATGGTCGCAACCCCCTCCAAGGCGAGTTTGACCACGCCGTTGCGGTACCCGTGATAGGTAACGCCGCCGCCGTCCTGCAGCGCAGGTGCGATCCGCGTGTCCACGAGTTCCTTTATTTGTCCGATCAGTTCCTGATCTTCTTCGCGGTCCCAATCCCCGTCGTCAACCGTTTCGCCCGCCGTCGCGAGGACGGGCCGGCCGGCGACGAAATGCTCCATAATCGCCCCCAACACGCTAGGCTTCAAATGTGGCCAGGACGCATCATCGCGCTTCGTCACGGCGATCAGCTCGACGCCGAGCGTAACTTTTTCCACATCCGGCAATGACAATAAAGCCGCGGCCAGCGGCGAACGTTCGATGTCGTCGCCGTCTTCGAAAGCCATCTCGCCTTGGGGCAGGACCGGGACGCCCGGAAAGAACTTTACGGTCGCCTCGTCCGCGGTATTTTCGGTCTGGATAAACATCGGTAAATCTCCGAGCCCAGGTCGCTGTCTCTCTAGCCAAGGTAATATCCCTTGCGTGTCGTCAACACCAGAGAAATAACCCAACCGACGCGGCAAGGTTGATCATTGCGGTCGTGAAAAAATCACTTTACCCTTCGGTGCAACGAATCGGAGGGCATCGGCCTCTGGAGCGGATTCTTCTCAACAGGCTCAGTGAGGAGAGAACCGTTCTAGCCGCCATAACACCAAAGTATGGGAAGAAAACAATGGCTGCTGATGAATCCAAAACGAAGTGGTTTTTCATACTCTGCGTCGTCGTCAGTATTATCTGCATTTACGCGATCTTGATTGCGCTGGGGATTGTTGACGAACCCAGCTGGATGTATACGCTCCGTCACTGGGACGAAGAATTGTAGGATCCCGTCCAATGACGCCCAGCCGGTTCGGATAAATTGCCATGGCCTATTTCCTGCAGCAGTTTATCAACGGTCTGACACTCGGGTCGATTTACGGCCTAATCGCCATCGGCTACACAATGGTCTATGGCATTATTGGCATGATCAATTTCGCACACGGCGAGATCTACATGATCGGTGCCTTCATCTCCCTCATCACGTTTCTTGTCTTGGGGTTGAGCGGCGCGACATTTATCCCGTTCGCCCTATTGGTCGTGCTCATCATCGCCATGCTGTTCACCGCCGCCTATGGCTGGACCTTGGAACGGGTGGCCTATCGACCCTTGCGGCAGGCACCGCGATTGGCGCCGCTCATCTCCGCCATCGGAATGTCGATTTTCCTGCAAAACTATGTGCAGATCCTACAGGGTGCGCGGGTGAAGCCGATGCAACCGTTGATCCAGGGCGGCATCGAGTTGTTTCAGGAAGGGGATTTCGTCGTCCGTCTGTCCTACCTACAGATCATCATCATTTTATCGACGTTCGTCCTCATGCTCGGGTTTGCGACATTCATCGGTCGCACGGCGCTTGGCCGGGCGCAGCGCGCTTGCGAGCAAGATCGCGGCATGGCGTCGTTGCTGGGCATCAATGTCGATCGAACCATTTCCCTGACCTTCGTGATGGGGGCCAGCTTGGCGGCGGTCGCGGGAATGATGGTAACGCTCTATTGGGGTGTGATCGATTTTTTTATCGGCTTTCTCGCCGGTATTAAAGCCTTCACGGCGGCCGTATTGGGCGGTATCGGCTCGTTGCCGGGGGCCATGCTCGGCGGTCTGTTAATCGGCATGATCGAGGCGTTCTGGTCCGGCTATTTCACCGTTGAATATAAGGACGTGGCTACTTTCGGCATCCTCGTCCTGGTTTTGATTTTTCTACCGCATGGCTTATTAGGTAAACCCGAGATCGAAAAAGTCTGAGCGATGCGCGAGACCTCCGCCATCCGACCGGAATTCGACTTCATCGCCGCCGCCAAGGAGGCGGGGCTAACCGCCTTCGTCGCGGCCATGCTAGCCATCCCGATGGTCGGGTTGAGAACGACCGAGCAGACGACGGGATTAGGTCTATCGTTCAATTTCGACCAAGTCGTTTGGGTCGTCGGCGTGGTTTTCATTGGCCGCATGTTGCTGATTGCAATCCGCCAGAGCAGACGACGAAAGACCGTTGTTAAATCTGATGGCGATAGCTTGATAGACCGCGTCGCCCGCTTCGCGGCGACGAAGCAAACGCAATTGACCCTGGCGCTGCTTGTCTTTGCCATCGTTTTGCCTTTCATGCCGTTTTCCGACCGCTACGTTATCGACGTTGCCACCTCGGTCTTGATCTACGTCATGCTGGGGTGGGGTTTGAACATCGTGGTTGGGCTCGCCGGTCTGCTCGATCTCGGCTATGTCGCGTTCTACGCGGTCGGGGCCTATTCGTTCGCCTTGCTGGCCAAGAATATGGACGTGTCGTTCTGGCTGGCGCTACCTTTCGCCGGTGCCTTGGCGGCGTTGGCAGGCGTGATCCTCGGGTTTCCGGTATTGCGGCTGCGCGGCGACTATCTGGCCATTGTCACTCTCGGTTTCGGCGAAATCATCCGGTTGATTCTGCTTAACTGGTACGACTTGACCAATGGGCCGGACGGGATATCACGGATCCCCCGTCCGTCATTCTTCGGGTTGGAGTTTTCCCGCCGCTCGAAGGATGGCGGGGAGACCTTCCATCAATTCTTCGGCCTCGACTATGCCGGCGAACATCGGGTGATCTTCCTTTATTTCCTGATCCTCATGTTGGCCATGATCACGAATGTTTTCACCGTCCGCATCCGCAAGCTGCCGGTCGGCCGGGCCTGGGAAGCGTTGCGGGAGGATGAGATTGCCAGCCGTTCGCTCGGGATCAATCCCACAAACACAAAACTGACCGCCTTCGGCATCGGCGCCATGTTCGGCGGTTTCGCCGGTTCCTTCTTCGCCACGCGGCAGGGCTTCATCAGTCCGGAAAGCTTCACCTTCATCGAGAGCGCGATCATTCTGGCGATCGTCGTGCTTGGCGGCATGGGCAGTCAGATTGGCGTCGTCATTGCCGCCTTCCTGTTGATCGTGCTGCCGGAGCTGGGCCGGGAACTGGAGCAATTTCGAATGTTGGTGTTCGGTGGCGCCATGGTGGCAATCATGATCTGGCGGCCGCGCGGACTGTTGGCGCATCGGGTGCCGACCCTCTTCCTCCACGGCAAGGGAGGTGGCGGATCGTGAGCCTGTTGCAGGTCGAACATTTGACGATGCGCTTCGGCGGGCTGGTCGCCATCGATGATCTGTCGTTTGAAGCCGCCAACCAGGAAATCACGGCGATCATCGGACCGAACGGTGCCGGCAAGACAACGGTTTTCAATTGCTTAACCGGGTTCTATAGACCATCGGTCGGCCGCTTGGCGCTGAACCATCCGACCGGCGTGATGTATATGGAGCGGATGGAAGGCTTCCGGGTGGCGCAGCAGGCCAATGTGGCCAGGACTTTCCAGAACATCAGATTGTTCGACAAGATGACCGTACTGGAAAACCTGATCGTCGCCCAACACAACAAACTGATGCGCGCGTCCGGTTGGTCGATCGCCGGTTTGCTGGGATTGCCGAGCTATCGCAAAGCTGAAGCGCAAGCGATCGAATTGGCGATCCGCTGGCTCGACAAGACCCGCCTGACCGACCGGGCGGACTGGGAAGCCGGAAATTTGCCCTATGGCGCACAGCGGCGACTTGAGATCGCCCGCTGTATGTGCATGGAACCGATCCTGCTGTGCCTCGACGAGCCCGCCGCCGGATTGAACCCACGCGAGTCGGCCGAGTTGAACGAGCTTTTGCTCGATATTCGCGACAATGAAGGCATCGGCATCCTTCTCATCGAACACGATATGAACGTGGTGATGGGCATCTCCGACCACATTGTAGTCTTGGACTACGGGCGCAAGATCTCCGACGGCACGCCGGAATTCGTGCGCAATGACGAGAACGTCATCAAAGCCTATCTGGGCGAAGAGGAGGACGAGGACCTACCCGACATTGTCGCCGAAGATCTGGCGCAACAAAGGACCGACGGCGATGCTTGAGGTGCGGGGCGTTCATACCTTCTACGGCCAGATCGAGGCCTTGAAAGGTATCGACCTCAATGTCGAGCAGGGTGAGATCGTGACCTTGATCGGCGCCAATGGCGCCGGCAAATCGACGTTGCTGATGACGATCTGCGGTGATCCTCAGGCAACAAACGGCAATATTACATTCGACGGCATCGACATAACACGCGTTCCGACCCATGACATCGCCCGCGGTGGCATTGCTCAGGCGCCGGAGGGCCGGCGGGTGTTCCCACGCATGACCGTCTACGAAAACCTGCAGATGGGTGCGACAGTCACGGACGGCAGCCATGTGACCGAGGACCTCGACCGAATTTACCGCTTGTTTCCGGTTCTGCGCGATCGGGCGTCTCAGCGCGCCGGCACATTATCCGGTGGTGAACAGCAAATGCTTGCGATCGGCCGCGCCCTGATGGCGCGTCCTCGACTGCTGCTGCTGGACGAACCCTCGCTCGGTCTAGCACCGATGATCGTCAAGCAGATCTTCAACGTGATTGAGGAAATCAACAAAAACGATAACGTCACGATCTTCCTGGTCGAACAGAATGCCTATCTTGCGTTAAGGCTCGCGCATCGCGGTTACGTGTTGGCCAATGGTCAAATCATCTTGGAGGGAACCGGCCGGGATTTGCTGGCCAATCCCGAAATTCGCGCCGCCTATCTGGAAGGCGGGCATTAGAGGGCGGCATGGAACAGGTATTAGGCTCGTCACTCCTGGTCTTCTTCGGCGTTACCGTGGTCCTGTTCGGCGGTTGCGCTATGATGACGGGGCGGGCCCTCGCGTTAACCTGGCGGCCGGCTTGGCAGGCACTGCCCTACGGCCTGCTGCTGGGGGCGGGATGCCGTTTCATCACCTTCGCCCTGTTCGAAGGCGAACTATTGTCACTGACCGGATATGTAGTATCCAGCGCCGTTTTGATCGGACTTGCCTTGTTGACTTACCGGATCGTTTTGGTGCGGTTGATGGTCGCCCAATACCCGTGGCTATATGTCGCATCGGGGCCGTTCGGTTGGCGGCAGCGGGACGCAAAATAAGGTCGACAGATACGGCCTATTGCACAATACTTATCGGTAATTCGAGCCTAGAAATTAACGGCTTGAATGCTAATGGAGATTTCATCAGAACAGCGGAGGCAATCAGATGAAACTACTGACGAGCGCAATTGTCGGTTTGAGTGCCGCCATGGTCTTGGCCATGGGCACGGCGCAAGCCGAAATCAAAATCGCGACCGCCGGTCCGATGACCGGCCAATACGCGTCCTTCGGCGCGCAAATGAAGGCTGGGGCGGAGATGGCCGTGAAGGATATCAATGCCGCCGGCGGCGTAATGGGCCAACAACTGGTTTTGGAGATCGGGGATGATGCCTGCGATCCAAAACAAGCGGTCAGCGTCGCCAACCAAATGGTCAACAAGGGCGTGGTCTTCATGGCGGGGCACTTCTGTTCCGGCTCCTCGATCCCGGCCTCGGCGGTCTATGACGAGGAAGGTATTGTGCAGATTTCACCGGCGTCGACCAACCCAAAGCTGACCGATGAAGGCGGTCCCGGCGTCTACCGCGTCTGCGGTCGCGACGATCAGCAAGGCATCGTCGCCGGCAACTACATTGCCGACAAATTCGGCGGCAAGAATGTCGCGGTGCTGCACGATAAAACGGCCTACGGCAAAGGCCTGGCCGACGAAACCAACGCACAATTGAAGAAGCGCGGCGTGAACGCGTCCATGTACGAAGCCTATACCGCCGGCGAGAAAGACTATTCGGCGCTGGTGTCGAAAATGAAGGCGTCCAGCATCGACGTTATCTATCTCGGCGGCTATCACACGGAAGCCGGCTTGATCCTGCGCCAGGCGCGTGACCAAGGATTGAAAGCGCAGCTGATCTCCGGTGACGCTTTGGTGACCCAAGAGTATTGGCAGATTACCGGCGATATCGGAGAGGGGACCTTGATGACCTTCAGCCCCGATCCCCGCAAAAACCCGGGCGCTTCGGATATCGTTCAGCGTTTCCGCGACGCCGGTGTGGAGCCGGAGGGTTATGTGCTCTACACCTATGCGGCGATCCAAGCTTGGGCGCAAGCCGCCGGTAAGGCCAATTCGACCGAGTTCGACGCGGTGGTCAAGAGCCTGAACAGCAACAAGTTCGACACGGTTCTCGGCAATATCGGCTTCGACGAGAAGGGCGATGTGACCGCGCCGGGCTATGTCTTCTATGTCTGGAGCAACGGCAAATACGACTACGCCAACTAAGTCAGTCAAACAGCTTAAAAAGGCCGGCGCGGAAAACCGCGCCGGCCTTCTCATTTTAAATCGATTTCATCAAGACCATTGAACAGTCGTCAAACTGGCCCCCAAACTCTAATTGGAAGTCATTTCAATTTTTGATTTAGACGATGTCAAATAAGTCAAAATAGAATTGCTGTGTGAGAAATGGCTGGTAGCCTTCAGGTACGAAAGCTGGATGACGATATTATCTTGCGTCTGAAACGTCGGGCGGCGCGTAATGGGCGCACCGTCGAAGCGGAGCATCGTGAACTTCTCAAGCAAGCTCTATCGGCTGAAGTGGAACCTTCATTTGAGGAGCTTGCCGCTGACATCCGACGTATGAGTAAAGGTCGCTTGCATACGCCTGCCGAACAGCTGTTGCGGGAAGTCCGCGACGAACGATGAGTAAACTGGTTGTCGATGCCAGTGTCGTCATTAAATGGCTTGTCGAAGAGGAGGGGACGGACGACGCGCTCGTCTTGTTGAAGGAATCTCCTTTGGCGGCTCCCGATTTATTGATGGCGGAATGCACGAACATTCTGTGGAAAAAGGTTCGACGTAACGAGATGTCCAGCGAGGAGGCGTTGATATCGGCACGTCTCCTCGAACAGTCGTCAATTGAAATTTGTCCAACTCGGAATCTATTGGCAACAGCCACTCGTCTGGCAATTTCCCTTGATCACCCAGCTAACGACTGTGTCTACTTAGCGTCGGCATTGGAAAATGATAGGATCTTCACGACGGCTGACGGGCGCTTCTGTCGAAAAATCCAATCAGAGAAATTCTTACTAAATGCCGATTACGTCAAACTCCTGTCGGATATGGCGGCGATCATTCGAGGGGATTAATGGAGAATTGTTGCCATCCATCGGCAAATGGAAAAGGGCGAGCCATCGATTTCGACGCTCGCCCTTTGTAAATGGCTCCCCGGACCGGACTCGAACCAGTGACCCGGTGGTTAACAGCCACCTGCTCTACCAACTGAGCTACCGGGGATCAGGTGATCGGGCCTAATAGCAAAACATCGGCGAGGGGGGAAGGGGAATTTTGCCGCCGCTTCAGTTTTGACCGAAAACCTGCAGGCAAATCACCCCGATCGTGACCAATATGGAAGCAGCAATTCGGCGGGGTCCGAGGGATTCCTTGATGATATAGGTGCCGATCAACGTCGCAAAAATGACACTGGTCTCCCGAAGCGCGGAAACAGCCGCCATGGGCGTGATTGACATCGCCCAAATCGCGAGCGCGTAGGCCGCTGTTGATAATACGCCACCAAGGATGCTATTTCGACCTTGGGTCGCCCAAGCGTTAGCGATCTGCGCGCGACTACGCATGATTAGCATAATGAACAAAAGTGGCAGCCCCTCGAGGAAGAACAGCCAAGCAATGTAACGCCAGACATTCGGATCGGTTCGGCTTCCCATCCCGTCTATAAAGGTGTAGCCGGCGATCGTCGCCGCAGTGTACAGGGCGACCAGCGTTCCTTTGAAGGAGACCATACCTTGCTTCCTGGATGGGAAAGCTAGGACCAAAATGCCCAACGATATGATCACGACGGCGACGAATCCCGATTTGCCCAGGGTTTCGCCGGCGAAGAAATATGCAATCGTCGCCACGAGAAGCGGTGCCGCACCTCGGGACATCGGGTAAACTTGGCTCAGATCGCCGTATCGATATTGATTGATGACGCCAATATAATAGGCCAAATGCACAAGGACGGAGAGCCAAATCCAAATCCATGCCGACGGATCCGGCCAGCCAAGGGCGATCGCGAACGGAAACGCGATGGCCGAACTTGTCCCCATCACCAGTGCCAGTGAAAACAGCCGATCACCTGCGACCTTGACAAGCGCATTCCAACTTGCATGCATCACTGCCGCAGCCAAGACCGAAACGAAGACTAACGGTTCCAAACGGACTGAACTCCAATAAAGAATTATCCGACGTTAAGTGAGATCGAACAAGATTGGCAAGTTTCACTCCATGAGCGCCATAGATAACAACCTTGCCGATATCCTGAACGCCGTTATCGACCCGGTGATTATCGTTGACAACAATCTGGATGTCAGCTTTGCCAATTTTGCCGCTCACGCGTTGTTCGGCGACGATATCGTGGGCCGGAACTTGACGTTGGCCGTCCGTCATCCGGATGTTCTCGCCGCCGCGCGACAGGCGGTGCGAAAAGGGGTGGAGACTTACGCCTCATTCGATCTCAACGATCCGACGGCGCGTAGTTTCGACGCAATCTGCCGGCCCCTGTCGCCTGGCAACGATGCGGTCGCGGCGGTGATGCGGGAGACAACGATGGCGAAGGAAGCGGCGAAAATGCGTTCCGAATTCGTCGCCAATGTCAGCCACGAATTAAGATCGCCGTTGGCCAGCCTGATGGGATTTGTCGAAACCTTGCAAGGGCCGGCTTCCGAAGATGCCGAGGCGCGCAAACGGTTTTTGGGCATCATGGCCGATGAAGCGGGTCGGATGGCGCGCCTGATCGACGATCTATTGTCGCTGTCGAAAGTCCAGGCCAACGAAGCCATCCAACCGGAAAATCGGATCGATATTCAGGCACTGGTGACCAGCGTCGTCGACGGTCTGCAAATGCGGGCGAAGGATCGTTCGATGACAATCGACGTCATCTCAAAAAGTACGCGCCCCCAAGTCCTAGGCGAAGAGGACGAAATCATACAGGTGTTCGAGAACCTGATCGAAAACGCTTTGAAATATGGTCAATCCGGTAGCGGCGTCGAAGTCACCTTGGCGGAAGTCGATCGGATTCCGGATATTGGCGGCCCGGGCGTCGCCGTCGGCGTGCGCGATCATGGCGAAGGGATTGCGCCGGAACATCTGCCGCGACTGACCGAGCGGTTTTACCGCATCGACAAGGGCCGCTCCCGCATGCTCGGCGGTACCGGGCTGGGCCTGGCTATCGTGAAGCATATCGTGAACCGGCACCGCGGCCGCCTGACCATAGAAAGCCGTTTGGGCGAGGGCAGTCTGTTCAAGGTTTACCTGCCGTCTGCGTCATAAAACTGTAATAGTACCGTCATATAGCTGACCCCGCGCAGACCTAGTTTGAGCGCCGTGAAACCGAGGCAGGTTTCCATAGCGATCATTCGTTAGGAGTCGAATTCATGAACAAACTCTATCTTGGCTTGGCACTGGCGGGCACGGTTGCTTTTACCCAAATGGCTGAAGCCCGGGATCAGATCCGCATTGTCGGGTCGTCCACCGTTTTCCCATTTTCCACGGCCGTTGCCGAAGAGTTCGGTAAGACCTCGAAGTTCAAAACGCCAGTGGTTGAAAGCACCGGTTCCGGCGGCGGCTTGAAGCTGTTTTGCGGTGGTATCGGTACCGGCCATCCGGATATCACCAATGCATCGCGCCGGATCAAGAAATCCGAAATCGATCGATGCGCCGAGAATGGCATCAAGGATATCGTCGAAGTGAAGATCGGCTTCGACGGCATCGTTCTGGCTAATTCGAAGAGCGGTAAGCAAATGGAACTAACCTTGCGGGACGTTTTCGTGGCGTTGGCCAAGCAAGTGCCGGACGGCAGCGGGAAGTTGGTCGACAATCCGTACAAGATGTGGTCCGAAGTGAATCCGAAACTGCCCGCGGCCAAGATCGAAGTGCTCGGCCCGCCGCCGACTTCCGGTACCCGCGACGCCTTCGTCGAATTGGCCATGGAAGGCGGCTGCAAGACTTTTCCGAGCTTGAAGGCCATGAAGAAGTCGGACAAGTCGAAGTACAAAGCCATCTGCCACGGTATCCGCGAAGACGGCGTCTATGTGGAAGCCGGCGAGAATGACAATCTGATCGTGCAGAAGCTACTCGCCAACGAAAACGCTCTCGGCATCTTCGGTTTCAGCTTCCTGGATCAGAATAGCGATCGGGTCCAAGGCAGCAAGATCGGCGGTGTCGATCCCGAATTCGAAAATATCTCCAGCGGCGACTACCCGATTTCCCGCTCGCTCTTCTTCTATGTGAAGAAAGCCCATGTCGGCGTGGTGCCGGGCATCAAGGAATACGTTGCCGCCTTCACCAGCGAAGCCGCGTGGGGCGACGAGGGTTATCTGACGGACAAAGGATTAATCCCTCTGCCCACGGAAGAACGAAAGAAATGGCACGACTCGGCGAACAGTCTCGCCAATCTGTCGATGTAATAATCCCGGGATGCGTGGAAGAAAGTAAGTGGAGGCCGGATGTACGTCACGCTGAAATCCTCCGCGCGCACCGGTGGGGAGCGGGTGATCCTGGGTTTCCTGATCATCTGCTCCTCCGTTGCCGTTCTGACGACGGTCGGGATCGTTTTTTCGCTCTTATGGGAAGCCTATCGGTTCTTCGACGCGATACCGTTGGTCGACTTCCTGTTCGGTCTGCATTGGAACCCGCAAACGGCGATCCGCGCGGACCAGGTCGGCGCCAGCGGCGCGTTCGGCGTGGTCCCGCTTTTGGTCGGGACGGGTATGATCAGTCTGATCGCTATTCTGATCGCCGGGCCGGTTGGTCTGTTTACCGCGATCTATCTCGCCGAATATGCCACACCGAAAACCCGGAACTTGATCAAACCGGCCTTGGAAGTCCTGGCCGGTATCCCCACCGTCGTCTATGGCTTCTTCGCCGCGCTGACCGTGGCGCCGATCCTGAAGGACGCTTTTACCGCGGTCGGCTTCGACGTGTCGTCGGAAAACGCGGTCGCCGCCGGTGTGGTGATGGGCATCATGATTATTCCCATCGTTTCCTCTCTATCCGACGACGTTATCAGCGCGGTGCCTCGGTCGTTGCGGGAAGCTTCCCTTGGCATCGGCTCGACGAAGTCCGAAATGGTGGTGCAGGTGGTGCTCCCCGCGGCGCTGCCAGGGATTATTGGAAGTCTGCTATTGGCGACATCCCGAGCCATCGGCGAAACCATGATCGTGGTCATGGCGTCCGGATTGGCCGCGAATCTGACAGCCAATCCGTTGCAAGCCGTCACCACGGTGACGGTGCAAATCGTCACACTGCTGACCGGGGATCAGGAATTCGACAGTCCGAAAACGCTGGCCGCGTTTGCCCTTGGCTTGTTGCTCTTCCTGATCACGCTGGTGATGAATGTAATCGCGCTCCGGGTGGTCCGCAGATATCGAGAAGTCTATGAGTGAGATCGCGGAAACGCAGGATCCCGGCATGATCGATCTGGTCAAGCCGACGGGTGACGGCCGCAAACGCCGAGAGCGGGCGGAGCGGCGTTTCAAATTCTACGGACGTGCGGCGGTGGTCTTCGCCATCGCCTGCCTCGCGGTCTTGTTGGTCAATCTGGCGGGCCGCGGTATCGGCGCCTTGACCCAGTACGAGTTGCGCTTGGAGGTCGATTTGGATGCGGCGAAAATCGATCCCGCGCAACCTGGCGCCGCCGACTATCGCGGCCTTGTCAAAAACGCTCTCCGCGATCTGTTTCCGGACGTCCGCAAGCGCCGGGATAAGAAATCTCTCTACAAGCTTGTCAGTACCGGGGCCGGTTTCGAAGTACGACAGCGCGTGCTCGCACAGCCGCAATTGATCGGGCGGAAGATTTCGATCTGGCTGCCGGTCAGCGACGAGGTCGATACCTATCTGAAATCCGACGGCGAAATCGATAGCCGGTTGAATGGAACACAGACCGGTTTAATCGCGAAGATGCGGGACGAGGGTATGTTGGAATTGACCTTCAATACCCGCCTGTTTACCAATGGCGACTCCCGTGAGCCGGAATTGGCGGGCATTCTGGGCGCTACCGTCGGCTCATTCCTCACCCTCTTGGTTTGCTTCTTCGTCTCTTTTCCTGTGGCTGTCGGGTCGGCGGTCTATTTGGAGGAATTCGCGCCGAAAAACCGCATCACCGATTTTATCGAAGTCAATATCAACAATTTGGCCGCGGTCCCGTCGATCATCTTCGGTTTGTTGGGGCTGGCGCTGTTCCTGAATGTTTTCGGACTGCCGAGATCCGCGCCGATTGCTGGCGGGCTTGTTCTGGCCTTGATGACATTGCCGACCATTATCATCGCGACCCGGGCTGCCTTGTCCGCGGTGCCTCTCTCAATCCGAGAGGCGGCGTTGGGTTTGGGCGCGAGCCCGATTCAGTCCGTGCTGCATCATGTATTGCCGCTGGCTATGCCCGGTATCCTTACCGGCAGCATTATCGGGATGTCGCGCGCTTTGGGAGAGACGGCGCCGCTGCTCCTGATCGGCATGGTCGCCTTCATCGTCGATATCCCCACCGGCTTCACCGATCCGGCAACCGCCTTGCCGGTCCAAATATTCCTTTGGGCCGACAGTCCGGAGCGGGCTTTTTCTGAGCGGACGGCCGCGGCGATCATCGTATTATTGACTTTCCTGATCTTAATGAACCTGACGGCCGTTCTGTTGCGCCGCAAGTTCGAACGACGTTGGTAGAACGACATGAATGTACAGGCGGAAGCCATTGAAAAGCCGGAGACAATGTCCGGCGCCCAATTGCCGGTTATCGCCCGCACCAGAAATCTGGATGTCTATTATGGCGATAAGCAAGCGCTGTTCGATGTGAATCTAGAAATTTTGGAGCGCCGGGTAACCGCCCTGATCGGTCCGTCCGGTTGCGGTAAATCGACCTTTCTGCGCTGTGTGAACCGGATGAACGATATCATCGAGAGTTGTCGGGTCAGCGGAGAAATCCTGATCGAGGGCGAGAACGTCAACCTGGAAGGGACCGATGTGGTCGAACTGCGCCGCCGCGTCGGTATGGTGTTCCAGAAACCGAATCCGTTTCCGAAATCGATCTACGACAATGTCGCATACGGCCCACGCATTCATAAAATGGCCCGGGATAGGAAACATTTGGATCAAATCGTCGAATCCAGCCTTCGTCGCGTCGGTCTGTTCGACGAAGTGCATGATCGCCTCGACGCACCCGGAACGGGACTGTCCGGCGGTCAACAGCAGCGGCTTTGCATCGCTCGCGCTATCGCAGTGCAACCGGACGTCATTTTGATGGATGAACCTTGCTCCGCACTCGATCCTATCGCCACGGCGCGGATCGAGGAATTGATCGACGAACTGAAACTCAACTTCTCGATCGTTATCGTCACCCATTCGATGCAGCAGGCCGCGCGCGTGTCCGACTACACGGCGTTCTTCCATCTGGGTGTCGTGGTGGAGTATGGCGAAACCGATCAGGTGTTTACCAATCCGCGGGAAGAGCGAACGCGCGCGTATATTACCGGCCGTTTCGGTTGAGCGGATAGATCAGGAGCGAAAGTGATGGCATCCGAATCCTCTCATATTGTCAGAGCTTACGACGATGAATTGAGCAAGCTGGATCAGCTGCTGGCGGAGATGGGCGGCCTAGCGGAAGCCAATTTGGCCAAAGCCATCGACGCGTTGATTGCTCGGGACACGGAATTGGCGGACCAGGTGATTGCGGACGACAAAAAGATCGATGCGCTGAATGACGAAATCGACAGCCAAACTCTCCGCCTGTTCGCTCTGCGCCAACCGGTAGCCGACGACCTGCGCTCCGTACTCGCCTGTCTAAAAGCCGCCAACGAGGTAGAGCGGATCGGCGACTATGCAAAAAACGTGGCGAAGCGGGTCGAAGTGCTGTCCCAAGTTCCGACGGTCGGCAGCGCCACCACGATCCGGCGTATGAGCGATGTTGTCCGCATGATGATCAGCCAAGTCATCGATGCTTTCGTTTCCCGAGACGGCGACTTGGCGGAAGACGTTCGCCGGCGGGACGAGGAGGTCGATCAACTAAACACCAGTCTGTTCCGGGAGTTGCTCACCTACATGATGGAAGATCCGCGGATGATCACGCCTTGCACCCATCTCCTTTTCATCGCCAAAAACATTGAGCGTATGGGCGATCACGCCACCAATATCGCGGAATATGTCTACTTTGTCGTCCATGGCCAGGTGCCGGACGAAAGCCGGCCCAAGTCGGACGACTCGAGCCGAACGATCGTCACCCCCGTGAACAGCACTGATGATGGTGACGTGCCGTGAAGAAACCTGTCGTACTGATCGTCGAGGACGAACCGCCGCAAGCGGAGATGCTCCGCTACAATCTCGAGCAGGACAACTACCATGTACTTCAGGCGAGTAACGGCGAATTGGCGCTACGTATCGCCGAAGACGAAATGCCCGACTTGATCCTGCTCGATTGGATGTTGCCGGGTATGTCAGGTATCGACGTGTGCCGCAGTTTGCGCGGGCATCCGGAGCTGGCGCATATCCCGGTCATCATGCTGACCGCGCGAGGCGAGGAGGAAGACAAAGTCAAAGGCCTCGATACCGGCGCCGACGATTATCTGGTGAAACCCTATCTGCCATCGGAACTGCTGGCCAGGGCGCGAGCACTGTTGCGGCGCTCGCAACCGAGCTTAAGCAAGGACAGGTTGGTCAATGGCGATCTTGAAATCGACACGCGGGCCCATAAGGTCTTTCGGGCCGGAAGGCAAATTCATCTTGGCCCGAAGGAGTATCGTCTGCTTTGCGTCCTGGCGGAGCAGCCGAGCCGCGTATTCTCCCGCGAACAACTCCTCGATAAGGTCTGGGGCAGGGGCATCTATGTCGAGGAACGCACCGTCGATGTTCATATCCGTCGTTTGCGCAAGAACCTCAACAGCGACGGTCTCGACGATCGCATTCGCACCGTGCGGGGCGCCGGTTACGCGCTCGAGTAACCGTTCCCTCAGTTCCTTTAGCTTACGCTATCCATGACGCGTCGTAACGCGACAAACAATTGTCCCAACAGTTTGGCACTGGCCAGACCGGTTTCCGGGTGACCGTTGTCCCGTTCGAACAAGCGAATGGACTCCGCCAGCAACCGCCGCGAAGGCAGACCGGACGGCGGCAAATAACCCAGATAACGCAGAATTTCGGTACAGCTTTTCAACGGCGGCCGGCCGCCCGCGCGGCTGGCGCCGACTGCTGTATCAAGCTCCAAACCCGCTGCCCGCAAGCCTTCGTCGAAACGCAGAACCCGGTCGTCGGCGGATACTCCCCGCAACCGCAAAGTAATTGGAAAACCGGCAAAGCCATCCGGTCCGAAGCTCACGGATATCATGCCCTGATGCCGGCGATCGATTTTACATACACCATCCGTCTGCGTGCAACGCAGATCCGTGGTGATCACGTGCGGCACGGCACGGCTATAACCCGCGACGACGACGCCGGAACGGCCGTCCAACAGGTCCTCCTGAAATCCGTCATCGTTCCAGGCGAGCCCGAGCCAACCGGTTTGCCGTCCCAATGGCTGCCGCAGTCGCAGGACCGCCCAACCTTCCGTCAAATCCGCCAGACTGCCGGCCCGGCCCGGTGCATAGGCACTGGAAACGGCACGATCGCGGCCCTTGGACTTAATGCTGTAGTCATTGGATTGGTAAGCACCGACGTAAGTGACATGATCGAGCGGCCACCAAGAATTCAGCCGCCTATTGTAAAGGCATTGCGCCCGCGTCAAGACATGTTGAGGTCCGATCATGATGGCCGTACAACTGGCTTGACCGGCGGCATTCAACTTGCCGAAGGCAGACCACGGATATTCCCGGGCATCGACAATGACGATATTCTTTTTCGGTAGATTCACGGGGTAACGCCGGATTTCAGTCGGGGCCGGCGGCCGTTTCGGTAGGTCGACTTTTGGAGGCTCAGGTGGCGGTTTGCTCGAACAAGCCGATAATATGGAGAAAATTGCGACCAAAACGGCAAGTGCACCGATACGAATTAAGTGACATCGATGTGCCAGTTTGAGATAATTCACCCTTGCGCCCTTTCTTCCACTGACGAATTCTTTTACTTTAGTATCATATTTGGCATCATGTATTTTGCCGATTCACTGAATGTTAGCTTTACCGTTCGAACATAATGCGTTGATTCGTATGGAGTGGTGTTGAAATGTCTCGTAAGCCTGTTTGCAAAGTCGACATGGATGGCAGCAAAGGCTGGTATCTCGACGATGTCCTGCATCGCGAAGATGGCCCCGCGGTCGAATGGCCGAACGGGACGCAGAAATGGTATATCGACGGCGTTCCGCACCGAACCGACGGGCCCGCTGTCATCCACCCGAACGGCACCTTAGAGTGGTGGTATGAAGGCCAAATGCACCGCGAGGATGGGCCGGCGCTGGAGCGGGCCAACGGCGACAAGGGGTGGGCTTGGCATGGCATGCGGCACCGTATCGACGGTCCCGCTTACATCGCCGCCAATGGCGAGATCATCTGGTACATTTATGACATCGACCGCACGGACGAAGTGGTGGCGTGGCTGTCGGAAAACGATATCTCGCTACCCTTTACCGATGACGACAAAGCCGCATTTGCCGAAGCCTTCGGTAAATCCGACAATTAGTTCCGAAGCTGTTCCGACATATCGCATGTGACAATTCGCGTCGCCATGCTTATCTAGATTGCATGTTGCCCGACTTTTCATTTTGGTCCACGGCTTGGCCGTGAGTGAGACCACTGACCGCAGCGACAGCCTGGCCACGCGTATTCGCCACAAAGTGATGCGGTATCCACGCTGGCTCCGCACGGTTTCAGGCATACTGCTTATTATCGGCGGAATCTTGGGCTTCCTCCCCATCCTCGGTTTTTGGATGATCCCCCTCGGCATCGTCATCCTATCATATGATTTCGCGCCCGGTTCGCCGGTGGCGCCGGCGCTTCGACGTCAAGCTACGTCGATGGTGGCGAGCCCGCAACAATGACGGGAAGGAATGAAAGCTGGAAGATTGTGGAGGCGCGGACCGGAATCGAACCGGTGTACACGGATTTGCAGTCCGCTGCGTAGCCACTCCGCCACCGCGCCATCTGCGCCACCGCGACAGTACTTACTTCGGCTACCGACGAGGGTCAAATCAACATTCGACGGCAATGGCAAAGCTTGTCGTTTCCTAAGGGATGATTGTGTTACTTCGCGATGCGCCCTATAACGGACAAAGTTACATTTCGTATCTTTTTGCATGAGTGAAGATCGAAACGAATGACCGCGCTATCCGCTCGTAGAGAGAATATGGTCAACGGACAGATCCTGACCAACAAGGTCACGGACGAAGCTTTGACCGATGCCTTGCTGGCCGTTCCCAGAGACCGCTTTGTGCCCGACGCTTTGGCCGGCGCGGCTTATGTCGATGAAGATATTGCCGTTGGTGGAGATCGGTTCCTGATGGAGCCCATGGTCTTTGCCCGTATGGTTCAAGCAGCCGAGCTAAATCGGGATGATTTGGTTTTGGATATCGGCTGCGCCACCGGATATTCGTGTGCCGTATTGGCGGCGCTCGCCGATACCGTGGTCGGCCTTGAAGTCGACGAGGATATGGTGGCGCGGGCCAACGCCCTGCTGAACGAGTTGGAGATCGAGAATGCCGCGGTCATTGCGGGGCCCTTGCAGGACGGTAGGGCGGATCAAGGCCCCTACGATCTGATCTTCGTGAACGGCAGTGTAGCGCGGATCCCGGATGCGCTGCTGGCACAATTGAAAGATAGCGGCCGATTGATCGCGATCGAGCGGCGCGGTCACATCGGACAAGCCATCGTCTTTGCGTAAGACGGCCAACGGCTACGCTCAGCAAACGCTGTTCGACGCCCAAACCCGCCGAGTTGCCGGGCTTTGAGCCGTCGAAGAATTCCAATTCTAGTGCAGAGTTTCTGTGTGTTTTTTGGGAGTTAATCGAATCATGAGACGGCCAATTTAGAACATTTGCCGCCGCTCTTGCCGGCCTCAGCGCGCTAAGCCTGCCGTTGGCGGCCGACGCCGATACGTTCATGGAGGCGTGGCTTCGGCCTATCAAACCAATCCGGAGATCAAAACCTCCCGCGCCGCCCTCCGCGTCGCCAATGAGGACATTGCCGTCGCCATGTCGGGTTACGGCCGAATGTGAGTGTGGTGGGAGATGCCGGTCACAGCCGCTCCAAACGCGGCAGCGGTTCCAGAATAGAGGCGGAACCTTATGGCGCGGAACTGCGACTTACCCAGTCCCTCTATGCCGGCGGCCGCACGCAGAACAGCGTCAAGCAGGCGGAAAGCATCGTGGATGTGCGCCGGGCCGAATTGATGACGATCGAAAACAGGATCTTCGCGAACGCCGCCATCGCTTATTTGGATGTGGTGCGGGACGAGGCTCAACTCGACTTGACCAGAAACAACGAAAAAGTTCTCGAACGCCAACTGGAAGCCTCCAAAGACCGATTTGAAGTTGGTGAGGTGACCCGCACCGACGTCGCTCAGTCGGAAGCGCGTTTGAGCCGCGCCGTTGCCGATCGGGTTACGGCGGAAGGCAATTTGGCGATCAGTCGGGCGACCTACCAAAGAACCATCGGGAATGTGCCGAAACAACTTGAACCGGTGCCGGACTTGCCGACGCTGCCGCAATCGCGTCAAGACGCGATCGATGGCGCCCTCGACAACAATCCCCAACTGATTGCCGCGAAATTCGCGGAAGAGGCGGCGGGGCACGCCACGGAAGTTGCGTTCTCGGCAGCCTGCTTCCCTCGGTCGATCTGATAGGCAGCGTCGACCGAAGTTTCGACCAGTTTTCCAGTGGAGAACAATTAATCGACGTCGAGTCCGAATCCCTCCGTGCGCAAGTGACCATTCCGCTTTATCAAGGCGGTTCCGCGTCCGCCAATGTCCGGCGGGCAAAAGAAGTGCGCAATCAGCGTCGCGTTCAACTTGAGAACACCCCGCCGTCAAGTGGTCGAGCGGGCGGAACAGGCGTACGAAGCCTATGTCTCCAAGTAAATCTGAAATTCTGTCCCGTCGAGAGCAAGTCCGGGCCAATGGAAATCGCACTTGAAGGCGTCCGGCAGGAAGCCGAGGTCGGCTCCCGTACCACATTGGACGTGCTGAACGCGGAACCAGGAACTTCTCGACGCCCGTGTCGCTCTGGTGATTGCCGAGCGTAACGAATATGCCGCCGCCTACAGACTGTTGGAAGCGTTGGGCTTGCTGACGGTTGAGAACATCAATCTGGATGTGGATGCCTACGACCCAACCGCCCATACCAAAAAGGTTCGAAACAAAATGGTGGGGGACTGGACACCGTATCGGATTGAGAGCGAAAGCGGGTATAATGGCCGGAGGTCGATTTTGGCGAAATTGACACCAGCCTCGCGCGGTTACCTTCTTCTTAAGAAGTTGTTGGTGTAATCGTCTGGTTTTGTTAGCCTATCGTGGGCAACGGCAATGTCTGAAGAAGCGACGAACGAACAAGAAGAACCGACCATGGAAGAGATCTTGGCGTCGATTCGCAAGATCATCTCCGATGGCGATGTCGCCGAAGACGATGTCGAGGACGCGGTTCGAAAGCGAGGGCGGGACCGCGGAAGAATTCGAGATAAAGCCAAAGGACGACGATGATGCTGCCGAAGATCTGGAGCTGACCGAAATGGTTAACGCAGACGGCTCCGTCACCGACTTGTCGAAATTGGCGGAGGAAGAAGACGCAGCCGCGGACGATGCGCCCGCGGATGACGATCTGGCCGCCGACTGGGCCGCCGGCGCTTGAGGAAGCGGAGGGTGACGAAAGAGGCGGAAGACGAGTATGAAATCACCGAATCGACCGCGGCACCCGAACCGGAAACCCGAGCCGGGAGCCGGAACCGGAGCCAGAACCGGTTCCCGAAGTCGTACCCGCAGACACGACGTCCGCACCGGTCGCTTCGGAGCTGATTTCCGATCGACCGGCGGCTCAGACCACCAATTCCTTCGGCCCATCTCGCCGGCGCCGTGGCCGCCCGGCAGGGCGTGCCTGTCGGCAACGGCAGCAAAACTCTGGGAAGACATCGTCAAGGAGCTCCTGAGACCAATGCTGAAGGAATGGTTGGACGACAACCTTCCGCCATTGGTCGAACGCTTGGTGGAGCGGGGAAATCAATAAACTTGCCGGCATCGTGGAAAAGAAATAAATACGCCAAAAGACAAGGGCGTATAAGGAAATCCAAGCCGGTTTACCGATAGAATTGTCGAATTGATGACGCAAGCGTCCGCGGCGGGTTCCATAGCCGACGGTCAGCGAATGACGGAATAGCGAGATGTTGGATAAGCACTACCAACCTTCTCAGGTTGAAGGACGAGTTTACGAGATTTGGGAGGCGTCGGGCGCCTTTCGTTGTGGCGGCGACGCCGCCAAACCTTACACAATTGTCATACCGCCGCCGAACGTGACCGGCAGCCTGCATATGGGCCATGCCCTCAATAACACATTGCAGGACATCATGATCCGATTGGCCCGCATGCGGGGCAACGACACGCTCTGGCAACCAGGTACGGACCATGCCGGGATTGCGACCCAGATGGTGGTGGAACGCCAGCTCAACGAAGAGGGGAAGAGCCGCGAAGACCTCGGGCGCGCGGACTTCGTCGACCGGGTCTGGCAATGGAAAGGCGGAATCCGGCGGCACCATTACCGGGCAATTGCGTCGCCTCGGCGCCTCCTGCGATTGGGACCGGGAGCGCTTCACCATGGACGAGGGGCTATCCGCCGCCGTCCTGAAGGTGTTTCGTACAACTCTACAAAGAAGGCCTGATCTACAAAGACGTCCGCCTCGTCAACTGGGACCCGAAATTGCGGACCGCGATCTCCGACCTGGAAGTGGCAGCCCCAAGAAGTGAATGGCCATCTCTGGCATTTTAAGTATCCGATCGAAGGCCGAGACGGCGAATTCGTCACGGTTGCGACGACACGGCCGGAGACGATGCTGGGCGACACCGCCGTGGCGGTCCATCCCGACGACGAACGCTACAAACATCTACACGGTGCGCATGCCATTCTGCCGCTGGCCGGTCGCCGTCTGCGGATTGTCGCTGACGATTATGCCGACCCGGAGCAGGGGGTCGGGCGGCCGTCAAGATCACCCCGGCCCATGATTTCAACGATTTTGAGGGTCGGCCGCCGCCACGATCTGGAGATGATCAATATCTTCGACGACCTGGCTCGTTTGAACGACAACGTGCCGGAGGCCTATCGCGGTCTCGACCGCTTCGAAGCGCGGAAGAAAATCGTCGCGGATATGGAAGCGGCGGGCCTGCTGGCGGAAATCGAAGATCATGTTCACATGGTGCCCTATGGCGACCGCGGGAACGTACCGGTCGAACCCTGGTTGACCGAACAATGGTACGCGGACGCCGCCACACTCGCGAAACCGGCGATCGAGGGCGGTCGAAAAAGGGCGGACGAAGTTTGTACCCGAAATGTGGGACAAGACCTATTTCGATTGGATGCGTAACATCCAGCCTTGGTGTATTTCCCGCCAACTCTGGTGGGGGCATCGGATCCCGGCCTGGTACGGCCCCGACGGCGAAATCTTCGTCGAGGAAAGCGGAAGAGGCGGCACAGACCGCCGCGGCCGACTATTACGGCAAGGCCGTCGAACTAAGCCGCGATCCGGACGTGCTCGACACCTGGTTTTCTTCCGCCCTTTGGCCCTTCTCAACCCTCGGCTGGCCGGGAAGAGACGCCGGAGCTGGCCCGTTACTATCCGACAAACTTGCTGGTCACGGGCTTCGATATCATCTTCTTCTGGGTCGCCCCGCATGATGATGATGGGGCTGCATTTCATGGGAGAAGTGCCCTTCGACACGGTTTACGTACATGCGCTGGTACGCGACGAGAAGGGGCAAAAAATGTCCAAATCCAAGGGCAATGTGGTCGATCCCTTGGACCTGATCGAGAAATACGGCGCCGATGCCTTGCGTTTCACCTTAACGTCGCAGGCGGCACAAGGCCGCGATGTTAAGCTGGCGGAAAGCCGGGTCGAGGGCTATCGGAATTTCGCCACGAAACTTTGGAACGCGGCGCGTTTCTGCGAAATGAACGAATGCGTCACCGACCCTGATTTCGATCCGGCTGCGGTTCAGTTACAGCTCAACCGTTGGATCGTCCACGAGGTGAAATCGGCCTTTGCCGAGGTCGAAAAGGGGCTCGACGACTACAAGTTCAACGAAGCCGCCAATGCGTCCTATCATTTCGTCTGGGGCACATTCTGCGATTGGTATGTGGAATTCGCCAAACCGCACCTGCAGGGGGAGGGACGAGGCGACAAAATCGGAAACCCGGCGACCGCCGCTTGGGCGCTGGAGCAAATTCTTCACCTGATGGCATCCCTTCATGCCATTCGTCACGGAAGAGCTGTGGGCGCGCTTGGACGGACAACGAAACAGCCTACTGATCAACAGCGCCTGGCCGACTTATCCGGCGGCGTTGGAGGCGGCACCGGCGGCGGCGGAAATGGATTGGGTGATCAGGCTGGTCGGTGAAATCCGCTCTTTGAGGACGGAGATGAACGTGCCCGCCGGTGCACGCGTGGCCTTGTCGCTAAAAGACGCTTCGGCGGAGACGGTGGCCCGCCTCGACCATCATCGCGAAGTTATTTCCCGTTTGGCCAGGTTGGAGAGCGCGGATGTTCTTAGTGGGGAGGTCCCGCGCGGATCGGTCCAATCCGTGATCGATGAGGCCACGATCGTTATACCCCTTGGCCGACGTGATCGACATCGGCGCGGAGCGTGAGCGTTTGGACCGGGAAATCGCCAAAGTCGATGGCGATATCAACCGTTTGGATGCCAAGCTAAACAACGAGAAGTTCACCGCGAACGCACCGGAAGACGTGGTCAACGCTAGCCGAGAACGCCGCAGCGAGGGCGATCAGTACGAAGGATAAACTTCAAGAGGCGCTGCTAAGATTGCAGAATTTCTAGCTGATACGGCACTAGATCCGCTTCCAAACCGTCGGCGAAGGCCCGAAGTAGATCGGGGTTTGTCTCGAACATGATCCTTTCCATTTCCGAGACATCCGCGGCGTAGGGTGCGACTTTGCCGAAATACTCCGTCTCCGGTCCGATTTGCCGCATCCGAATGCCAAAACGGTTCAGCAGGCGAACAAGGGTCGGCTCCATGGCGGCGAACCAGCGGGTAATCCCGCGTCCGCTTGCTTTCGCGGTAATAGGCGGCGTAGAGGCCCAGGACGATTTGCGGCTGATTGCTGCGCCGCTCCGGATGGACGCGCCAAGGCGTCGGATCCCGGTTGTCGCCATAGATATCGTCGCCGCCGCGTCGACGCCGGAAGTTCCGGCTGACCGCCAATCGCGATATTTCGGCGACTTCGCCCTCACAGCGGCGATCTGGATGGTCGGCAGGCGTCAATTCGCATTGCCGAAGGATCGGTAAGCCAAGCGACTTTTTGTACGGGATGATCCGTACTGTTCCCGCGGGCGCTCCGTCCGCAACGGTGCTCGACAGAAAATGAATTGGCAGTGCCGTCGAATTCGTCGCGCTCTAGCTTTTCCGGAAATTGTTCCGCCGCTAGAAATTCCCGCTCCAGACAATACACCTGATACCGAATGGATAGGCATTGTTCGATATCCCACCGATCCGAAACCGCGCGCGCGTGGAAGTATCTCCTCAGATCGAATCGGACCGGCGGCCGAGTAAGACCATCCAAGGGTGTTGTGACGCACATGTCGATGGGTATCACGATGTAATTGCACCGCCTAATGGAACGCCACAACCAGGTGACAGCCGCAATTTACGGCTGACTTAGGTGATTGGTCGGCCATTCACTTCGATAAACCGCGCGCCGATGGAATGACCGACGTCGGTCCAGACGATTTCAGCGACAAACTCAGACGGATCCGTGTGCGAGATGGTGTATTGGCCGCGGATTGTGTCGCCCTTCGCAAATCGTAAGTCGATGTTATCCACGCGAAATCCAGATGCGGACCAATTCGTTGTCTGGTATTCGACGCCGTCCAAGGTCACCCGCATGGCGCCATTCCAACTGCGGGGATGGTGCCTTCGATCGGTAAGTTTTCCGGGTTTGATTCGTTTTAGCTGCATGTCGTGCCTCCTAAACTCCTTACATGGAAACAATGCTCTAACATCATGATGAAATTTCACTAATATAAAGTTGCCAATGGAAAGAAATGGTCCTAATCAAGTGCCCAGATACCGAAATTTTCGTTCGTAATCCAAAGACATGCTGTACGGGAATTCTTCGTAACGCCACAAAGTCAGCTCGGTATTTGGTTGGTCAAAGGGGCAAAGCGTGGAGGACAGTTTGGTGTGGCTTGCCGTAGCAAGTTGCGATCCGGGCGAAAGCTGCACGTCCATGCTCCATCCCGACGGTTTCCGTTTGATTTTAATCGCGCCGGTCAAATCGGCGGCCAGGTTCGGATCTCGATAAAGCGCGTCCTTGAAATCCAGTATGTTTCGACGGTCGTCGATCTGCTCGCTTTCGCGCCCGTAGAATGCCACCAGAGGCAATCGGACGGCTTCGCGAAGGTCACGACCATCGTCGAGTTCGATATCCCGCAAAGCGTCACGGGGGATGAAACGAATGCGGTCGCCGGTACGGTATCGGAACATCTGCAGGGTATCACCGTTCAACATGGAGACCGCAAGTTGACCGATACCGTGCTCGTCCGCATCCAATACTTCGACAAATGTACGTAAAGGATTATATGAAAATAATAATGGCGGCACTCCTTGGCTCGAATGCTCGAACAAGCGTTGGGCGAGATCGATATCCGAGATGCTGCGCCGGCGGAGTTCCACGGTTTCCAAGGTCTCGAAGAGCAGGTTGAGTCCGAGCTCGCCCACACCGAAAGAGGAGCGTATGCTACCGGTTTCCGGCCGTTTCAGATCGATGCAAAAACAATCCGCCAGATAGCTCCGGAAGTTTTCCCCGAACGTTTCCTCGCCAATGATGAAGTGGACTTGGATGTTATGCCAATCCAGATGGCTAAAACGGGCGGAATCGGCAAGTTTCTTCAGGAACAACGGGTCGCCGACATAGATGATTTGATCGAAATAGGGGCTGAAATACTCGGCGATCGCCAATGCCATGTCGTCCCGGGTGCTGACATCGGCGATCGTGGCGAGACGACTTTCAAACTTCACGCCCATGGGTAGACAGTTGACCAGCAGGGTTTTCCGTCGGTCCGCGTCGAAATGATATGATAGGCCAAGATCGACTTCGCCAATGCCAATTTCCTGTTGCCGCCGGCTCATCACACCGAAGCCGAAGGAATGACCATGTCCCGAACTGGTCAGCACTGCCGCCAAATCCGCCAAGCCGCCGGGCCTGGTCAAGTTATTGGCCGGATTGGCCAGGAACGTCGTTCGCTTATCTTGTGGCGGACATGCCAGGCGGAAGCGGGGCAGGGTGGTGATGTCGGACGGCGCCAGATCGTTTGCCGCCAGCAACTCACGGTAATAGGGAATGTCTCGCGCGGCTTTACGGAAGGCCCGCACGACTTTCTTTTCGGATTTCCTGACTAAGATATCGGGATCGGTTTTTCGGAGCATATACTTCAATAGTTCACGTTTCAGTACCGAAACCCGAATCATTTCGTCATTTCCCAAATATGCAACAAATCATTGCGTTCTCTATTCGAACAGTTCATGATGTTGCATAGTCCAAATCCCACAACGGTTATTATTAACGCTTATGGGGATAAATGCACTACCGATCATGATCTATTAATTTCGATTTTATTTCAATAAATATACTTACTTTCGCAAAAATAATACTTAAGTTTACTCAATTTTTATATATTGAGAAGGTGGTATAATTTGTCGGAATGGCGGCGTGAGTCGAATTATCAGGACATTTTTGGTTAGGATGAAACTGCGCTTCCCCGACCCGGTGATTGAGGCGTCGTTTATTTCCGCTTATCCCAATGATACGCGGCGGCAATTGCAGTTCGCGTTTGTCTTGGCAACGCTTATGGGACTTTTCTATCTGCCGCAAGACAGCCTAATCGCCCCGGATGTCGGCCATTATGCATCTTTGGTCAGGTTATCCATTGTATTACCGCTTGGCTTGCTTGGCATAGCGCTGACATTTCTGGGCCGATTGCAGTCGCTGAGCCAGATCTATACCGCCGCGATCTTCGCCGGCATGACCTTGGCCATGCTGGCGATCTTGCTGATTCTGGAAAGCGAGGCCGGCTTTGGCTTGTCGTCCAGTACGGGCCTGTCGAACGTCACTCTGGCCATTCTATTCATGTATGCGGTTTCGACGCTGTTGTTTTTATGGGCCAGCCTTGTGGCCGTTCTGCTGGTGGCGGCCTATTACTTTTTAACCACCTCGTACACGAATGTAGACGTCGACTATTTTATCAACGCGGAATTCTCCAATGTGGTGTTCGTTCTCCTGATCGGCGGGTTTATCGGGGCGTTCCGGGAAATCTACCTGCGGCGTGAGTTCCTTGCCCAGTTGCGGTTGGAAGAACGATTTCGCGGCTTGGTCGAAGGGTCCATTCAAGGCGTGCTGGTGCATAAGGAGAACCGCCCGCTCTTCGTCAATCAGGCGTTCGCCGAATTAATGGGATATCCCTCGATCAACGACATTCTAACCGCCGCCGATATCCGCGATCTCTATGGCGAAAGACATCGCAAACTGATTGAGCGTAAGGATCAGGACCTGTTGTCGGGACGGGTTGCGCCGGGTCATCAGGAAGTCATGGCGCTGCGCAAGGACGGGACCGAGATTTGGCTCGATTGCCTGGCCAGTCCAGTGCAATGGGGCGACGAAGTTGCGATACAACACACCGTAATCGACATCACCCAACGTAAATCCGCGGAAGCCGAACGCAGTCGCCTCAGCCAGGCGATCGAGCAGAGTCCGGTGGAGATATTGATCACCGATGCGGGTGGCCAAATCGAGTACGCCAACGCCAATTATCTAAGCCGAACCAGATCGACGTTGGCGGATATGTCCGGTGAGGCCATCCGAACGACCAAATTCCCGGAAATGTCCGACGACGATTTCGCCGACGCCATGGAAACCGTACAAAACGGTGGCGTTTGGAGCGGCGAGGTCTCCTCCGAACTGCCGAATGGCGAACATTATTGGGAGCATTTGATTGTCTCTCCAATCCGCACCAATGGTGGGGCGATCACCAATATGATGGTCGCGGCACAGGATATCTCGATCCGCAAGGTCTATGAGGAACGTCTTCTACATCAAGCCCATTACGACCATCTGACCGATTTGCCAAACCGCCTACTGGCGCTCGATCGCCTGGTCAGCGCGATCTCCCGCGCCAAACGGCAGCGGTTCCTGGTCGCCGTCATGTTCATCGATCTCGACGGCTTCAAGAAGGTCAACGACATGATGGGTCATAACGCCGGCGATCGGTTGCTGAAGCAAGCGGCGCGGCGTTTGAAGAGCTGCGGTCGGGACGGGGATACCATCGCGCGTCTCGGCGGCGACGAGTTTGCGGCGATACTGCCCGACTTGCGCCATATCTCGGATGCGGAAAAGCTGGCCCGACGGATCGTCAAGGCCTTCACGGCGCCGTTTTTCATCGACGATAGAGAAGTTTACGCCACCGCCAGCGTCGGCATTTCCGTCTTCCCCAACGACGGTGTCGATCCAGTCTTCCTAATGCGGAACGCCGACACGGCTATGTATGAAGCCAAACAAAGCGGCCGGAACGACTTCCACTTCTTTACCGAGAAGATGAACCACAATATTCAAGAACGAATCCGATTGGAAACCCGACTGCGGCACGCTCTGGACCGCGACGAGCTCTCCCTTCTGTACCAACCATTGGTCGATCCGGCGTTGGGGAAAGTGGTCGGCGCCGAGGCTTTGTTGCGTTGGAACGGTGACGAAATCGGCCAGATATCGCCGAGCAGGTTCATTCCCCTGGCGGAAGATACGGGCCTGATCGTTCCGATCGGCTATTGGGTGCTAGAGACCGCTTGCGCCTGGATCAGGAATTGGCGGGAACGCGGTATCGGACCGCAATTCGTCGCCGTCAATGTGTCGTCGCGCCAATTCGTCGACGAGGAGTTCGTCGATCGTGTCCTGGCCCTGCTGACGGCGAACAACCTGCCGCCTGGCTCCCTGGAACTGGAGGTCACGGAAAGCCTGTTGCTGGAGGACGAAACCAAGGCATTGATCGCACTGGAGACCCTCAAACAACATGGTGTGTTGATTTCTATCGACGATTTCGGCACGGGATACTCGTCCTTGTCCTATCTCAAGCGCTACCCGTTCGACACCTTGAAAATCGACTCCTCGTTTGTGCGCGACGTGGTCACCGATCCAGAAGATCGGGTGTTGATCCAGGCCATTGTCGCCATGGCGCATAGTTTGTCGCTGAAAGTCGTGGCGGAGGGTGTGGAAACCGCGGCGCAGCTCAATATCGTCCAGTCCTTTGCCTGCGACTTGGTGCAAGGTTACTATTTCGGCGCGCCAATGCGGTCGGAAGCTTTCGAGGCTTTGATCAACCGAAGCGAACATGTAAAGCTGATGTCCGTTTAGCATTTCAAATAAGGACTTTTTCGCGATGACCGAAATCTACGAAGGCGGCTGCATGTGCGGCGCTGTCCGATTTAAAATTAGCGGCGAACTCAAAAACCCTATGCTCTGCCACTGCAAAACCTGTCAAAAGCAAAGTGGCTCGGCGGTATCCACCATAATCGGCGTGGCGGCGACGGATATCGAGGTCGAGGGTGAGGTCAAAACCTTTGTTTCGGAAACGGAGCGGGGCGGCACGATAGACCGCCAATTTTGCCCCGCCTGCGGATCACCGTTGTTCAGCCTCAGCCCTAATTTACCCGATATGGTATTCGTCAAAGTCGGTACGTTCGACGATACGGACTGGTACCGCCCGCAACTCAATATTTGGACCGGCAGCGCCCAGGCCTGGTATCACATCGATCCGGAATTGATGAGTTTCGAGAGAAATCCTGGTGGTTGACCCCTGAAAACCCTGTATTTCAGTATTTTTTACATCGGTTACCGTTATCTATTGACAGCCTCCGACGGCATCATTATATCCCGTTAGCACTCACTTGGTTCGAGTGCTAGCATCCTGCGGGAGGCAGGAGAATTTCAATTTAATAGTCGGAGGTTTTCTGATGAAGATCAGACCCTTACACGATCGCGTTTTGATTCGTCGGCTGGATTCCGAGCAAAAGTCCGCGGGTGGCATCATCATCCCGGATACCGCGCAGGAAAAGCCGTCGGAAGGCGAGGTCGTTGCGGTGGGCGATGGCGCCCGCACGGAAGACGGCAAGGTCCAGCCAATGGACGTCAAAGCCGGCGATAAAGTCCTTTTCGGTAAATGGTCGGGCACCGAAGTCAAGATCGACGGCGAAGAGCTGGTGATCATGAAAGAGGCCGACATCATGGGCATCATCACCTAACGCATCCTAACTGAAGGTAGGAACGAGATATGAGTGCTAAAGAAGTACGTTTCGAGACAGACGCTCGGAACCGCATGCTGAAGGGTGTCGAGATTCTTGCCGACGCCGTCAGCGTAACCCTCGGCCCGAAGGGCCGTAATGTGGTGCTGGACAAGTCGTTCGGCGCTCCGCGCATCACCAAGGACGGCGTCACCGTCGCCAAGGAAATCGAGCTGCAGGACAAGTTCGAGAATATGGGCGCGCAAATGGTCCGCGAAGTCGCCAGCAAGACCAATGACGTGGCCGGCGACGGCACCACCACGGCAACCGTGTTGGCCCGCTCCATCGTCCGCGAAGGCTGCAAGGCCGTTGCCGCGGGCATGAACCCGATGGACCTGAAGCGCGGCGTCGATTTGGCCGTCGAAGCGGTGGTTAAGAATCTGGAAAAACGCGCCCGCAAGGTCACTACCGAAGCCGAAATCCGACAGGTTGGTACGATTTCCGCTAATGGCGAGACCGAGATCGGCAAGCTGATCGCTGACGCCATGCAGAAAGTCGGCAAGGAAGGCGTGATTACGGTGGAAGAAGCCAAGGGCTTGGACACGGATCTCGATGTCGTCGAGGGCATGCAGTTCGACCGTGGCTATCTCTCGCCCTATTTCATCACCAATGCCGAGAAGATGATTACGGATCTCGACAACCCCTACATCCTGTTGCATGAGAAAAAGCTCTCCAGCCTGCAGGCCATGTTGCCGGTGCTCGAGACGGTGGCGCAGAGCGGCAAGGCTCTGCTGATCATCGCCGAGGACATCGAAGGCGAAGCGCTGGCCACCTTGGTGGTCAACAAGCTGCGCGGCGGCTTGAAGGTCGCGGCCGTCAAGGCCCCGGGCTTCGGCGATCGCCGCAAGGCCATGTTGGAAGACATCGCCATCCTGACCGGCGGTCAACTGGTTTCGGAAGACCTCGGCATCAAGCTTGAGAACGTTACGGCCGATATGCTCGGCACCGCCAAGCGCGTGTCGATCACCAAGGAAGACACCACAATCGTTGGCGGCGCCGGCAAGAAGGGTGATGTCGAAGGTCGCTGCGGTCAGATCCGGGCGCAGATCGAGGAGACTTCCTCGGACTACGACCGCGAGAAGCTGCAAGAGCGTTTGGCCAAGCTGGCCGGCGGCGTGGCCGTCCTCAAGGTCGGCGGCGCCACCGAAGTCGAGGTGAAGGAGCGCAAGGATCGCGTCGATGACGCCCTGAACTCTACCCGCGCCGCGGTTGAGGAAGGTGTTGTTGTCGGTGGCGGTGCGGCATTGCTGTACGCGTCCCGCGCGCTCGACAAGCTCAAGGCCGGTAACTCTGACCAGAAGGTCGGGATCAGCATCGTCCGCCGCGCGCTGCAAGCGCCGGTGCGGCAGATTGCCGAGAATGCGGGCCATGACGGCGCCGTGGTCGCCGGTAAGCTGATGGACCAGAAGGACGAGAACCAAGGCTTCAACGCGCAGACGGAAAAATACGTCGACATGATCAAGTCCGGTATCGTCGATCCGGCCAAGGTCGTGCGCGCGGCTCTGCAGGACGCGGCTTCGGTCGCCGGACTGCTGATCACCACCGAAGCCATGGTGGCCGACGCGCCGGAAGACAAAACCGCAGCCCCGCCAATGCCCGACATGGGCGGCATGGGTGGCATGGGCGGCATGATGTAAGCCGTCTCGCTTACCGCGAGTTACGAAGAGGCCGTCCTTCGGGGCGGCCTCTTTTTTTTGCCGAAGTCACATTCGACGCCGAACGAGGATTTCTACTTTTGCAACCGCTTCTTCATAGGCAGACAGATCGGTTGCGAGACAGCGCTGGTGGTGGCGTCATCGCTCCAGCCGCGGTTAAGATAGAACTCATGCGCGGTCTTGGTGCTGTCCAAACGGGCGGTGTCGCATCCCCAATCGATCAATTGCGCTTCCATGGTCGAGAGCAGGGCGTCGCTGACACCATGTACCCGGAATTTCGGCGAGACGTAGTTGAGCAGGATTTCGCCCGCCCGGTTTACGCAACCGACGCCAGCCGGCGTGTCACCGAACCAAGCCATGTAAAGCTGAACATGGGGATTTTGCATCCAAGCCAAAATGTCCGAAGGACTCTTGTTCGCCGTCCAACCGGCAATCTCGTCGGCGTCGTTATGGTGGTCCGCGATACACAATTCCACGATAGAACGATGAATGATCGCGCTCGCCGCGTCGACGTCGCCTTCTTGTAACGCTCTTATTTCCAATTTGGGTCGGGTGTTGGTCATAGAAGATGGACCCGAAACACGCTTTCGAACGTCAATACTTACTGATCCGACCTATAGTACGCGACGTACCGACAATCAACTCAACTTGTCTAGAACACCAGATAAGGTCGAGACAGCGGTTATCAGGGCAAGCCTCGCAACCGCCGGACAAGAGCGATCGGATCGGTCGGAACCGATCGGCCTCGCCACCCCACATGCTGATCCGGACGGGATAGAGTTAGTGCCTGCGAATAAAGGCCTGCGGCACCGGCTGCATGGCCGATGTCAAGCAAAGCCATAGGCATTCCGGCAGATCGAGCCGTGTCCAACAACGGCGCCGGATTGACTGCGGGATCCCGCCTCAACAAGGTATATTCCGGTCCCAACGCGTCATAGAGGCTGCGGCCGTCGTCGAAAAAGAAATGCGGCGTTCGACAACCCGGGACGGTCGAGGGCGTAAAGTCGGCCATGGCGTAAGGCGGCGGTTGTTCCTCGTCATAGGCGATGATCGGCGAGTTTTCGTAATAACTGCCGAAATTTAGGCCGGCGCAACAATATTGCTGTACGTTCAGGTCGTAGACCTCCTGACCGAAGGCGGCGCGGGCTGCGTTGCCAGCGGGGCTGTTTTCTTCGATATTGTCCGGGACGGCAGAGCGCTGTTCGGCCATCGCGTGGGCGTGATCCATGACGAAATAGCTGACTTGTTCTGTAATGGGTTGCCGCTCCCGCTCATGAGCGTCGAGAATGCCGGCGCCGGCCCAACCGTTCAGATGCGCGGCCAACAGCCAGGACAGATTCATGGCGTCGGCAATGCCGGCATTCATCCCGTAGCCGGCATAGGGGACCCAAAGATGAGCGGCATCACCGCAAATAAACACGCGGTCGTCCCGAAAACGGTCGGCAACGAAGCGGCGGCCATACCAATCCTCTCGATTGATCACCTCATAATCGAAATCATCGTCGATGCCCAGGATGTGGCGGATGGAGCGGTCTCTGTCGACGCTATCGAAGTCCGCTTCGTCCGGCCGCAAGTAATTGTGAATGATGTATTTTTCCACCCCATCGATCGCATAGACGTTGCCGGAGCGTCGCGGATTTAAAGAAAACGTGGCCCAGGCCGGGGCAACCTGTTGCCGTTCGATTAATCCGGGCGCGCGAATGTAGCTGGACTGCGCCCGTTGCACCACGGCATCACCCACCAATCTTGCACCGATCGCTTTGCGGACAAGGGACGAACCGCCATCGCAACCGACCATATATTGACACGACAGGCGTCGGCTTTCGCCGCTGTTCAGGTCGTCGAGTTCGGCGATCACCTCCCGGCCATTTTGCGAGAAACCGGTGAGTTTGGTGCGCTCCAGAATGGTCAATTTCGGCATCTGTGCCGCGTGATCGAACAGGATCGGTTCCAAATAGATCTGATTGATCCGATGCGGCGGCTCCGGCGTCGGCCATCCGACATCGGGCCCTTCCGTGGCATCGTAACGGTCGCGGCGGCAGGGAATGGGAATGCGAGTCAACTCGATGCCTGTGAAGCTTGTCCGATAGCTGACGTCGTTTGGATAATCCGGCGGCAAGCCCGCGTTTCTGAGCTTGCCCGCCACGCCAAGGCGGCGGAAGATTTCCATACTGCGAGCGGAGACGTGATTGCACTTCGGCGGCGGCGGCTCCCCCCTTCGGCGCGGCTCGACCACGATCACCTCGATACCGCGCCATGCGAGATCCATGGCCAGGGTCAAGCCGACTGGCCCGCCACCGGCAATCAGTACCGGGCAATCCGTCGCTTTCGTCATATTGTTAACCGCCATCAAAATCGCTTAAGAATCTCCGGCTAACATAACCGGAGAGAAGCCGGAGCAGAAGAGCGGGCCAAGTGTTTTCGGTTTCGGAGCATATTCAGCCGATGCGGCCCGGCGAAATTGCCCAAGGATTAGTTTTAACGAAGTATATTCAAAGGCCTATTGGGCACACTTGATGCACTGAGTGGCGTAGGGTAGGGCTTCGAGACGAGCCGGGCTGATGTCTTCGCCGCAGGTCATGCATTCGCCGTAGGAGCCTTCTTCGATACGCTTCAAGGCCGCTTGTATCTGTTCCGCTTCGCGCAGCGCGTTGGTTTCGAGCTCCTTCAGCACTTCGGAGCCTTCCTCTTCCGTTGCCTGTTCGGCGAAATCCGGGTTCAAGGGCGAACGTAGGTCCTCTTCGATCTCATTGACCCGCGCGCTGAGTTCGCCGAGCCGGGCCTCCAGGTCGGATTTCAGTTTCTTAAGATCGGTCATCGGGACACACTCCCACTCTACCGTTACGACAATGATCTAATGATTAATGAGGAAGAACTTAACTATCTTAACGACGGATCGGCCGCGATCCAAGCCGGTAATGGTTTATTCCGCGGCTTTTACGCGATCCCACAGGTCGTCGAGATAGTCGAGGGAATGACCGTCCACGCGGCCATGCTCCTCGACGGCGATGCGCTCAACCGAGTCAAATCGGCGGGTGAATTTGGCGTTTGCTTCGCGCAAAACGGCTTCCGGATCGAGTTTCAAATGCCGCGCCAGATTGGCAAAAACGAAAAGAAGATCGCCATATTCCTCTTCGATCCGCGCCGGTGCCGCGCCGGCGGCGATTTCGTCCGACAATTCCTTGAGCTCCTCCTGGATCTTGTCCAGGACCGGCGCCACGTTCGGCCAATCGAAACCGACCCGCGCAGCCCGGTTCTGCAGTTTCACCGCCCGGGTTAAGGCCGGCAGATTAACGGCGACGCCGCTCAACACCCGATCTGAACCATTGCCCTTGGCGGCCCGCTCGCGCGCCTTCTGTTCTTCCCATGCGACGGTCTGCGCTTTGGCGTCGCGCACATTGTCGTCGGCAAAAACATGGGGGTGACGGCGGATCATCTTCTCGGCAATGGCGTCAGCCACGTCCTGGAAGTCGAAATGGCCCGCTTCCTCCGCCATGCGAGCGTGGAACACGACCTGCAACAGCAAATCGCCGAGTTCGTCCTTTAGCTCTGCCATGTCGTCATTGGCGATGGCTTCCGCCACCTCATAGGCTTCCTCGATCGTATAGGGCGCGATGGTGGCGAAGGTTTGTTCCAAGTCCCAGGCGCAGCCGGTATCCGGCGTGCGCAGAGCGGCCATCACTTTTAGCAGGCGGTCGATCGGGGGGGTGTCGTCGGCAATGTCGGTCATCGGTGTTCAGGCTCTACGATGCGGGCTAGGATGGATGACGACCGCACCATGGGCCACGGGGGCAGTCCTGTCCACCGGCCAATTTCAACCGAGGGAAATTTGACGCATGAGCGACTACGAAACCATTCTTTTCGACACCGACGGGGCGGTGGCGACGATTACCTTGAACCGGCCGGAACGGCTAAACGCCTGGACCCGTCAGATGATGGCGGAAATGACCGCGGCGATCGAGGCTGCCAACGACGATCCGGCAATCGGCGCCATCATCGTAACCGGCGCGGGGCGGGGCTTCTGCGCCGGCGCGGACATTAAGGACACCTTCCAGAAACAACTCGACGATGGCGATGGCGGCCGGCAGAAACCGTCTCGGTCCGGCGATAGCTGGGTCGGCCTGGTGCGCCGCTCGAAACCGTTGATCGCCGCCGTCAATGGCCCCGCGATCGGTGTGGGATTATCGATGATCCTGCCCTTCGACTATCTGATCGCGGCGGACACGGCCAAGCTCTCCTGCGCTTTCGTCAAGATGGGCGTGGTCAACGAACTCGGCAGCTCCTATTACCTTGTGCAGCGCATGGGCTTCGGCCGTGCCAGCGAATTGTCCTTGTCGGGACGTATGGTGCTTGGCGAAGAGGCCGCCCAAATCGGCCTCGTCGACCGGGCCGTGCCGGCGGAGGACCTGCTGGCCGCGGCGAACGAGACGGCGGCGCGGATCGCCGCTAATCCGGATCGGCAATTGCGCATGATCAAGGATCTGCTGACCCGAAACGGCGCCGACAGCGATATCGAGGCGGTGATGGCACGGGAATACGAACATCTCTTCGTCTGTTACGAAAGCCCGGAGCATAAGGAAGCGGTCACCGCTTTCCTGGAAAAACGCCAACCCGATTTCAGGGGTGTGTCATGAGTTTCGAAACCGTCGACTACGAAAAGAAAGGCGCCATCGCTTATGTCACGTTAAACCGGCCGGAGAAGCTGAACGCCATGAATGCCCAACTGCATGAGGAGTTGGGGAAAGCCTGGGTCGACTTCCGGGACGATCCGGTCTTGCGCGTGGCCATTCTGTCCGGGAAGGGGCGTTGTTTCTCCGCCGGCGCCGATCTCTCCTTCGGCGCGCCGTCGGAAAAGTTCGAGTATACCGGTGAGTACGTCGATATCAGCCAGACCCAAGGCCTCTACAAACCCATCGTCGCGGCCCTGCACAGTCATGTGGTCGGCTACGGTATGTGGATAGCGATGGACGCTGATATCCGGATCGCTACCGCCGACACGTCATTCTGGCTACCGGAACCGCAATGGGGCATCGCCACTATCCCGGCCGGCTGGTTCCCGAAGATCATGCCCTGGGCCATCGCCTCGGAACTGCTGCTGCAAGCCGAACGGGTGGGGGCGGAGCGGGCCTACCAGGTCGGCCTCATCAACAAGATCGTGCCCGACGATCAACTCATGGCGGAAGCCGAGAAGGCGGCGCAACGTCTCGCCAGTCTCAGCCCCACAGCCGTCCAAGGCATGAAGGAATCCATGGTCCGCGCCAGCGCCCTCGACTATGCCCCCATCGACCGCATCACCGGCGACGTGCAAAACCGCGTGATGAACTCCGAAGACCGTAAAGAAGGCGGCCGCGCGTTTGTTGAGAAGCGGGAGGCGAACTGGTCGACGTGAACGAACGTTCGCGATTGCACCTTAGGCGTTTAAGCCCGATAATAGATTGTCAGGCTGTTTTGGTAGCTGATTAGATTTCAGATGACGAAGTTGAAGCCGAAAATGTCGCCGGTCGTGACCGATAGCGAGGATCATGCGGCGGGTCATGAGAATGAGTGGCATAGCCATGACGAGCCTTGTCTGATCTATCCGGCCGATGGCGTGGTTGCTGTCGAAACCGAGGATGGTGGCATGCTGTCGTCGCCGCAGCGGGCGATCTGGCTCGGCGCTGGTGTGCGCCACCGCAGCAAGTCGACGGGCAAAGTCGCTCTACGCAGTCTGCGACTGAATCCGGATCGGTTTCCCGATCTTGAAAGCGAAAGCCATGTCATCGGCATTACGCCGCTTCTGCGGGAATTGATCCTACAGGTGTGTGCGACACCGCCGAAAGAACGTCTCGATAATCCCGAAGGCCGGATGGTGGCTGTTATTGCCGACCAGCTGAAGGACCTACAATCGCCAGCGCTGCCGCTGACGTTGCCGCAGGACAAAAGGTTGAAGCGCTTGGTTGACGGACTGCTTGAATCTCCGGGCGACAACCGAAGTCTTGAAGACTGGGGCCGCGAGGTTGGCGCCAGCGGTCGCACGCTTTCGCGGCTGTTCCGGGCTGAAACCGGAATGACCTTCCGGGACTGGCGAGAGCATCTGCGTGTCATTGAGGCCATGCGTCGGCTCGCCGAAGGTCAATCGGTAACATCTATCGCTTTTGATATTGGCTATGACAGTCCGAGCGCCTTCGTTCAAATGTTCAAGAAAGTGATCGGTCAAACGCCGGCGCGTTTTCGCAGCGCGGCGCCTGGGCCATAAAACGCCTGCTTGTTGTCCTGTTCGCGTTATTTTTTGACCGTTTCACGTAAGCGGCTACCGGCTCGTTCGGCCATCCTGTACGCAACAAACGCGACAGGAGTTTGCCAAAATGACCGAATCCACATCTCAATTTCGACTTGTCTTTAGTTTTGCGGCCGTCGGACATTTTTTGTTTCACGTCATCGTTGCGCTCCATTTCACCATTGTTTTGAGATTGGAGCGGGTCTGGGACATGGCGTTCGACGAGTTGATTGCGCTTTGGACACCGGGCGCGCTGCTGCTCGGCCTCGCTGCGCCGTTGGGCGGATGGCTCGGCGACCGCTTCGGCGCCGCGCGTTTGATGACGGTCTACTATATTGGCATCGGCATCGCCTCTGTCCTGTGCGGTATTGCCCAGGGGGCCGTATCTCTGACGGTCTATTTGGCGCTGATGGGGCTGTTCGGCGCAATTTATCACCCGGTCGGCACGGCTTGGCTGGTCGCACATGCCAACAGGAGTGGCAAAGCCTTGGCTCTCTTGGGGATTGCCGGCGGGCTCGGGGCCGCTTTGGCCGCCGTGATTGCCGCCGCGTTGATGGAGGCGATATCCTGGCGCGCGGCCTTCGCCCTGCCGGGTGCGGTTGCGGTCGCGGCCGGACTGGCTCTGGCGTCGCTGATCGCGCGGGGACGATTGTCGGGCGCAGTACGGACATTGGAACAGCCGTCGTCCCAGCTCTCAACCCACTATCCTCGCAAGTTATTCATTATCCTGGCCTCAGCCATGTCTTTGACCACGGTCATGTATCACGCCTTCACGGTGTTACTGCCAAAATGGTTTGCGCTCGAATTGCCAACCTATTTGCCGGACGGGCTAATCGCCGTGGGCGCCGTCGTATCGGCCGTTTATCTGATCGGCGGTATCGCCCAACTGCTCGGCGGCCATCTGGCGGACTTGGGACACGCGCGCCGGATCTATGTAGCGAGTTTCGCATTGAAAGCCGCTGTGTTTGTCGCCGCGGGCTGGATTTCGGGCCTGCCGGTCGTGGCGGCCGCCATCTGCATCGTATTCGCCTTCGACCTGGCCGCGCCGGTCGAAAATGTGTTGATCGCCCGATACAGCCCTGAAAACCGCCGCGGCCTGGCTTATGGCCTGCGCAACGGGATCGCCATTGTCGCGGCACCAGCTGGCGTGCAACTGACAGCGATTTTATATACGCCGGTGGTCGGTTTTCAGCCCTTGTTCATCACACTCGCCGCTATCGCGGGGTTAGTCTTTTTCATTGCTTATGGCCTGCCGGGAGAAAGACAAGTTCGACAAGCAAACTAGAGCCTTACTTCAGCGACAGCGCCTTCTGAAACGCCGGGCGCGCTTTCAAGCGGTCGACATAGGCTTTGATGTTGGTCATCTCGTCGGGGATACAGCCGAGGCGATTGGAGACGAAGGCGGAATGGCCGAGCATGACGTCGGCGGCGGAGAAGTTACCGATCAGAAATTCCTTGCCCGCCAACGCGTCATCCACCGGCGCGAAGGCGCGGGTCAGCAGGCGGCGGGCCTGACCCAACACGGTTTCGTCCCGCCGCTCTTCCGGCAGCAGAATGGTGTGGACGACGATGGTGTTCACCGGCGGCATGACCATGCCTTCGCAATAGTGGAACCACTGCAGATAGTCGGGGAAGGTCGGATCGTCGACCGCCGGCTTTAGGCCGCCATCCTTATGCCGGGCCAAAATGTACTCGACGATGGCGCCGCTTTCGTAGATCGACACATCGCCATCGTCCAACACCGGCACACGGCCCAAGGGGTGGCGGGCACGGTGTTCGTCCGACTTCAGGTCCTTCGGATGGAAAGCCATGTGATTGAGTTCGTAGGGGAGGCCAAGCTCCTCTAAAAGCCAAACAATGCGCACGGCACGGGAGTTCGGGGCGAAATGTAGTTTCAGCATGGAGGAGACCTCTAAAAGAATGGAGGGCGACAATAGCATTTGTCCGGTCGATGAACAGAACTATCCTGATCCGAACGGGACCATATCGGGAGAACGGACATGAACGAAACCACATCAGACGTCGCTCTGATCGTTGGCGGCGGGCCGGGGATCAGCGCCAGTTGCGCGCGCCTTCTGACGGGTGAGGGGATGAAGGTCGCCATAGCCGCGCGCCGACCGGACAAAGAGGCGATGCTCGACTTGGAAGCCACCTGCGGCGTCAGGCGCTATGGCTGCGATGCCGCCGATTCAGCGGCGGTCGCCGAGTTGTTCAGCCAAGTCACGGCGGATCTCGGCGCGCCGCGTCTGGTCGTGCACAACATCGACGGCCGCATGCGCGAAATTTTCGGCAAGAGGATCACGGAAGCCGATCCCGAGTTGGCTTTGCAGGTGATGAAAAACGCCGCCTACAGCGCCTTCCTGGTCGGGCAGGCGGCGGCCAAGTCAATGCTGGCGGCTGAAGCACCATCCGGGGACGGTCATCGCGGCACCATTGTTTTCACCAACGCCAGCGCCGGAGTCAAAGGCTATCCGAGGAGCGGTGCCTTCGCCATGGCCTGTCACGCCAAGACCGGTCTGGCGCAAAGTATGGCGCGGGAGTTGATGCCGCAGGGCATTCATGTGGCACAAGTCCCCATCGATGCCGCCATCGGTTGGACCCAGCCGGACGGCAGTCGGCAGCACCGCCGGGCCGGGACGTCGGTCGACGATAATCTCGCCGACCCGGACCGGATTGCCGAGCTCTATCTACAGCTTCACCGCCAACACCGCTCCACCTGGGCCTTCGAAGTAGTGCTGCGGCCCTGGGTCGAGAATTGGTAGACTCCGGGATCGCAAGATATCGTTCTCACCAATATTTGCGCCGCAACCTTCATCAGTTGGACAGCAATCCGACATCGAAACCGAAGGCGTCGCGAATGCCGGTGCGGCCTTTCGGTGTGATTGTCACGACCCGGGAACCCGTCTGCCGCCGCAACCAGTCGCGGTGAAGAAATCCCCGTAGCAGGGCCGCACCAACAGCGCCGCCGATATGCACGCTACGCTCTGTCCAGTCCGGACAGAGGCTAAGAACGCGCCGCGGTTCGGTTTTCAACGCATCGACGTCCACGTGAAGCCGTTTCAACCAAACGACGCCTTCGTCGCTAAGATAGGGGTCGGGCGCGTCTTGACGTAGATAGCCTTTTTCCATCATCGCCATCGTCATCCGCGTACCGACCTTGCCGGACAGGTGATCGCTGCATCGGCGCGCATGCAGCATGGCTTGATGGTTCGGCAGGGGTCTGGGATTCTCATTGCGAAGCTTTACCGCCAGATTTTCGATGCCTTCCAGGATATCCGCCACTTCCGGCGAGGTTAGCCCGTAATATCTCTTGCGTCCCCGCGGGGTCATTACGACGAGCCCGGCCTCCGTCAGTTTGGCGAGATGTTCGCTCGCCGTGCTGGCCGCCACACCCCCGACATTGGCGAGGTCACCCGCCGAAATCTGCCCGTCGTCCTTCAATGCCATCAACATATTCATGCGTGCCGGATCGCCGATCAGTGTGGCGATTTCAGCGATGGTGGATATAACTGGCATATTTCGGTCGTAACCGAAACGTTTGTCGAATTCAAGAGGTATGTAGGTGGCATCGTTATTTTGGGTTAACGAGCCAGAGGGAACGAAGCCAATGTGGTACGACTATTTCGATATGAACCATCCACGTTTGGGCCTGCTGAAAACACCGGAGAGCGTGGCGCCGAGCCGGCGGGACGTCGCATTGCACGGATATATCGCGAAACAAATTCGAGACAGGATCCCATCCGGTACCCCACGGATCGGACGCAAACGCTAAAGGTCCAGATCTCCCTTCAACAATCGACCCGCGATCGTCCGATTTAGGATCTCATTGGTGCCGTCGGCGACATTGATGACGCGGGTGGCGTGCCAGGCGTCGGTCAAGCCCAACTCGTTGGTGAACCCCATGGCACCATGGGTTTGAATAGCTCGGTCGACGGCCCGGAACCCGACCTGCACGGAATAGGCCTTGGCCATCGATAGTTCCTTGATCGCCAATTGCCCGTCGTCCATCAGTTTAGCGGCGTTTAAGCCCATCAAATGGGCCGCGTGCAACTCCGTCGCACTATCGGCGAGGGGGAAAGTCACGCCCTGATAGGCGGCGATCTTCTCCCCGAAGGATTCCCGCGCCTGGGCGTAGTCCAGGGCTTGCTCCAGCGCCCAACGCCCGGTGCCGACCGCGCGGGCGGAATTGTAGATGCGGCCGATGGAGACGCCGTATTTCGCGGCATCGAACCCTTGATGCAGCTCGCCGACCAATTGCCAGGGCTCGACGCGGATATCCTCCAACCGCAGCTCCGCCTCGTCGCCACCGACATGGCCGAACATCTTGACGATGCGCTGGACCTCGAAACCTTCCGCGCTGGTCGGCACCAGGAAGGCGGAAATGCCGCCTTTACGCGCCTTGGCCGCCTCCGGATCGGTGACCGCGAAGACGATGCAATAGTCGGCCACCGGCGAATTGGTGGTCCAGATCTTACGGCCGCTCAGGCGCCAGCCATTGCCGTCCGGAACCGCCTTGGTTGTCAACATCTGCGCGTCCGAACCAGCGCCCGGTTCCGAGAGGCCGAAGCACATGCATTTCTCGCCGGACATCAACGGCGCAAGGATCTCCTCCCGCGCCTGATCGGTGACCTTTTCCAGCAACCGGCTCGGCCCGAAGGCCCAATGGCTGAGGCAATAGATCATCAGCCAGTTCTTCGGCCCGCAACTGTGGTAGAGATGTTCCCACGCCACGTAGTAGGCCAACATGCCGAGACCGCCGCCACCGAGCGCTTCCGGCACGCACATTTGAAAGAAACCGGCGTCGGCCGAGGCCATACGCACTTCCTTGATCAGGGCCTGCAGTCGATCGGAGAACCGGCCGTCTTCCCCAAACAGCAGCCGGTGATCCTCGAACAGGTCCGTGTTGGCCTGATGGCGCGGCATGATCTCCGCCGCTGCAAAAGCGCGGATCCCGTCGCGGGCGGCGATTACGTCGTCGGGCAGATCGAATGCAATGGCGGACATGGCAATTTACCTTTTACGTCGAATATGGCTTTTTAGACCGCGACGGACCAAACACACAGCGCGAGGAGAAACATATGGTCGCGGAAGCGAAGCCGGTGGGCGAGAATAGATATCGGGAGTCCTATGGCCGATATCTGGAGGATTTTCAAGTCGGGGACATTTACGAACACCGGCCCGGACGGACCATCACCGACAGCGACAATACCTGGTTCACCTTGCTGACCATGAACCAACATCCCCTGCATTTCGACCGGGAATATGGCGCCAAGTCGGAATTCGGCCAGTGCATCGTCAATTCCTGCCTGACCCTCTCCGTCGTCGCCGGCATGTCGGTGTCCGACGTCAGCCAAAAGACCATCGCCAACTTGGGCTGGACGGATATCAGTATGAAAAACCCGGTGTTCGTCGGCGATACGCTCTACGCCGAATCCGAGGTCCTTTCGAAGCGGGAAAGCGCTAGTCGGCCGACCCAGGGCATCGTAACCATACGAACCGTCGGCCGAAAGTCGGACGGCAAAGAGGTGATGCGCTTCGAGCGTTCGATGCTGATCCCGAAACGCGGCCATGCCGTCGACGACAAAGCGGACTATTGAGGCGACACCGATGAGCCAGGAACATGACGACGCGATCCTCGAGACCATCGACCGGTTTCTCGAGCGAGACGTGAAACCTTACGCCCATGATCTTGAAATCGCGGATGAATATCCGCATGAAATCGTGGAAAAAATGAAGGGTCTCGGGCTCTTCGGCGCCACCATCGAGGAGGAGTATGGCGGCCTCGGCCTCGGCGCCAGCACCTATTCGAAGATCGTCGAGCGGGTCTCCGCCGTTTGGATGTCGCTTTCCGGTATCTTCAATTCCCACCTAATCATGGCGGCGGCGGTGCAGAAATTCGCGACGGAGGAGCTGAAGCGGGAAGTGCTGCCACGCATGGCCACGGGCGAAATGCGCGGCGGGATCGCCTTGACGGAGCCGGATTGCGGCACCGATCTGCAGGCCATCCGCACCCGCGCCGTGCGCGACGGCGACGATTATGTCATCGACGGCAACAAGGCCTGGATCACCAATTCGGTCGAAGGGAACGCCCTGGCCGTCCTGGTCAAAACGGATCCGGAGGCGGAGCCGCGCCACAAAGGCATGAGCCTCATCCTGGTGGAAAAATCCGCCGGCTATCAAGCCAGCAAACTCAACAAACTCGGTTATCGCGGCGTCGATACCGGGATCATCGCGTTCGACGATGTGCGGGTACCGGCGAGCAATCTGATCGGGGAGGCGGAGGGCAGGGGGCTGCAGCAGATCCTTTCCGGCCTGGCGCTCGGCCGCATCAATGTGGCCGCCCGTGGCGTCGGCGTCGCCCGCGCCTGCCTGGAGGAGAGCCTGTCCTACGCCCAGATCCGCCATACGTTTGGGCAACCGATCGCCCAGCATCAGGCGATCCAGATCAAGCTCGCGGACATGGCCACGAAGGTGGAAGCGGCCCGTCTCTTGGTCGAGCAAGCGGCGAAGGCCTATGACACGGGCGAACGCTGCGACATGGAAGCCGGCATGGCCAAACTGTTCGCCACCGAAGCCGCCGTCGAAAACTCAATCGAAGCCATGCGCATCCACGGCGCCTATGGCTATTCAAAGGAATACGATATCGAACGCTACTACCGCGACGCTCCGCTGCTCGCCATCGGCGAAGGCACCAACGAACTGCAACGCATCATCATCGCCCGCCAATTGGTCGAACTTAATCCGGTTTGAATCAAAAATAGATTGAATCATCGCCTAAATTATGCCCAAATACCCAACTAATCAGATTATTAGAATCAATGTATACTTAAGACTATAGGTGACACATGCCAAATGGTGGCGGAAAAGGCAACAAACAAGACAATCTAGGGACAGACCTTGACGATCTGATTACTCCAACACAGGTCGGTTTTTATCGCTCCGGCAAGTTCCACGAGGTAAAAAATGCTGTGCCGCCAGGAGATGGCGACGACACCATCGATGCACTTGCCGGTAATGACACAGTTTCTTCCGGGGCCGGAAACGACAGCGTGCTTGGCGGCGCAGGAAACGACTCGATTGGTGGAAGCGGCGGTAATAACACGTTTTTCGGCGGAGATGGCGATGACACCATCTGGTCATACGGCGGTAACCATTTAATCTACGGTGGTGCGGGCGATGACAATATCGTCGCCGATGGCGACAGCACCATAGACGGTGGTGTCGGCGACGATACAATCTGGATCGGTAGTGGCAATCAAAGCGTGATCGGCGGGTCCGGGAACGATCTTCTGATCGACGGTGAGGGAACCGATACGCTTTTCGGTGGCGACGGCGATGATTTCTTCACATACCGAAACGTTGTTGTTGGGGGAAACGTCTATGACGGCGGCAGCGGTGAAGACGTTCTCTTTCTGCCAGGCGGACCGCAATATGCCTATCAGTTGAAAACCGGAGTCGTCGAAATCTATCCCGGATCGGTGATAGGTCTTACGCATCCAGATACGATCCAGACAACGGGCATCGAATACATTTCCGGTGGACTACTACCGTCGGGCGAGCCAGCGGACATTGACGCGACAAGACCTGATGGCGGTGGTGGATCCGCGACGGTTGGGGGCGGCACAGGCGCTGATAATCCTGTCGTTATTTACGATATGGTTGGCGGACATCATGTGTTGGGATCGATCTATGACGATACATTGGTCGGCCTCGGCGGTTCGACCCTAAACGGTGGCGCTGGCAATGACAGTTTAATCGGTGGTGACGGTGACGACAGTATCGTCGGTGGGTCCGGTACCGATACCATCTCCGCCGGCGCTGGCGACGATGTCGTGGTCTACGATTTCTCCGCGTCGAGCGAAGAGTTTTTGGATGGCGGCACCGGTGACGATACGCTGGTCTTCGGCATGACGTCCAATGAATTCGTATATTACAAAATTGTCGGCGATCGGGTGTCGCAGTATGAATTGATGCCGACAGTGACGGGTACTACTGGAGACCTCTACCAATCCGGTGATCCACTCGGCGGTTTCGACGTCGTCGATTTTGAGCATTTCGAAGGCGGATCCGGTATCGATGTGATAGAAGATAACAATCCCGGACGTTCATATGCGGGCGGCGGCGGCAATGATCAAATCGGCGGATTTGGTAGCGCCACGGTCGATGGTGGCGCCGGCGATGACATAGTTATCGCTCAACAGCCTTCCGGGGTTGCACAATTGACTGGCGGTACTGGAATCGATCTGTTCTGGATTCTTGAAAATGCCGGCACAGCCCCGATGGACGGTGCCGCTCAGGTAATCATTACGGATATGGAAACCCAAGACATAGCCGTCTTCGGCTACAATTACGGTCAAATCCTGCTGGAGGTCAGCGACAACGGGACGGACGTCAACATCGCCATCGACGTCTACCAAACCGCGACGACGACGGCCTTGCCCTGGGTGACGATCACGTTGCAGGGTATTGGCGACGGTACAATTTCCTCTCTGCAAGACCTAGGCGACGCAGGATATGAGTTCGAGCCAGTATTTTCGATTTGATCGACGGCGCGAATTCGTCCATCACTAGCGCATGAAACTCGCGCTGAATATCGGTTACTCCGGTGGCCGACTGGACATTCCTCTGAAACGCATCCAACGGGCTGAGGCACTTGGGTATGATGCGGTTTGGACGGCGGAGGCCTATGGGTCCGATGCGATCACGCCGCTGGCTTTCATAGCCGGGCAGACGGAGCGGATCAAACTCGGTACCGCGATTATGCAGCTGGCGGCGCGGACGCCGGCGAATGCGGCGATGTCGGCGGCCACGATCGATGCATTGGCCGGTGGTGGACGGTTCATCGCCGGCTTCGGCGTCTCCGGACCGCAGATCGTCGAAGGCTGGTATGGGCAGCCCTGGGGCCGGCCCTACTATCGGATCAAGGATTATGTCACGATCATCCGCAAGATCTGGGCGCGCGAAGCGCCGGTGAGCCACGACGGCAAGGAAATCTCGCTGCCGTTTACGGGCGAGGGGGCCCTGGGTATCGGCAAGCCCCTGAAGTCGATCCTGCATATGAATCCGGACATCCCGATTTATCTCGGCACCGGCAACGAAGCCAGCGTGCGTCTGACCGGAGAAATCGCCGACGGCTGGCTGCCGCTCGGTTTCGTTCCCGGCAGTCTGGGCGAATATCTGCCATGGTTGGAGCAGGGCTTCGAACGCGCCGGCAACGGCAAGTCGCTCGACAATTTCGAGATTGCCGCCAATGTCCACGTCCAGGTCGACGACGACGTGAAAGGCGCGCTCGACGCGCTAAAACCCGAAGTCGCGCTTTATGTCGGCGGCATGGGGCATCGGAACAAAAACTTCCATAAGGACTTGATGATCCGCCGCGGTTTCGGCGATGCCGCCGAACGAATCCAGGAGCTCTATCTCGCCGGCCGCAAGGACGAAGCCACAGCGGCCGTGCCCGACGAATGGGTCGATCAGAAAAGCCTTGTCGGTCCGGCCGCGCGGATCAAGGAACGTTACCGCGCCTGGGCCGATAGCGGCGCGACTTGCATCAATGTGCGTAGCGAGCAGGACGAGGCGGTCGAAGTCATGGCCCAGGCGGCCGGTCTGAATCGGGCCTAAATTTGCCGTTTCCGCTCGCCCCGGAGCGAAATGTAGAGACCGCTTGCGACGATCAGGGCGGCCCCCGCATAGCTATGCCATCCCGGCGTTTCGCCGAAAATGACGAAGCCCAATATCGCCGCATACACGATGCTGGAATAATAGAAGGGCGCCAGGAAGTTCGCCTCGCCCAGCGCCATGGCGCGGACGAAAAACAACTGGCCGATCACCATGGTGACGCCGACGCCGGCGAGCAGAGGCCATTGAGCCACGCTCGGCCACTGCAGAACCGGAAAGGCGATTGCAAATGCCAATATCGTTCCAACGGCGTTGTTAATGAAAAGAACCGTGACCGGATGTTCTCGCAACGCCAATACGCGCACCATGACAACTTCGCCGCCGGTGAAAACCGCACCGAGCAAAGCGACGAGGGCGAAGACTTGAAACGTCTCGGACGTCGGTTGAACCATGACCAGAACGCCCAGGAAGCCGACCGCGGCGGCGGCGCTGCGCCGTAGTCCCACGAATTCGCCGAGAAACAGGACGGCGAAGAGCATGGTGAATATCGGGCTCGAAAAGGCGATCGAAACGACGTCCGCGAGGGGCATGACCGTGAGCGCCCAAAAGCCGCAGATCAAACCGCCCAGCCCCAGCGCGACCCGGCCGAAATGGTATTTCAGTGGCGCCCGCGGCCGCCAACTGGCCTGTTTGCTAAGGAGCAGGGCAGGCGCAATCGTCAGCAATCCGAACAAAAAGCGGGAGAAGGCGATCTGCAGTGGATGAATGTCCGGCCCCATCGCACCGCTTTCGCCAACCGCTTTCGCAAACGTATTAGCGCCGGCAAAGAAGGCACAGGCCAACAGCACCAGACAGACACTTTGGAAGATTTGGGGGTGCACCGCTATTCGGCGGCCTCAGCTTGCCGGCATAGCGCTAGTCCGGCACGTCGGCGACGATCTCGCCCGGTTTCGCGGTGACCTGCGGATAATTCACGCCGGCGAACCAGAGCATGTATTCGGTGTAACTCGTCGGCTCGTAACGGGGCGGATTGTCGTCGCTTTGACAGCTTGGCAGGCAAGCCATCTTGTAGTCGCATTGGGGATCGAAGAAGAAGGGGATGGCATACCGTTCCTGGCCCGTCCGGTTCACCACCCGATGGGGTGTCGACAGGAATCGATGATTGCTCCACCGGCGCAGGATATCGCCGGTGTTAACCGTAAAACTATCCGGGATAACCGGCTGATCGAACCAAACGCCGGACGGATCGCGGATCGCCAGACCCGGCAGATCGTTTTGCGGCAATAGCGTCATAAAACCCGAATCCGTATGCGGCGCGAGCGCGAACTGATTGGCTTCCACCTCCGCCGCGCGGAACCGGCGGATAATGGGTCAGGCGCAAGGTAAACTGCGGATCGGTAAATGGCGCCACGAAGAAGTCCCGCGGCAGATCCAGAGCGCGGGCATAGATCGGTAGCAGTGACAGCGCCAACCGCTCCATGGCGGCGCAATAGGCGACGACGTTCTCCCGAAATTCCGGCAGATCGTCCGGCCATTGATTCTGCCCCCGAAAGCGCTTGTTGGCCAAAACATGGGGATGATCAGCCGGTAGGTCGCGTTTGACGAAATAGGCCTCGTTCAGATTCGGTTTGGTCGCTTTGTGTACCCGGCTGGGCCCGGCTGACGCTGGTGGCATAGCCCATATAGCCGACATTGTTCTCATTTGCTTTCAGGGCCGCCTTTTGTTCGAGCGGCAAGGCGTGGAAGCGGGCGGCTTGCTCGAACGTCTGATCGATCAGGGAGCGAGGGGACGCCGTGATTGACGATCGAGTAGAAGCCCAGGTTTTCCAGCGCGTCTCGTAACTGGTCCGCAAGCGCTTGCTCGGCGACCGGATCTCCAGCGAGAAATGTTTCCAGGTCGAGAACCGGAAAGTTCGTCGCATATTCGGACGGTTGCGCGTAATTCGGATCGAGCGAAAGTTCTGTCTGCATCGCACGATCATCGGCGGAAAATGAGGGAAACGCAAGCCGCAGGGGGCGTCGTTTACAGTGTTGCCTGTTTATACAAATTTCGCATAATGTATATTATGTAAAATAACAGTATAACAAAACTATCGATTTCAATGACGATCACAAATGTTATCGAACCGATCCGGTGTGGGGTTATATTGCAAATGAGTATTAACTCAGTCTACGCAATGTCATGTGTCTAAATGTCGATCACCATCCCATCGTATCCAGGCTCGATCCCCGCCGGCAATTGGCAGCGAAGAGTCTCGTAGTCCATGTCCCAGGTCATGTGAGTCAGAATGGCGCGTTCGGGTTGGACCCGGTCGACCCATGCGAGGGTCTGGTCCAGATGGGTGTGTGTGGGATGCGGTTCGTAGCGGAGTGCGTCGACGATCCAGGTTTTGACGCCGTCCAGTGCGGCGAAGGCCGCCTCGTCCAAGCCGTTCAGGTCCGTGGAATAGGCGAAATCGCCGATCCGGAAACCCAGAGATTGGATGCGGCCATGTTGTTGGCTGAACGGCGTGATCGACAGATCGCCGATCTCAAACGGACCGTCGATGGGTACGGTGCGGGCGACCGACGGATAGCCGACTTTTTCATAGAAGATATAACCGAAACGCTTCTCCAGCGCGTCTAAGGTGCGTTGGTCGCCGTAAACCGGCACGCGCTCGCCCTTGTTGATCAACATATAGCCGCGCAGATCGTCGATACCATGGGTGTGATCGGCATGCTCATGGGTATAGAGCACGGCGTCTAAACGCTCTATATTTTCGCGAAGGCATTGCTCGCGGAAGTCCGGCGAAGTATCGATTATGATAGATGTTTCCGCGCTCTCTATATGGATCGAGGCGCGGCTGCGTCGGTTCTTCGGTTCGTTTGGGTCGCAATCGCCCCACACATTTCCGATGCGTGGCACGCCGCCGGAAGTGCCGCAGCCGAGGATGGTGACCTTCATGCGGCGGCCGGGTCGGTCGGCTTTGGCGAACAAGGCGAAGAAGTTGTCGGTCGTGCGAGCCGAAACCTCATCGATCCCAAGGCCTTTGATCTCGGCCAATTTCGCCGCGGTATGCGCCGTTGTAGGCCGGCTCGTTGCGTTTACCGCGCATGGGGACAGGGGCCAGAAATGGGGCGTCCGTTTCCACCAGCACCCGGTCCATCGGCACGAAATCCGCCGTTGCCTGCACCTCATGGGCGTTCTTGAAGGTCAGAATCCCGCTGAAGGAGATGTAGAAGCCGATATCGAGGGCGCGGCGGGCCAGCCGCTGGCTGGAGCTGAAACAGTGCAGCACGCCGGTAAAGGCCCCCTTCTCCATCTCCGTTTCCAGGATTTCCGCCATGTCGTCGTCGGCGTCCCGGGTATGGACCACCAACGGCAGACCGGTCTCCCGCGCCGCCTCGATATGGGTGCGGAAGACCGTTCGCTGATCCTCGGCCGGACTTCGGTTATAGTAGTAATCCAATCCCGCTTCGCCGATGCCGATGCATTTCGGCTCTTGCGCATGACGGATCAATTCCTTGGCCGTCAGCCGCTTGGCATGTTGCGCTTCATGGGGATGGACCCCGACGGTGCACCAAATATGCGGGAACTGGTCGGCGATACCGCAAACGCCCTCGAACTTGTCCATGCGTGTGCAGATCGTCACCATGGTGCCGATGCCGGCGTCTCCTGCCCGCGCAACCACGTCGTCGAGTTCCGCATGCAGTTCGGGGAAATCCAAATGACAATGGCTGTCGACCAGCACGGTTACGCCTCCTGCTCCACCGTCTCCACATGGCGCGGGAACACGCCCCTGCGGTATCGGTAGTTCCGTTCCCGGAGTCAGCGCGCTATCCGGCCCTAAGGCCTCAAAATCGCGCTTTTCCGCCGGAATTGCCAATTGATCCAGCATCCGATTGGCGCTCTCTGGCGTCACAGGCTGCAGCAAGATCGCAATATGCCGGACGGTTTCCGCCAAGACATAGAGGACCGTGCGCATGCGATCCGGGTCCGTCTTGCGTAAGGTCCAAGGCGCCTGCGCGTCGACATAACGATTGGCGTCGGCGACGACCGCGAACAGCTTGGCGAGCGCCGTATGGATCGCCTGAACGTCGATATCCAAGCGCATGGCATCACGTAGGCCATGGACTTGCGTCAGCAATGCGTCGTCTTCCGCGCTCAATTCGCCCGGCTGGGGCACCTGTGCGCCGCAGTTCTTGTTAATCATCGACAGGGAGCGTTGGGCCAGATTGCCGACGTCATTGGCCAGGTCGCTGTTGATCCGCTGGATCATGCTTTCGGGGCTATAGCTGCCGTCATTGCCGAACGGCACTTCCCGCATGAAGAAATAGCGGATCTGATCGACGCCGAAAGCGTCGGCCAACTCGAACGGATCGACAACATTGCCCACGGATTTGGACATTTTCTCGCCCTTCACGTTCAGAAAGCCGTGGGCGAAGATCCGTTTCGGCAGCGGCAGACCGGCGGACATCAGAAATGCCGGCCAATAGATCGCGTGAAACCGAACGATATCCTTACCGATGATATGGGCGTCGGCCGGCCAGTATTTCGTGTAGCGCTCGGCGCTTTCGTCCGGAAAGCCGGTTGCCGTGACATAATTGGTCAAGGCATCGACCCAGACATACATCACATGCGCGTCGTCTCCCGGTACTGGCACACCCCAGCTAAAAGTTGTGCGCGACATGGAAAGGTCGCGCAGCCCAGACTTGACGAAACTCATCACCTCGTTGCGCCGGCTTTCCGGCATGACGAAGTCCGGCTGAGACTCGTAGAGCGCCAATAACTTGTCCTGATAAGCCGAAAGACGGAAAAAGTAACTGGGCTCCTCCACCCAATCGACCGGCGTGCCCTGGGGCGACAGTTTCTCGCCCCCCTCGCCCTCGATCAACTCGTCTTCCGCGTAATAAGCTTCGTCACGGACCGAATACCAACCGGCATAGCTATCGAGATAAATGTCGCCATTGGCGTCCATCCGGCGCCACAGCTCCTGCACCGAGGCGCGATGGCGGTCTTCGGTGGTGCGGATGAAATCATCGTTGGAGGCGTTGAGCGCACGCGCCATTTCCTCGAATTGCGGCGTCATCCGGTTGGCGAATTCCCGTGGGGTCACCCCTTCCCGGCGCGCCGTCTGTTCCATTTTCAGGCCATGCTCGTCCGTGCCGGTCAGAAAGAACACGTCGCGGCCGTCCAAACGCATGAAGCGGGCCATCACGTCGGTCGCGATCAATTCATAGGCATGGCCGATATGCGGCCGCCCATTCGGGTAGGATATCGCTGTCGTGATGTAGTAAGGCGTGCCCGCCGACATGGTTTTATTCCTTGATTTGCTGCTCTTGGTTGACTGGTTAACTCGAAGGCGTTTCACTAAGCCTTCTGCAGCATCCGTTCAAGTTCAAAAAACAGGCCGAGAACGACTTGTTTGCGGTCCAGGTTGATCCCGTCGGCCTGGGCGGAGAGCTCGTTAGCCGTTTCCCAGAGTCCGACCCAGCGGTCGAGCGGCACGGTACCGGTCAATCTTCGCGCCAACGCGCCCTCGCCCGCAACCGCTTCGGCAAACTCCGCCGGCATCGCGGCGGACCGCACCAAACGGCGTACCCATAAGCGAAACAGCTCCGACCAGACCCGGAATTTGTCCAGTCCGTCTCGGCGCGTGAATTGATCGGCCAATCCGTGAATTCGCACGTAATCCAACGCCGGCGCATCGCCGATTAGATCGACGATCGTCGTGTAATAGGCAAGTCCATCGGCATCGATCAGCGCTTGCGCCCGGCCCGGGCTGCCCTCCGCCAAGCCCGCAACGGCATAGAGGTCGTCGTCGCTCAAATCGTGGGGCAGGCCCTCAAGCACTTGAGCAACTTGGCTGGAGTTCAGTGGCGAGAAGGCGAGGTTCCGACACCGGGAATGTATGGTCGCCAAAAGCCGGCCGGGTGCGTGGCTGACAAGCAGTAAAAGGCTTTGCGCGGGCGGTTCTTCAAGAATTTTCAACAACGCATTGGCGGCATTGGCATTCATATCCTCCGCGGCATCTATGATAGCAATGCGCCAACCGCCTTCCGCGCTGGTCTTGGCGAAAAAATCACCGACAGCCCGGATCTGATCGACGACGATGCGCGTGCGGATCGCGGGACTGGACGACTTCGGATCCGACGTGCGTTCGACGACCAACAGATCCCCGTGCCCGCCAGCCGCGATGCGCCGCGCCACCGGTTCGTCCGGGTCGACATGCAGGTTTTCAGGCGGCAATCCGAGTAAATCCCCTTGCCCGGCGCCGGCCAGAAGAAAACGCGCGGCGCGATAGGCGAACGTGGCTTTGCCGATACCTTTCGGCCCGCTCAGGAGCCAGGCATGGGCAAATCGCCCGCCGGCATGGGCGTCCAAAAAGCGACGCTCGGCGGTCTCTTGGCCGATTAAATTTGGATTTTCACGTGGTGCGAGCAACTTACAAATGTCTGGCAACTAAATGCCAAAGTTTCGGGAAAATCTGGCTGAACACGCTCGCTTTTGCCACATCGCGGCCCGCGACCAAAGGTATCACCAAGTCGCTCATGTTCGGCGCTTCGACACGCAAATTCGCCACATGTTGACCTTTTCGGATCGGGGCCTTAATGGGGCCTTCATATTCCACAAAGAATTTGATTTTTTTCTTGCCAGCCCGCGGTAGCGTAACCTTTAAGTCGCCTTCGGCCACCAACGGCACCTCATCCGCGTCGCCAAGCCATACCTTTGCCGTCTCGACTTTTTCGCCGGCTTTGAATAGATCGACATTGCTGTATTGGCGGAACCCGATATTCAGCAAACGCGCGCTTTCGTTGGCCCGTTGCGTGGCGCTCGCCATGCCGTTCAAGACCATGATCAAACGACGGTCGCGCTGCTTTGCCGACGCCACCAGACCGAATCCGGCGGCTTGCGTATGCCCGGTTTTCAGCCCGTCGGCGCCGACTTTCTTGAACAAGAGTGGATTGCGGTTCGGCTGCCGGATATCGCTGTAGGTATATTCCTTGACGGCGAAGAGCTTATAAAGCTCCGGAAACTCGCGGATCAAAATGGCCGCCAGCTTCGCCAAATCCCTGGCCGACATATAATGCTCCGGATCGGGCCAGCCGCTGGCGTTGCGGAATTGACTGTGGGTTAGCCCAAGTTTATGCGCCTTTTCCGTCATCCAATTCGCAAATTCCTCTTCTGTCCCGGCCATGCCTTCCGCGACCACGACGCAAGCGTCATTTCCCGACAGCACGATTATTCCGTTTAACAACTCCCGCACGCTGACGTCCGTATCGACCTTCACGAACATTTTCGAACCGGCCATTTGCCAGGCTTTTCGACTGACCGCGAATTTGTCGTCAAGTCCGAGATTGTTGTTCTTGATGGCTTCGAAAACCATGTAGACGGTCATCAGTTTCGACATGGAAGCAGGCGGCATCGGTTTGTCGGCTTCCTTCGCGTAGAGCACCGCGCCGGTGTCGAAGTCGACGAGGAAAGCCTGCTTCGCCGGCGTTGCGATCTTATCCTGCGCGACCGAGCTCAAAGCCCAGCCCAATGAGCAGATCAAGACGGTCAAGAAATACCTCATTGACGGACAACCTTCGGCAGTTTGGAAATGATGATCGCGTCGGGAAGACCGCCACGCCGAACGACCTCCAGGACGTATTCCGCTTCAGACCTTTCCGTATAAGGCCCGACTAAAACCAGGAACAGGTCCCGCCCCTTGACGACAATGTTTTTCAGCAAGGTTTCACCGACGTCGTCGAGCTTCGCCTGCAATCGGCTGGCGTTGGTAAATTTCGAAAACGCCCCGGCCCGCACATAGAATTGGTCCGGTCTGTCCGCCATCGCGGATGCCGCCACCCCCACTTTCTTGGTCTCCGTGCCCGCAGCCTGGACTTTCTGAGCGGTCAGGACGGCCGGCTTCGCGGTGATGGGCGACGTAGAGGTTGCATTCGCGGGAATGGGTTTGATTGTACCCGGCGATCCGTCTTTCTTATCGTCCGCATTACCGAAATCGGCAGGCAAAGTAACGCTCGATGCTTGGGCCGGCGCGACGTCCGTCGCCACATTCGCGGCTGCGGCGGGTGCAGGTGCTGTCACTTTAGGCACGGATGTTGGCGCCGCGGCGACAGGTTTTTTTGCCGGGGCTGTGGATGCTTTTTGAACTGCCGGCCCCTGTCGCACCGGTGCCGGTCCCGCCCGCGCGGTATCTGGCGTTTGACGGTAGGCCACCCGAGGTTCGTCACGACTTTTATCGCTGGCGATCACCTGGACTCGAACTCGCGCGGTCCCCTTCTCGAGAAAACCGAGCCGTTCCGCCGCCGCTTTCGAGACGTCGATGATGCGGTCTTGTACGAACGGACCGCGATCGTTGACCCGCAGAACCACGCTTTGATTGTTCTGCATATTCGTAACCCGGACTTTGGTCGGCATCGGCAAGGTTTTATGCGCGGCGGTCAAAGCATGCATGTCGAACACCTCACCGTTGGCGGTATGGCGACCGTGAAAATCATCACCATACCAACTGGCCAGCCCGGTTTCGTCATAGGTCGGGTCTTCGTGGGGGTAATACCAAAGACCGGCCACCTGATAGGGTCGACCGACCTTGTATCTCGGCGCGGTGGCCTGGCGGTCGCGGTCGTAATTCTTGTCACGCGCGACATCCTTACGAAGTTCCTTGGCGGCGAATATGGCGAGGCGGCTTTCCGCGCAGCCGCCCGCGAACAGCAATAGGGCGAATATTGGGTAAATATAGAAAGTGCGAATATTGGTCATATCAATTCTTTTGACCTAACGGTTATCTCCGAAAGAAATTTGACTGAAACTTAATTGTCGGATACCGCCACTGCAAAACAATTCTCGCGTCAAGATTTGACTTGGGCAATGCGGTCAGCCAAATGCCCGATCGCCAGAGCGAAATAGTTCGACCGGTTCCAGCGCAGGATGACCCGATAATTGTGGTAAACCAGATAAGCTGGCGTCAGTTTACCCCGCTCCGGCAATACGACCGAGGCTTGCAGCTGGCGGGTCGGCAGATTGCCGCCGTCGGGCAGGCGAACACCGAGAGCCTGCCAGCTTTTCATCCGCTTGCGGATATCATGGCTGGCCAGATTTCGACTGAAGTTTTTGGGCACGCGGACCTGGCGGCCCCAGGTCATGTCATTTCGCCAGCCAGCCTTTTTGAGATAGTTGGCGGCCGAGGCGAAAACGTCGGCCCGCGTGGTCCAAATATCCCGCCGACCGTCGCCGTTATGATCGACCGCGCGGGACAGGAAACTGGACGGCATGAACTGGCTTTGCCCCATGGCGCCGGCCCAGGAGCCTTTCATTTTATCATTGGAAATATGGCCTTGCTCCAAAATCTTCAATGCATTGATCAATTCCGCGCGGAAATACTTGCTGCGTCGTCCGTCATAGGCCAGCGTTGCGAGGGAGCGGATGATGGAGAAGTTTCCCATGCGCCGGCCGAAGTCGCTCTCGACGCCCCAGAAGGCGACGATAAAGCGCGCTTGCACGCCATATTTTGCGGCGATTTCCTCCAACAGCTCTCGATTTTCAAGATACATGCGGCGGCCCATCTTGACCCGGCTCTCAGGCACGACGAGCTCCATATATCGCTGGAATGTCAGTCGGCTCTCCGGCTGCCGGCGATCCAATTTTATGACTTTCGGATTGGGCCGAACGCCTTTAAACGCGGTGTCGAAGGTACCCGCGCTTACTCCTTTGCGCAGCGCTTCCTTCCGCACCCCTTTCACCCATCGATCGAATTTGTCGGCGGCCAAGGCCGGGGCCGCGCCGACACCAAACAAAGCGACAAGCAAGAACAGAATTCGCAACACGGAAACACCTCGCGATCGATAACCTCGAATCGGTTTCAGCATAAAGGAAGTTTGCGGGTACGGCGAAACACATTCCTGGCCGACGATTATGTCGGCAATAAGGCTGGTGCCTCCGATCCGCATATGGTTTGTTATCCACCCCGACCAAGAATTGACGATTTCACCGATGCCCCTCCCCCTCCCGCTCGACGGCATTACCGTTTTGGATCTGACGCGCGCGCTGGCCGGACCGTTCGCCAGCATGATCCTGGGCGACCTCGGCGCCGAGATCGTCAAGATCGAGGATCCGGTCTTAGGCGACGATACCCGCGGCTTCGCCCCCTTCGCCGCGGACGGGACGTCGACCTACTACCTGGCCGCCAACCGCAACAAGAAAAGCGCTGCGATCGATCTGAAGGCGCCGGGCGGG
>CBDCGJ010000028.1:0-127582 GCA_965216645.1 Alphaproteobacteria bacterium | reverse complement strand
TCGGAACCGGTATGGGGTTCGGTGATGGCGACGGCCGAAATGGTCCCGCCCTTTGGCGGAGATGCCCAGGAAGTGCCGCTTCTGTTCCTCACTGCCGAAATTCAGGATCGGCAGGGATTAGGCCGATCGAATTATTCGCCGCCAACAAAGCCGCGCTTCGGAGAATTTCGAGATTTCCTCCTTCACGATACAGACCGACGTGAGATCGCCGCCGGGGCCGCCATATTCCTCGGGCACCCACATTTGCAGCAAGCCCATATCGCCGAAAATCTCCACCAGCTCTTCCGGAAAACGGTCGTTCTCGTCGATCTCCGCGGCGATGGGGGGCGACGTGGCGTTCGGCCATCTTCCGCACTTCCTCGCGCAGCAGCTGGTGATGATCCTGAAAGTGATAGCTACTCATTGCGCGCTCCTAACCTCTTGCCGGGCCACGGAAACTTGGCCGGCAATACCCCGCTGCGGTCGACATTATGGCGCAGCAGATGCAGTTCCTCTGTCGTGGGTAGAGGTGTGACGGGGGGCGATCCGTCGACCAGCAGATCGAAACCTGTCGCGTCCCTGACTTCCTCCAGTGTGACGCCCGGATGCAGGCTTTTCACCCGCATGGCTTGCTATCTGGCGCGAAGTCGAACACGCCAAGCGGCGTTACGACGAGACGGGGCCCGCCGGGCGGCAAGCCGTATTCGACCCGGCTGTTGCCGCCGTTGCGGGTGTCCGACGCCACAGACGAAGTCGACCCGGTCGACGAAAGCGCCGCGGTCATGGCGCGTCATCATGATGTAGAAACGCTTGGAAAGTCCGGTCAGCGCACTGATCCCGACGGTCCGGGTCCGCGCAATTTCGGGGCCGCGTGATCGCCGACCACGACCGTGTTGATGTTACCGAACTTGTCGGTCTGCAGGGCACCCCAGAATGGCGAAGTCGAAGAAATGCACTTTCCAGTCGATGAAATCGATCATCATCGGCAGATCGAACTGGCTGGACGATACGGCAATGTTTTCCGCGTCGGCGGCCGGCCGAATAACTCCTTCCGTCGGATTGGTCATGCCGCCGGGGCCGGAGACCCACCATAGCCGCGGCGCGTGCATGACCCGAGCCAGGTTGCAGGCCGCAACTTGAATGTCCGAATTGGTCCCGACGATGGCTTTGTCGCCGTCTTCCATATCGCGGGCGAGCAGGACCGCGAGCATCTCTCCCATGGCGCAGTTTTCGACGGATGCGGGCACTTAACTCTCCTCGTCTCGGTAAATGGCGTCCATGCCGTTCAGCAGACTGGATCCACCAACCCGCTCGAACGGTTTCCCCTGAGATGGTCGGTAAGATGGATGTGCGATTTCTGACTTGTCATCGTCTCGCCAATTTGGCATGATCAATTTAATGGTCCGACCATTTAAATTATGGCCGATAGTCAGTCAAGCGTTTATTTTGCGAACCGGGATTACGCTAAGGGAGATGTTGCGATGCTGTCCGTCGAGGACAACGACACTTTGACCCGGGTTGGCGCGGGAACGGCGATGGGCGAGTTCATGCGCCTGTTCTGGATACCGTTCTACCCGGCGGACGAACTCGCAGCGGACGGGCAGCCCAAGCGGATCAAACTGCTCGGGGAAGATCTCGTCGCCTTCCGCGACAGTCGGGGTCGGCCGGGGCTGATCGCCAATGCTTGTCCCCACCGCGGGTGCGCCGATGATGTATGGCCGAAATGAGGAATGCGGCCTGCGCTGCGTCTATCACGGCTGGAAGTTCGACGTTGAGGGCCATCTGATGGACGTCCCGTCTGTCCCCGACCCGGCGCGGCTGAAGCAACGAATCAAGGCCGCCACATACCCCTGCGTCGAGCGCAACGGCGTTCTCTGGACCTATATGGGCCCCGAGCGGGATGCGCCCGCCGCCGCTGCCGGATGTCGAATGGAACTTGGTGCCGCGCGAAAACAGCGTGGTCACATTCCGGGTTCAGGAATGCAATTGGCTGCAGGCGCTGGAGGGAGAAATTGATTCCGCGCATGCGCCGATCCTGCATTCCCGCATCGACGGGCAAGGGGCCATCAACGACTGGATCGCGGCGCAGGATTTGAGCCCGGTGTTTAAGATCGAACGCCAGCCGTTCGGCCTCAGCATCGCGTCGCGACGGGAGACCAAGGACAGCAACAGTTATTGGCGGGTCAATCAATTCATGCTGCCGTTCTGGACGCTGGTCCCGCCGCAGTCGAAATATCCGGAATTGAGCGGCCATGCCTGGGTACCGATGGATGACGAACATACCCTCTGCCTCATGTTCTCCTATACACCGACGGAGGCGTTCTATCCGCGCTCCCGCGCCTTGATGATGGACGGGCATAAGGGGCGGGAGACCGGCCATGCCAGCCGCAACTGTTACGCGCCGCAGCCGTCGTCGACACCCTATGCGGACTTCTGGACAAAGTTCACGCCGGAAAATGGCTACCGGTTCGATTATGATTTGCAGCAGACGACATATTTTTCCGGTCTGCCGGGGCTTTGGGTCCAAGACGCCGCTTGCCAGTCCGGTGTCATGCCCATTTACGATCGGACCAAGGAAAATCTTTGCGCCAGCGACGCCGGCGTGATTTCGGCGCGTAAATTACTGTTGCAGGCCATTGCCGAGTATCGCGACAACGGTTCTTGTCCCGCAGGGGTTGCGGAACCGGATACATTCATGGTGCGCGCCGTCTCGGTGACCATGGAGAATGAGGCGGATTGGCTTGAGGTTTGCAGACCGCACATGAAGGCGGAACTGGGCAAGGATTTCGGCTACGCCCCTTAGCCCAGATTCGGCTGGAGCGCGTCGACGCGCCAGTCGGTCAGGGCTGCATTTGACATCGTCGCTAATTCGGTGTCGCGGAGAATGAGCGCAAGCTCGCCATCACTCTCATCGCGGAGTTTTTCGAGGGCCGTTATCACCGCCGGGGCGGCGATGAGCCGATAGCGGCGGCCGGGACGGGCGGACGCCGTCAGTTCTGCCACCGCGCGCTTGACGGCGACAAGCCGGGCGAAACCTTGGTCGAGTGCTGGCCCGTCGGCCTGCCGCGTCAGGTCGATGAGACCGGTAGAGGTATAGCCGCCGAGACTGCAACGGTCGTCCAATACATCGGCAAAGTGGTTGAGAACCCGCCGGCGATCCGGCTGCCGGCGAAGGCGGAGCATGTCGACAACGATGATACCCGAAAGATTACGCAGCCATAGTTGCCGCGCGATCAAGTCAGCCGCGGTCATATTGACGGCGAGCGCGTTGGTTGCGCCGGACGCGTGATCCGCTTTCCCGCTATTGACGTCGATGGCCGTCAACGCCGCCGTTTGTTCGATTACGATATCGCCGCCGTTCGGGAGCGTGAGGCGGTTGGATAATACGGCGTCCAACGCCGTGTCGAAGCCAAGGTCGTCAGGGAAGAATGCGTGACCGGTCTGGACGGCGGCCTCATAACCGAGGTCGCGGGCGCACGCGGCGATCCGGCCATCATTTGTCGTCAGCGTTGCCGCGTCTCCGGCATTCTCCCGAAGCATTCGTTCAGCCAGGCCTGGACGGGCCCGCAGCAAAGACGGTGGGGTGGCCCCTTCGGTTGCCGTCACCGCTCGTTTCAAACGGGGTAGTTTGTCCGGCGCGGAGGGGCGGTCGACTTCGACCGCGATGGCCTGTCCTTCCTGGATATCCTTCGGCCAGCGTTTGCGGGGCAGGTAACCGCGGCCGTCGGCACCAAGCTCGATGAAAGCGCCGCCCGTCGCCGGCTCGACACTGTCGACGCGGCCGAGATAGATGTTGCCGACCAAATTCGGACGCTGGTGTAATTCGTAGCCGATCTCTTCAATAGCGCCTTGGCGGCCACGTATTGCGATGACACCCAGAGGATCATTGTGGATCAAGATCTCGGCTGTCATTGCCCGAACACACGGTATCCCAGGCCTTCGAGGAGACCGGCCGTCTCCTTCAGCGGTAAGCCGACAATATTGCTGTAGGAGCCGTTGACGCGGTCAACGAAGGCGCCGGCAAGGCCTTGTATGGCATAGGCGCCCGCCTTGTCCCGCCATTCGCCGGACGCCAGATACCAATCCCGCTCGCGCCGGCTTAGCCGTTTGACGGCCACGGTGCTGCGGATCAGGCGATGGCTTGCTTTGCCCGTCGGTGCCGCGAGGCAGATGGCCGTGAGAACTTGATGACGTCGCCCGGAAATCAGGTCCAGATAGCGGCCGGCCTCTGTCTCGTCCGCCGCTTTGCCGAGGATGCGGCGGCCGACCGTCACGATCGTATCGGCGCTCAGGACGAAAGCGTCGGCGTGGGAGGCGGCGACAGTCTCGCATTTTCCGCGTGCCAAGCGGACGACCAGCGCCGGCGCGCTTTCGTCCCGTTCGGGCGTTTCATCGATATCCGCCGCTTCGATCAGGTCCGGCGTGACGCCGATCTGAGCCAGAAGCTCACGTCGCCGGGGCGAGGCGGAAGCCAGCACCAATTTCTGACTGGGCCGCGAAGACGATGAAGATGGTGCCGCCACGGCCGGGCGTCGTTCGATTATTTAAAACGGTAGGTAATGCGGCCTTTGCTCAGGTCATAGGGAGTCATCTCAACCAGGACCTTGTCGCCGGCGAGCACACGGATGCGGTGTTTGCGCATCTTACCCGCAGTATGGGCCAGAACTTCATGGTCGTTCTCCAGAACAACCCGGAACATGGCATTCGGTAAAAGCTCTGTTACCGTGCCGGGAAACTCCAATAGTTCTTCTTTTGCCATTACATCTCCTATAGTTGGTTAATGGTGCGGTGAAAATGCTCAGAAAACCGGTAAAAAATCAAGGTTTTTGAAAAATTACTTACTTCGCGTCTAATGATTTGGCGGTTCGAATTCGGCAAATCTTCGGCGTATTTTCTCGAAAAGGTCATCGCGTATTTGGCGAAAACTGGTCAGCATTTCCGCTCGACCGCCGCGTGCCGCGGTGGGATCGTAGGTTGGCCAATATTCGAGATCCACGGACAAGGTTCGCGTCAATTCCACCGCCCGGTGCTGCGCTTCGGGCGACATGGTAATGATCAGATCGAACGAGCTGTCGGCCAAAGTATCGAAGGTCTTTGCCTTGTGGTTTTTTATGTCGATGCCGATTTCGTCCATGACGGCGATGGCGTAGCCGTTCGGTATCTGGCTGCGCACGCCGACGGAATCGACATAAATACGTGTCCCGACCAGATGCTTCGTGATCCCTTCCGCCATTGGCGAGCGTACCGAATTGTAGGTGCACGCGAAAAGCACGCTGGCCGGCTGTTTGAGCATCCCGACGTCAACCTCGGATCTGTAGCACGCATATCAGCGTGAACAGGCGGCGCGCGGTTTCCATGTCGATCTCCACATGCTCGGCGATGCGTTCGCGCAGCAGGGCGGAGCCATCGTTGTGAAGACCGCGGCGGCCCATGTCGATGGCTTCGATTTGCGACGGGGATGCCGACTTGATGGCGTTGTAGTAGCTTTCGCAAATCGCGAAGTAGTCGCGAATGACCCGACGGAACGGGGTCAGCGACAATCGCACCTTCGAAAGTTCGCTTTCGTCCGTGGCGCGAATATCGAGGACCAGACGGGTTTCCTCCATGCCGAGATAGACGTGAAACGGGCCGTTCAGGTCGCCGCTGGGTTTGAAGAAATTTTCCTCCAGCAGATCGTACATCGCGACCTTTCGTTCATGCTCGACGTCCGGCGAACGGCGGATCACGGTGCGCTCGTCGAGGCTGATTTTGACGATCTTGAAGGGGGCGCTCACGACATCACCCGTCAAGCCGGGCCGACACGCTGAGAGCGTGGGCGGGCAGGCCCTCGGCCTCGGCCAACGTGACAGCGGCCGGTCCGATCCGGGCCAATGAAGCCGGGTCGCAACGGACGATACTGGTCCGCTTGACGAATTCCATCACCGTCAGGCCGGAGAAGAAGCGCGCGCTGCGCGCCGTCGGCAGGACATGGTTCGTGCCAGCGACATAATCGCCGATCGCTTCGGGCGTGTGCCGGCCCAGGAAGACCGTGCCGGCATGTCGGATTTTCGACAGCAGAGTTTCAGGTTCGTCGAGAGCGATTTCCAGATGTTCCGGCGCGATTCGGTCGATCAGCGGCGGCGCGTCGGCTTGCAAATCGTCTACGACGATCGTCGCGCCATTGTCCCGCCAACTGGCGGCTGCGATCTCTCGGCTCTGTAACGTCTCCATCCCTCGGTCGACCGCGGTGACGACCTTGTCCGCAAAGTCGCCGTCATCGGTAATCAAGATAGATTGCGCGGCGCTGTCATGTTCCGCCTGGGACAACAGGTCGGCCGCGATCCAATCCGGGTCGCTTTGTCCATCGGACAGAACCAGTATCTCGGAAGGGCCGGCCGTCATGTCGATGCCGACGGTGCCGAAGACCTGGCGCTTGGCGGTGGAAACATAGGCATTGCCGGGTCCGACGATCTTGTCGACCGGGGCTATGGTGTCGGTGCCGTAGGTCAGGGCGGCAATCGCCTGGGCGCCGCCGACGCGATAGATTTCCTCAATACCGGCGATCTTGGCGGCGGCTAGCACAAGCGGGTTCAGGTTGCCGTCGGGCGTCGGCACGCACATCGCCACGCGGCGCACGCCCGCCACCCGCGCCGGAATGGCATTCATCAGCAGCGACGAGGGATAGGCCGCCAAACCGCCCGGGACGTAGAGGCCCACCGCGTCGATGGCAGTCCAGCGATGCCCGAGTTCGACACCGTCGTTGTCGACGAAGCGCTCGTCCTGCGGCATTTGTCTGCGGTGGTAGCTTTCGATCCGTGCCGCCGCGAATTTCAACGCCGCGACATCGTCCGTGCCGCATTGGGCGGCGGCGCGATCGCGTTCGGCGACACTAATGCGGAGATCGGCGGCGGTGAATTCCGTCCGGTCAAACCGATTTGTGTATTCAAGCACGGCCTTGTCGCCGCGGCTTCGGACATCGCGTAATATTTCGACGACCGTGTCGGCCACGTCGACCGCAGTTTCCCGCTTGTTGGCGAGAAACGCCGCGAAGCGGTCGGCAAAGTCGTCGTCTCTGCTGTCCAACCTAAGCGGCATCTTTGATCTCTCTGAACCGGTCGATCCAACCGCCGATCTCGTCCGGCCGGGTCTTGAAGGCGGCCCGGTTGACCACCAGTCTCGAAGTGACGTCGGCGATCTTCTCGATCTCGGCCAATCCATTGGCCTCGAGCGTGGCGCCGGTAGAGACCAGGTCGACGATCCGGCGGCAAAGGCCCAGGCCGGGCGCGAGCTCCATGGCGCCGTTCAGCTTAATGCATTCCGCCTGGACTCCGCGGCGGGCGAAATGTTCGCGCGTCACCTTGGGATATTTGGTGGCGATGCGCACGTGGCTCCATCGGCTGGGATCGTCGTCCGCGGAAAGCTCGACCGGCTCCGCCACGGAGAGACGGCAATGGCCGATATCCAAATCGATCGGGGCGAAGATTTCGGAATAGTCGAATTCCAGCAGGACGTCATTGCCGGCGATGCCGAGCTGGGCCGCGCCGAAGGCGACGAACGTGGCGACATCGAAACTGCGTACCCGGATGATTTTCAGATTCGGGATATTGGTGGCGAACTCCAGCCGACGCGAGGAGGGATCATCGAAATCGGCTTCCGGCTCGATACCGGCGGCGGCGAGAAGCGGCATCGCTTCCTTCAGGATGCGGCCTTTCGGCAAGGCAAAAACCAGAGGATCGTTGGCGAGGGGCATGTCGGTCGGTCCGCCTTCTCGCTCACTGATCCGATGCGGTGTCGAGCTGATGATCGGGTCGGCGCTTTGCCTCCCACTCGGCGCCGACATCCGCCAGATAGGCTTCGACGCATTCCGCCTCCAGACGCACGGCTCCGCCGCCGGCCAGGACCAATGTGATATCGAATCCGTGTTCGGCCGGTTTGGCCGTGACCGCCAACAGATCCAGCAACCCGTCGATATCGTCCTGGGCGATCCCTTGGGTGCGGACCCGCAATACGTCCTCGAAATGCAGGCCGGCGCGGACCCGATTGCCGTCATTCCGGCGGCTGCCGTCTTCTTCCCATTTGTAGCGGCTGAACATGATGAAGAAGCGGCGTTGCTTGCGGTTGTAGCGCATGTCGCGCAGTTGGCAGAGCGCGTCCTGCAAGCAGGCGGAAATGACCGCCAGGCCCTCCTCATCCTGGGCCATCAGTTTCAACGGTTGGCTCGCCACCGCGCTATCCCTCCAGCCTGATCACGTCCGCCCCGCAGGCGCTGAGCTTTTCCTCAAGCCGCTCATAACCTCGGTCGAGATGGTAGACCCGGTTTATCAAGGTCTCGCCCTCCGCCGCAAGTCCGGCCAGCACCAGCGAGACGCTGGCACGCAGGTCGGTCGCCATCACTTGCGCGCCCTTCAGGCTGTCGACACCGCGGACCACGGCATTGGTGCCCTTGATCTGGATGTCGGCGCCGAGCCGGGTCAGTTCCGGGACATGCATGAAACGATTTTCGAAAATCGTTTCGGTGATCACGGAGGCTCCGTCGGCCAGGGTCAGCAACGCCATGATTTGCGCCTGCATATCGGTCGGGAATCCCGGATAGGGTTGTGTGGTTACGTCGGTCGCCTGCAAACGGCTACCGTTGCGGCGTACATTCAAGCCGTTTTCGATCGCGGTAATCTCGACGCCGGCATCCGTGAGCGTTGCGATTGCGGCGTCCATCAGATCCGGATCGGCGCCCTGCAAGTCGACGTCGCCGCCGGTGATCGCCGCCGCCATTAAATAGGTCGCGGTTTCCACCCGATCCGGCAAGACGGTATAGTCGGCGCCGTGCAGACGGTCGACGCCTTGAATTTGCAGGGTGTCGCTGCCGATCCCCTCGATTTTCGCACCCATCGCGATCAGGCAATTTGCCAAGTCGGTGACTTCCGGTTCCCGGGCGGCGTTTTCCAGTACGGTATCGCCCTTCGCCAAGACAGCGGCCATGAGCAGATTTTCCGTCGCACCGACGGAGACGCGGGGAAACTGGATGGCACCGCCGCGAAGCCCCTTGGGTGCCCGCGCATGCAGATAGCCGTCGACGATATCGACTTCCGCGCCGAGCTGCTCGAGGCCGCGGATGTGATAATCCACTGGCCGGCTGCCGATGGCGCAACCACCGGGCAAGGACACCTCGGCCCGTCCGTAGCGGGCGAGCAGGGGGCCTAGGACCAGCACCGAGGCCCGCATTTTGCGGACGATGTCATAGGGCGCCGTAGTGTTATTGACGCCCGCGGCATTGAAGGTCACGGGGCCTTCCTCGTCGCCGACAGCGACACCATGTTGGCGCAATAAGGCCATCATGGTCGAAATATCGACCAATTGAGGCAGGTTATGCAGGACCACGTTATCGTCGGTCAGCAGGCAGGCCGTCATCAGCGGCAGCGCCGCGTTTTTCGCGCCGCTGATCCGAATGGCTCCCTGCAGCGGACGGCCGCCGCGAATACGAATTCTGTCCATGATCTATTCCGTTCGATGCGCCCAACCGTCGCCGGCGGCCGGAGGCTGATCCTATTTACCGCATTGCACAATCGATGAAAACGCCGAAAACCGGGGTTTTTACACGGACGAAGGCGTCAGTCGTTCGATCCATCCGACCCATCCGACCCTTGATCCTTGCTATCGCCATTGTCGTCCGCTCCTTCGCCGCGCTGACGCGCCTGATCCTTGCGGCGATGCAGGTTTCGCCGCAGCTGTTCGGCCAAGCGGCGTTGCCGTTCGGCTTCTCGATCCGATTTCGTCTCGCCCATGGATGGCAACGGAATATGGTGACAATAAGGTCTTTCCCGGCGCGGTTTAGCGCCGACAGCCCGCTTGCGTCAAGCGCCCCCTTGTGGCATACCGCCGGACAGCTCTGGGCCGCGGTAGCTCAGGGGTAGAGCACGCCCTTGGTAAGGGCGGGGTCGGGTGTTCAATTCACCTCCGCGGCACCATTTTTCTCGTAGAAGTACCGGATATTTGATACTGCATTCAGTAAGATACCGGAGTTTGCCTATTGGCGCGTAACTAGTGCGTTGTCTGAAATGAAGTGTAATACTCATACGTGTCGTATTTTTATCTGTAAATAATGTTCTCTTAGTCGACTGTGAAGAATGCGGTTTACGCGGCAATCGATCTTTGATTCTCGATCAGGATTGATCGCATCGCTGTCCGCGAATACCAGCATTCTTGCGGATGCAAGAATGGCGGGTGATTCCGAAATGGATGGATCACATGTTGCGACGGGAGTAACTCAAGGATCAACAGGCTCCGGCTTGCTGTGCTCCGTAAGTGGCCTGACTTCTTGTATATTTATCACCAGCGTCCGATGACAGCTGGTTGATGAGCCCATTGCACGAAAATCCCATCATTTTTAAATACTGTTTTGCGGATCTCACCGCCTGAACATTCCAGTCAATAGACAGGCTATCCACGGCCGCAGTAGCGTCGGCAACGCTGTATCCGTCTCCGTATGAAGAGGACAGTTGATCAATGAGACCGGTTCGAGAAAACCCAGAAATTTTCAGATATTGATTTGCAGACCTGACGGCGTTTTTCTGCGGACCGGACAAATCTTGAGCCAAAGCGATCGAAGCGCCCAATATGGCGTAGGTTAAGACGGTTACACGAATAAATTTTGTCATGCCAAATAGTCTCCCATAGTTAAATTCACTTAGATGGCCTGCACTATTGTGTTAGAATCGTCTAATTTTAATTGCTAGTCAAGAGAGTGAAGCGGCGGCGGGAGTTGTGCCGGGATCTTACAAAGAACGGTGATTTGACGCATCTCTGTCCGTCGACCCCTTGCCCAGATACCGAACGAACCGGGCGGTGAGGCTGTCGCGGGGGGCGTTGGGGGGCCAGACGGCGTAGATGCCGAGGGGTTGCGGCCGCCAATCCGGCAGGAGACGAACGAGCTTGCCCGCCGCCAGATCGTCGGCGGCGAGGAATCCGGGTATGGTGCCCACACCGAAACCGCCGCGCACCAACCTGTAAAGGGCGATCGCGTCATCCACCACAACCCGAGCATTCGGTTTGACATCGATGCGCTCTCCGGATTCGTTTTCGAATGCGAAGCGCCGCCCGACATTGCTGAGATGAAGGAACTGCCAGTTTTCCAGATCCCGCGGCGTCTCCGGGAGATCTTGTCCCTCAAGATAAGCAGGCGTGGTCAGTAAAAGGCGGTCGACGGTGGTGACTTTCCTTGCCATCAGGGCGCTGTCCTCCAGCCAGCCCATGCGGATCGCCAAATCGATGCCCTCGCCAATGATATCGCGGCGCACGTCCGTGAAGCTGATGTCGAGTTCGACCTGCGGATAGGCCGTTGCGAAAGCCACGATATCGTCGATCAAGCCGGAATGCGCCAGAACGGCGGGCGCCGTGACCCGCAGCCGACCCGCCGGCTCGGGCGATGCCGCGTTGATACAGTCGAGACCGGTTTCGGCCGCCGCAACCATCGCTTGCACCGATTCCAAAAGCCTTGCGCCGTCTTCGGTGAGGGAAAGCTTGCGCGTCGAGCGGTAAAGCAGCGCGACACCCAGATTTTCCTCTAGCTTAGAGATGTGATGGCTGACCACCGAGGGGGAGAGTGTCAAGATCTGTGCGGCGGCACGAAACGAGCCTGTTTCCACCACTTTCGCAAAGATCGCCAGTTGCCGGAGGTGATCGAGCATTATTCGATTACATCGAATTCTAAAAATGAATTATCCCATATTATTGGATTCGCGTGAAGTCATTATCTTTCATCCACTGCAGCCACACCGCATGCAGGTTGATTGACGCAAATCGAGATTGATGAGGAGTTTTTAGACATGAAACAGACAGCGATAGCATTAATGACCGCCGCCGCAATTGCCGTTTCGACCTTGCCGGCCCATGCGAGCGATGCGCTGAAATCCGTGGTGGAACCGTTCTACACCAAGATATTGACCCGTACGTCCGGCGCGGATGTGGCGGCGACCGCGGAGGCCATTATTGCCGAGGATTGGCAGAGCATCGGCGACTATAGCGGGAAGACCAAGTCTCGCGATACCTTCGTCAAACAGATGATCGGCTTCGGTCAGCTGATCCCGGACATGACCTGGAAGATCGAGGAAATGATCGTCAGCGGCAATCGCGTCATCGTCCGCGGCCGCGCGTCCGGCACGCCGAAAGGACCGATGTTCGGTATCGACGGCAAGGGCAAGGGGTGGGAGATCATGTCGATCGACATCCACACCGTCGAAAACGGCAAGATCGTCACCACCTATCATATCGAGGATTGGGCGACGGCGATCCAGCAACTCAAAGCGAAGTAAAAGCGAAAAGCCATTAAGCCGGCGCGGGTCGGGAGCCATGCTCCCGGCCCGCGTCGTCATTCGTGCCGCAGCGCTTCGATCGGGTCCAGTCTGGCGGCGCGGCGGGCCGGGTAGTAGCCGAAGAAGACGCCGATCATGCCGGCGAAGAGGAAGGCGATGACCGCCGCTTCGGGCCTTAGCTGCATGGGCACATTGACCCAGTCAGCAACGAACGTCGCGCTGGAGAATCCGAGCAGGATGCCGAGTACGCCGCCGGCTAGCGACAGCAGCACGCTTTCGATTAGGAATTGAGAGAGAATGGCGCCGCCGGTCGCGCCGACGGCCATGCGCACGCCGATCTCCCGGGTTCGCTCCGTCACCGATACCAGCATGATGTTCATGATCCCAATGCCGCCCACCAGCATGGAGATGGAGGCGACGGCGCCCAGCAGCAGGGACATGACCTCGGACGACTCCTGGCGCTTCTTCAACATCTCCGCCAAGTTGCGGATGCGGAAGTCGTCTTGCCCGCCGACCGGGATGCTGTGGCGTTGACGTAGTAGTTCGGTGATGTCGGCTTCGACGTCGGATAGCCGGTCCGCGTCTTCCACCTTCACCGTTATATAGCTAACCCGATTGCCGGCAAACCGGCGCCCGCCCAGTATTCTCTTCTTCGCCGTTGACAGCGGCACGAAGATGACGTCGTCCTGATCTCGGCCCAGGGGCGTTTCGCCTTTCTCCAGAAGCGTGCCGATCACTTTCAGCGGGATGCCCTGAACGCGGATAGTCGTCCCTATCGGGCTCTGGTTGTCGAACAGCTTCTCCACCAAGGTGGCGCCGACGAGGGCAACTTTGGCGGCGCGCTGCTCTTCCTGAGAGTTGAAACTTCGGCCATGATCGACGGTCCAGTCTCGGGCGGGGAACTCCTCGCCGGTGACGCCATAGATGGACGTGGACCAGTTGGTGTTGCCATAGACGACCTGGCGTGTGCCGCGCACAGAGGGGACCGTGTATTGGATGCCGTCGATATCCCGGCGGATCGCCTCGGCATCGGCTACGGTCAGCGAAGGGAGGGAACCGCTGCCGAGACGGGCGCCGCCGGCGCGGCCGGATCCCGGCACCACATAGATCAAGTTGGTGCCAAGGCTCTTGATGATCCCCTCCATCCGCGCTTCCGCCCCGGCGCCAACCCCGACGGTGACGATCACCGCGCCGACGCCGATAATGATGCCCAGCGTCGTAAGAATGCTGCGCAGAAGGTTGGAGGTCAGCGACTTTGCCGCCGCGCGAATGGAATCGGTCAAGGTCATGACGCCGCCGCCTGTTCCAGTAGCCGGACCGCGTTGCGCTGTTCGCTATTGGCGTCGTCACTGACGATCCGACCGTCCCGGAAGCGGACGATACGCTTGGTAAAGTCCGCGACGTCCGGCTCATGAGTCACCAGCATGATCGTGATGCCATCGTCGTTGAGGCCCTGCAGCAGGGCCATGATCTCGATGCCGGTTTGGGTGTCGAGGGCGCCGGTGGGCTCATCCGCCAGGATCACGCTGGGCTTGTTGACCAAGGCGCGGGCGATGGCCACGCGTTGCTGCTGCCCGCCGGACAATTGTGTCGGTAAATGATCCATCCGGTCGGTCAAACCGACCAGCGCCAGCGCTTCTTCCGCTGCGGCCTGCCGTCGCCGAGGTTTCATCTTGCCGTATATCAACGGCACCTCGACATTTTCGAGCGCCGTCAGCCTTGGTAGTAGGTTGAACGATTGAAAGACGAAGCCAATGCGCCGGTTACGAAGTTTCGCGCGATCGTCGCCGGACAGCGCTTCCGCCGCCATGCCGTCGAACAGATATTCGCCGCTGGTCGGCCTGTCGAGGCAACCGATCACATGAAGGAAAGTCGATTTGCCTGAACCGGACGTCCCCATGATAGAGACGAATTCGCCGCCCTCGATCGTCAATGTCGCATCGACGACTGCATGCACGATGCCGCCTTGCAGGTGATAATCCTTGCAAAGCGCATGGGTTTTAATAACGGGAGGAGACAATCTAGAACCTGAGACCGAACAGACCGCCCGTCTTGCGGTCCCGCGTTTTCTCGACGCCGGTGGCTGCCTTCTGCCCTTCTTCAAGATCGCCGCGGACCACTTCGGTGAAGTTGCCGTCGCTGGCGCCGATCCACACGGTGGCCGGCGTAAGGGATTTGTCATCGCCGACGATCCAGACTTGGGCGCGCCGCACCGGGTTCGCGTTCCGCCGAGCGACGATCTCCCGGTATTTCTCAAGCTGCGCGCCAGTCAGGATCGTCGGGATCGATTGGCCGATCTGCTTGCGGATTTTCGCCACCGCGTCCCGGAAGTCCGCACCCGCGGCCCCGCCGGCGCGAAGGGCGACGATTTCGTCCCGCGCGTCGGTGAAGAAACCGATGAGTTGCTGCCGCTGGTCCGGGGTGAGGGACAATTGTTCGCTCAAAAACGCGATGGTTCGCCGCGCCCGCTCGCCCGCGGCATTTCCGCCGCCGGTGGAGTCCTGCGCGTTGCGCGCCGCCGCCGGCGGTTTGAAGCGCAGAGCCGCGTTGGACACCTTCAGCACGTCGTTGCGTTCCTGGGTGACGATTTCCACATTCGCCGTCATGCCGGGCAACAGCAGCCGTTCGCGGTTCTCGACATTCAGGACGACCGTGTAGGTGACGACATTTTGCTGCGTGGTCGGCTGCAGGCGGATTTGCTCGACCTTGGCCGCGAACTTCCGGTTCGGAAAGGCGTCGACCGTGAAGGCCGCGGTCATATCGGGCCGAACTCGGCCGATATCGGCCTCGTCCACATTCACCTCGACCTGCATATTGTCCAGGCTCTGGGCGATGGTGAACAGAACTGGCGCCTGTAGACTGGCGGCAACGGTTTGACCGACATCGACATTGCGGTCGATCACGACGCCGTCCACCGGCGAGCGGATATAGGTATAGCCCAGGTCGACATCGACGGATTTAAGCGCGGCCTTGCGGTTTTCGATCTGCGCTTCGGCGGTCTTGATTTCGCTCCGCGCGATCGCCAACGCCGACTTCTGCGCCGCTAGGGTCGAGCGTTGCGCCACCAGTCTGGACTTCGCCGCCGTTAGACGACTACGGGATTGATCCAAGTTGGCTTGCGCGGTTTCGACCGCTGCGTCGGAAATCACTTTGCGGCTGGACAAGGCCTGCTTGCGTTTGTGGTCACGGGTGCGGTCGTCCAGTGCGGATCGGGCCTCGGCCACCTGCGCGGCCAGGACGTTGACTTGCGCCTCGGCACCGGCGATGTCCGCCTTGACCCGCGCCAGATTAGCCTGCTTCGTGGCGAGCGCGGCTTGGGACACGGCAAGGTCTGCGAGCGCCTGATCGCGCCGCGCTTCGATCTTGGCGGGGTCGATGCGGGCGATGACCTGTCCGGCTTTGACCCGGGCGTTATAATCGGCGCCGATCGACAGGATGTTGCCCGATATCTGGCTGCCGACGAGAATGGTCTGGACGGGGTTCAGGCTACCGGAAGCATTGACCGTCGACACCAACTTCCCCCGCTCGACCGTCATGGTGCGATAAACCGGCGCGGCCGGATTCCGCTCCGGCGATTGCCACACGAAATAGCCGATACCGGCGGTGGCGAGAAGTACAGCGATCGCAATCAGTTTCTTCAAAACACCTGCCTCAGGTCATGAATCATCCGAGTGAACGAACGAGGAATTTTAGTTCCCAATCGATCATCCAACAATGAATTGAACGGATTGACTTTGCCAACCCGTCGCCGCGCCGAGGCACCGATTTCTCGGCATGACCTCACGCCTGACCCTAGTGTATGGTCAAACGCGGGTTTGACCGCCGAAGGTCAGAGGAAAACACGGACATGGATCGGGACCGACTTTACTTTTTGCTGCTGAATGTAGGGCATTTTCTCGACCATTTGGTCACCCTGATTTTCGCCACCGTCGCGGCGCTGGTTTTACATCGGGAATGGGGCGTCGGTTATGCCGCGCTTCTGGCCTATGCGACGCCCGGTTTTTTCGCCTTCGGCCTGTTTTCGCTGCCGGCCGGCTGGTTGGCGGACAAATGGAGCCGGGACGGCATGATGTGCGTCTTCTTCGTCGGCATCGGCCTGGCGGCTATTTTGACCGGCTTCTCGCAATCGCCTTTACAGATCGGCATCGGACTATTCGTCATTGGCATGTTTGCCGCCATTTATCATCCTGTGGGCTTGGCCATCGTCACCATGAAATGGAAGAATACCGGCATGCGCATCGCCGCCAACGGCGTGTGGGGCAATCTCGGGGTGGCCGCCGCGGCACTGATAACAGGATTCCTGATCGATCAAGCCGGTTGGCGCGCGGCGTTCGTCCTGCCGGGTTTCTTCTCCATCGCCGTCGGTGTCGCCTATTTCGCGTTACGCCGCGAGTCGATCATAACGCCGCCGGAGCGGGCGGCGAGCACCGCCGCCGCCGCATCGGAGGCGGCGCCGTCACCCGATTATCGCGCATTGTTAATACGGGTTTCGGCGATCGTCTTTTTGACCACCGCCGTCTCCTCCATCATTTTTCAGGCCACGACCTTTGCTTTGCCGAAAATCTTCGACGAGCGGTTGCAGGGGCTTGCGGCGGACCTGACGTCATGGCTCGGGCGCGGCGATACGGGCGAAGCGGCAACGGCGATCGGCACAATGGCTTTCCTCGTATTCGCGGTCGCGTCCATTGCTCAGCTCGTGGTCGGCGCCTTGCTTGACCGGCTGGGCCCCCGCCTGGTCTTCATGTCCGTTGCCGCCATACAGATCGTTTTCTTCACATTGATGCCTGGCTTGACCGACGGTTACGCGTTGGCGGTGGCGCTCGGGTTCATGATCGGAGCCTTCGGCCAAATCCCCATCAACGACTATATGATCGGCAAGACCGCCAGCGGGGCTTACCGGGCGCGGATCTACGGCATCCGATACGTGGTGAGCTTCACCGTCCTGGCGGCGACCCTGCCGCTGATCGCCTATGTCTACCAGACCTGGGGCTTCGACACATTGTTCCGCATTCTCGCCGGCGCCGCGTTCGTGATCCTGGTTGCTGTCGCCATCCTGCCGAAGCGGTTGCCGAGCGCGGATGCCCAAAGCGTCGCCGCGAAGGCCTGACCGGTCAATCCCGGCGGGCCATTTTCAAGCGTTCCTCCTGCACCCAGCTTTCGTTATAGGGCAGGGTGTAATAGGCCTCGAAGATCATCTTGCGGAATTTCCACTCGCCCGCCTGTCGCACGCATTCGTCTTTGTAGTAGCCGGCGACGATATAAGCTTCGCCCCGGTTGATGGTGCGCGCTTCCATATAGCTGATCGCTTCGGCGCGGTCGCCGTCCAGGTCGATCATGTGGTTGTGGATGAACTGCTTGACAAAGGGCAGGACGTCAGGCGTGGCATTGAAGAACTTGCGTAGCTTTGCCTGGCCGGCGGCATGGCCGATATAGCTGAAGTCGACCTCGCCATCCTCAGTGAAAAGGCCGGGAATCCGATCGTGCAGACTTTCATTGATGCATTGGTGATAACGGTGCCGCAACCGCCTTATCGCTTCGATATCCTCAAGACGCCGCAGGCGCGCTTCCAGATCCACACTCATCTTCGAACCTCCCAATGAATGCAGGGACTATATCAGCGTCGCGACACAAAAAAAGCCGGCGGGTGGTGGGCACCACCCGCCGGCAGGGGCGTTCGCCTGTAATGTGGGGGCTTAGGCGAACATGTAATCGTTGGCGTCGAAGTCGGCGGCGTCGAAACCGTTCAACATCATGACGCCGGCGCCGTCGACCATGACCATGGCGCCGCCCGCAACATTGGTCGCGGTTACCATTTCGCCGCCGCTACCGCCGGCGAGATAGATCATGTCTTCCCCGTCGTTGAAGTCGTCGACGGTATCGGTGCCGTCGTTCTTGAGATTGTAGACGAACTTGTCGTTACCGGCGCCGCCATGCAACCAATCGTCGCCGCGGTTGCCGGCCAGCATGTCGTTGCCGTCGTTGCCGTAGATGATATCGTCGCCCTGTCCGCCGAAGACCGTGTCGTCGCCTTCGCCGCCATGCAGCTCGTCGGCGCCTTGGTTGCCATAGATCACGTCATTGCCGGCACCGCCGGAAACGGTGTCGTCCGACATATTGCCGAACAGCCAGTCGTCCCCGCTCTCTCCCCAGACCCAGTCCGCGCCTTGGCCGCCGTAAGCCATGTCGCCGCTATTGCCGCCATAGATCTGATCGCCGCCTTGGTTGCCGTAAATGATGTCGCCGCCGTCGGCGCCGTCCAGGGTGTCGTCACCCTGCGCGCCGGCAATGATGTCAAGGCCGGGGCCACCGGTGACGCTGTCGGCGCCGTTACTGCCGTTCACGACGGTCGGAATGTCGATCGGGATCAGGACGTTGTCGATGACATGAATGATGCCGTTGTCGGCCATGATGTCCGGCGTTGCGATGTTGGGGTCGGGGAAGTCCGGATCCTGGTCGGATAGGACACCGCCGCTTTGCCCGATGTCGACGCCGAGCAGGGTATTGATGGTGGTGGAACCGAGCACGGCTGTCGAGTCCTGGACACCGGCGCTGACATGATAGAGCAGGACGTCGGTCAGGATCGGGATTGGATCGCCGTCGGGTGCGAGACCGGCCAGGGCGTTGGCGATCGCGTCGAATACGGCGTCTTCGTCGGCCGGGTCGCCGGCGTAACCGAAGGCCTGGGCCAAATTGACGAAGGCCGCGTCCGTCGGGGCGAATACGGTCAGGTCCGCGTCAGGCGCCGACAATGCGCCGGCCAAGTCGGCTGCCACGACGGCCTTAACGAGGATGTTGAAGTCGTCGCTGCCTTGAGCGATTTCCACGATGTTCATCTCATTCTCCTTGTTGGTTCGTGAGACATCGTCAGCTCTTGCCGCACGCCCCACGCGGTGCTTCGGTTGTCATCTTCCAACCTATTGACACTCGCTTTACGGCCGTTGCGGCGAATTGGATCACGACCGTCGCGCGGTTCACGTCTTTGTGAATTTGTTTGTATACAAATAAAAATGCGCCCGGCGAAACCGGGCGCGATGTGATTGATCCAGGGCTAGGACGCTGACTTCTGGCGGTGGGTCAGATTCCAATGAACGGTTGTACGAGGCGCGCGGCCAGCCCCGAAAAGCGAAGCGGCGCGTCGGTGATGGCGAGGCAGACGCAATCTTCCTCAGCGCCGGCACGCGGCTGATGTAACAAATCGCCGTCCGCCTCCTGAATGTCGCCGGGACCGAATTCGCCGACATGGTCGGAAAAGCTGCCGGTGAGCACGAGGGTGAATTCGAGGCCGTTGTGACTATGCTGAGGCACCGGCTTGCCGGCGGGAATGCGCAACAGGCGCGCGGTGCAATTCGGATCGCCGGTCGGGACAATAATCTGTGCCGCGCCCACACCGAAGCGTTGCCATTTCAGGTCGGCTAAATCGCCGCCGAGATACCCGCGCAACGGCTCCGGTATCGTCGGCCGATCCGTGCCGTCGATTGCCGAATGGTGTGTCGGCAGGTCTTGCGGTACATCGGACAATGCCTGCGCGTTATGCTCAGACAGTGCGCTTGAGATACCCATCGTATCCATGCCCATCAGCATGGCGCCGCCAAGCGCTTCCAGTTCCTCGACCTCTTCGCGGCAACGGGGACACATGGCCAAATGGGTGGCTACGGCCAGACACCAGGCTTCGCTCATGGCGCCGGTCGCATAGTCGAGCAGAAACGCCTCGCTGGGATGATGCTGAATGGTCATCGATCGTCTCCAACTATCGCGCGGACATGTTTCAAGGCCAGGCGGATTCGTGACTTCACGGTACCCAACGGCAAATCGAGTTCCTGCGCAATTAACGAATGTGACTTCTCTTGAAAAAAGGCGAGTTCCAAAACTTCCCGTTGCTCGGCGTTCAAAGTTCCGACGGCGCGGCGCAGCCGATCCGCATCCCGTGCCCGGGAGAGATTTTCCATAGGCGTCGCCTGCGGCGTTGGCTCCATCGCCGGGTCGGTCGGATCCGGCGCCGGCCGTTTTTCTCGCCTTACGTGATCGATATGGAGGTTGCGGGCGATGGTGTAGAGCCATGTCGACACCGCCGCTTTTTCGGCATTGAACTGCCCGGCCTTGCGCCAAAGCCGGCTCATGGCTTCCTGCACCAATTCGTCGGCTATCTCCGGCCGGCAACCGAGGCGCTGGCAATAGGCCTGCAAGCGTGGTGCGAAATGCTGGAACAGCCGGGCAAACGCGCGCTGCGACTGCTCGGCGGCAATCGCTTGCATCAAGACGACCTGCGCCGCCGGTTCGCTGACGTCGAGGCTGTCGATATCGAAGCTGTTCGCCATAACAGATCCCGATTCTACGCGCCGAAACGACAATATTTCGGCGGAGCGCTGTACGGCGGACGAGGCCAAGGTTCGACTTTCCATAGTCCAAATACGCGGACCTGGCCGGTCCGGATCACCGATTGGCGTAATTCTTCAAGAAAATCGTGCATGCGCATGATCCAATCTTTCCACAACTGCGTATTCGCCTATGACAACAACATAGTATATACGCGCACCCTAATAAACTTGCCGGTTTCGGCGGCGCGCGAACAGTGCGGAGCAGGGATGAAAATAGCAGTCATTGGTACAGGCGCGGCGGGTTTATCGGCGGCTTGGCTTCTCTCACAACGGCATCAGGTCACGGTCTACGAGAAAAATCGTCGTCTTGGCGGACATGCGCATACGGTCGATATCCCGACATCGCGTGGCGATGTCCCGGTCGATACCGGGTTCATCGTTTACAATGAGCGGAACTACCCCAACCTCATGGCGCTATTCCGTCATCTCGATGTGCCGACACATGACAGCGATATGTCCTTCGCGGCGTCCTTGCGGGGCGGAGCGATGGAGTATAGCGGCACCGATCTGAACGGCCTGTTCGGACAGCGGCGCAATCTCGTTCGGCCGCGGTTCTGGCGCATGCTGACGGACTTGAAACGGTTCTATGACGAAGCACCGGGCGACCTCGCGCGGCTCGACGAAGACATCAGTATCGGTGCGTATTTACGCGACAAGAGATACTGCGATGCCTTTATCGATGACCATCTGCTTCCCATGGGCGCGGCGATTTGGTCGACCACGGCCGCGCGAATGAAAGCCTATCCCGCGCGTGCCTTTATCCGCTTTTTCGAGAGCCACGGCCTGCTGACCCTGAACGACCGGCCGCAGTGGCGCTCCGTTCGGGGCGGCAGCCGCGAATATGTCGAACGGATCAGCGCCGGCTTCAAAGAGGCGGTGCGCTTCGGTGCAGATATCCAACGGATCGAGCGGGTTGACGGTCAGGTGATCATTCACGACAGGGCGGCGGGCAGCGACAGCTTCGATGCGGTCGTTTTGGCTTGTCATGCCGATGAGGCGTTAAGTCTTTTGGCCGCGCCAAGTGAGGATGAACGGCGCCTGCTCGGTGCCATCCGCTACACGCGCAATGAGGCTGTGTTGCATGCCGATGCGCGCTTGATGCCCCAAAATCGCCGGGTCTGGGCAAGCTGGAATTTTCTCGGCCTGGACGAGGGCGAAGGTGACGGGCAAGCGCTCTGCGTCAGTTACTGGATGAACAGCTTGCAGCGTCTCGGCACCGATCAAGACGTCTTCGTGACTTTGAATCCGGCTTTCGAACCGGCCGCCGCGTTGACTTATGGCCGTTATGTCTATCACCATCCGCTGTTCGATACGGCGGCGATGGCGGCGCAGCGGCAGCTATGGCGCCTGCAAGGCGAAGGCGGCATTTGGTATTGCGGCAGCTATTTCGGCTATGGCTTCCATGAGGATGCGGTGCAGTCCGGTTTGCGGGTTGCGGAGGAGTTAGGCGGTATGCCGCGGCCATGGCGGGTCGACGGCGCCAACAATCGCTTGTCCTTGCCGGTGACCGTACAGGCCGCGGCATGAATTCCAAACTCTATATCGGGCGTGTTGTTCATCGCCGGTTTCGGCCGAAGCGCCATATGTTGAGCTACCGTGTCTTCAGCCTGCTGCTCGATTTGGATGAACTAGCGGAACTGGATCTGCGTTTGCGTCTATTCGGGCTCGATCGCTGGTGGCCTGTCGCTTTCCACGCCAAAGACCATGGCGACGGCCGCGCCGATCTCCGGTCATATGTGGAAGAGGTCCTGCGCGACAGTGGCTTGGATTTTCGGCCGGATCGGATCGCGCTGCTTTGCTATCCGCGCCTGTTCGGATACGCCTTCAATCCGTTGAGCGTCTACTACTGCTATGATGAGGACGGCGAGGTCCGGGCCGTCCTCTATGAAGTGAACAATACCTTCGGCGAGCGGCACAGTTATTTAATCCCTGCGGACGGCGACGCGCGCGGCCGCGTGCGGCAGCGGTGCCGTAAACGGTTCTACGTCTCCCCGTTTATGGAAGTCGAAGGGGACTACGACTTCGAACTCATACTTCCCGGTGATCGGGTAAAGGTCGGCGTCGACTTGTCCCGCAACGGCGATCTGATGCTGCGGGCAAGTTTTACGGGGCTTGCCGAACCTTTAAATGATGGCAAAATAGTTAAGGCTGTCATCCGCCTGCCATTCATGGCCGTAAAAGTCATGACCGGAATTCATTGGGAAGCGTTGAAGCTCTGGCTGAAGCGCATACCCATTACGCGAAAACCGCCGCCGCCGGTCGAGCCCGTGAGCGCGACGTTGGTGGATAGGCGAAAACTGGATGAAGCCGCATGACCAGTCAGGAACACAGCCAGATTTCACCCGACATTCTGCCCATTCTGACGCCGGAACAGCCACCTGCTTGGATCGAGCCGATTCTAGCGCGGTTCCGCGACCTGCGGGACGGCCGACTGCTGCTGGTCCTGCCGGAAGGTAACCGCGTGACATTGGGCGAAGCGGGTCCGATTGTCGTTCTGCGACTGAACAGCTATGCGCCGGTCCGGCGCTTCCTGTTCGGTGGCGATCTGGGCTTCGCCGAAAGTTATCTGGACGGGGAATGGAGCTGCGACGATCTGACCGGATTGTTCGACTTGGTCCTACGCAACGAGACGGCATTGTCCGCAAGCTTGCGCGGTGCTTGGTTTAGCCGATTGGTCCGCCGTGCTTATCATCTCAGCCGCGCCAATAGCCGATGGGGCAGTCGCCGCAATATCGCCCAGCATTACGATTTGGGAAATGACTTCTATCGCCGCTGGTTGGACTCGACGATGACTTATTCGTCAGCCCTGTTCGAGCGGCCGTCGCAAAGCCTGGAGGAGGCGCAGCGTCATAAATACCGGCGCATCGCCGAGCTGGCGGAGCTCGGTACGGGCGATCGGGTGCTGGAGATCGGCTGCGGCTGGGGCGGCTTTGCCGAGCAAGCGGTGTCGGATCATGAGGTCGACGTGACAGGTCTGACATTGTCCCGCGAACAATGGCGCTACGCCAATGAGCGTTTCCGCGCGGGAGAATTCGACAATCGCGCCCGGGCATTGCTCTGCGATTACCGGGACTGCGGCGGGCAATATGACCGCGTGGTATCGATCGAGATGTTCGAAGCAGTGGGCGAGGAAAACTGGCAACGCTTCTTTGCCGTGTTACAGCGGCGCCTGAAACCCGGCGGAGTGGCGGCCTTGCAGGTCATCACCATCGCCGACGACCGCTTCGAAGCTTATCGCAAAGACACGGATTTCATACAGCGCTATATCTTCCCCGGCGGTTTGCTGCCGAGCCGCGCCGCCTTTGCCGACGCCGCCGCCGCGGCCGATTTCGAACTCGACGATGAGATCTCGTTCGGGGATAGCTATGCGCATACGCTGGCCGCCTGGCGGGCGCGGTTCCAGGACGCCTGGCCGGAGATCGCCGGCGACGGCTTCGACGACCGCTTCAAACGGATGTGGGATTACTACCTCGCCTATTGCGAAGCCGGGTTCAAGGCCGGCGTCATCGATGTCCGATTCTTCAAGCTGCGACGCCCGTCTTAATCGATCGCAGACATTGACTTACGGCGTGCCGGCGCTGGCGCTGGCGGTGCCGACGATCCCGGCGTTCGTCCTCCTGCCGCCGTTCTACGCGGAAGATCTTGGGCTGGGTCTCGCGACCGTCGGGATCTGCCTGCTGTTCGTCCGTTTGTTTGACGTGGTCAGCGATCCGGTCTTGGGGTGGGTGTCCGACCGTCTGCCGGTCAAATCAGGCCGGCGTAAATGGCCGATGGCCGTCGGTGCCGTTTTAGCGGGCCCGGCTTTGCTGGCGTTGTTTTCGCCGCCCGAGACCGTTTCGCCAGGTTATCTCGTCGGTTGGGGCGGCCTGCTGTTTTTGGGTTGGACCGCCGTGCAGATCCCTTATCTCGCCTGGGCCGCCGAGCTGGAGCCCGGTTATCAAGCCAGGAGCCGGTTGACCGCAAGCCGCGAAGGATTCGGCTTGTTGGGGATTGTCGGTGCGGGCATCGTTATCGCCTTGCTGGCCGAACGGGGCGTGCGGATGCAGTTCCAGCTGCTGGCCTGGGTCACCGTCGTCGTCGGTGGGGCAGCGTTGTGTGTTGCCTTGCGCCGGCTACCCGATGTTGGCCGGCGGCACGCGAAAATTTCGACGGGCGGCCTTTCACTTTTGCGAAACCGGTTGTTCGGGCGCTTGTTGGCGGCCTGGTTCGTGAACGGCCTTGCCAACGGGTTCCCCGCCGTCTGCTTCGTGCTGTTTGTGCAACATGTATTGCAAGCGGAGGAAGCGGCGCGCGGCGTGTTTCTGCTTGTCTATTTTGCCGCCGCCATCGCGGCCATCCCGCTCTGGCTGCGGCTCGCCGAGCGTTTCGGGAAGCATCGGGTATGGTGCGGCTCCATGTTGCTGGCCTCCATCGTGTTCTCTTTCGCATGGATTCTGGGCCCCGGCGATCATTGGCTCTATGCGGCGATTTGTCTGGTGACCGGCGCCTGTTTGGGTGCGGATCTGGTGTTGCCGCCCTCGATCCAGGCCGATGTGGCCGACTGGGATCGCTTGCGGTTCCGCGCAGACCGCACGGCGTTGTTGTTTTCGTTCTGGAATATGGCGGTCAAGTTGGCGTTGGCGCTCGCCGTCGGCATTGCCTACCCACTGCTCGATTTTGCGGGCTTAGGCGACGACCCGGCGGCGGTCGCGGTTTTGGTGGTGATCTACGCCCTGATTCCCATCGTATTGAAATTGATCGCTGTGTTGATGATGTGGCGCTTTCCCATCGCCGGCCGGCAACAGGTTGCAATCCGCAAGCGGTTAACGGCACGAGCCGCCGCAGAATAGGTGATTTGAATTGATCAAGCGCGCGCTGCTGGCCATTCCGTTTTTGCTCCTTCTATATGGATGTGGTGGCATGAGCCTAGACGATTTCCAGGACAATCGACCCGAACTTGACTTGTTCGGCTACTTCGAGGGCCGGACCGAAGCCTGGGGCATGTTTCAAGACCGCTTTGGCAAGGTTCGACGCCAGTTTCACGTCACCATCGACGGGACGGTCGACGGCAATATGCTAACCCTCGACGAACGTTTCCGGTATAGCGACGGCGGCACCGATCGTCGTGTTTGGCGGATCGAGCGGTTGGCCGGTAACAGATTCCAAGGAACCGCCGGCGACGTGGTCGGCCTGGCGGAGGGGAGGATCGCCGGCAACGCCATGAATTGGCGCTATCAAATGGACTTGAAGGTTGGCGACGGGACCTGGCGGGTCACTTTCGATGACTGGCTGTTCCTGCAAACCGGTGGCGTCATCATCAATCGGGCCAACATCACCAAATGGGGACTGGAAATCGGTCAGGTGACGTTGTTCTTCCGCCGCCCAGCCGCCGCCGGCAAAGCCGCTTAGGCGGCAACCTTCTGAGGTCCGCGGATCAACTTTCCAGGCAGTTCGCCGGTGGCTTCGCCATCGCGCATCACTTCCAATCCCGAGACGAAGGTGTGGCGGTAGCCGGACGCTTTTTGAACGATCCGTTTGCCGCCCGCGGGTAAGTCGAAAACCAGCTCTGGCTGATGGCTGCGCAATGCGTCGAAATCAATGATATTGAAATCGGCCTTGTAGCCGGGCGCGACCAGACCGCGGTCGTTCAGGGCATAACTCGCCGCCGTATCCCAAGTCTGGCGTTTGACCAGGAATTCGAGCGACAGGCGTTCGCCCCGCTTGCGGTCGCGGCCCCAGTGGGTCAGCAGATAAGTCGGCGCACCGGCGTCGCAGATCAAACCGACATGGGCGCCGGCGTCGGCGATACCGCAAACGGTGTGGGGGTGTGTCAGCATGCGATGTACCGCTTCGAGGTCGCCGCCATTATAGTTCTCGAAAGGATGAAACAGCAGGGTCCAACCGTCGTTCTGCAACATCAGTTCCAGAGCTTTGGCGATCGGATCTTTGTTCTCCCGCCGCGCCCGGTTGGCGACGCTGTCGGCGGCGTTCGGCTCGTAATCGACCGGATCGCCGAGTTCGAATGTCCGCTCCATCGCCTTGCGCATCCAACGGGTGTGACCGTTGTCCGGCAGGTCCTCGACCAGTTGCCGTTGTAATTCCGGATCGCCACCAATCCGCGCCAAGCGTTGCTGCGGTGTCAGGTCGGACAAGGCTCGCCAAGCCGGATGACTGAGGAAGGGATGCACGGAGCCTTCGAGACCGACCATCATGCTGATCGGGCGGATGCCTACTTGTGCGTTGACGGTCATGCCGTCCCGGCAAGCTTGAGAGATATTGTCCAGGGTCTCCGACCAAAGGTCCGGCGCCGCGTCGACTTGAACCAAGAGGATCGATAGCGGCCGGTCGGCGATTTCCGCCGCCTGGCGTAGGCGGTCGAAATCGTTGTCGCCAAGATCCGAATTGACCTGAAATACGCCGAGCCCGGTCCGGCGCATCGCCCGCGCCAGCCCGGCCAGTTCCGCTTCCGCCGCCGTCAGGCTCGGCGTCATCCGTCCGTCGGCTGCGCGATGCTTCGTGGTGCGCGAGGTGGTGAAGCCCAACGCGCCGGCTCTAAGCGCGTCCTCGAGCAACGTTCCCATCTGCTCGATTTCTGGTTCGGTCGGTTGTTCCGCATGATCGGCGCCCCGGTCGCCCATAACATAATAGCGCAGGGCGGCATGGGGCATTTGCGCTCCGATATCCATAATCCGGGGCATGCTTTCCAAGACGTCCAAATATTCCGGGAAGCTTTCCCACCGAAATTCGATGCCCTCCGCAAGCACGCTTTCGGGAATATCCTCCACACCTTCCATCAGGTTGATCAAATAGCGTTCCTGTCCCGGGCGCACCGGCGCGAAGCCGACGCTGCAATTGCCGAACACGGCGGTGGTGACGCCGTGCCAGGAGGAAGGGGTGAGATAAGGATCCCAGGTCGCCTGGCCATCGAAATGCGTATGAATATCGACCCAACCCGGAGTCATGAGATCGCCCTTGGCATCGATTTCGCGCCGGCCTTGACCGACGGATCCATCGATGTCCGTGAAGCGGCCGTTGTCGATCGTCACGTCAACGGTCCGGCGCGGTTGGCCGGAGCCGTCGATTAACGTTGCGTTGCGCACCACCAGATCATGCATGTGTCATTCCTATCTCTCGCTCTGCCGCGAAGTCTATCGGAGCCCCGAACCATACGGCAAGGGTTTGAGATCAGGCGCCACCCATTGCTCGCGTGTCGCCGGATTGAAAAGGTGGTCTCTGGAGTAGTAATTGAGAACGAATTCGCGTTTGCCGATCGGGGAGCGCCGCAAGGCGTCGACCGCCGACGCAAGGCCCAATCCCATGCAGTTATCATCCAGGAATTTCCGGATCACGCCGATGTAGAACAGCGTTAAAGTATGGTGGTAGCCGCTGTCCGGCGTATTTGCCACGCCGATTGCGTCATTGTAGCGGCGAATGATCTTTGGCATCTCCGCTTCCAAGTTCATGTCGGGCCGTTCCCGCAGCAGATAGATCGTGGTCGCGCAATGAGCCAAATGGGTCCAGTTAAGATAGGGATGAGTGCCGGCCAAGACAGCTTCGCCAATTCGAACGATATCGCCGTCGGTCGCCAACGGCGGTTCGGACTTGCTGATCGGCCGGATTACGCCATCGAGGCGCGTGCTGCTCATCGAAGTCCCCCGGTTACGGAATATTAAGTAAGTTCCGATACCACATCATGACAGGTTGGGCGAATTTGCGGGCCTAGTGGAAGTGACGGTGACATGTTATCTTCCTTGGCGCCAAATAGAGTGACGTCATTTAACGAGTAATAATAATGACCGAGAGTGAAAAGCCTGATTCCCGACAATTCCCGCGCTGGAAAGTCTTCGAGGTCGCGGCGATCCATGCGGGTGATATGTCCGCGCCCTGTGTCATCGACGATATCTCGGAAGGCGGCGTCTTGGTGACCAGCGATTTGGAGCTCCAGATCGGTCAGATCGTGACTTTGGAGCTCGAGGAGCTGGGCGAGTTTCAAGCCGAAGTCCGACATATCCGGCGAACCCTTGCGGGCCTGTCTTTGCAGCTAAGTCTGGAAGAGAAGGCCGCGTTCAAAGCCTGGCTTGAGGGTACGGAAAAAGAAGACCGCTAGCAAGAGGTGGGTGTTCGCCGGTTAGCTGGCATCCGGTACCGACAAAGCCTATGATCTGCCCCTCGCGACAATGTATGAGGGGCGGCGGCATGATCAGCGGCATCGACCATATCGAGATTATCGTCAACGATCTGGACGGCTATGTCCGGTTTTTCGAAGCCCTGGGATTCGAGCATGTCCGTCGCACCGATCATCACGGCGGATCGGTCGAGATGAAGCCGCCGGGCGATGGTCAGCCGGTGTTCGAGTTGCATCAGGTGTCCGGCGAGGAAGTCATCGGCATCAATCACATCGCCCTTCGCATCGATGACGCGGCGGCGGCCTACGAAGTTTTGAAGGATGGACCGGTGCGTGTCGAATCCCCGCCACGTCACATCGCCTCGACCGGCCGCACCAATGTGGATATTCGCGACCCGGACGGTTGGCGCATCCAGCTGGTCGAGAATAGCTGATGCGCATCACTGGCTTCGACACGTCCTTGGTCGAACTACCGCTGGCGGAACCGTTGAAGACTTCGATCCACCAAATCGAACGGGTCGTCTGCCTGCTCCTGTCTGTTGATACCGATGAGGGCGTGCGGGGCGAAGGCTATGCGTTCGGCTTCGATCTCGCCGGCATGCGCGCGGTAGAGGAGATGACCAAGGGCCTGGCGACGGCGTCGATCGGGCAGGATCCGCTGTCGCCGGAAGCGATCTTCGACAAAAATCTTCGGCGTTTGAATTTCTACGGCCAGGCCGGGGTTGCGGTCCATGCCATGACCCCGATCGATGTGGCCTGCTGGGATATCGTCGGCATGGTGGCCGGTCTGCCGCTCTACCGTCTGTTTGGCGGCGGCCGCGACCGGGTCGCGGTCTATGCCAGCGGAGGGCTATGGCTTTCCCGCACGATCGACGAATTGCAGGCGGAGGCCAAGGCCTTCCTCGCGCAAGGCTTCAAGGCCATGAAGCTCCGTTTGGGCTCGGCCAAAATTGCCACCGATATCGAACGGGTCGCGGCGGTGCGCGCGGCGATCGGTGAAGATGTCACGTTGATGGCCGACGCCAATCAAGGCCTGACCGTGGACCATGCCATTCGTCTCGGCCGGGAACTCGAGCGCTATAATCTAGCTTGGTTCGAGGAGCCCGTGCCGACCTGGGACCATGCGGGTCATGCCCATATCGCCGCCGCCCTCGACACGCCGATCGCCAGCGGGGAGACGGAGTATCTCTGCTTCGGCCTAGCGAGGATGATCGAAAAACGGTCGGCGGATATCTTGATGCCGGACTTGCAGCGGATGGGCGGCTATACGGATTTCCGCCGCGCGGTCGGGCAGATGGCGGCGGCTGAGGTTCCGTTCTCCCCGCATATCTTCACGGAACATAGCCTGCATCTTTGTGCCGCGTCGGGCGCAATCTATGCGGAGCATATGCCTTGGTTCGAACCGCTGTTCAATGAACGCATGACGATCGACGAGGATGGCATGGTGGCGATACCGACGGCGCCTGGCGTCGGATTCACCTTCGATTGGGATGGCCTTGAACCCCATCGAGTGACGTGAGCGCGGGCGAAGGTCAACGGGTCACCATCTTAGGCGCCAATAGTCTGGTAGCGCGGCATTTGGTGCGGCGCCTGCTGGCGGAGGGCTATATCGTCGCTTGTCAGTCGCGCGGTCCGCGGCCTGCGGATGCCGACCCGTCCGTCGAATGGCTTAGTTTCGATATTACGGCGCCGGGCCAGGTGCCGCTTGAGCCTTGCGGGGTGGTGATTTCCTTGCTGCGCATTCCTCTCCTGGCGCGGTTTCTCGGACGTTTGCCGCGCTTCGAGCAACTGATCGCGTTCGGCACGACCAGCGAGATCAGCAAATTCGCCAGCCGCGACCCGAAGGAGCATCGCGACGCGGAAGAATTTCACTGGGCCGGCGAAACGTTGCGGACCGTGTGTGCGGAATTGGATAGGCCGCTAACGATCTTGCGGCCGACCCTGATCTATGGCGAAGGTCAAGGGGAGAATGTGGCCTTCATCGCCCAATGCCTGCGGCGCTTTCGCGTCTTTCCGATTGCCGCGCCGGGCCTCGGCCGTCGGCAACCGGTTCACGCCGACGACCTGGCCGCCGCCGCCGTGGCGGCCATAGGCAATCCCCGAGCCTACGATCAAACCTTGGATTTGCCGGGCGGCGAGACATTGACCTATCGCGACATGGTCGCCCGTATAGCCGAGACCGTCCCGCATCGCAGTTTCGCGCCGCGTCTTCCGGTTTGGCTTTACGCCATGTTGGTCGCGGTGTTGGCGCCTCGGCGTTTTTCACCAGCGATGGTTCATCGGATGAATGAGGATTTGACGTTCGATATGACACCGGCCCAGGTGGCGCTGGACTACCGACCGCGGAAGTTCGACCCGGCGGGTTGAAGACCGACCGCGTTTAGTCCTTCTCCCGCCCCGGTACCCAGACATAGCCGTCCGGATCGAAGATGAAGGCTTCACGTAGACCGTGAGGTTTGTCGGTAGCGGATTGCAGAATTTCGTCGCCACGGGCTTCGGCCCGGGCGACGGCTTCGTCCGGGTCGACGCCGTAGAGGCGCAACTCCACACCGACGCCGCGAACGGCGCCGTCGCCGGTCAGGCTGAGCAAGGGGTTGGAATGATAGGTCCCATCCGTATGCAGCATGAATTCCATGCCGCCGTGCCGCATGATCGCGAAGTCTTCGTTGGAATAGACCTGCTCGACGCCCATCACCTCGACGAGGAAACGCACCGAGGCGAGCATGTCGCGGACCAGCAGGTTGACCCCGAAGCCGTGCAGGGCCCGGCCATAGCTGTCCCCATCCGGCTTCTCGAGATTGGTGGTGTGGCCGATATCCGCCATCGTTCGGAACCCTAGTCCGCCGCGTCCGCGACCTGCGCCTTCAGATGGCGGCGGAGCTGCCGGTCGTATCTGCTTTGCGCCGACAGGCCAGCGCTTTCCGTCCAAGGCCGCCAGCGCGGTTGCGGGCCTTCGACCCGGTCGCCGACAATGGTGACCCGCTCAATCACCCGCTCCTCATCGAAATCGTTCAGCACGTAATGCTGGGTGGCCCGATTGTCCCACATGCCGATGGTGCCTTCGGCCCAACGGTAACGGACCGTGAAGCGGGGGCTCTGTACCCATCGGGTCAGGAAGCGCAGCAAATTGTTGCTTTCCTCGGCGCTCATCTCGACGATGCGCCGAGTGAAATGTTCATTGACATAAAGCGCTTTGCGGCCGGTTTCCGGGTGAACGCGGATGACCGGATGGATCGTCATCTTCTCCGGCATGCCATGGGCGTCGGCATCGTGCAGGGCGCTCAGTCCTTCGCACATCTCCTGCATCGGCGGTGACAGAGCGTCGAAGGCGGCATAGAGGCTGGACCACATGGTGTCGCCCCCGCTCGACGGGCAGGTTTTCATGCTCAGGATCGAGTAGATCGACGGCTGCGCCTGAAAGGTCAGATCGGTGTGCCACTCGTCGGCGATGCCGCCCCGGCTGGCGGTGAGCTGGAAAATCTCCGGATGCTCGTCGATCTGACTGCCGAGGTTCGGATGCCCTTCGAGAGTTCCGAAGGGGCGGCCGAAATCCACGTGTTCTTGGCGTGTCAGATGCTGGTCCGGGAAGAACAGCACCATATGTTCGTTCAGCAGCCGTTTGATGGCGGCAATCTCCGCTTCGCCAGCGTCTTTCAGACGAAGGCCGCGCACTTCGGCGCCGAGCGCGCCGGCAAGTCGTTGGATATCCCATTCCTGTTCCAACGGTGCTGCTGACATGATTTCTCTCCTATTTCTTAATCTTTATCCAGGTAGCCTTATCAAATCGGCCAAAGTCAGGCAATTCGGCGATCAGGCGGCGGCGGTATCGCCCAGGCGACGGGCCAACGTGGCGGCCTCCTCGACAATGCCGCGCACGATGTCGGCGGCCGGACGGCCTTGGTTCACCATGCCGGCAATCTGACCGATGGTGCCTTGGCGGCGGCGGTCATGGGACTCCTTGTTGGTATAGCCGGAATCCTTTCGGATTTGCCGCTGTATAGTCTTCAGCTCACCCGCGTCGGCGCCGCTGACCCGCGCCCGTTCGAAGGCCTTCACCTCCGGTGTGGCGATGGCGCGGATGGTGGCGCCGGTGACCGATTTGGTGATCATCGTATTGGTGCCGTCGCTTTGCAGGACTTGATCCTTGAACCAATCGGTCGCTTCGCTCTCCGGCGCCGGGATCAGGCAAGTGCCGATCTGCACGCCGACGGCGCCGAGGGAGAAGGCGGCCAGAAAGCCGCGACCGTCGGCGATCCCGCCGGCGGCCAGGACCGGCAGGTTGACGGCGTCGACGACCTGAGGCACCAGCGGCAGCGTGGCGATATGACCGACATGACCGCCCGCTTCGTTCCCCGAGGCGATCACCGCGTCGACGCCTTCCTCCTCCATGCGTTTGGCATGCTCGACGGAAGGGATAACCGACAGGACGAGAATGCCGGCGTCCTTCAGCATGCGGACCGCGGATTCGCCGGGATCCGCACGTCCGGTGGTAACGATGGGGACACCGCGATCGATGCAGACCTGGGCCCGCGATTCGGTGAAGGCGCGCCCCATCGGCGTGATATTGACGGCGAATGGCTTGTCGGTCAGCCGGCGGGTGGTTTCGATGTCCTGCTCCAGAATGTCGACGGTGCTGCCGAAAGTCGGCAAAATCCCGAGCCCGCCCGCATTGGACACGGCGGCGACCAAAGCCGGCCCGCCGGCGCCTTGCATCGCGCCTTGCAGAATGGGATAGGTAATGCCCAGCATATCGCAGATGATGGTGTGAAACATTCGGTGTCTTCCTTAATTGGGTAGGCCCGTGGGCGAGACGGCGACGAGGGGAACGGCAATGCTCTTGAGTACCAGGACTTGGCCGGCGGTTGAAGACTATTTGAAAACCAGCCAGGGCATCATTCTACCGATCGGCTCCACGGAGCAGCATGGCCCGACCGGCCTGATCGGTACGGACGCGATCTGCGCGGAGGTGGTGGCCCGCGGCGTCGGCGACGCGGCGGGCGCTCTGGTCGCGCCGACCATATCGGTCGGTATGGCGCAGCACCATCTGGGATTTCCCGGCAGTATTACCCTGCGGCCCAGCACGTTGATTGCCGTGATCCTCGACATGGTCGGTTCCCTACGCCGCGCCGGCTTCCGTCGTTTCTATTTCGTCAACGGTCATGGCGGCAATGTCGCCACCGTGACCGCGGCGTTCAGCGAAATTTACGCGGCCCGCAGCCTCGCCGACGAAGGCGGAAATCAACCCGAAATATTATGCCGCCTGAAAAACTGGTACGACGTGGCCGCCGTGCGGGACATCTCCAAAGAACTCTATCCCGGCGTCGAGGGTAGCCATGCCACGCCGTCGGAAGTATCGCTGACGCAATATGTTTATCCCGACGAGGTGATGCCGAGGGAATTGGAACCGCGCGTGGCGCCGAAGGGTTCCTTCGGCGACGCCGACGATTATCGCCGTCGCTTTCCGGATGGCCGCATCGGATCGGACCCGTCTTTGTCCACCGCGGAGGCGGGCAAGCGGCTCTACGATGCCTCGGTCGCGGCGCTGGTGACGGACTATCGCGATTGGCTGAAGGACGGATGACGGAAGCCGCCACCGATCGGATGCTCAAACTGTCGGTCGTCATCCCCTGCTATAACGAGGCGCCCGTATTGCCGGAGCTGTTCCGCCGCTTGGACCGGGTCTGTGCCGAGGCGGTGGCGGGCGGTCACGAGGTCGTTTTCGTCAATGACGGCTCTCGCGACGGGACCCTGGACTTGCTGCAGCAGAAAGCGGACGCCGACCCAAGTTGCGTCGTCGTCAATCTGTCGCGCAATCATGGCCATCAGCTGGCGTTAAGTGCCGGTCTGTCGGTGGCGCGCGGCGAAATGGTCTTGGTGCTTGACGCCGATTTGCAGGACCCGCCGGAATTGCTGCCGGACATGATGGCTTTGATCGACCAGGGCAATGACGTGGTCTATGGCAAGCGGCGTAGTCGGGAAGGCGAAACCGCCTTCAAGCGTCGCAGCGCCAGTTGGTTCTACCGCCTTATCGACCGCTGGTCGTCCGTCGATATCCCGACGGACACTGGCGACTTTCGGCTGATGACCCGGCGTGTGGTCGACGCCTTGCTGGAAATGCCGGAACAACACCGCTTCATCCGCGGCATGGTCAGCTGGATCGGCTATCGACAGGTGGCGCTGGAATACGACCGGGCCCCCCGCTTCGCCGGTGAGACCAAGTATCCGCTGAGCAAAATGCTGGCCTTCGCTGCTGACGCATTGACGGGGTTCTCGATCATCCCCTTGCGTATCGCGACGATTTGCGGCGCGGTCGGGGGCGTTGTTTCGATTGCCTTCATGATATTCTCGATCCTGGCCTATTTGTCCGGCGGTACCATCACCGGTTGGACCAGTTTGATCGCCGTGATCCTTTTCGTCTCTAGCGTCCAATTTCTCATGCTCGGCATCATCGGCGAATATGTCGGACGCATCTTCATACAATCGAAACGACGGCCGCTGTTTTTGATCGAAAGTATCTATCGCGGCGAGGCGTCACGTAAAGATGCGGAAGCGGGATCTTAATTCTGGCCCTTACTGGATCTTGTTCGCACTCCTTTTCGGTCTGGTGCTCGTCGCTCTTGCATGGCTTTACCAAACGCAAGAACGGTTTTTCTATTATTGGGATTGGCGCGGTTTTCATGCATCGGCAAGTCACTTCGCTTGGCAGTGGGCGGTTGGGCAGGGCAGTTTATGGTCGCTTGTCATCGACAGCCTCCGGGATGAGTACAATCTCTATTTCGCCGTCCCCTTGGCTCCTTTTTTGGTTGCATCGGACTATAGCCGGACGGTTTTCGTCCTTTGCATCGCGGCATTTTACCTGACACCGTTCTGTCTCGTCGTCGCCTTTGCAATGCGCCGGGTGTTCGAGGATTTGAGTATTGGCCAAACCTGGGCGATCGCCGGCCTGGCGGTGCTGATCCCGACGACGTGGTTGACGGTGATGCGCGGTTACCCGGATGTGGTTGCCGTGGCCGCGTTCTGGCTGGGAATGGCGATCGCGCTCGGCGACCCGAAATTGCGACAGTGGCGAACCGTCATATTCGCGGGTCTGTTTTTCGCATTGTCTGTCGTTTTGCGTCGGCATTTGGCTTACGCGGTTGTGGCGGCCGAAGCGGCGATAGCGCTTTCATGTATTTTCCGAGCGCGTCATTCGCTCGCGGCCTGGATACGCCCAGCGACCCTGTTGATCGTGACGATGGCGACGCTGTACGCGCTCCATCCGGACTTCCTGACCCGGCTTGTCGCAATCGATTATGGATCGCTCTACCGCTCCTACGCGGTCTCACCCGTCCACCTGCTGGAGACTCTGGTCGGCGGCATGCTGGGGCCGATTTTAAGCGCCATCGTCTTGGTAGGTTTGGTCGCTATCGCGATCCGACGGCAGACGATCAGCCCGGCGCGCGTGCTCTTGTATCTGTTCGCTTTGATTTGGCTGCTAATATGGTTTTCATTCGTCCGGCAGGATGGCCCCCACCACTTCCTTGTCATCCTGCCGACGCTCGTGATCGCCGCGATATGCGAGTTATCGTCGCGTTACGGCCGGCGGACATTCGCAGCGTTGTCCGCCTTAGTCGGGATCAATGCCGTCGTGGTCTATACCGTACCGCAAACCTGGTACTGGGAGATCGATAAACGGTTCGGGATCTGGTCCGCTTATGCCGGTCCCACCCGACGGCCGGATTTCGACGTCGTGAAGGATCTGACGCAGGCATTGCGACTTGGTCCTCAACCGGTATTGGTTGCAGCGTCCAGCACCGTTTTGAACTATGAGATAGTGCAGGATGCGGATCGGCGGTTTTTTCGGGCGGGAAACGAACCCTTGAAGCTGTTGAGCACGCCACAAATCGACAGCCGCGATCCTCTTCCCATCGAGGATCTGTTGCGGGCAAAGCAGATCGTGACGGTCTCTCCCTTCCAGTATCATCTCGCGGATCAGGCGGAGCAGGAAGTGGTTTCCGTTGTTAACGATTTGATCGACGACGGTGATTTCGAGGACGCGTTCGTTGCGCAAAACTCGTTCGGGTTATGGTCGAAGGGATTAGTCGAAGCGCGGATCCATCGCCGCCTGCGACCGTTCGCCTTCCGGGAGGCTGTCGCCATCTATAAAACGATCGCGGATCGCGTCGACGGAACGCAGCCGCATTTTCGCGACTATTGGTATTGGCAGCCGGCCGAAGCGGCGCCGGGCGCGAATTGGGATAACGATGGCGGCCGGTCATTTCATTTTCAACCACCCGCATTTCTATTTGACGAACCCGTTTCGCTTCGGGCGCTACGGCCACAGCGCGGCTCCGTCAGCATGATCGGCGAAATTGCGGCCGCCGGCGAAAACTGCCGGGGTGTCGTGGTCGGGCTGGGCGTGTTCGGTGGCGGAACACCCGAAACATTGACGCTGAGTACCGGCGCCAAAACCAATCTAAAGATCGTATTGTCTGCCGCCAGCGAATGGCATCCGGAATTGACCTTGCGGCTTCTGAGGCCGGGCGATGAGTGTTATCTTGATCTTGTCGGATTAAAGTTGATGCCGGAGCGTGGCTGAGTATGCGGGCCAGTGAGTTCGATAAGTTCGCCGATGAATATCGCGCGGTCCACGCGGATAACATCGCGCTGTCCGGCGAGGATCCGGATTTCTTTCACGCCTATAAGGTGGCGGACACCGCGGCCTTGGTTGGCGAGCCGCAGCGCGTCGAGCGCATCCTCGATTTCGGCGCCGGGGTCGGCAATTCTTTACCCTATCTCAAGCGGCATTTCCCGGCAGCGGCCGTGACTTGTCTCGACGTTTCCGAAAAAAGTTTGCGGGTCGCCGAGGAACGCTTTCCTGATCAAGCCGAATTCGTCCGTTTCGATGGCCGTTCGATGGGGTTCGATACGGACATTTTCGATCTTGCGTTCACGGCTTGCGTTTTCCACCACATCCCTCATGAAGAGCATGCGGGACTGTTGGCGGAGATCAACCGGGTCTTGCGCCCGGGCGGTTTGTTCGTCGCGTTTGAGCACAATCCTTACAATCCGTTGACGGTCCGGGCGGTCAATAGCTGCCCGTTCGACGAGAATGCGGTGCTGATCAAACCCGGTGATTTCGCGCGGCGGTTCCGCGAGGCTGGGTTCGAGGAAGTGGGCAGACGTTACCGGATCTTTTTTCCCGGACCTCTGCGCGGATTGCGGATATTTGAACCGGCGATGACTTGGCTGCCGTTGGGCGCGCAATACAGCATCTGCGGCCGCAAGCCGGCGTAATTGACGCAAGTCAAGGCGCGTGCCGGCCGTTTTCGATAATTCACGAGCATGGATCCCGAGATCGCCTTGAAATACGCGGTGCCTGTGCCGCGTTACACCAGCTATCCGACCGCGCCGCATTTTCATAACGGTGTCGACGGGACGGTTTATCTGGACTGGCTGGCCGCACTGCCGGCCGGTGCGTCATTGTCGGCTTATTTTCACATTCCTTACTGCGACACCCTATGCTGGTTCTGCGGTTGTCACACCAAGATCGTTCGACGTTACGAACCGATCAAATCGTATCTGACGCTGCTCGAACGCGAATTGGAGCTGATCTTGCCGAAGGTGCGCGGCCGGCTCAGCCATCTCCATTTCGGTGGCGGCAGTCCGAGTTTGCTAAAGCCGGATGACGTCCTGCGGTTCGGTGCGGTCTTGCGGGAGCATGTCGCGTTCGATCCGGACGGCGAATTTGCGATCGAGATCGATCCACGGGAAACCGAACGGGCGCAGATCGACGCCTGGGCCGAGATCGGACTGAACCGGGCCAGTCTCGGGTTGCAGGATTTCAATCCGATGGTCCAGCGCGCCATCAATCGGGTGCAAAGCTTCGAAGAAACCGAGCGAGTGGTGGACTGGCTGCGGGACAGCGGCATCACCGGCATCAACTTCGATCTGATGTATGGCCTGCCCCATCAAAGTTTAGACGACGTGGCCCAAAGTATTGCACGCGCGTTGACCCTGCGGCCGGAACGTGTCGCCTTGTTCGGATATGCCCATGTGCCGTGGATGAAAAAACATCAGACGCTGATATCGGAGGACGCGCTACCGGACGCCTCGGCGCGGCTGGCGCAAAGCCGTTTGGCGGCATCCTTATTGGTCGATGCCGGTTATCTGCGGATCGGCCTCGATCATTTCGTCCGCGCGGACGACAGCATGGCCGTGGCCTGGCGAACGGGGCGCCTGCGACGGAACTTTCAAGGATACACGGTGGATGCGGCGGATGCTCTGTTCGGCTTCGGCGCCTCCGCGATCGGTGCGTTGCCGCAAGGCTATGTGCAGAACCATGTGCCGATCGGGCAGTATCGGCGTGCTGTCACAGCAGGGGAGCCGGCGATTGCCAAAGGGATCGCCTTGTCGGCCGATGATCGGTTGCGTCGCGCGGTCATCGAGCGATTGATGTGCGATCTGAAAGTCGACATTGCGGCGGAGTGCCGCCGGGCCGGTTCGGCCGATCAGACGCTCGATGGCGAGCTGGTCGCTTTGGAAGAAATGGTCGATGACGGCATCGTTGAAGTCGAAGGCCGTAATGTCACGATTACCGAGCCCGGCCGTGAACTCATGCGGTCGGTCTGTGCCGTGTTCGACGAGTATCTAGCGTGTCGGGAAGCCCGGCACTCGATTGCCGTCTAGAGATAAGCTCTAAGCCGCTTGATCGATTAGCACGGCGCCGAGGGCTAGGGTTGCCGCGGCTTGGCAGGGATCGACCACCGGAATGCCCAGCGCCTCCTGCAACCGCGCCCGATGGCGGGCCATGCCGGCACAGCCGAGGATGATGACGTCGGCGCCGTCTTCGTCGCGCAATTGTCCGCCGACCTCCTGCAGGCGGGCGAAGGTGTTTTCGCCGGACGCGGATTCGGCCACAGTCATGTTGATCGCCCGCTCGTTGGCTAGCCGGCCAAGCAGGCCGAGGCGTTCCAGATAAGCGCGGTGGCGCGGGATCGAGCCGTCCATGATGGCGATCACGCCGAAACGCTCGCCCAAAGCGTGGGCCGACAGGATCGCGCTTTCCTGGATGCCGAAGACCGGCCGTGCGGTGGCTTGACGGCAAAGCTCGATGCCGGGATCGGAGTAACAGGCGATGACGAAGGCGTCTGTGTCGTCGCGCTCTTGGACGATGCGATGCAGGGGCGGGATGACGGCTTCAAAGTCCGCCTGGCTCTCGATCCCGAAAGGTCCCTCGGCCAATGTCATGCATTCGATTTCGGGACCGCCGCCGACCCGCAAACTATCGACCGCCGTGGAGATACCGTCGGTGACCTCTTGATTGGAGTTCGGGTTGATGATCAGGATTTTCCGGGACATCTCGTCTCTCCTATAACAGCTCGGCGCCGAAGTTCTTCTCGGGCGCCAGCGGCGATTGGGTGCCTTCGAGACCACGGCTTTCCGCCGCTGTTGTGCGTTCCAGGAAGGCGCCGCTGCCGCGCTCGACCTGCAGCTCGTCGTCCTCGACCACGACCCGGCCGCGATTGATGACGATGCGCGGCCAGCCTGTCACTTCGATGCCTTCGTAAGGCGTATAGCCGACATCGTCATGCAGGATATCGTGGGTGATCGTCCGCTGCCACTTCGGATCCCAGATGGCGATATCCGCATCCGCGCCCACGGCAATGGTGCCCTTGCGCGGATACAGTCCGTAGATCTTGGCCGCATTGGTGGAGGTCAGCTCGACGAACTGATTGAGGCTTATTCGGCCCTCGCCGACGCCTTTCGAAAACAAGAGCGGCATGCGGGTTTCAAGGCCAGGCACGCCGTTGGGAATCTTCTTGAACGGCGGATTTGGCCCGGCGTTCAGCTTACCGCTGTCGTCGAACCGGTAGGGCGCATGGTCGGAGGAGAAGACTTGGAAGGTACCGTTCTTCAGGCCGAGCCAGATCGCTTCCTGCGCCGCCTTGTCGCGCGGCGGCGGCGAGCAGCAAAACTTCGCCCCCTCGATTCCGTCGCGATCCAGATCCTCCGCCGTCAGGAAGAGATATTGCGGACAGGTCTCGCCATAGACGCTGAGGCCGCGGTTGCGGGCATCCAAGATGGCTTGCGCCGCTTCCGGCTGGGAGACATGGACGATGAGGATCGTCGCGTCGACCAGGCGGGCAAGATCGATGGCCCGGCGTGAGGCTTCGGCTTCCGCGAGGCCGTTGTGGCTGACCGCATGGTATTTCGGCGTGGTCAGACCCTTGGCCAGCAGCCGTTCCGTGATCCAGGAGATGACGTCGTCGTTCTCCGCATGGATCATCGTCATGGCGCCGTGCTTGCGGGCCAGCGCCAGGACGTCGAGCATCTGCCGGTCGTTGATCTTCAGCATGTCGTAGGTCATGTAGACCTTGAAGGAATTGTAGCCGTCCATGATTAGTGCCGGCAGCTCCTGACCCAGCACCTGCTCCGTCGGATCGGAAACGATCAGGTGGAAGGCATAGTCGATGACGAATTTCGGGCCGGCCGACTCGCGCGCCTGCATGACCACGTCGCGCAAGCTTTGCCCGCGATGCTGGGCGGCGAAGGGCACGATGGTGGTGTTGCCGCCGAAGGCCGCGGAGACGCTGCCGGAATAGAAATCGTCCGCCGTCATGATGCCGGTGGAGGAAACCTGCTCGATATGGCAATGGGCATCGATGCCGCCGGGCATCAGGAGAAGGCCGCTGGCGTCGATGGTGCGCTCGGCATCGCCGAGGCCATGGCCCAGTTGCGTAACCTTGCCGCCGGCGATGCCGACGTCCGCTTCAAAAATATCGCTCGCCGTGGCGACGGTGCCGCCCTTGATAATCATATCGTACATGTCTGTGTCTCGCTGAAGCTTACTCGCCGGCCGGCGCGCGGGCGCCGGTTTGGCTGGTGATCAGGCCGTAATGCTCGATGCGGCGGTGGCGATCGAAATCAAAGATCGTTTCCTTGCCGAAGGTGCATTCGTCCAGGTCGCAGGCATGAACGATCAGCTCGTCGTCTTCCGTTTTGGCTTCCGCCACCACATAGCCGTTGGGATCGACGATCATGCTGCCGGCGAACATGTGATGGCCGTCTTCGGTACCGCCCTTGGCGATGGCGACCACCCAGGTGCTGTTCTGATAGGCGCCGGATTGCAGCACCAGCTTGCTGTGGAACATGCGCTGCTCCAGCCCCTCCGCCGATTTCTGCGAATTCACCGACGGCGTGTTGTAGCCGAGCATGACCATCTCGACCCCCTGCAGACCCATGACCCGATAGGTCTCCGGCCAGCGGCGATCGTTGCAGATGCACATGCCCATGACGCCGTCCAGATTGCGCCAGACCGGGAAGCCCAGATCGCCGGGCAGGAAATACCGTTTCTCGAGGTGTTGGTGGGTTCGTTCCGGATCGAACTCCGCATGACCGGGCAGGTGCACCTTGCGATACTTGCCGACGATGTTGCCGCCCTTGTCGGTCAGGATCGAGGTGTTGAAATGTTCGCCCTCAGGGGTCAGTTCGGCGTAACCGAAGCTGATCGCGATTCCGGCGGCTTTGGCGGCGTCGAACAGAGGCTGGGTCGCCTCGTTCGGCATTTCCCGCTCGAACCATTGGTCGACCTCGTCCTGGTCTTCCATATACCAGCGCGGGAAGAAGGTGGTCAGGGTCAGTTCCGGATAGACAACCAAGTCGCAGCCCGCGTCTTTCGCTTGGTTGAGGAGTTCGATCATCCGGGCGACAACGTCGGCCCGGCTTTCCGCTTTTTGGATCGGCCCCATCTGGGCGCCACCGACGATGACGCGCCTCATCACCGACCCGCCTTGTTAACTCGAATGCTTCTCATGTATTTGCCGAATGACTTGCTTTTCCCAATTGCCATGCGCGGTTTTGGGAAGTGCGTCGACATCGTGCCAGTCGCCGTCCTCGTTCCGCGCGGCGCCGGCTAGGAGAACATAATTGAACATCAAATGCCAGCCGCGCCGGCCGCGGAAGGATTCCAAGTGGTCGAAATTCGGTTTCAAGGCCTCGCCCGTCAGCTTTGCGGCGATCTTGGCCACGGTGTCGTCGGGATGGGTGAAGGGTTCCACATCCTCTCCCGGCAACCACCATTTTTCGCTGTCGTCCAATTGGGTGAGCAAGACCTGCCCTTTGTCGTTGATAGTCACCAGATTGGCGATGACCTGGGTATCGACCATGTCTCTCTCCTTTATTTTTTGTCGTCCAATTCAGATTGAAGCCAAGCGAGCTCAGCCGTCAAAAGCGCGCGTTCCCGGCGCGCCAGCAGGGCGGACGGCGCGCCTTTTTCGAGCTGCCGTAGTTCGGCTTGTCGTATGCGCAGTTCCGCCGCGCGCGCGGTCAGAAAGCCGTTGATCTCCGACCGCTCGAACTCATCCATGGTGGCGAGGGCGGCAAGGATGGGGCTGGTGTCGCTTCCGACCGTTGTCCAGGCTGTTTCGAGATCCTCACGCAAGGCGGTGCGGCCTTGGCGGGTGATGCGGTAGCGCTGCCGCGGTCGGCCCTTCTCGCCCGGTTCGTTTGCGATGCTTTCCGCTAGGCCTTGCTTCACCAGGCTGCGCAGCATGGCGTAGATCGAGGCGTCCTCGATGGTAAACCAGAAATCGAACGCCGGCGCCGACAGAATTTTTCGCACGCGATAGCCATGCAGAGGGCCTTCCGCCAATAGCCAAAGAATGAGCAATCTCGTATTCACGAATCTCATTTACTAAAATTTTAGTAAGTGAGTCAAGATGCAGGTCTGACCCCCTCCCCTAGTCCAAAAAGGGAGGCAGCTAAAAAAAGGGGTCGGAGGGAATTTTCGATCAGAAAAATCCCTCCGACCCCTTTTTTTGGGCGGTCAGCCCTCGCCGACGGCGCGCAGGGCGGTGGGGGCTTGGCGTTCCTGATACTTATGGCGGCGGGCGGCGGGTGCGAAATGCCAGTCGATGACGGACAGCGCTTCCTCGATCTCGTAGGCCTTGCAGGAGAAGATGTCGATATAGGCCTCGCCGGAATGATCGCAGAAATGTCCGGTGATGTTCGAGGTTTCGATCAGCTGAACCAACGTGATGCCGGTTACCTTGGGATCGTCGCCGAAGCGGACGGTCTGCGCCGGGCCGTAGGCTCGCATACCAAGTGTCGCAACCATATCCGCGGCGAACCGAGCCACCGCGGCTTCGTCCTTGATGGCGTCGTTGCAGCCCGCGCAATCGACGGTCAGATGATATCCCCACATATCTCCGGTCTCTACACGTCTTCGCCGGTCCGGCCGGCCTCAGATAGTCGCCCATTCGCGCCGGCTCCGGCCGGCGGATGGGGGCTTATATAGAAGCTTTCCGATGAATGCAACGGCTTCTTTCGCGCTTGGACAAACGACGCGTCGGGCGTTAAGTTGCGCCGGTTCCCTTGCCGAATTTGTGACATTCGGTATCTCAGATTTTGGAGGAAGACTTGTCGGCGCTTATTGACGTTGCCTCGCTCAAACCCTTGTTTCAACCCAAATCCGTGGCGGTGATCGGCGCCTCGTCCGAACCGACGAAAATCGGCGGCCGACCCGTTGCCTTCCTCAAGCAGCACGGCTTCGGCGGCGACGTCTATCCGATCAACCCGAAATCCGACGTCATTCAGGAGTTACCCGCATTTGCCAATATCAAGGACGTGCCCGGCGAGGTCGATTTGGCGATCTGCTCGGTGCCGGGTCCTCTGGTGCCCCAGGCAATGCGCGACTGCGCCGACAAGGGCGTGAAGAGCCTGATCATGTTTTCCGCCGGCTTCGCCGAGGTCAGCGAGGACGGCGCGGCGGCGCAGGTCGAGCTGGCCGACTTGGCGCGGCAGGCCGGCATGCGCATGATGGGTCCGAACTGCATGGGCGTGGCCAACTTCGCTGAGGGGATGGTGGCGAGCTTCCATCCGGGTTTCGGGGATATCCCCGACCGCGGCAAGAATATCGGTCTGGTCAGCCAGTCCGGCGCTTTCGGCGGCCTCTCGGCGATGATGGCGACCCAACGGGGGATCGCCTTCCGCTATGTCCTGACCACCGGTAATGAGGCGGATGTGGAGGCCTCCGACTGCCTGGCCTTCCTGGCGGAGGATCCGGATACCGACGTGATCATGCTCTATCTGGAAGGCTGCCGGAACGGACCCAAGCTGATCGAGGCTTTGGAGCGGGCGCGCAATAACCGAAAGAAAGTCGTCGCCGTGAAGCTGGGAGGCACCGATGCCGGCGCCCGCGCGGCCAGTTCCCATACCGCCGCGCTGGCGGGCAGCGACGCGATCTTCGACGCGCTGTTCCGTCAGTTTGGCGTCTATCGGGCGCAGAATATTGAGGAGTTTTTCGAAATCGGCTGTGCCGCTTCTCACGGCCGCATGCCGGACAGCTACAAAATCGGCCTGATCACGGTGTCGGGCGGTGTCGGCGTGCTTATGGCCGACGACGCCAGTGCCCGCGGTCTGGATGTCGCCGAACTGCCGGAGGAGACACAGAAGAAGTTCAAGGAACTGGTGCCCTTCGCCGGCGTCAAAAACCCGCTCGATGTGACGGGTCAGGTGGTGAACGATCGAACCCTGTTCGAACGCGGTGTCCGGCTTGTGTTGGACGAGGGCGACTATGGCAGCATGGTCTGTTTCCAGGGCAGCGCCGGACGGATGGCGGAAGACCGGGAACGCATCGCCGGGGTCTGGCGCGATATCCGCGCGGCCTTTCCGGACAAGCTGATCGCCGTTGCCGGCATGTATGATGCGGAGACTGCGCAAACTATCGAAGCCATGGGCTATCCGGTGTCGGAGGAGCCGACCCACGCGACCCGCACGATTGGCGCTCTGACGTACTTCGCCGAGAAATTTTCGCGGCCCTGGCAGCGTCCCTCGGTCGAGCCGGCTGCATCGCCGCTGCCGGCGCGGGCGATCAACGAAGTCGAGGCCATTGGCATGCTGGCCGAAGCGGGCATTCCCGTCATTCAAGAACAGATCGTCCGCACCAGCGACGAGGCCGCCGCTGCGGCGATCGCCTTCGGCCGGCCGGTGGTCATGAAGATTTTGTCCGAGGACATCGTTCACAAAACCGATGTCGGGGGCGTCCGCTTGAATGTCGATGGCGGCTCCGAGGCGCGTCGGGCTTTCGAAGCCATCATCGACGCAGTGTCGCTGTCGGCGCCGAATGCGCGGATCGAAGGTTGCCTGATCGCGCCGATGGCCGGCGAGGGGATCGAGACGATCATCGGCGTGACCCGCGATCCGGTCTTCGGTCCCGTGGTGATGTTCGGCCTCGGCGGTGTCTTCGTCGAAGTGCTGGAGGATGTCACGTTCCGCGTCGCGCCGATCGACGTCGAGGAGGCCTATCAGATGATCGGCGAAATACGCGGGTATAAAATACTCGAAGGCGTGCGGGGGCAGGCACCGGCGGATATACCGGCACTGGCGAACGCGATTTCAAAACTATCCATATTTGCCGCGGCCCATGCCGATACGCTGGAGAGTGTGGAGGCGAACCCATTCTTAGTGCGCAGCCAGGGCCGCGGTGCCGTCGCTCTGGATGCGGTCATCGAAACCAGGAAGTAATCATGACAAGCCCTTTACAGAACGCACTTGGCGAGAAGCTGGGCGTCAAATATCCCATATTCAGTTTTGCCCATAGTGTCGAAGTCACCGCCGCGGTTACCAATGCCGGGGGATACGGCGTCTATGGCGCGACCCGCGACACGCCGGAGGAGATCGAGGAAAGCCTGGCGCGGTTGCGGAAATTGGTTGGCGACAAGCCCTTTGGCGTCGATCTCGTGTTGCCCCGCGGCATGCCCGCGACAGACAACCGGGCCTTGATCGAAGCCGAACTGCCGGACGGTCATCGCGACTTCGTCGACGGGATATACGAGAAGTATCAAGTGCCGAAGGCGACGAAACCGGGCATGCGCTCCCGCTTCGTTCGTTCGGAAGAGACGGCGGCGGAGCAGATCGCGGTCGTCCTGGCCTCCGACGTCGATCTGTTCGCCTGCGGCATCGGCGCGCCGGTCGACGCCGTGGAGAAAGCCAAGGCGGACGGCAAGATGACTTTGGCGTTGGTCGGCAGCCCCCATCATGCCCAACGCGCGCTCGAGTCCGGCGCCGATCTGCTGGTCGCGCAAGGATATGATGCCGGCGCCCATACCGGGCAGATCGGGACCTTCTCTCTGGTGCCGCAGATCGTCGACGTTGCCGGCGACGTGCCGGTCCTGGCGGCGGGCGGCGTCGCCACAGGCCGCCACATCGCCGCGTCCTATGCCCTCGGAGCCCAAGGCGTTTGGCTCGGCACGGTCTGGCTGGGCACAAGAGAACACGGTCTGTCGCAAATCCTTGTCGATAAACTGCTCGCCGCGGGAAGCGCCGACACGGTGATATCCCGCGCCGACAGCGGCAAGACCTTGAGACAAATCCGCACGGCCTGGAGCGAGGAGTGGGCCTCCAAGGACGCGCCGGCACCATTGAAAATGCCGTATCAAGATATACTCGTTGGCGATCTGCTGGGCGCTATCGACGAGCATAGCGTCGAGCCATTGATGCATCACCCAGCGGGACAGAGCATCGCTTATGTCAACGAACTACGCAGCGTCTCTGACGTGATGACGGAACTGGTCACGGAAGCGGAAGACGTCTTGAGATAGTAGCGCCATTTCGCGCCGCTCGGTTCCGACCGGGCGGCGTAAGGAAATTGCGGAACAACGTATCTCCGGTAGCAATATCAACGAAGGGCTTTCAACCGAAGCGCTTCTTCATGTAAAATTAACGATCTTTCCCTCATGTTTGAGGGCGAGTTGAAAGTGGCCGATTGTACAACACCAGGTCGACAAAGTTTTATTGCGTTTTAAGGTTGTGTGACAATTCTTACTCTCCGGAAAATGTTGGTTCCGTTCGTCAGTTTTCTGAACCTACTGGTCGACTTTTTCTTACCGACCGAAGCGGCGGCGGACCCGGGCTTGAAGCGACGGGCCAGTCGGGTAATCAGAACCTTCTTACCGATTACGTTGATCGCTGCCGTTTCGTTCCCGCCTTATCTGCTGATTCAACCGGAATCAAGCTGGCTTGACTATACCGGTTTCATCGCGGGGATGAGCGCTCCGATCATCGGTGCTCTCGTCATAAAATTTTGGGCGGCGATCGATGCGGCCGTACTTATCGCCAACCTTAGCGGTGTGGTGATTTTGACCATATTCGCACTGATTTCCGGTGGATTCGCGTCACCGTTGGCGCCGTGGCTTCTTGGTTTTTTCCCGCTCGCGGCGAGTTACGGGCGTTTGAGAATAACGGTGATCGTAACGCTGGCGGTGCTCTCGGCGTTCACATTGATATACTGGTTTACGGCGACCGGCACGTTGCCTGAGAACCAGATCCCGGCCGCCAGCCGCGGCATCATTTATCTTTGGGGCATCTATTGCGCGGTCATTCTGATCGCCTTTAGTGTTTTTACCATAACGAGATCCTGGCAGCGCAATCGCGAGCGGTTGCGGCGATCCCAACTCCAGGCCGAACAAGCCAATCGGGCAAAATCCGAATTTCTGTCGTCGATGAGTCATGAGTTGCGGACGCCTTTAAACGGTATCTTAGGATTCGCGCAGGTCATGTTGCAGGACAAGACCGATGGGCTGAGTGACAAACAGCAGGAGTCTCTCAATTACATCCTCGAAAGCGGGATGCATCTTTTGGCGCTGGTCAATCAGTTGCTGGATTTGGCAAAAATAGATAGTGGCGCGGTCGCGATTGCTTGCGAGGCTGTTGACCCTCGGGTGGCGGTCAACGAATGCCTGTCGGGCATACGCGAGATGGCAAAAGCGCGGGATATCACCGTATCGACAGTTGTGGAAAGCGAGACGCCGGTGGAAATACGGGCCGACCCAATGCGCTTCAAGCAAGTGATCCTCAATTTGCTTTCCAATGCGGTGAAGTATAACCGGGAGGGCGGAGACATCGAGGTATCGCTGCGGCCCTTGGAACGAGAAGCGATCCGCGTCGCGGTTCGCGATACGGGGATCGGCATTCCGCTCGACCGCCAGGACCGCGTCTTCCAGCCCTTCGACCGGCTTGGCCGGGAAGTCATCCAGTCCGAGGGTTCCGGGATAGGTTTGACGATCACGAAGCAGTTGGTGGAGTTGATGGGGGGCCGGATCGGGTTCACCTCGACCCCGGGCAGCGGAAGCGAGTTTTGGATCGACCTACCGGTCGCGCCCTCGGTCGATACGGGAACGCATGTCCAGGTGCCGCCTTGCGCCCCCGATGGCAACCTCTCACGGTTCGGTCCGGTCTAGCGGTAGACGGCTCATACCAACTTTCGCTATCGTCGAAAGTTGGTATCAGTCCTATGCGTTTGGCAGTGTGTCCTTGACCGGCAATACCAGATCGAAATGGAACTTGCTGCCAACACCAAGTTCCGATTCGACAATGATTTCGCTGCCCATCGCGTTCACGATCAGTTGGCTGACCGCCAGTCCCAATCCCGCGCCTTCATGTTCCCGGGTCAGCGAGGAATCGGCTTGCGTAAAGGCTTTGAAAATAATGCTTTGCCGATCCGGCGCCACGCCCAAGCCGGTATCGATAAACTCGAACGCGACAATATGATGATCGGGACGTTTTTCCCGCGGCCAAATCTTAACGGTTATCGTTCCCTGCTCCGTGAACTTCATCGCATTGTCCAACAGGCTCTTGATCACCCGACTTAGACGATCCGTGTCGGCCGAATAGAAATTCGCAAGATCGTCGGAAATCTCGATCGAGAGCTGTAGGTCTTTTGCTTCGATTTCGGCTTGAATGACTTCGACGGCCCCTCGAACCAGATCTTCTATTGCGAAGTTGTTGCAGTTCAACTGGCCCCGGCCACTATCGAAGTAACTGATTTCCAGCATATTCTCGACCCGGGACAACAGCTCGCTGCCCGCCTCTTTGATATGCTCGGCGGCCCGACATTGCCGATCGTCGAGGTTTGTCAGCAGCAGGACTTCCGACATGCCGGTCACGGCGTTGAGTGGTGTCCGCATTTCATGGCTCATGGTCGAGAGGAATTCGCTTTTGGCCCGGCTCGCCGCTTCCGCCGCTTTCGCCATGTCGACCAGTTTGCGTTCGTAAACTTGGCGGCTGATCAGCCGGTCGAGCACCAAAAAGGTCCAGTAAATGACCGCGGTCGCCGCCGACAGGAAGAACAGATAGGGCAATTCCTCGCCCGAATACATGTTTGCCGGTACCCAGGCCATGACCTCGGCCACAAACATGGCGATGACGGACAGTACGACCAATAGCGCCGCGCCGATAATGATCTTGCGGTCATCGACGAAGCTCATGATCCCCAGGATCGTCACATTCCAGATCAACAACGGCGAGTAGATACCGCCGGCGAAGTAGCCCCAGACCGTAAAGCTGATCACGGAGGGGTAGCAGAACAGCGCGATCGTTTGCGATGTGTCGCCGGCGATCTTAAACCAATACAGACTGAAGGCCGCGAAAACCAGGAAGCTCATCAGTACCGAAAGCTCGATTGCACCGATCGAGCCATGCATCAAATAGTAGGGATACAGGACCAAAACCGCGGTCGCCGCGCAGCAGACAATCGTGACCGTCACGCTGCTCGCCTTGGCGACAATGATCTCCCGATTGCCGACCTGCAGCGGAACGGCGTTATCGGCAAATGTCACAAACAATTTCTTTAGACGACCAAGCATCGTTTCCTGACGTTCGCGCCGATACACATACCAATTCACGCCCGCACCCTTTATGGTGCGGCGACGTGACTAAACGCAATTTGGGTGAACTATGCGCAATTTGTATGAAGAAATCATTTATCGGGTCGACGCGGGGATCGCGACGGTAACCATGAATCGTCCCCACCGGATGAACGCGATGACCAATCGCATGAACGGCGAAATCCGCGATGCGGTGGCGCAGGCATCCGACGATGAGAATGTACGCGTTATCGTATTGACCGGCGCCGGCCGGGGATTCTGCGCCGGTGCCGATGCGGCGCGTCTTTCCGCCTCCGCCGCCGGTCGGCGTAGCGAGACCATGGACCTACCAGTCAATGGCGCGATCCCGGGCGGCCTCGATCTGCCGACGGGTTTCGAAGCGAAATACGCCTATCTGGCGACGGCGCCAAAGCCCTTGATTGCGGCGATCAACGGACCGGCTGTCGGCGTCGGCTTGGTTATGGCGATCTATTGCGATATTCGCTTCGCCGCCGACAGCGTCAAATTCTCCACCGCTTTCGCCAAGCGGGGGTTGATACCGGAATATGGACTAGCCTGGCTGTTGCCGAAGATTGTCGGGCCGGCGAAGGCGCTGGACATGATCTACTCCTCCCGCATGGTCCTGGCGGACGAGGCGTCGGACATCGGTCTCGTCGACTATGTGGTGCCGGGGGAGACGTTGATGGACGCCGTCAGCAGTTATGCGGCAAACATCGTCGAGGGAATATCGCCGAGATCGACCCGGATCGCCAAGCAACTGGTCTATCGCGGCTTGAGCCAAGGCGTCGACGAAGCGGTCGCAGAGGCGGTGCGGGAAACCGCGGTGGCACTGGAATCCGATGACTTTCGCGAAGGCATCGCCGCTTGGCAGGAGAAACGGGCGCCGGCGTTTACCGGCAATTAAAACCAACTTTCGTTGCCGCCGAATGAGTTAAGAATGCGTTCTTCGGCGTGCCTTCAGGCCCGCGACAAAATTTTCGATGAGCGAGTCCGCCAACTCCGTGGGCTTTTCGATCTTGACCACATCCAGCTTGTTGGCTTCCGCTAGCGAGACGATACCGTGCAGAGACGCCCAAAGGGTGCGGCTGGCCCGGGCCAAGGCGGGATCGTTCGGATCCGCGAAGAGCGGCTTCAGCACCGTATCGAGACGGGCCAACAGATGGGCGATCTTAATCTGATACCAGTCCGGCAAAGTCTGGCCGGGTGGCAGACGGTGATCGAACAGCATGTTCCAGCGATGGGGGTGGGCCTCGATAAAGGCGACATAGGCGCGCGCCAGGCTCTTCAGCGACGCCACGACATCGGGATCGGGCTCGATTTTCGCCAAGACATCTTCCAGACGATCGAGCATCTCGGCATTCACGTGGACGATCAGGTCGTCGAGATTGTCGAAAAAGTTATAGATCGTACCGACGGTATAGCCGATCCGGCCGGCCACCTTGCGGGCCGAAAGACCACGCAGCGCCTGCTCGGCGACGATATCGCCGGCGGCCTGAAGGATCATGGCCCGTAACTCTTCTCGGCTGTGGTCATATCGTCGCGCCATTACCGCGCCCCGCCGTCCCAATTGATCATTGTTTAGCATCCATCGGATCGTGGAGGTAGAGCTAGATTTCTTTGAAAACGCCACCGGTCCAGGCGGCCGCGCCAGTCAGACGAGGACGACGACTGGCGGCGGAACCGCACTGGACCGACGGGCGTAGGCGAACCGTCTCGAAAGGGGCGACGTAAAGACGGCCCGCCCGCCTTGGGGAAAGGTTACGCGGTACGAATTACCAAACTCCAAACAAGACTAATTGAGCACTGATTAATAGATAATTAAACGACGTTCATTTTCAAGGCTTATTGCCGAAAAAATATATATAAGGTGTCAGACTAAATTTTTCGTCGTTAATTTCAAATAGTTTAAAGGTCTAAAAAATAGTCTGACACCTTAGAAAAATAAGCGATAACGGATTAAGCGATCATGCGGGTCAGGTGGTCGTCGCTGCCGCCGAACAGGGCGGCGATGGCGGAGAGGCGTTTGTAGTAATGGGCCGCCGGCAGTTCGTCGGTGATGGCGATGGCGCCATGCAGCTGAACGCCTTGACGTCCGATCAGATGCGCCGAATCGTTGATCTGGATCTTCGCCGCGGAGACTTCCCGACCGCGCGACACCGGGTCCGGATCGTCGAGCGCGAGGGTAGCGGCAAAGGCCATGGAGCGTGCATTCTCCAGCGCCATATAAAGGTCGGCCATGCGAAACTGCAGGGCTTGAAAGTTGCCGAGAGGGCGGCCGAATTGGCGCCGGGTCTTGAGATGTTCCAGGGTCAGATCGAACAGCCGGTCCATCGCGCCCACCGCTTCGGCGCAAATTCCGGCGGTGGCGCGGTCGATGGCTTCGGCCAGTAGAGACCCGCCTTGATCTCGTTCGCCGACGATCGCATCGGCGGATACCCGCAGATCGGTCAATTCCAACTCCGCCGCGCGGCCGCCATCATAGGTTCGATAGGGCCGGCGGGTTAGGCCGTCCACCGAGACATCGATCAGAAACAGCGTGATCCCGTCGGATGTGCCGGCATCGCCGCTCGTGCGTGCCGGGATGATAATGCGGTCGGCGCTATCGCCATTCAACACCACGCCTTTGCGGCCGTCGATCACGAAGTCCGCGCCCTCGGCACGCGCGCTCGTTCGCAGGCGGCGCCAGTCGTGGCGGATGCCTGGCTCCGCATGGGCGAGGCTCAACAACAGCTCGCCCGCGGCCAATCCCGGCAGTACCGCACGGCGTTGTGCCGCACTGCCATGGCGGGCGATCAATCCGCCGGCCATGACGACGCTGGGCAGATAGGGAACCGTCGCCAGGCCTCTACCCATGCTTTCCAGGATCACCATGTCGGCCCGCGCGTCGAAGGCCATGCCGCCCTCTTGTTCCGGTAAAGTGGCGGCGAGCCAGCCCAGTTCGGCGAAACTCGACCAAGTGTCGCGCGAGAATCCGTCGGCGCCGGCGACATGCGCGCGCCGGGTTTCGAAATCGTTATTCTGCTCGACAAATCGGTCGACGCCGTCGCGCAGCATGACCAATTCTTCCGGCAGGGAGAAATCCATCGGCTGTCTCCTACAATCCCAGAACGCGCTTGGCGATGATGGTGCGCTGAACCTCGCTGGAGCCGCCGGCGATGGTGTAGCCTTTGTGGCGGAACCGGTTGGCCGACAGGGTGCCGGCATAGTCCGCGCCGATCGGCGCCTCGTTGCTGGGCGCCAGCATCCAATCCGGATCGTAGGGCAAGCCATAATGGCTCACCGCTTCCAACAGCAATTCGTCGAGAGTCTGGATCAGCTCGCTGCCTTGCAGCTTCAGCATGGAAACTTCCGGCCCGATCGGTTCGCCCGCCGCCAGTTTCGCCATGAAACGGAGCTTGGTGTAGTCGAGCGCCTTCAAGCGGACTTCCGCCCGACCCATCTTGCGGCGGAACCAGTCCGTCTCGATCAAGGGGCCGCTGTCGCCATCTTCTTGCGCCGCAATCTCCTTGAGGCGCCGCAGCAGGCGTTTGTTCTCGCCGGTGCGGGAGAGTTGGAAGCGTTCGCTGCCGAGTACTTCCTTGCCCAGGCCCCAGCCTTTGTTCTCCTCGCCAACGCGGTTGGCGACGGGGACGCGCACATTATCCAAAAAAATTTGATTGAAGAAATGCATCTCGTTGAGACCGATGATCGGTCGGACCGTCAGGCCGGGGGTCTTCATATCGATGAGCAGCAGGGAGATGCCTTCCTGCGGTTTCGCATCGGGATCCGTCCGCACCAGACAGAAAATTCGGTCCGCCGATTGGGCACCGGAGGTCCAAATCTTTGTGCCGTTGACGACATAGTCGTCGCCGTCCCGCACGGCGCGGGTCTGCAAGGAGGCGAGGTCGGAGCCGGAGCCAGGTTCCGAATAGCCTTGGCACCACTTCTCCTCGGAGCGCAGAATTTTCGGTAGATAGAAGTCTTTCTGTTCCTGCGTGCCATGGGCGATGATCAGCGGTCCGATCATCGCCAGTCCCATCGGGTCGAGCGGCGGACAATCGCCGAGGGCGCATTCCTCCTCGAAGATATTGCGCTGCATGGGTGTCCATTCGACGCCGCCTAGTTCCACTGGCCAATTCGGCGCGACCCAACCTTTTTCGTGCAGAATGCGCTGCCAACGCTGGCTTTGCTCGGCGCTGCCGAGGCGGCCACTTTGCATCGTCTCGAGAATATCTTTCGGCAAGTTTTCTGCGATGAAGGCGCGCACTTCCGCGCGGAACGCGGCAAGATCGGGCGCTTCGTGTCGGTTCATTATGGAACTCCGGGCAGGATGTTTGCGGTGGGCGGGCGAACCGCGTAAGGTCCAGCCACTCCTTCATTCATAAATCCAACAGCAAATTCGGTAAAGGCGGGATCAGCCATGCAGCGGTACAAACTGATCGGCGGCAATGGGTCGCCTTACTCTATGAAGATGCGGGCACTGATGCGATACCGGCGCCTGCCGTTCGATTGGTATATGCGGACGCCGGAATGGCGCGAGCAATTGGCCCATCTAAAGCCGCAGCTGATTCCGGTTCTGCAATTGCCGGATGACGGCAGCTATCACATGGATTCGACGTTTCTTATCCAGATGCTGGAACAACGCCATCCCGGCGAACGCTCGGTGATCCCGCCAGACCCGGCGCAGGCCTTTCTTTGCGCCCTGATCGAGGATATCGCCGACGAATGGGGCACCAAGGCGATGTTCCTCTATCGCTGGGCGCGGGAGGTCGATCAGGATTATTGCAGCCGCTGGATCGTGCATGACGCCAATCCGGCGCTGGTCGGCAAGGCCTATGAAGAGGCGGTGGCCGGCATCCGCGTGCGCCAGATCGGCCGCATGGCTCTGGTCGGCTGCGCTCCGGAAAACGCACCGGTGATCGAGGAGAGCTATCATCGCATTCTGTCGATTTTCAAAGACGTGGTGCCGCAACGGCAGTTCCTGTTCGGCGGCCGCCCAAGCGCCGCGGACTTCGCCTGGTTCGGACAGCTCAAGACCTTGGCCGACGATCCGACGCCGATGTCGGTGATGCGCAAGGAGGCGCAGATCGTCGCCGATTGGGTCCGCTGGCTCGACGATGCGTCCGGTTGCGAAGGCGAGTGGCGCGATCCGGCAAAGCCGCCGCGCGACGGCGTGGTCGAGATGTTGCGTCTGGCGGGCGACAGCTACTTCCCCTTCCTGCGCGCCAACGCGGCGGCGGCGGCCCGCGGCGAAGATCGCCTGAGTTTGGAGATTCGGGGCAAGCCCTACAGTCAGGCCGTGTTTGGCTATCAAATCAAATGCCTGACCTGGCTGCGGGAGGCGTATGCCGAACTGCCGCCCGCGGCACGCGAAAACCTGGCGCCCCTGTTGGAGGAAACCGCTTGCCTCTCGACCCTGGCGGCGTGAGCGGCGAATGGCACCCATGCGCGATTTGCGCGTGACAAGCCAACGGCGGCAGGGCAGTAAGGCGCCATGACGACTTCCGCAACGACCAAGAGTTCCGCTCCTCGGGTGCTGGGCGCGATCGGCGCGGCCCATTTCATCAGCCATTACTATTTGCTGGTGCTGCCGCCGATGTTCCCGCTGCTGCAAGAGTCTCTTGGCGTCAGCTATTCGGCGCTCGGATTATTGGTCACCACATTCGCCATCGTCTCGGGAGTTTCAGACGTACCAGTTGGCTTCCTCGTCGATCGGTTTGGTGCGCGGCGCATTCTGCTGGCCGGGCTGCTGTTGGAAGCCGGGGCATTTTTGTGTATGGGGTTGTTCCCCGTATATCCGGTTATGCTCGGTTGCATGGCGCTGGCCGGTCTGGCCAACAGTGTTTACCACCCTTCCGACTATTCTATTCTATCCGCGTCGGTGGACGAGACCCGCATGGGCCGCGCGTTCAGTCTGCACAGTTTCGCCGGGTTTTTCGGCGGTGCCGTGGCGCCGGCGACGACCGTGTTCATCGTTTCGTTGTCGAGTTGGCGGATGGCACTTCTGGTTACGGGGATGTTCGGCTTGGCGATCTTCGTCTTTGTGCTCATCAATCAGCGTTATCTGCAGGACCGCGACGAACGCTCGGTATCGTCCGAACGGCGAGGTAACGGCAAGGACGGTCTGGCGCTGCTGTTCTCCCTCCCGATCATGATGTGCTTTCTCTTTTTTCTAATGCTCTCGATGTCGCAGGGCGGTCTGAACACTTTCTCGGTCTCGGCCTTCGTCGCCGGCTACGGGTTTTCCCTCGAAGGGGCGAATGCCGCGCTGACAGGTTTTCTGATCGGCGGCGCGGTGGGCATTCTACTCGGCGGTTACGTCGCCGACCGCACGGTTCATCACGAACGCGTCGCCATGCTCGGGTTTTTCGCCACCGCGGTTATCGTGTTCTTGATCGGTCAGGATCCGATTAATCCGATCGTTGCCACGGTCGCGCTGCTGACCGGCGGTCTGCTTTACGGGATGATCATGCCGTCGCGGGATATGCTGGTCCGGGCGGTTACGCCACCGCAGGCCATGGGTAAGGTTTTCGGATTTGTGTCGACCGGACTAAATCTGGGTGGCGCGATCACACCGCTTCTATTCGGCTATATTTTGGATCAAGGCGCGCCGAAATTGCTGTTTTATTTCGTGCCCCTATTCATGTTGCTCGGGGTCAGCACGGTCGTGGCGACGAAACTGGCTCAGGTCAAGTCCGGCGATCAATCGACATCCACGCCGACGGCATCCTGAATATTCTCGAACCCGTCGCGGGCCAACAGAGCGGCAAGCTCCTCGTTGATGCGCCGCACCAATCCAGGGCCTTCATAAATCAACGCGGTATAGAGCTGCACCAGGCTGGCGCCGCGACGGATTTTGCCATAGGCGTCCGCACCGCTGGCGATCCCGCCGACGCCGACAAGGGGAAGTTTCCCTTCTGTCGCCCGGTAGACTTGCCCCAGAATGTCCGTCGACAACGCAAACAACGGCCGACCGCTCAAACCGCCGGTTTCCCGCGCATGCTCACCGCGCAGTGTGTCGCGCAAACCGACGGTGGTATTGGAGACGATCGCGCCGTCGATACCGGAGGCGAGACAACAGTCGGCAATGTCTTCGATATCGGCGGGGGTCAAATCCGGCGCGATCTTAACGAGCACGGGCGCGGTCACATCGCCGCGGGCGTCCAGGACTTGATCGAGTAGGTCGCGAAGATAGGCCTTACCCTGAAGTTCGCGCAGGCCGGGCGTGTTCGGACTTGATATGTTGACGACGAAATAGTCGGCGAGCGAACGCAGCCCGCGCATCATGGCGACATAGTCGTCGGGTCGATCCGCATTCTCCTTGTTGGCGCCGAGATTGGCGCCGATGGGGCCGGCGTGAGGCGGTAACCGTTCGAGCCGTTGCCGAACCTCGGCCAAGCCGTCATTGTTGAACCCCATGCGATTGATCACCGCTTCGTCGGCCGGCAGTCGAAAAAGGCGAGGCTGGGGATTGCCGGCTTGCGGCCGCGGCGTGACCGAGCCGACTTCCGTGAAGCCGAAACCGGCGCGCAGAACCGGCAGAGGAACTTCGGCATTCTTGTCGAAACCGGCAGCGAGGCCAACCGGATTGGCGAAATGCAGGCCCCATAGCTTTTGCGCCAATGCCGGGGCGACCTCGGGCGAGTTCCTTGGTCCCAGCCCGAGGCGGAGTGCCCAAACACCCAGGCGATGCGCGCGTTCGGCCTCCAATTGCCTGGCGAACGCCAATGCGGTTCGATAGATGTCCATATCCCTCCACGCCAACAGTAGTCGGCCCTGGTCACGTCATAACGGCCCGCGGCGCGCTCGGCACCCTTTTTTTCGCTCACCTGGAATAGCGGAAAGCTGTCTAACCATGACATCGCCGTGATCGATGGCGACGACGACCAACATGCCGTGCGCCGGGGCGCTCCCGATCCCGGCGTTGATCAAGATGAAATCGCCGACCCGGAACATATGGGCGGCGCTGTTGAAATACGATTCGGCACCGACTTTGCGCGCCGGGTCGCTGGTCTTGAAATGCCACAATGTAAATCCGTTGGCGTAGCCAATGACGCTGAGATCCCTGGCGGAAAAAGACATATTTCACTCCTTTAAGTTGCGATTTTTGTACTCGTTTTGTTCCCATAATTTGGCTTATCGTGGGTAAAGGTCGCTAAATTGCTTGCATCTTTTGTTTATCGAGAACGTTTTGAGAAATGTCAAGAAAAAATTCCTATTATTAAATTCTATCAATCCGGATGTATCGATAGAAAAAAGTGACGTCAATCGTAGAGCTCTTTGATTTCGTTCGTCATTAGGTATATTTTCTCTGAATTCGTTCGACCTTATACGAAATAGCCTTCGCTGAAATAGCGGGAAGGAAAAGCTAATGTTGACCCATCGAGCGGTTTGGCTTGCGCTTGATCAAATCGCCCGGCGTAACGATATGTCCGTCTCGGCATTGGCAAAATCCGCGGGCCTCGATCCGACGACCTTCAATCGCAGCAAACGGGTGACCCGCGACGGTCGACAACGCTGGCCAGGAACGGAAAGCATCGCCAAGGTGTTGGCGGCGACGGAGACATCGTTGGCCGAATTCGTTGACCAGGTCGACCGCGTGAGCGGTGGCGGCGGATTGCAAACCAGCACGCTCCCGGTAACGACGGTCGGTGACGCGGCCCGATCGGATATGTTCGACAATGAAGGGCAACCGATCGGCGACGGGTGGCAGCGATTGGATCTGCCGACCTTGTTGTCGCACGGCAATTTCATGTTGGAAGTGGATGACAATTCGGCGGCACCGGTGTTTCGAAACGGCGACTTGCTGATGATTTCCGTCGATAGCGGCGTGCGCCGCGATGACCGGGTTGCGGTGGCGCGTCGCGACGGACCGGTAGTTCTGCGCGAACTTTTACGACGCACGGTCAATGCGATCGAAGTGCGTCCTTTTGGCGGCGGCGAGGTCGAGACTTCACACCCTCGGGATATCGTTTGGCTCGGTCGCATCGTTTGCATATTGCCTTACAACTAACGGCAACCGATTTGTTCCGAACCGTAAGCTGTTCGGCCGCGTCTAGTCAGCTATTACTTAATGATGCTGGTGTCCCGTTAGGGGCCGTGTTATGTCTCCCGTCGCCTTCACGGATTATTCCATTTTCATATCCCCGCCGGGGCGGAGCTCAGCGATGCAACAGGTCTTTTTTCACAACGATCAATGGTTAGACGAAAACCCGAAACTGATCGGGCCGATGAATCACACATTCTGGATGGCTTCCGCGGTTTTTGACGGCGCCCGCGTTTTCGATGGCAAGGCGCCCGATCTGGATCAACATTGCGAGCGGTTGATCAATTCGGCCCGATCGATGCTGTTGAAGCCGACGAAAACGGCGCAGGAGGTCATGGATCTCTGTCTCGAAGCCGCGCGCAAATTTCCGGACGGCGCGGAACTTTATGTCCGACCCATGTTCTATGCTGCCGAAGGGTTCGTGGCGCCGGATCCGGATTCCACCGACTTCGTGCTTGCTGTTTACGATTCGCCGATGCCGGGCTTTGCCGGATTTTCCTCCTGTTGGTCGCCGTTTCGCCGGCCGGCCGCCGACATGGCGCCGACGAACGCGAAGGCGTCCTGTCTCTATCCGAACAGCGCCCGCGCGATACGTGACGCGGAAAGCCGCGGTTTCGACAACGCCATCGTCCTGGACGCCAACAACAATGTCGCGGAATTCGCAACCGCCAATATCTGGATCGCCAAGGACGGCGTGGCGTTGACGCCGGTTCCGAACGGCACGTTCCTGAATGGGGTGACCCGCCGGCGGGTCATCAAGCTATTGCGCGACGACGGCATCGAGGTGCGGGAAGCCAGCCTGACGCGGGAAGACGTGATGGAGGCCGACGAAGTTTTCAACACCGGCAATTACGGTAAAGTGATGCCGGTGACCAAACTGGAGGATCGCGACCTGCAGCCTGGGCCGATTGCCAACCGGGCCCGCGATCTCTATTGGGACTATGCCAATGGGTTCTCGATTTAGCCCGCCCGTCGACCCAGCAGTAGACAGATAGCGGCGGCCAGCACGAGCCCCAATCCGCCGACCGCGGCGGCGACGCTGGTCGTGAAGACGAAAACCAAACCGCCGGCGACAAGCAAGGCCGCCGCCAAACCGTGATATCGACGACGGTTCATTTGCGCGCGCTATCGCGCCATCCCGTGATATTCACGGTTCGGCATCATATCGATGGCGCTTGCCATGCGGTTCGACATGTTGAAGAAGCTTGCGGTCGCCGCGATATCCCAGATGTCCTGATCGCTAAAGCCGGCGTCGCGTAGCGCGGCGCGGTCCGTTTCGTCCATTTTGCTCGGCGTTTCGGTCAACTTCTCGACAAATACACACATGGCGCGGTGGCGGCTCGACAGGTCGCCGGCGCGGAAGTTCATCGCCAGGACTTCGCCCAGCACCGGATCGCCGCTCAACTGCCGGACCGCGGCTCCGTGGGCGGTTAGGCAATAAAAACATTTGTTGATCGACGAGACCACGACGGCGATCATTTCCCGCTCCAACTTGCTGAGTCCGCCTTCGCCCAGCATCAACTCATTGTAATTGTCGGCGAAATTCTTCAACTTTTCATTATCGAAGGCATAGGCTTGAATCACGTTCGGCACGAAGCCAAGTTTCTCTTCGCAAATCTCGAGATATTTACGCCGCCGTTCGTCGAGATTGTTTCGATCCTCGATGTCCAAGGCGTGGATGTGATCGTGTTGCGCCATGTGTAGGGTCCTCCAATTGCTCTCCGCCTGCTAGAGCATTTCGCGCACCGCCGCAAGATGACGCTCTTGCGGCAAATCGTCGTCGGTCGTTTCAGCGGGGTTTCCGTCGGTGGGAGATTTGCTCTAAGAGAGGCTGTATGACATCCGTTCTCGCCTTCGATACTTCGCTCGCCGCTTGCAGCGCCGCCATTTGGCGCGACGGTGCCGTTGTGGCGGCGCGGTTCGAACCGATGGCGCGCGGACAGGCGGAACGGCTTGTCTCGATGCTGGAGGAGGTGCGGGAGGATGCCGGTATCGACGACTACTCGGAACTCGACGCCATCGCGACCACGGTTGGGCCGGGCTCCTTCACCGGTGTGCGGGTCGGATTGTCGGCGGCCCGCGGTCTCGCTCTGGTGGCGGGGCGCCCGATCATCGCGTTATCCACGTTGGAGGCGATCGCCGCTAACGCCGAATGGGGACCGGGCGCGCGACCGCTCCTCGTCATCAATGATGCCCGGCGCGGCGAAGCCTATTTACAGCGTTTCGAAAGCGACGGGGACGACTTCTCCGTGGAATGCGCGGCAGTTCTTCGAGACGTGACAAAACTCGAAGCGCTTGATCTTGTTCGCGACGCTCGGGTCATTGGCAGCGGCCGACATCTCTTTGGAGAAAATGCGCCGGACGACGACGTTTCCGTGCGTACTGACGTCGTTCCGGTGGCTTCGAAATTCGCCGCCCATGCGGCTGGACTTGTTGATCGCGCGCGACCGGGGCGGGTGGTTCAACCGCTTTACCTCCGGGCACCGGACGCGAAACTGCCGGACCGACGATGAATGCGGCGGCCGATTGGTGCGTGCGCGAGGTCGAGGCAACGCAAGCCCACGCGCTGGCCGCGCTTCATAACCAGGCTTTCGAAGTACCGTGGGACCAAGAAACGATATCCGCCTTGTTGGCGCTGGACGGTGCGCGCGGCTGGTCGGCGATCCCGATTGACGGTGGCACGCCGCTGGGATTCCTGATGACGCGACAGATTAAGCAAGAGGCGGAGATTTTGACGCTTGCATGCGCTGCGTCTCATCGCCGCATGGGTATGGCGCGCGGTTTGGTTGGTCATGCCGTTGAAGTCTTGAAGTGTGATGGGGTGGATCAATTGTTTCTTGAGGTGGCCGTGGACAATACCGCGGCGCTTGGGCTTTACAAGGAAATGGCATTTGTGACCGTTGGCCGCCGTCGAAACTATTACGCGAGACGGTCCGGCGGGCGCGTCGACGCGCTCATTCTACGCCGACGTCTCTGAACCGATTGATCTTTCGGTGTTGGTAACAGATGCTTTTGTTAACCCACCTTGCGGATGGTCAGGATGTAGGGGCGATTCTCGTCGTCGCCGGGTTCACGCTCCAGGCTCAGGATTTGGTGGCCGTGGTCGCGGACCGAGCGCGGTACGTTTTGCAGGGGTTCTCCGCCATTTAGCCGCACATTTGCGATGGCACCCGGCGCCATTTTCTCTAACAAAAGCTTGGTTCGCACGAAAGTCATCGGGCAAACAAAGTCTGTAATGTCCAAAAAATGCTCTTCGACCATGGCCACAACCACTAACAAACAAGAGAAGAAACTTGTAAAAAAGTTTGGTTAATTTTTTGCCGGAACATTAATATTTGAAATCATACGCCTTGTTAGTATATAGATATAGAAAAGACGGGGGTATCAAGAAAAATGGGAATAAATTTATGGCAGAGATAAATGACGACAAGGCGAAAATGCTCAATTTGACAGCGGAGATCGTCGCGGCGCACGTTTCCAATAATGCCGTTCCGCTCAGCGATTTACCGCAAATGATTAAACAAGTCCACGATTGCTTACAGTCGTTGCAAAACGGCAAACAAGAAGAAGTGGAGAAGCCGAAACCGGCCGTTTCCATCCGGCGCTCGATCACTCCCGACTATATCGTCTGCTTGGAAGACGGTAAAAGATTGAAAATGCTGAAACGTCATTTGAAAACAGCTTATGATATGACTCCGGACGACTACCGGGCGAAATGGAATTTGCCGGCCGACTACCCGATGGTAGCGCCGAAATACGCCGAGCAACGGCGCAAATTGGCGAAAAAGATCGGTTTAGGCACCAGCCGAAAGCGCTAAAAAGCGCTGAATAGGGGTTCACGGCGGGACTGGCCTTTCCTACTCACCATGCCCGGTTGATCGACGTGTCGACGGAGCATGGGGGATAAATGTCGCTGATTGAAAGAAGATGCGTGGAGCACGGCTTGCGGATGACCGGGCCGCGGAAAGTGATTGCACGCGTATTGTCCGAGGCTAGCGATCATCCGGATGTCGAGGAATTGCATCGACGCGCCGCCGCGGTCGATCCGCGGATCTCTTTATCCACCGTCTATCGGACCGTTCGCTTGTTGGAGGAAACCGGGATATTGACCCGGCATGATTTCGGCGATGGTCGCGCACGCTACGAAATCGAGCCGGATGAGCATCACGATCACTTAATCGATCTGAAAAGCGGCCGCGTCATCGAGTTCCACGATGCCGAAATCGAACGATTGCAGGAAGAAGTGGCGCGACGCCTGGGATATCGCCTGGTCAGCCATCGTATGGAATTGTTCGCGCTGCCATTGGAAGAGAAATCTAAAAAATAAACGTTATTAGTTTAACGATAACCCGACCACTGGCGTGTTTTGCCATGGTTTCAATCGCTTGACTATTTTAGGCGCGATGCTAGGTTGATTCAGCTATACTTTGTGTGATACCCGCCGGTTCCGGATACCGGCCGTTTCGAAATGAAGGTAGAGACGAGCGCGAATGGATCGCGACATAGATGGCCCTTCTTCCAATGAACTTATCATTGTGATGTACCTTGTGGGTTGCCGACAATTACCGGCGGTCGCGGGGCATGACTGAGACCGATTGACCATGCGTCAGCCGAAACAAAAAAATCTGTTCCTGCGCACTTACGGTTGCCAGATGAACGTTTATGACTCGGAGCGGATGTCCGATCTGTTGCGGCCGATCGGTTATCGTCTTTGCGATAGCCCGACGGACGCCGATATGGTCATCGTCAATACCTGCCATATTCGGGAGAAGGCGTCGGAAAAGACTTTCTCCGAACTCGGTCGTCTGCGTCGCTTCAAGGAACGCAAGGCGGCGCAGGGCGGCCAGATGATCTTGGCGGTTGCCGGTTGCGTCGCGCAAGCCGAGGGGGAGGAAATCTCCCGACGCGCACCCTATGTGGACATGGTGTTCGGGCCGCAAGCCTATCATCGGCTACCGGAAATGGTGGCCCGGGCCAGCCGCGCGGCCGGCGCCCGCGGCGGGGCGCGGATATTGGATACCGACTTCCCCGCGGAAGCCAAGTTCGACCATCTGCCGCGCAAGTCGGCGGGTGTCGGCTACAGCGCTTTTCTGACCGTGCAGGAAGGGTGCGACAAGTTCTGCGCCTTCTGCGTGGTGCCGTATACGCGGGGATCGGAATACAGCCGGCCTGCCGAGGCCGTGATCGCGGAGGCGCGCAACCTCGCCGAACAAGGTGCGCGGGAAGTCACGCTGCTGGGACAAAATGTCAATGCCTATCATGGCGAAGCGGCGGACGGTGGAATTTGGTCGCTGGCGCGATTGATTCTCGAATTGGCGGAGATCGACGGATTGGCGCGCATCCGCTACACCACGAGCTACCCGACGGACATGACCGACGACTTGATCGACGCCCATCGCGATTGCGCGCGGTTGATGCCGTATCTGCATTTGCCGATCCAGTCTGGCAGCGACAATGTGCTGCGGGCGATGAACCGTCGCTACGACCGGGACGGATATCTCCGGTTGATCGAGAAGCTGCGACAAGCGCGTCCCGATCTGGCGCTCTCAGGCGATTTCATCGTCGGCTTCCCGAGCGAAAGCGACCGCGATTTCCGCGCCACGTTGGATCTCGTCCGCGAGGTCGAATACGCCCAGGCCTATTCCTTCAAATACAGCCCGCGGCCCGGTACACCGGCGGCGGCATTGGCGCAGCAGGTCGAGCCGGAAATACAATCGGAACGATTGGCGGAACTGCAGGAGTTGCTGAACAGCCAGCAGCGCCGCTTCAATCAGCAGACGGTCGGCCGCACATTGCCGGTTTTGCTCGACCGGCCGGGGCGGCATGATGGCCAATTGGTGGGACGCAGTCCCTATATGCAAGCCGTTCATTTGTCGGCACCGGCGGAACTCACGGGCCGGATTGTCGACGTGGATATTACCGATAGTCGGGAAAACAGTCTGGCCGGATGTTTGTCGGACCGCAACGACTACAAAGCGGCATAGACAGTACGGAATTGCAGCGAGTTACAAGTGGCCATCGTAACCTCCAATAGCGATAAATCGACCCTGGTCCTGGATTTCGACGACAACAAGCTATTGTCGTCGCTGTTCGGCGAGCATGATAGTCATTTGGCCCGGATCGAGCAGAAGCTCGGCGTGTCCGTGACCCCGCGCGGCAACAAGTTGGCGATCGCGGGCGAGGGGCATGCGGTGCAATCGGCCAGGGCGACGCTGGAGGATCTTTATCAACGGCTGAAGAACGGGCTCGACGTGGAAATGCCCGAAGTCGACGGCGCTCTTCGCATGGGCGGATCGCGGCGTCGATCCGTCGAAGCGGGAGCGGACCGGCGACGAGCAAACCATGGTGCGTACGCAGAAACGCGTGGTCACGCCGCGCTCGCCCCGGCAAGGAGACCTATGTCCGCGCCTTGCGTAAGCACGAGCTGGTGTTCGGGTTGGGACCGGCGGGCACGGGCAAAACCTATCTCGCCGTCGCGGTCGGCGTTTCGCTGTTGCTGGACGGGCAGGTCGACCGACTGATCCTGACTAGGCCGGCCGTCGAGGCGGGCGAGCGACTGGGATTTCTGCCCGGCGACTTGAATGAGAAAATCGACCCCTATATGCGGCCGATGTATGACGCGCTCTACGACGTCATGCCCGGCGACAAGGTGCACCGCCGCCGCGATGTCGGCGATATCGAAGTGGCAGCCGCTCGCCTACATGCGCGGCCGCACCCTGGCCAACGCCTTCATCATCCTGGACGAGGCGCAGAATACGACAACCATGCAGATGAAGATGTTTCTGAACCCGGATGGGCGAGAATTCCCGCATGGTCGTGGACCGGGGACCCCAGTCAGGTCGATTTGCCGTTGGGCCAGAAATCGGGGCTTAAGGATTCCCTCGAGATACTCAGCGATCTGGAGGGCGTCGCCCTCGTTCGGTTCGGCCACCGCGACGTGGTCCGCCATCCGATGGTAACGCGGGTCGTTCAGGCCTATGAGGCGCGCGACCAAAGTCTGATCAAGCGGGAGCCCGACGAGCCATGAGCGCGCCGACCGATCGCGACGACGCTCGGGATAACGAGCATCAAGAAAGCGATCTCGCGAGCTATCGCCAGACCGTCCGCAAGGAGATCGACGCGGCATTGTCGCAGGATCGCTGGACCCGGTGGCGGCCTTGGCTGGACCTGCCGATCTTGGTTCTGTTCATCCTGACGATGTCGCTGCTGTTCGCGCCGCCGGGCGATTCCTCCTACAAGATCCCGGCGCTCGACAGCCGTGCCCCCGGCCACTATTCGCGCCGATCGGGAGTTCCTTGTCGAGGATCGCCGCGCGACCGCGCTACGTCAGGCCGAAGCGCGGGACAATGTCGCAAATCTGTTCGATTTCGACCCGGACCGCTATTTCGCTCTCGGCGAGCAGGTCCGCAAGGCAGTCGCGAATTTAAAAGATGCGATTGTTACGGGCGAGGGCACGGCCAACGATCGACGCGAGAAGTTCGCCGCCGATCTCGGCGCCCCGGTCAGCTCCGGCGTTTATCCGATCATCGAAAAAATGGGTTCGCCGGAAGACATCGCATCGGCGTTGATCTATTTCCTGAATCTCGGCCTCGACCGCATGGTGGTCACCAAGCAATCGATATTGCCGACGATGGAGGAGGTGCAAGTGCGCGACCTCTCCCTGGATGAGGAATCGCGCATCTTCGATACGTCGCGGATCATCGATCTCAGGGGATTGCGGCGGATGATGAGTGCGCGTTCGGCTGATGCCCCTTATGGCGAAGCCAGGCTGGTCCGATCCTGGATCCCTCGACACGGCGCATCATCTGGCGGCGGTCAATTTAGTTCTGAACAGTGCCGAAACCGAAGCGCGGCGCGCCGCGGCGGAAGCGGAGATCGCGCCGGTATTCGTGCGTATTTTGGCGGGCGAAGTGGTATTGCGGCGCGGCGACCGGGTAACCGAGGCGGCGCGGGAACGGGTCCGGCTATTGAACAAAGCCTTGTCCGGGCGCAAGCCCTGGGCCGAACCGGCGGCGATTGCGGTGTTGCTGACGGGTATCGTGGTGCTCAGTTTCGGCTTCTTCCGCCGCGGCCGGGTGCCGCTGAGATTCTCGCGCCGGGCATCCTACATGTCGCTGGCCGTATTCGCCGCCACCGCCGCGCTTTCGGTCGCGACTTATTACGCCGGCCTGGGCTTGGCCGACGGGATCGGCTTCGATCCGCAGGTGGCCGCCTATTTCGCGCCATTGTCGTTGGCGACGGTCCTGCTGGCCTTACTGTTGGACGCTAGGTCCAGCCATCCTGATCGGAATCGGTCTGACCCTCTTCGTTGCCTTCAGGGTCGACGGCGATCTATGGCTCGTCACCTATTATATTTTCGGCGTGCTGATCGCCGGCATCGTCGCCCGATCGATCAAGCGCCGCACCGATCTGTTGAAATACGGCATGGCGATCGGGGTCGCCCAGGCCGCTCTGGTGCCGATCTTGATCGTGCTGTCCGGTCAGAGTTTCGCCGACTTGTTGTTACCGCTTTTGTCCGCGGCTCTGGTCTCCGGCGCTTTGGTTGCCTTGCTGGCGCTTGGCGCGCTTCCCCTGTTGGAGCAGGCCTTCGACATGGCCACCGAACTGCGTTTGTTGGAAATGGCGGCGGGCGACAATCCGATCCTGAACGAATTGGCGATGACCTCGCCGGGCACCTATCATCACTCCGTCATGGTTGCCAATCTGGCGGAATCGGCCGCTCTCGCCATTGGCGCCAGCGGTTTTGAAATGCCGGGTCATGGCGCTTTATCACGATATCGGAAAGATCAAGCGACCGAAACTATTTCTACGAAAACCAGCGCGCCGGTGAAAACCTGCATGATCGGCTGCCGCCGGACACGTCGGCTAAAGGTGATCTTCGATCATGTGCGCGATGGATTGCAGATGGCGCGGCAGCAAGGTCTGGGTTCGACCGTCCTGCTCGGCATCGCACAGCATCATGGCACCGGCCTGCTGCGCGGTTTTTATCAAAAAGCCTTGCACGGACCGGAAGGGAACACGGTTAAGGAGGAGGATTTCCGTTATCCCGGGCAGAAGCCGCAAAGCAGGGAAGCCGGCGTTCTCATGCTGGCAGATAGTACGGAAGCGGCGACCCGTGCGCTGAAGGACCCGTCGCCTGCCGATGTGCGCCGCCGCGTCAACGAGGTTTTGGAGGCCCAGATCCTGGACGGCCAGCTGGAAGATTGCGATCTGACCATGAAGGACTTAGCGGCCGTCGAAGTGGCGTTCACGCGAATTTTGACTCTGGGTGTTTATCATAACCGAATTGAATATCCGAAACTGCCATCCGCCGAACAGCGAAAGTTGCAAAATGAAAACAGCAGCACAGGGCATCGTGGTGTCGGTTTCCTGCGCCGACTGGGAGATTGAGGTGCCGGACGCCGCCGCCGTTGTCAGCCGCGCGGCCGCGGCCGCGCTCGATCAAAAGGCAAGTAATGCACCGAACTGCCCCGGCGAGATATCGGTGATGCTGGGCGACGACGCGACCTTGAGAGATTTGAACCGCCGGCATCGCGGCATTGACAAGGCGACCAACGTTTTGGCCTTCCCTCTTACGGATGACGCCGGACCAATGCCTCCCGGACCGATGCTTCTCGGCGATGTCGCTGTCGCGCTCGGTGTTTGCCGGCGCGAGGCCGCTGAATCGGGGCAAAACGACACGCGATCATCTCAGCCACCTGATCGTCCACAGGCGTGCTGCATTTGCTCGGCGAGGATCACCAACATGATGCCGACGCGGCACGAATGGAAGGCATGGAAATCGCCGCCCTTAAAAAATTAAACATCGCCAATCCCTATGCCTAACTGGAGCGGATTTGCGGGGAACGCAACAATGAACGACACCATATCCTCATCAAGTAGACCGCCTCGCAATGGCGAGGCCAATTCCACCAATCAAGAAAAATCTATTTTTGCCCGGCTTTGGGCGCGACTGCGCGGGCGGCGAACGGGAACCGTCCGATGCCGCGTTGCGGGAAAGCGTCGAAGAAGTGCTCGAAGAGCATGAAGGCGCCGGCGGCGAAATCGATCCGGAACAGCGGGTCATGTTGCTCAACGTCCTCGAATTCGGGGACCTGCGGGTCGACGATGTTATGGTGCCGCGCGCGGATATCGTTGCCGTCGACATTGAAACACCGCTGGAGCAGCTGGTTACCACATTCAAGGCGGCCCATCACTCCCGCCTGCCGGTCTATCGCGGCACCTTGGACGAAGTGATGGGGTTCGTGCATATCAAGGATTTGATCAAGCATTGGGACGAGCCAGAAAACTTCGTCCTGGCGGATGTCCTGCGCCAGCCATTGGTTGTGCCGGTATCGATGCCTGTCGGTGCCCTACTCGTTCGCATGCGGGTCTCGCGCGTTCATATGGCGCTGGTGATCGATGAATATGGCGGCGCGGATGGTCTGGTGACGATCGAGGATGTCGTCGAGGAAATCGTTGGCGACATCGAAGACGAGCACGATTCCGTCGACGGTCCAATGTTGCGCGAACTGCCGGACGGCGAGTTTGGAATTGGACGCTCGATTTGAGATCGACGACCTCGAGGGCCGGCTGGGCGTGGATTTGCTGCCTGACGAGGATGACGAAGAGGTCGACACGATCGGCGGATTGATCTTCGCGTTGGCCGGGCGGGTGCCCGAAAAGGGCGAAATCATCGAACATGCCAGCGGTTTGCAATTTCAGGTCCTGGAAGCCGATCCGCGTCGGGTCAAGCGGGTTCGCGTTGGCCGACCGGATCAAGGTAAGCGTGCCTGAGTTAATCGCGAACCTACGGTCCCGTGTTACCCGGTGCCGGGACCCGCGTGGAAGGTTTGACCGGCTGGCGCGCGCTGTCGGCGGCGATCGCCGCCGGTGGGCTGTCGGCGCTGGCAATTGCCGCCGGTCTATCTTTCGCCAATTCTATTCCTCACGATACCGGTATTTTTGTGGCAATTGCATGGGGCCGATCGTTGGCGCCAGACCGCTTTAATCGGCTGGGGCTTCGGCTTCGGATTTCTGACCGTCGGGCTCTATTGGATCGGCAATTCCGTGCTGGTCGACGCCGCGCGTTTTGGTTGGCTTTGGCCGTTTGCTGCCGCCGGACTGCCCGCGGTCCCTGGCGCTTTACTTCGTGTTGACCGCATGCTTGACGAATTTGCTCGTGTCCAAGAACAACGGCGCGCTGTGGGTGCGGGCGTTGGCTTTGGCCGCGGCTTGGGGCGTCGGGGAAGGGTTGCGCGGCGTTCTGTTCACCGGCTTCCCTTGGAATTTGTTGGGTTATGTTTGGTCGGCCAGCGAGGTCAGTAGTCAGATATTCGCCGTCACCGGCGTCGGCTTTATGAGCATGATCACCATCATCATCGCGGCGTTGCCCGCCGTCGGTCTGCTGGAGGCCAGGCCGGCTCGCCGGTTCGGTTGTTGGTTCGCGGCGGTTATCCTATTGGCGGGAGGGCTCGGTTACGGATTTGTGCGGCTGGCGATCGCCGTCGACCCTGGCGTTCATGACGATCTCGGTCTTCGCTTGGTCCAGCCCAATACGCCGCAACATCTGAAATGGAAACGCGAACATCGCCGAGCTAATTTTGCACGACTTCTGACGCTCAGCGCCCAGCCCGCGGAACGACGGATCGACTATGTAATTTGGCCGGAATCGGCGCCGCCCCTATTCCTCGAACAAGATGTCAACGCCCGAAGGGAAATCGCCCGATCGCTGCCGACGGGCGCGCAATTGATTACCGGTGCCATTCGTTATGCCGCCGAGGGCAATCGGATCAGCAAACTTTGGAATAGTATTTTCTTGTTGGACGAAGACGCTGATATCGCACAGCGCTACGACAAAGCACATCTAGTGCCATTTGGCGAATACTTGCCCTTGCGGCCTTTGTTGACAAAATTCGGGATCGACAAGCTGGCCGCGGGTGCCGTGGACTACGTTTCCGGCGGTGAGCCGGCGTTGATCGAGTCGCGCGGTTTGCCTCCGTTCCGCGGGCTAGTCTGCTACGAAGTGCTGTTTGCCGCCGAAGTCGGTCGGCCAAGTCGGCCGGATTGGTTGCTCAACCTGACCAACGACGCCTGGTTCGGAAACAGCAGCGGGCCGCGCCAGCATCTCGAAATTGCCCGAGCCCGCGCCATCGAACTCGGCGTGCCTTTGGTTCGTGTCGCCAATACCGGCATTTCGGCGGTGACCGACGGCTACGGCCGCGAACAGGGCCGGATCGCTCTATCGGTGCGTGGTGTTATGGATATTTCGTTGCCACGTGCTCTGAAAGAAGCTCCTTTCTACGTTCGATTTGGCGAGTTGCCGAAATTTCTATTAATTATATTTATGACAACTGTTTTATTATTAGGGAGATCTAAATTATTTGAGCATATGAGCTAATTTTTCAATGGCTTGACTTGACGACGCCTATTATAAATAACTAAGTATTCATATTTGATGCATGCGATTCAGGTTTATCGGGCTTTGGGGGCGAATGTCCGATTTTTCGTAGAAGAATTAATAAGGGGAATGTTTTGGTACGGAAACCCGATCCCATTGATGTTCATGTCGGTAGTCGTCTTCGGCTACGCCGGACTTTGCTTGGCATGAGTCAGGAGAAGTTGGGCAAGGCGTTGTCACTGACTTTTCAGCAAATTCAGAAGTACGAACGCGGTTCCAACCGGATTGGCGCGAGCCGGTTGTATCGACTAAGCCAGATTTTGGACGTTCCCGTCGCGTTTTTCTACGACGATATGCCGGACGAGGTTCGGCGCATCGCCAGTAAGCCGCCTGGCTTTGCCGACGAAGGGCAAGCGCCTTATGAGCAAACCGACGAGGCCGCCCGGCGCGAGACTTTGGAATTGGTCCGCGCCTATTATCGGATCAAACCCGAGGATCTTCGCCTTCGGATGTTCGAATTGGTGAAGGCTGTGGCAGGCGAAGCTGATAATAAGCCGAAATAAGTCGATCGCCGTCTTTGCCTTGACCGTCTTCGCAATCCCTGCCACATAGTCAGGCGTCCGGTCGTCTGGCCGGTGCAGTATTTCATGACGTTTTCTGGAGTCACGACGTGCGCAGCGATTTTCTGTTTACTAGCGAATCCGTATCCGAGGGCCATCCCGATAAAGTTTGCGATCAGATTTCCGACGCAGTGGTGGATCAGTTTCTGTCCGCCGATCCCGATAATGCGCGCGTTGCCTGCGAAACCTTGGTGACCACAAATCTGATCGTTTTGGCCGGCGAAGTCCGCGGGCCGAAGGAGGTCAGCGAGGACAAGGGCCTGATCGAACAGCTGGCGCGGGACACGGTCAAGCGGATCGGCTACGAACAAGAGGGTTTTCATTGGCGAGATGCCGACGTGCAGGTGCATCTGCATCCGCAATCCTCCGACATCGCTCAGGGCGTCGATGCCGCCGGTAACAAGGATCTCGGTGCGGGCGATCAGGGTATCATGTTCGGACACGCGGTCGATGAGACGGATGTTTTGATGCCGGCGCCGATCCACTTCTCTCATCAGATTTTGCAGCGCATGGCGGACGACCGCCGGGCCGGTAAGACGCCGCAACTGGGCCCGGATTCGAAAAGCCAAGTGACCCTGCAATATGTCGACGGCAAACCGGTCCGCGCGACGTCCGTTGTGGTGTCCACGCAGCACGCGGAAGAAGCGACGACCGAAGAAGTGCGGGAGATCGTGCGCGGCTACGTCACCGACGTGTTGCCGGATGGCTGGATGTGCGCGGAGGAAGACTTCTACGTTAACCCGACCGGACGCTTCGTCATCGGCGGTCCGGACGGCGACGCCGGCCTGACCGGCCGCAAGATCATCGTCGATACCTATGGCGGCGCGGCACCCCATGGCGGGGGCGCTTTTTCCGGTAAGGATCCGACTAAGGTCGACCGCTCCGCTGCCTATGCGGCTCGATACTTGGCGAAGAACGTGGTTGCCGCCGGGTTGGCCAAGCGCTGCTCCATACAGCTGGCCTACGCGATCGGTGTGGCCGATCCATTGTCGCTCTACGTCAATACCTATGGTACGGCCAATTGCGACGAGGCGAAGTTGGAAACCACATTGCGGCAGCTGGTCGATCTGACGCCGCGGGGAATCCGCGAAACCCTGTCATTGAACCGTCCGATCTACGCCCGCACGGCGGCCTATGGTCATTTCGGCCGGGCACCCAGCGATGACGGCGGCTTCTCCTGGGAGCGCACGGATCTGGTTGGCGAGCTGCAGGGCGCCATGGGGTAAGCCGTTTGTCGCCGGACAAACGCGAACTGGATTCTCCCGGACTAAATCGTCTCTATGGGCGCCGCGCCGGTAAGCGGATGCGCAGCGGCCGGCGTGCATTGGTCGACCGCCTTCTGCCGCAGCTGTCGTTGAATTTGTCCGACAGGGAGGAGGCGTCGACGCACCCGGCGGATTTCTTCGATGACACCTACCGCGACTATTGGCTGGAAGTCGGCTTCGGTGGCGGCGAACATCTGCTGGCCCAGGCGGAAGCTCATCCCGACATCGGTTTCATCGGCTGCGAACCGTTCGACGAAGGTGTCGGCAAGCTGCTCGCCGGGGTCGAACGGGCGGGATTGCGCAACGTCCGCATCCATGCCGGCGATGCCCGTCACGTCATGGCGGTTTTGGCGGACGGCAGTCTTGGCCGAATGTTCCTGCTCTTTCCCGATCCATGGCCGAAAAAACGCCATCACAAACGGCGCTTCGTCAATCCTGCGAATATCGCCTTGGCCGCGCGATTGCTGCGGTCCGGCGCGATTTGGCGGATGGCCACGGATATCGACGACTATGCCAGTTGGATGTTGCAACGAATGTGCGCCGCCGAGGCTTTCGAATGGACGGCACGAACGGCGGCGGATTGGCGCCATCGATCCGAGGACTGGCCAGCCACGCGCTACGAACAAAAAGCGCTTGAACAGGGGCGTCATGCGACTTATCTCAGCTTTCGACGGCGCTGACGGCCTTGGTTTTTGCGACGAAAACAGTTGATTCTTCGCTGGCCCGGGGATATGTATCGGCCACTTGCTAGCTCATGGCTGGTGTCGGATTTGTGGAGGTGGGCGCGGCCCACCTTTTTGTTAGGGGCGCCGGTCGCGGGCCGGACGGAGATCGAAGCCTCGTGTCTTTGCAGATCAATCAATTGTCGGAAGCACTTCAACCCTCCGTGGCGGCGATGGGTTATGACATCGTCCAGTTGCGGATGCTGGAGGTTCATGGCCGCCGTACCCTTCAGGTTATGGCCGAGCGGCTGGATGGCGAGGAGATATCGGTCGACGATTGCGCCGAGATTTCCCGTGCCGTGTCCGCTCTGCTGGATGTCGAGGATCCAATCTCGGATGCCTACGATCTCGAAGTCAGCTCGCCCGGGATCGACCGGCCGCTGGTGAAGTTCGCGGACTTCGAACGGTTTGCCGGACATGAGGCGAAACTGCAGATGAAGCGCCTGATCGCCGGGCAACGCCGTTTCCGCGGCCGCGTTCTCGGTACCAAGGGCGAGAGAATTTTGTTGGCCGTGAAAACGGCCCAGGGCGGGGAACAGACCGTCGAGCTGCCCTTTGCGGAATTGGACCGCGCGAAGTTGGTCCTGTCGGACGCCCTGCTGGCCGAGACCATGAAAAGAAGGAAGATGAAATCGTGAACACCGAAGTAGCCGTTGGCGCCAATCGCCTGGAGCTCCTGCAAATCGCCGATGCCGTGGCGCGGGAAAAAGTCATCGATCACGAGATCGTGGTGCAGGCCATGGAGGAGGCGATCCAGAAGGCGGCCCGTTCCCGCTACGGTCAGGAAAACGACATCCGTGCGATCATCGATCGCAAGTCGGGCGACATCAAACTGTTTCGGGTGATGACGGTGGTCGAGGAAGTCGAGAACGACTCGATCGAAATGACCCTGGCCGACGCCCGTATCCAAAAAGACGATGCGGAGATCGGCGAGGAGCTTATCGATCCGTTGCCGCCGATGGATTTCGGCCGCATCGCCGCGCAAACCGCCAAGCAGGTCATCGTGCAGAAGGTACGCGAAGCCGAGCGCGAGCGGCAGTACGAGGAATACAAAGACCGGGTCGGCGAGGCCGTTAACGGCATCGTCAAGCGGGTCGAGTATGGCAATGTGGTCGTCGATCTGGGACGGGCGGAAGCGGTGATCCGTCGCGACGACCTATTGCCGCGCGAAAGTTTCCGGCAGGGCGACCGCGTGCGGGCTTTCATCTATGACGTGCGCCAGGAACTCCGCGGTCCGCAGATTTTCCTGTCGCGTAGCCATCCGCAATTCATGGCCCTGCTGTTTACCCAGGAAGTGCCGGAAATTTACGACGGGATTATCGAGATTAAGTCGGTGGCCCGCGACCCCGGCAGCCGCGCCAAAATCGCCGTCATGTCAAACGATACGGGTATCGATCCGGTCGGCGCCTGTGTCGGCATGCGCGGTAGCCGGGTTCAAGCGGTGGTCAATGAGTTGCAGGGCGAAAAAATCGACATCATCCAATGGTCGCCGGACCCGGCGGCCTTCCTGGTCAACGCCCTGGCCCCGGCCGAAGTGGTGAAGGTGGTGATGGACGAGGAAGCGCAGAAGTTCGAAGTCGTCGTTCCCGACGAGCAGCTCAGCCTCGCGATCGGCCGGCGTGGTCAGAACGTGCGCCTGGCCTCGCAATTGACGAATTGGGAAATCGACATTCTGACCGAGGCGGAGGAATCCGAACGTCGCCAGGAAGAGATGCGCCAGCGCAGCCAGCTATTTATGGACGCATTGTTCATCGACGAAATGATGGCGCAGCTATTGGCCACGGAGGGCTTCGCCCGGGTCGAGGAAATCGCCTTCGTGCCGCTGGAGGAAGTCGCCAGCTTGGAGGGTTTTGACGAGGACCTGGCCGAAGCGCTGCAGGAACGCGCCCGCGATCACTTGGAACAGCGGGATGCGGAGTTCGCGGAACGCCGGGTCGAGCTTGGTGTTAGCGACGAACTGGCGGCGCTGCAAGGGTTGACGCCGGGCATGCTGGTCGCGCTTGGCGAGAACGAAATCAAGACACTCGACGATTTCGCGGAATTGGCCACGGACGAATTGACCAGTCCCGAAGACGGCTTGCTGAGACATTTCGACCTGCCGGAAGAACAAGCCAGCGCCATGATAATGGCCGCGCGCGCGCATTGGTTCGAAGACGAGGACGAGACATCGGCGGAAGCGGCCGAGGCGCCCGCGGAAGGTACGGAGGAAGCCGCCGCTGTCGAATGAGACCGAGACAACAACGCCGCTTCGCCGGTGTATCGCGAGCGGAGAGAGCCGAGCGCCGGACAATCTGATCCGTTTTGTGGTCGGGCCGGACGATCGTCTCGTTCCCGATTTGCGCGGCAAACTGCCCGGCCGCGGAATATGGGTTTCGGCCGATCGCGACTTGCTGCAACGGGCGGTCGACAAGAAAATGTTCCATAAGGCGGCGCGCCGTAAGATCGACGTTGACGCAGATTTGCTCGAACAGGTGACGGGACTGCAACGCCGCTATGTGTTGGAACTGCTCGGTCTGTCGCGTCGTGCGGGACAGGCTGTGACCGGCTTCGAGAAGGTGCGGAAAGCCTTGAAATCGGATCGGTATCGGCTGCTTTTTGGGGCCGCCGACGGTGCCGAGGACGGCCGCCGCAAATTGCAGAAGCTAGCTGCCGCGCTGCCCGGTCAAATCGAGTTGGTGGAAATATTCACGGTGGACGAATTGAGCTTGGCATTTGGCCATGAAAATGTGGTACATGCTGCGGTGAAGTCCGGTGGTTTGGCCGGACGGATTGAGCGCGAGACCGCGCGGCTTGCCGGGTTGAAGTAGTTTTTCGGCCAGGTAGGGACCGCGCCGGCTTTGTGTTGCCGAATTTCGCCGGTCCGTCCGATGTTGAAAAAGCCCGTAGATGGCGGGAATTGGAGATAGATCAAACGTGAGCGATTCTGAAAAGAAACAAACGCTGACATTGTCGAAAGATGGTAAGGAGCCGCTGCGGCTTGGCCTGAAGTCCACGAAAGACGGAGCCGGCCCGCGCGGGCCGGCCGGCGGTTCCCGTGGTCGTAGCGTGCAGGTCGAAGTCAGACGCAAGCGGACCATCGCTAAGGCGCCGGCGGCGGAGACGACGGATGCGCCGAAGGTGGTGGAAGAAACGGAAACCGCGGCGCCGGGACCGGTTGTTGAGGAAGTTCAGCAAGACGAACGCGATGCCGTCAACCTAAGCGATACCGAACGGGCCGCCCGCGCCCGTGCCTTGGCCGACGCGGAACAGGCGGATGCCGCCCGTGCCGTCGAGGAGGAAGAACAGACGCGCCGTCGTGCGGAGATCGAAAGCATCCGGCGTGCCAAATTGGCCGAGGAGGCCGAGCGCAAAGCGGCGGAAGAGGCCCGCTTGCAGGCGGAGAAGGAAGAGGCGGAGCGTAAAGCGAAAGAGGCGGAGTTGGCCGCGAAAGCGCCCTCGCCGGCCGATGCCGAAGCCGCTGCGCGTCAGGCCGACGATCGCACGAAGTCCCATGCTGTCCGCGAGACCTCGACCCGGCAATTGGATATCGACGATAGCGGCAATCGAGCCAACCGCAATCGCGGGCCGGTGCGACGGACCAACGAACCGCGTCGACGCAATCGCCGCATGACCGTGTCGCAAGCGTTGAGCGATGAGGACGAGCGCGTCCGCAGTCTTGCGTCCTACCGGCGCCAACGCGCGCGCAACAAACAAATGCGGACAAGCGAACCGCCGGAGAAGATCGTGCGCGATGTCGTCATACCGGAAAATATAACCGTCGCGGATCTGGCAAACCGGATGTCCGAGCGCGGCGTCGATGTCGTCAAGGTTTTGATGGGCATGGGCGTCATGGCGACCGTGAACCAGGCTATCGATGGCGACACGGCGGAGCTGGTCGTCGCCGAAATGGGCCACAAGGTCCAGCGGGTCAGCGAAGCCGACGTGGAAATCGGCATCGGCGGCGACGACGATCGCGAAGAAGATTTGCAGCCGCGGCCCCCTGTCGTCACGGTTATGGGGCATGTCGATCACGGTAAGACGTCGCTGCTCGACGCCCTGCGCGAGACCGACGTGGTCAGCGGCGAGGCCGGCGGTATCACGCAGCATATCGGTGCCTATCAGGTCGAGACGGCGGCCGGACGGCTAACCTTCATCGATACGCCAGGCCACGCCGCCTTCACCGCCATGCGGCAGCGTGGCGCCACGGTGACGGACATCGTCATTCTGGTCGTGGCGGCGGACGACGGTGTGATGCCGCAGACGATCGAAGCGATCAACCACGCCAAGGCGGCGGAAGTGCCGATCGTCGTGGCGATCAACAAGATCGATCGGCCGGACTCCAATCCCGATCGGGTCAAGCAGGAATTGCTGCAACATGAAGTGATTTCCGAGGACTTTGGCGGCGACGTTCAGATGATCCCGGTTTCGGCCCTGGAAAAAACCAATCTGGACGGCCTGTTGGAAGCCGTGATGCTGCAGGCCGAATTGCTCGAGTTGACGGCGAATCCCGACCGTACCGCCGAGGGCATCGTGGTCGAGGCGGAGCTGGACAAGGGCCGGGGCCCGGTAGCGACAGTCCTGGTGCAACGCGGGACATTGAGCCGCGGCGATATATTTGTCGCCGGCTCCGAATATGGCCGGGTTCGGTCCTTGATCGACAGCCATTCCGCAACGATTGAAGAAGCCGGACCGTCTGTACCGGTGGAAGTCCTCGGTCTGAACGGGACGCCGCGCGCCGGCGACATGTTCACTGTGGTGGAAAGCGAGGCGCAGGCGCGCGAAGTCAGTGAGTATCGTCAACGTCAGGACCGCAACAAGCGCGTGTTGGCGGCGGGCGGCGCGACCTCCCTGGAAGCCATGTTCGCCAAGATCAAGGAAGGCGAGGTCGCCGAACTGCCGGTGGTCATCAAAGCCGACGTGCAGGGCTCGATGGAAGCGATCGTCAGCGCCGCTGACAACCTAAAGACCGATGAAGTCGCGGTTCGCGTCTTGCACGCGGGTGTCGGCGGCATCACCGAATCCGATATCACCCTGGCCAGTGCGTCGGAGGGTGTGGTGATCGGCTTCAACGTGCGCGCCAATGCGCAAGCCCGCGATCTGGCGCGCCGGGAAGGCACCGACATTCGCTACTATTCGATCATCTACGAATTGGTCGACGACTTGAAAGCGGTCCTGTCCGGCATGCTGGCGCCAGAAGTCCAGGAATCGATTGTCGGCAATGCCGAGATCCTGGAGGTCTTCAATATCTCCAAGATCGGTCGTATCGCCGGTTGCCGGGTGATCGAAGGGATGGCCAAGCGCGACGCCTATATCCGGGTCTTGCGTGACGATGTCGTCATTCACGACGGTCAGATGAGCTCGCTCAAGCGCTTCAAGGATGACGTCCGGGAAGTGCGCGAAGGCAACGAATGCGGTATCTCGATTGACGGTTATCAAGACCTGCGCCCGGGCGACGTGTTCGAGATTTACGAGAAGACGGAAGTCGAGCGCAGTCTGTAAGCCGGGCTTCTTCGACAGCGCGTCAATGAGTTCGAACATGGCTAGACAACATCGCGAGCGGGGTGCTGGCGCCAGTCAGCGTCAACTCAGGGTCGGCGAGTTGGTTCGCCACTCGCTGAGCGGTATTCTCTTGCGCGAGGATCTGCATGAACCGGAACTTTACGACACCACGGTGACGGTGACCGAAGTTCGGATGACGCCGGATCTGAAACGGGCTACCTGTTACGTCATGCCGTTGGGCGGCGAAAATCCGCAGGCGATCGTCAAAGCCTTGGCTCGAGTGGCGCCGCGCTTGAGCCACGAGATCGGCCGGCAAGTCGACCTGAAGTTTACCCCGAAGCTATTGTTCAAGACCGACGATAGTTTCACCGAGGCGGCCAGGATGGACGCCTTGTTGAGGAGCCCGAAGGTGGCGGCCGACCTGACCGGGGAGGGGGACGAAGACGATGGCGCGTAAGCGCAAGGGCCGCCCGATCAACGGTTGGGTAATCGTCGATAAAGCGGTCGGCCCGACCTCGACCGATATGGTCGGCAAGGTGCGCGGCCTGTTTCAAGCCGCCAAAGCCGGTCACGCCGGTACACTCGATCCCCTGGCCACCGGAATTCTCCCGATCGCGCTCGGCGAGGCCACCAAAGTCATTGCCCATGTTTTCGATGCGCCGAAGGAGTACCGCTTCACGGTCAAGTGGGGCGAAGCGCGGAGCACTGACGACCGTGAGGGCGATATCCTCGTACGTTCCGACGCCCGCCCGACGCGGGCGGAGATCGAAGCGGTTTTGCCCGACTATATCGGCGAGGTGTCGCAACGCCCGCCGGCCTTTTCCGCCATCAAAGTGGATGGGGAGCGGGCTTACGATCTGGCCCGCGATGGCCGTCCGCCGGAATTGGCGCCGCGGACCGTCTGGATCGAGAGCCTGACCATCCTCGGCACGCCGGATCCCGATCATACGGAATTCGCGCTGCGCTGCGGCAAAGGGACCTATGTGCGTGCCGTCGCGCGCGATCTTGGCGAGCAATTGGGCTGTTTCGGGCATATCGCGGCGCTGCGCCGCACGGCGGTCGGGCCGTTCCGGGAGAGCGATGCGATTTCGCTGGATATGTTGGGCGAGTTAAGGCATAAAGGCGCGCTTGACGAGGCACGCCTGCCAGTCGAAGCCGCGCTGGTCGACATCCCGGCGGTGGCCGTGACCGGTTCGGAAGCTGAACGTCTGCGATGCGGACAGAGCATTCGAGTGCCCAGCAGCAAAGAAGGAACCATCTATATCACCAGTGAGAAACTCTTGGTGGCAATGGCGCAGATTGACAACGGTCAGGTGCGCCCGGTTCGCGTGTTCAATCTATGACGGTTGAGAAGCTTCGCCGTCGTCAAAGGTAAGGATGATCATCGATGTCGATCACAGCCGAACGCAAGCAAACGCTTGTGAAGGATTTTGCCCAGAGTGCGGGCGACACCGGTTCGCCGGAAGTACAAATCGCCATTTTGACGGAACGCATCGTCAATCTGACGGAGCATTTCAAGACCCACAAGAAAGACAACCATTCCCGCCGCGGCCTCTTGAAGATGGTCTCGAAGCGGCGGCGTCTCCTCGACTATCTCAAACGCAAGGACCAATCCCGGTACGAGGAGACCATCAAGCGCCTGGGCCTGCGCAAATAGGCCCTGAGATGCCGGCGCGAATGCATGCGCGGCAAATTTGCCCGACACGTCCGCGAATGGGGACGCCATGACGCATGGGGCCGATCTTCGGTCCCCGCGCCATAGCGCCGTTGTTTGACATGACCGCGGACCCGACTTTCGGGCAGTAGGCGAACTCGCTTTGACAAGATTATAGGCACGGCGGGTTCTTAGGTAAGGACGAGAGAGAAAATGAGCCTATTCAATATCCACAAAACTGAACTGGAATGGGGCGGCCGCAAGCTGATCCTGGAAACCGGGCGGATGGCCCGGCAGGCCGACGGTGCCGTCTTGGTCACCTATGACGAGACCACGGTGCTGGCGACGGCGGTGGCTGAGAAAGAGCCGCGCCCGGGCCTGGATTTCTTTCCGCTCACGGTTCACTATGTTGAACGTACTTATGCCGCCGGTAAAATTCCCGGCGGTTTTTTTAAGCGCGAAGGCCGGCCGTCGGAGAAAGAGACGCTGACCTCCCGCTTGATCGACCGGCCGATCCGGCCGCTTTTCGTCAGCGGTTTCAAGCATGAGACCCAAGTCATCTGCACGGCCCTGAGTTTCGATCTGGAGAACGATCCGGATATCGCCGCCTTGGTCGGCGCATCGGCCGCATTGACCCTGTCCGGCCTACCCTTCATGGGACCGATCGGCGCCGCCCGCGTCGGTTACAAGGACGGCGAATATCTGCTGAACCCGAGCGCGGAAGAACTGCTCGAAAGTGAATTGGACATGGTCGTCGCGGGCACCAAGGATGCGGTGATGATGGTCGAATCCGAAGCCAGCGAACTGTCGGAAGAGATCATGCTCGGCGCCGTCATGTTCGCGCATCGCGAAATGCAGGTGGTCATCGATGCCATCATCGATCTCGCCGAACGCGCGGCAAAGGAGCCGTGGGAGCTCAAGGAAGCGCCGGACCACAGCAGCGAGATGGAGCAACTCACGAGCCTGGTCGAAGCCGACCTGCGCGCCGCCTATGCGGAACCGGTGAAGCAGACCCGAACCAACATGGTCGCGGAACTGCGCGACAAGGCGGTCGAGAACATGGCCGCCGGCGAAGATGAGGACGGCCTGGCCGCCTCCGTCGTGACCGATCTGTTCAAGAAGCTGGAGAAGAAGATCGTCCGCGGACAGATCATCGACACCGGTCAACGGATCGACGGTCGCGACACCCGTACGGTGCGGCCGATCGAGTGTCAGGTCGGCGTGTTGCCGCGGACCCACGGTGCCGCCTTGTTCACCCGTGGCGAAACCCAGGCATTGGTGGTGTCGACCCTTGGCACCGGCGATGACGAGCAGATCATCGACGCGCTCGGCGGCAGTTATCGGGAGAATTTCCTGCTGCACTACAACTTCCCGCCCTATTCCGTGGGCGAGGCCGGCCGCTTCGGTTTCACCGGCCGGCGTGAAGTCGGTCACGGCAAGCTCGCATGGCGGGCCATGCGGGCGGTGATGCCGACGAAGGAGGAGTTTCCCTACACCATCCGCATCGTTTCGGAGATCACCGAGTCCAACGGCTCCTCCTCGATGGCGACGGTCTGCGGCTCCTCCCTGTCTCTGATGGATGCGGGCGTGCCGGTCAAGGCGCCGGTGGCCGGTATCGCCATGGGTCTGATCTTGGACGGCGAGAAATACGCCATCCTCTCCGATATTCTCGGCGACGAGGATCATCTCGGCGACATGGACTTCAAGGTCGCCGGCACCAAGGACGGCGTCACATCCTTGCAGATGGATATCAAGGTCGCGGGCATCACCGAGGCGATCATGAAGGACGCCCTGGCCCAGGCCCAGGAAGGCCGGGTCCATATTCTCGGCGAGATGGCCAAGGCGATCGACGTGCACCGCGACAGCTTGAGCGAGACGGCACCGAAGATCGAAGTGATCAAGATTCCGGTCGACAAGATCCGAGAGGTGATCGGTTCCGGCGGTAAGGTGATCCGTCAGATCACCGAGGAAACCGGCGCCAAGATCAATATCGAGGATGACGGCACCGTCCAGGTCGCCTCGCCGACCCAATCGGTGATCGACGCCGCGACGGAATGGATCAAAGGCATCGTCGCCGAGCCTGAGGTCGGTTTGATCTACAAGGGCAAGGTGGTGAAGGTGGTCGATTTCGGCGCCTTCGTGAACTTCATCGGCAACCGGGATGGCCTCTGCCACATTTCCGAACTCGCCGACCATCGGGTCCGCCAGGTCACCGACATCGTCAATGAGGGCGACGAGATCTTCGTCAAATGCCTGGCTGTCGACGATCGCGGCAAAGTCCGTTTGTCCATGCGCGTGGTCGATCAGGAAACCGGTCAGGAAATCGTCAAGGAAGAGGCCGCTAGCGGCAGCGACGACTGACGACCGAACTCGACAATACGACTCAAACGGGAAGCGCGGCCCAAGCGGCCGCGCTTTTCATTTTGGCTTGCGCCGATAGATGTCGAGACCGTGTTCCCGGCTTAAAAGCTCGTAATCCTGGAAGGCGGCCTGGAAAACCGGCGACATCAGGAAGAAGGCGAGGTTCTCGCAACGCCGGCTCTCCTCGCCCAACGGCGTTTCGTGCCGGCAGGTGATGTATTCCGGCTGCTTCCCGATATCCTCCGCGATCGCCTGGCGGATGAAGCTCAGCACGCTCTCGAAGTTCTGGATATGCGCCGGCTCGGCCGCGATGTCCGGATTTCGCCGCAACTTGCCGATCCATTCCTGCATCCATTGGGTTGGAAATCTCGAAGTCCAGATAACGTCCCGCCAAAGAAGCGTTGCCACATTGAGCGGCGGATTGGTCGACAGGTCCAAAACGCTGCGCCCTTGCAGTAGATTTTTCGCCTGATTTAACATGGGCGATTGCAACGCGGCTTCGTGGTTGTTGCGAACATTTTGAATGCTGGCCCAGGCCCAGGCGAGAGGCCAGCCGACGGCGGCGGCGATCACGAATGCGGCGGTCATGCGGCGCATCAGCCGGCTCAGGGAGGGCGCCGCGCCTGGCTTCCGCGGCCAGGCCCCAATCAGATCGGCGATCAGCACGAAGCCGATGATTTGCGCGGGCAGCATCTGGTAGGCCGTCGCCTTGTTCTGCGCCAGGTAGACCAGAAGACAGCCGACGGTCGCGGCGGTCAGCAGGAGCAATCGGTTTCGCCGGACCAGATCCATCTTGCGCGGCCGCCACAACAAGGGCAATGCAACGAGGCAAAGCAGCGGCAGACCCGACAACGCGATGCTGAGCAGCATGAGGGATTGGAAACTGCCCTGCATGTAGAACTTCCGGGTGAAATTCATGGTCAGGTCGATGAAATCCGGAAAGGCCATGATCGACAAGAGGAAGACCATGCCGGCGGCAATCCCAAGGGCCGTGGTCGGCAACAGTCGCAAGACATTGCGGGGACCGTCGTCGAAAGCGACGAGGGCCGCGGCCGGTAGCCAAATGATCGCCGGCACGATCAGAAAATGCGGCTTGATACAGGCGCCGAGCGCGAACAACAGCAGTGCCGCCGCCGCGAGCCAGCGCGGCGTCGCTTGCCCGCTCAACTGCCGCGGCAGCCAAAATAGCGCCGGCAGCATGGCGATGGCCGCCCAATGCTCGCGCTGCCCGAAGTCCCGCCCGGGCACGATCAGTAATATCACCAGACAGACCGGCGGCAACCAACTCGGCAGTTCGGTCAAAGCGCGGATCAAGGCGAAGCTGGCCGTGCAAAACGCGCCGGTCACCAAGGCATGCGCGAGAAAGATATCGAGGCCGGTCCATTGCGACAGGGCGACCGCCGGCATCTTGATCAGAAAGGCGAGCGGTGCGTTAACCTCTACGATGTCCACATACATGCGCGCGCCATGCCACATCTGCTCGGCGCAATGGACGAACCAGGCGACGTCCGGCGACGGACCGGTCAGGGAAACGAAGACATAGGCGACGACAAGCGCGGCGATGAGCCCGAAACCGATGTCGCGCCAGGACGTACTCATCGGGCCGGCCAGGCTAGAGCATATATCTACCATAGGGCATCATTTGACCGGTCGCATTTTTCCCCTGGCTAGGCGCGGTCCGCCGGGCGATGCGGGGTATCGGCCAAGGGCCGCAACGACGTCCAGGGGATAAATGCGCCCGGCCGGAGGTGGCGTTAGGACGGGATTTTGCGTCGGCGCGACGCTTGCCCGATACCCCGCATCGCGCGGCGCACCGCCCCTTAGCCAAATCCCGTCCTAACGCCATCAAATGATTCCCTATGATAGATATATGCTCTAGATGGCGCCTTTCTCCCGCAAGGCCGCGAGCTCTTCGGCGTCGAAACCCAAGCTCGCCATGACCTCGTCGGTATGCTCGCCGAGTTGCGGCGGACGGTTGCGTACCTTTCCAGGCGTGCCGTGCAAACGCACCGGGGTCAGCGGCATGGGGATCGGCTTGTCGACGCCGGGATAGTCCACGTTCTGCAGGAAGGGCGCGTTGTTGACATGTTCGTTGTCCAGCAGTTGTTGCGGTGTGAGGATTTCGCCGGTGGGAATTCGGGCCTCGGCCAGCTTCGCGATCGCTTCGGCGGAGGTGTATTGCGAGGCCCATTCCTGGGTTCGGGCGCTGATCAGCTCGCCATTTTCGCCGCGCACGGTGTCGTCGGCGAAGCGGGGATCGTTCAGCCATTTGTCCTCCTCGCCCATCAGGCGGGCCCAGCGCTTGAACAGCGGCTGGCCGACGACCTGAACCAGGATCCAGCCGTCCTTGGTCTGGAAGCTGTCGACCGGCGCGGCCGTCTGGCCGCGGTTCATGCTGCCGACCCGGTCGGCCTGGATCACCGCCTGCTCGATCAGGCTAGCGGCGTTGAAGACGATGGAGGTGCCGAGCAGGGTGCCCTCGACCTTCTGGCCCTGGCCGGACTTGCCCCGCTCGATCAGCGCCGCAAGGACACCGACGGTGGTCGAGAGCGCGGTGCCGAAATCGACCCAGGGGGTCCAGGCCTTGACCGGCTGATCGGCCGGGCCGGAGAGATGCATATTGCCGCACATGGCTTGGGCGACGCCGTCGAAGCCGACTTTTTCCGCATAAGGTCCCTCGGCGCCGAAGGCGCTGACCGTGGCGAAGATGATGTCTTCCTTGATCGCCTTCAGGCTGTCGTAGTCGATGCCCATGCTTTCCAAGGTCCCCTGCGGCATATTGGCGATCACGACGTCGGAGCCGGCGACCAGTTTCTTGACGATCTCCGCCCCTTCCGGCGTGCGGGGGTTCAACGTGATGCATTTTTTATTGCGGTTGATTTGCAGGAAGAGGGCGCCGACATCGCCGGCCTCGTCCTTGCCGACCGGGGTGGTGAAGCGGTCTTCGGAGCCGTCCAGTTTTTCCACCCGGATGACCTCGGCGCCGAGATCGCCCAGCATGGTGCCGACGAACGGCCCCGCGATATAACGCCCGAAATCCAAAACCCTGATACCGTCCAATACCCCTGACACGTCGTCCTCCCTCGTCTTGACAAAAACCGGCCCGGGCCATACCTGTCCCCGGTGCCGAAATAGGTGCGGAAAATCGAAAATTTCGAAAAGAACCCAATCGCAGCGGAGGGTAGCATGGGCCGTCTGGAAGGCAAATCGACAATCGTCACCGGCGCCGCCTCCGGTATCGGCGCAGCCACGGCGGCGCGCTTCGTCGCGGAAGGCGCGCGGGTTCTGCTGGCCGACATTCAGGACGGGAAGGGCGAGCGCCTGGCCGCCGACCTGGGCCCGCGGGCGCGGTATCAGCATGCCGACGTGACCGATGCCGGCGAGGTCTCTGCGCTGGTCGACCGCGCCGTGGCCGAGTTCGGCCGTCTCGACTGCATGTTCAACAATGCCGGCGCGCCGGGGGTCAGCGACTCGATCCTGGAGGTCGACGTCGAGGGCTTCGACCGCACTGTCGCGCTGCTGCTGCGCAGCGTCTTTTTGGGCATGAAATATGCCGGCAAGGCCATGGTCGATCAGGGCGAGGGCGGCTCGATTATCTCGACCGCGTCCGTGGCCGGTCTGCGCGGCGGCTTCGGCCCGCATATCTATACCGCCGCCAAGTCGGGCGTGATCAACCTGACCCGGTCGGTCGGCCAGGAGTTGGGCGAGAAACATATCCGCGTGAACTGCATTTGTCCCGGCGGCATCGCCACGCCGATTTTCGGCATCGGCATGGATCTGCCGAGCCAGCTTGCCGACGCGAGCGCCGAGAAGGTAAAGCCCTTCCTGGCCATGGCCCAATCGACACCGCGGGCGGGTTTGCCGGAAGACATCGCCAACGCGGCGCTCTATCTCGCCAGCGACGAAGCCAGCTTCGTCAACGGTCACGCCCTGGTGGTCGACGGCGGCCTGACCAGCGGCGGCAAATTCTCCGACTCCCGCGCCCGCGCCGAACTGATGCGCCAAGCCTTGGCCGGCGACACCGATTGACACGGAAATAGGACAGTATTCCTTATCAATGTTTCACGTGAAACATTGTTCCGCTTTTGTACTATTTACCTCTCCAACAATCACACGGCCGATTTTAGGTGTCAGAGTTTTTTTCCATGCCCTAAGCTATCGTTATTGCTGAGGAAAATAAATATTCCGAGTATTTAGTTGATTGCACCTCCCGCCTCCATTGGTTAGTCTGTTTTCTCCCTACCGGAAAGGAGAGACAGTCATGCCACGCCTACCGCGTTTCTTTGTCGACGGGGTCCCCCAGCATGTGGTGCAGCGGGGCCATAACGGCCAGGACATCTTCCTCGACGACGAGGACCGGACGGATTACGCCACCACCCTGAACCAGCTGCGCCAGCGTCATGGCTGCGCCATCCACGCCTATGTGCTGATGGACAATCACGTCCATCTGCTGCTGACCCCGGCGCGGGAGGACAGCCTGCCCGGCCTGCTGCAGGCCTTGAACGGCGGCTATACCCGACGCTTCAACCGCCGGCACGGCCGCCGCGGCACCATTTGGGAGGGGCGTTATCACGCCTCCCTGGTCGATACCGAACGCTACCTGTTGGCCTGTTCCCGCTATATCGAGCTCAATCCGGTGCGCGCCGGCCTGGTTGCCGGACCCGGCGATTTCCGCTGGTCCAGCTACGCCGCCAACGCCCTCGGCCGTGCCGATCCGATGGTGACACCGCATCCGGTCTATCTGGAGCTGGCCACCGATCCCGCCGGCCGCCAGGCCGAATACCGCGCCCTGGTCGAGGCCGGCCTGACGCCCGAACTGCTCGACGAACTCCGCTCCGGCATCGCCCACGACCACGCCGTCGGCGGAACGAGATTCCTCGAACTCCTCGGTCTCCGCTTCGGTCAGACCATGGGCCGGCGAAAGAGAGGGCGTCCGCGGAAGGAAGCTTGAGCAATCCAGGCGCCATCGCGAGAAATTTCGCTCTATGCAGGAGGGCCGCAATCTGCGAGAGTTGAGATGCTATATTTATTCGCCGCAATCCCTGTTTTAGTCGATGCGCCTGAAGATTTACTTTATTGCCTTGCTTCTCGGGATGACCCTGACAGCCTGTGTCCAAGAGCGGTCTAAGAAACCTAGCGCCCTGAGCGAGAGCGGGTCCGGGACGCCGCAAGATGTCGTGATGTCCTTCATCGACCGCGCAAAGCATGGAGATCTGAAAGCAGTTTCGGACTTGTTAAGCAAATCCGATAGAAAAGCGATATCGGACCGTTGGCCAATCGAGATACAGCCAAGTTCCTCTTATCTGTCGCCACCCTTATCTTGTGTTACGCGTGAACGCATTACAAAACTGGAAGAATTCGGCAACCAAGCCGTCGTCCACTCGGTAACCTACATGCCGAAAAATCTCACCAATTTCGACGGAGTTTTTCAGTTTACGCTTCACAACTTTTCACCTTTGAAAGTTTATCAGGGGCAGTGCGAAAAAGCCAAATCATGGCAAGTAAGTACCTATCCAGATATCGAGTATGTGCGGATGACCGGCACGTCGAAGTGGTTTCTGCAGAAAGAAGGTTCGGCGTGGCGCATTTTCTTGGGACTTCAACCATATTTAAAGTCGAAGGACATGGAGACTCGGGCCGAAGGTGCGGCGAATGCCGGGGATAATGGCGCCGCAAATGAGTTGTACGGTGCGATCCGCGATTTGCATTATCCGTTTGCGCGACGTCTTCCAACTATTCGGCGTGATGCCGATACGAAGCTATTCTCCACATTTGTTGCAATCGATAACTTCCAACGGACCGCCAGATTCCAATTGTCGAGATTAAACAAAAAGAAACTCGATTACGCCTACGCGTCGAACAATATAGTCATCGACCACAAACTTATCCCCGTGCTGACCGGACACAGCCAATTCGAAGCGCGCGTTTTATTTTCTGTTAAGAATGCGGGCGACCAAGACGTTCGGTATCTCACCGTTTCGGCAAGTTTCCCAGGCGCGTCGAAAGAAAATGTTCATGAACGCATCTTGGTTTTGGTCAACAATTTGGACCACAGCGGGAAGACGAGAACGCGATTGGCAGCCGGAGAAAGTATGTCCTATCGCTTCCATGAGCTAGTACCTAAAGGTTGGACCGGACAGAGAATGGACCTCCGCGTTGCCGCAGTCGAACGGTACCCCTAGGTATCGGGCTGCGATCTCTTCGTATGGAATTCGCTTGACCGCAAATCGAACTGTGACTAATCTCCGCGCCCATGCATATTCGGTTTGACATGAGCGGTTTGCTCCTCCGACTTACGACCCCGGTTCTCTAGGCGAGGGCCGGTTTGGCGTCGCGTGGGCGACGCGCCGATAAGCAAAGACTTCCTTCACAATCGAACGTCCCGACGGCCCATGTGGCCGGAATCTTGAATAGACATACGCCGTCTGCGATAAAGCGGCGTCCATGACCCAGGAGCGAACCCATGGCCAGCATGCCCATCCACAAATACCAAGCCGCCGAACAGGTGCAACTGCCCGACCGACATTGGCCCGGCAACGTCATCGACAAGGCGCCTGTCTGGTGTTCCGTCGACCTGCGCGACGGCAACCAGGCCTTGATCGAACCGATGGGCGGCGACAAGAAGATCCGCTTCTACAACCATCTGCTCGATCTGGGCTTCAAGGAGATCGAGGTCGGCTTCCCCTCCGCCTCCGAGACCGACTACGACTTCGTCCGTCACATCATCGACAACGACATGATCCCGGACGACGTCTATATCCAAGTCCTGACCCAATCGCGGGAAGAGCTGATCAGCAAGACGGTGGAGAGCCTGCGCGGCGCCAAGAATGCCATTATCCATCTGTACAATTCCACCTCCGAGCTGCAGCGCCGGGTCGTTTTCGGCCAGGGCCGCGACGGGGTGAAGCAGATCGCCGTCGACGGCGCCATGATGATCCGCGATCAGATCCCCGAATTGATCGATGCCGGCACCAATGTGCGCTTGGAATATTCGCCGGAAAGCTTTACCGGCACGGAATTGGATTATGCGCTGGAGGTTTGCCACGCGGTCATGGACGTCTGGCAGCCGACTGCCGAGAACCCGGTGATCTTCAACCTGCCGGCGACGGTGGAGATGGCGCCGCCGAACTACTACGCCGACCAAATCGAATGGATGCACCGCAACTTCAAGGAGCGGGAGAAGATCATCCTGTCGATCCATCCCCATAACGACCGGGGTACCGGCGTGGCGGCGACGGAGCAGGCGATCATGGCCGGCGCCGACCGGGTCGAAGGCACGCTGTTCGGCAATGGCGAGCGTACGGGAAATGTGGACATCGTCACCCTGGCTCTGAACATGTTTACTCAGGGCGTCGATCCGACCTTGGATTTCTCCGACATCAAGGCGAGCATGGAGATTTACGAGAGCTGCAACCAATTGCCGATCCACCCCCGCCATCCCTATGCCGGCGAACTGGTGTATACGGCATTTTCGGGCTCCCACCAGGACGCGATCAAGAAAGGCATGACGGCGATCGAGAAGGCCAACAGCGAAGTCTGGGAGGTCCCCTATCTGCCGATCGATCCGAAGGACGTAGGCCGCAGCTACGAGGCGATCATCCGGGTCAACAGCCAGTCCGGCAAGGGCGGCGTCGCCTATATCCTGGATACGGAGTTCGGCATCGACCTGCCGAAGGAGATGCAGGCCGAATTCTCCAAGGTGATCCAGGCGATCGCCGACGAGACCGGCAAGGAAATCCTGCCCAAAATGATTTGGGAGGAGTTTCAGGCCACCTATTTGGAAACCACCAAGCCGTTCGAGCTGATCGGTTATCGCTTGAACAGCGTCGCCGGCGGCGGCGACGATATCCACTGCTCGGCCGACGTCCGCGTCGACGGGGTGGAAGCGGTGATCGAAGGCGACGGCAACGGCCCGATCAACGCCTTCGTGAAGGGCTTGCGCGAAAGCCGCGGTCTGGACATGAAGTTCCTCGACTATCACCAGCACGCCATGGGCGCGGGCTCCGCCGTGCAGGCGGTCTGCATTGTCAAGGTGCAGGACGAGGCCGGCCAGGTCCGCTTCGGCGCCGGCATCCACGAGAACACCAACACGGCGTCCTTGCGCGCCATTGTCAGCGCGGCCAACCGGCTTTACGGTTGAATGGCGGCTGATCTTGGCGGTGTGAGCGACGTTTGTGTATTGCAGAAACGTGGAAATCTGGGTGTCAAAAAAGCCGGTGAAGGTATTGCTTTGCGATCCTCGTATTTCAAGATTGGGCGTCGAACTCACTGCGCAATCTGTTGGCGAAGCTAACGAGTCCTTCCTGCGACCAGATATGATTGGTGCTTTTTCCAGCAAACTCGACTGTCCAGGCGTTAGTCCCGGTTTCGGTAACTCTGGCACCCAATGCCTCCAGGGCCGCGACGGCATTGTCGACACCCAAGGGACGATCGCCTGGTTCGGTCGTAGGCGCGGCCACCGACAATGTCGAGTTTTGCGGGTGCCGAAGCAGCGGCGCACTACCTTCAAGCTGTTCGATAATCTTTCCGCCAACGAAGAGAACGCAGCCACTGACCATCGTAAGTCCACCGGCGATGATGGAAGGAAAATAGACAACACGATCAGGGAAACCCAACGTTGCGCTGCCTGGAAACTTTGTGTCGATGCCAACAGCGTATCCGTACACCATCGCCGCGGCTCCCAATAAAGCTAAAGCCAATCCGAAACGAGTCATGTATGCCTCAAATCAATAGGTAAATTATGAGCCTGATTTATACCCTTAGAAATAGCTCGAAAATATTAAGAAGTATTCAGCCATCGGCACTGTTTTGTCCACTCGCGGGACGCCGACCAAATTAGAACCGGATCTTGCCTAGCACATAGGGATCGACAGGCTGTCGAAGTGCCGATTTAGCGGGTGCCGGCAACAAAACCAAATATCTTTTTAGCGACAAAGAATTCAATGGAACTCTGGATCCCCATCACCATTGCCGCCGCGTTTTTGCAGAACCTGCGGACGGCGATTCAAAAAGTCTTGAAGGGCGACCTGTCGACGACGGGCGCGACCTTTGCGCGGTTCGGCTTCGGCTTTCCCTTCGCGCTGGTCTACGTGGCGGTGTTGGCCTGGGTGTTCGGTATGGCCGTGCCAATGCCGACGGTTGAGATGATGGTCTATGCCATGATCGGCGGGATGGCCCAGATCGGCGGGACGTTTACCTTGCTGTATCTGTTCAGCTACCGCAACTTCGCCGTCGGCAATGCCTTCGCCAAGACGGAGCCGATCCAAGCAGCGATCATTTCGATCATCATTTTGGGTGAAGCGGTCTCGCTCTGGGCCGGAGCGGCGATCCTGGTTGGTCTGTTCGGCGTCACCTTGATCACCCTTGCGCGGACGGAACTGACGCGAGACGCGGTGTGGCGTGCCTTCACCGGGCCGGTGGCGCGGATCGGTTTGCTGTCCGGCGCCTTCTTCGGGATATCCGCCGTCTGCTACCGCGCCGCGTCCCTATCGTTGGGCGAGGGCGACTTTGTCGTCCGGGCCGGCGTCACCCTGGCTTTCACGACAATCTTTCAGACCGTGGTGATGTCGATCTATATGCGCTGGCGGGAGCCGGGACAGATCACGCAGACCTTCCGCAACTGGCGCGCCGCGCTCGGCGCCGGTATCGCCGGCATCACCGCCTCGGCCTGTTGGTTCACGGCCATGACCATTCAGAACGCCGCCTATGTCCGTACCTTGGGTCAGATCGAGCTGATCTTTACCTTGACGGCGAGCTACTACTTCTTCGGCGAACGCAGCAACGTGCGGGAACTGGCCGGTATCGCGTTGATCGTGATCTGCATCGTCGTCCTGCTGCTCGCGCCTTAGAGCATATATCTACCAAAAGGAAACATTTGACCGGTCGAATGGTTCCGTATGGTAGATATATGCTCTAACGCCGCCGAACGGTGATTGGCATATACGGGCTGATCGCGTCGGTCACGAAGTCTTCGACGGCGACACCGCGCGGCAGGGAAAAACTGCGCATGAGAATGCCGAAGCTGCCGTCTTTCTCGAGATACCGACCTTTGCCTCGGGAGATATAGGCATCCAGACGCGTCGGCTTCACCCGCAATATCCACCCGGCGCCCGATTCAGGCGAGGCGGGCAACGGATCCAGAAACAGCTCGATTTCCTCGATCTCCTGCCAGGGCATGGGTTCCTTCACACGTTCTTTAATGAACAGGCCTTCGGGGCCGACGGAGAACGCGACGGGGCGATGCCACAGGCCGAGTTTGAAAAACAAAAATACGAACACAAGGACCGCCGTGCCGCCGATCGCGCCGGCGATCCACGGGTCTCCGATCTCGGCGCTAGTCGTGGGGTCGATCAAGACCGCATAGGCAAGGAACAACGGTGCGCTCGCCGCGAGCCAACCCAGGAAAAGCTCGAAGCGGCTGCCTCTCAGCTCCACCCGCCGGCCCGGTTCGAGGCGCCGTTTGTCGCGCCGCCATTCCTGCGCCGCCCAATCCCGCGCCGTCTGCCGCTCGACAGGCTTGAAGCGTTCGATCGCCGCGAGAAGATCGTCGCCGATCGGCCGGTCTCTCCCGGCGCGGGCCAGATCGCGAAGGGGCAATCGAAAAACGCGATCCACGTCGGCTCTGTCCGGCGCCCGTAAATAAGGCTCGGGGTTGTCGAGGCGAAACCGGATCTCCCACTCGGCCGGCAGGTTACCCGCGGCCTCCCGCCGGACCGCCGACACCCGCTCGACGGCGGTCCAGGGAATCTTGCGGACCAGTCTCTTCGGCATGTGGATGCCCTCGCCGTCGACGGTGATCGTGCGTCGCTGCGGTTTCGGATAGATCAGAAGAAATATGACAATCAGGACAAAAAAGACCGCGCTGATGACATATTCAGCCGTCCCCGGCGCCGCTTCCAGGGCGATCGGACCGATGGCGAAAATGGCCAGGACGGAAACAACAAGGATGGGCAGCCATCGCCACAAGTTCGAACTCGCGAAGCTGACCGCGCCTCGGTCGTTCGATGAGATTTTGCCGTTGTTGTCCATGTCTCTCGCAAACTCTCAAGACTGCCGAACCGTCACGGGTTTATAGGGATCGATCGCGTCGGCCAACGCTTGCTCGATAGAGATGCTTGTCGTATCGGCGGATATGCTACGCACGGTGATGCCGAAGCTCCCGTCTTTGTTTAAGTTGCGGCGTTGTCGACGGTTTAGGCTCTTTTCCGGATGCGATGGCTTTACCCGCAATACCCAGCCCAAAGCCGGTCCGAGTTCGCTGGTCGGCGTCGGATCGTAGTATAGCTCGATCTCCTCGATCTCGTGCCAGGGCAGAGGCCGACTTACTCGTTCGCGGATATACAAGCCCTCCGGCCCGACTGAAAGCTCGACCCCGCGCCGCCACATGCCGAGCTTGATCGTCGCAAACAAGAGTGCGAGGGCAAGGACGCCACCGGTGATTTTCTCGACACGCGGGTCGTCGAAAAAAGGGCGCCAATCGATCTCGAAACCGATGGCGTAAATGATGATACTCACCAACCCGGCGGCAATCCACGCGAACAGTAACTCGACCCTGCTGGTCCGGAAGACGGTTCGTTCGGCCGGTTGGGCTGTTTGATTGTCTCGGCGGCGGCGTTCCCTGACGTTGACGAGCTCTTGCGGCGTCATGCGTTCGACCGGGCGAAAGCGTTCGATGGCCCGCACCAGGTCGTCGCCGACGGGCAGTTTCCGGTCCGGTCGCGACAATCCCTTTAGGGGTAGGCGAACGACGTCCTCCGCGTGCCCTTCGTCCCGCTTCCGCAAATAGGAGGGCGCGTCGTCGAGCCAGACATAGACCTCCCAAATCGCCGGCAATCTGCCGACAGCGTCCCGCCGAAGCGCCCGAATATGCCGGATCGACGACCAGGAGATCGTGCGTGTCAAAACGCGGGGCATCGCCAAGCCTGCGCTGTCGACCGTGACCATGCGGCGCTCGTATCGCGGGCAGATCAGAAATATCGCGGGGACTAAAGCCAGAAACAGCGCGATCATCAGATTGTTCGCCCAGGCTGGCTGCAGACCGTCAAGGAACAGCCCGCCCGCCACATAGACGGGCGGCACCGACAACAATAGCGGTCCCCAAAATCGCGCGGGCGTACTGGAGAAGCTTATCGCCTCCCGGTCGCCTGACGTCCGATTGACGTCTTCACCCATCTCAACTCACAAATCCCAAATCGATAGTGTGGTGGAGTTGATCGGGTAATTCAATCGCCTTAGCTGGTCGGACTGCAGCTCCCCGCGTCGGCGGGTCTGTCCGGCGCCTTGTCGAACAGTCCGGCAATGCCGGTCGGGCTCGTTTCGGCCACCAGGCGGCCGACCTCGCCCTTGTCGGTCAGCAGGATCAAGGTCGCCTGGCGGTAGACTTTCATCTCGCGGGCGATGCGGGAGCCCGAATAGTCGTCCCAGTCAAGATAGAGGAACGCGATGTTCTTGTTGTAGTCGGCATTGTCTGCACGTAAGGCCTTGATCGCACGGACCTGGCTACGGCAGGTGGGTCACCACGAGGCGCCGAATTCCAAAAACACCGCGCAGCCCTTTGCCAGGGCCGCGTCCTTCGCCTCGGGCGAGTAGGGGACCTTACCGCTCGCCGCCTGAGCCGCCAGCGGCAGACACAGAATCAGGGCGATAAGGGAACGTTTGAGTAATCTTGTCACGCGTACAATCCTTTCCTTGGAAGTGGCACTAAACGGATACGGAGAGATCCTGCAGCCAGATCGGCAGCAGATCGAGAACACGGCTTTCCAGCCAACGATCGGCGCCCGACAGGATCGCCAGACCGACCGCGATGAAGGTTACCGCGAGAATGGGCTTGGCCCGGCCGGCAATCTGCCGGAACCGATCGCGGCGGCGCGCCACGATTTCCTTGGCGCCGAAGCCGAGAGCGAGGATGATGGTCGAAATACCGAAGGCGAAAAAGCTCATGATGGCACCAGCCCATGCGACGCTTTCGCCTTGCGAAGCCAGCGCGATGGCGCCGCCCAAGGTCGGCCCGATGCAGGGCGACCAGACCGCGCCGAGCAAGGCGCCGATGAGAAACTGACCGCCCAAGCCGCCGACCCGTCCCGTCGCCTCAAGGGTGCTGAGCTGCGCATCCGCCCGCCCGGCCAGACTGCCGGTGACCGCCGCGAAACCCTCGCTCAGGCGCGGGATCAGCATGACGGCGCCGAACAGGATCATCACGCCGGCGCCGATATGGGCCAAGGTGCGCTGATCGAGGCCGATCGAGGCGCCGAAGACGATGACGAAGAGGCCGAAGGCGACGAAAGACAGGCTCATGCCGCCGGCCAGAGCCAGCGGTCCGCGCGGGTCGGCCTGTAGGGAAGCGGCCAGCACGATCGGCAGGATCGGCAAGACGCAGGGATTGAGCAGAGTCAGCAGACCCGCCACATATGCGAACACCAGTTCCAGCACCCACCGCTCCTAACGAATGTTCGTCGTCTATGCGCGAAAGTTACCATCACCGCCGCCGCCGGCAAGACCGACGCCGCTCAATCGACATCACAATTCGGTGTGGCGGCGGGTGCCGTTAGAGCGGATGCCCCAGGTCTGGAAGTATCCTCAACGTCTTCCCGGATGCACTGCCGCGCGCAGTGCCGCTGCGCTGGTCCGGGGTGACGGTGATTGGATGACTACACGGTCGTACCGGCGGAAATGGCGTCGAGGACCGGCAGCAGATAGCGCCGGAACTCGCGCGGATTCTCCGACATGGGGAAATGCCCCATATCCTTCATGATCTTGCAGGAGGTGGCGCCGATTTCGGCGGCCAATTGTCTTGTCATTTCCGGCGTCGCCGAGGTGTCGTATTCCCCGGTCAGCAGATGCACGGGGCAAGCCGTGGTATCGATGCCGCCCACCAGCCCGTTGCGTAGGTCGCCGTCGACGAAGTAGTAATGCAGATCTCCCATGAAGATGCCCGGCCCACCCTGCATATAGTGCCACAGGGTTTCCCAGCAATCCGCGCTATTCGACTGGGGTGCGATCAGCCCGGTCATCAGAGCGCCGGCGACCTCCCCGCCATGCAGGTCCGGACGGTGTAATGCGCGTAGACCGTCCGGCTCGCCATCGATCTTGTTTTCGGCGTAAAGCGCCGATTGCAAGCCAATCACCGCGCGGAGTTCGTCGCCGTGGCGTAACGCCAGATGCAGCACGGCCCTGCCGCCGATAGAGCAACCCATGACGACCGGATCGTCAAGGTCGAGGGCTCGCTTCACCGCCATCACCGTGTCGACATATCGGTCGGTGGTCAGCTCGTAGACCTCATCCTGAAAGCCGTCCGGCGGCGAGGATTTGCCGTGCCAGGGTAGGTCGAAGACGATGACGCGGAAGCGATCGGTGATCTCCGGGTCATTCAGGATCTCGCGGTACTGTCGTCCGTCCGCCCCCGCCGTATGCAGGCAGATCAACGGGACGCCCTGGCCCGCCTCCTCGAAATAGAGGCGGTGGCGGCGACCCTCCAAATCCAGATGCAGATACCGTCCTGTGACGGGTTCGATCGTCGGTGCGCCTGAGGAGATCGGCCCCTTTGTCGGGCGGGTGCGACCGTGGCTGAACAATAGTTCCAGTGCCATGAGGTTTTGATAGAAGGCGATGAAATCGCCGCTGACCGTTAGATGCCCCGTCCGCCGCATGGCGCTGAGGGATTGCGCCCCCGGCCGCGGCGTCGGCCCAAGCAATTCCCGCCAATCCGCGTCGCTTGCCGACAGCGTGACGTCCGCGGATCGATCTTCGCCGTTGGACGACAAACGCGCGCCCTCGTCATCGAATATGAGATGCCGGCATTCGTCGCCGTATTCGAGGGCAATGCGCACATTCGCGTAGCGGGCCCGCCAGGCGATGTTGGCATGCCGGTTGGCCCGGTCGATCAAAGATTCGAACATTTCATACCCCTCCGATAGCAGAATCCGTCGGCGGCTAGTTTAGCGTGGCGGTCTAGTCGGCGTCGATGATCGCCGTCTTCCTGTTATAGAGATTCAACGCACCGGCGATGAGAAAGCTGAGCGCCATGTAGAAGCCCATGACCATGGCGACGATCTCCACCGCGTGACCGAACTGGTTGATCGAGGTTTGCATGAACAGGCCGACCAGCTCCGGATAACCGACGGCGATGCCGAGGGACGCGTTCCGCGTGACGCCGAGCCAGCCGTTGATCATTGGCGGAATGATCGCCCGCATGGCCTGCGGGATCAGCACCAGCGCCATGACATGCCGCCAGCGCAGGCCGAGGGAATAGGCCGCCTCGCTCTGCCCTTTGCGGACCGACTGGATGCCGGCACGGACCGTCTCGGCTTTATGTGCGGAATGATAGATAGTCAAGCCGATCAGGACGATGACGAATGGCGGTGGCAAGCGCGCGCCGCCTTCGAAGTTATACGTCCCCATGACCGGGTGGGACCAGTCGAGGGAAATACCGGCAAGACGTGTCGCCAAGATCGGAATGATGACGAGAATGGCGAGCGCTAGCCATCCGGTCGGGAGGGGCCTGCCGGTTCGCGCCTGCCGATGGCGAGCCCATCGGCGCATCAGCCAGATCGCGGCAAAGGCGAGGGTAACAGCGCCGAGCAGCAACCAGACGATGTCGCCCGATACCGGCGCCGGGACATAGAAGCCGCGATTGTTGATAAAGACCAGCCCGAGGTCGAAGAGGTCGACGCTGTGTTTCACCCGCGGCAGGGCATAGTAAATACTGACATGCCAGAACACGATCTGCACCAGCAGCGGCGTGTTGCGGATGAACTCCACATAGAGAAACGCGAGTTTCGCCACCAACCAATTCGACGATAGCCGGGCAACCCCCACCAGGAATGCGATCGCGGTACTGGCGACGATGGCGATCGCGGAAATCAGCAGCGTGTTGACGATCCCGACCAAAAAGACCCGGCCATAACTATCCAGTCCGCCGGTGTAAGGAATGACCGAGAAGTCGATGTCGAACCCGGCCGTCTCGAATAGGAAGTCGAAGCCGGTATGCATCCCCCGGGCGGACAGATTGTCCAGGGTACTGTTCAGCAGAAAGATCACGCACCAAGCGACGCCGCCGATCGCCAGGACCTGATACAGCGTCGTGCGAACCCGTTCGTTGGCGATCACGCGGCGCATCGACTAGTCGGCGGCTCAGCTTTGCTTGTGGGCGGTGAATTCGGTTTGATCGAGTTGTTGTTGCGTCATCCGATCGACGATATGGCGCCGTTTATCGTCCTCCAGGTTCAGCTGATTGAACAACTCCGCCGTTTTCGCCAGATCGGCATATTTGGAAATCAGGCCGTCGCGGAGTTCGAACAGGCCGACGCCATCCATGTAAATGCGCTGACCGGCAATATGGGGCGCCTTGCCGACATAGCTGAAATACCATTTGGCGTAGCCGTGGCGGCCGTCGGAGACGGGGTTGACCATGTCCCAGCGGAACTTCTCGCCATCTCTGTGGAACAGGTTTTCGAGCATTCCGGCGATCGCCTCGCGGCCGGTGAATTCGCCATAAAAAACATCGTCATAGACGCCGTCTTCCGTGAAGCATTGGGCGAAGGCCGCCCCGTCTCCCGCGGCCACGGCGGCGGTAAATTTGTCCAGCAGAGTGGCGAAATCCATATCCGCGTTCCTTTCGAATAATCCTGTAAATGTGCAGACTTACGCTTGACGAGGGAACTGCCGATGGCTTAGAAAGCCCATCGCACGCGGGACCCGCGGAAAGGCCGATCCCGCGTCAGTTTTCATAGCATGATACCAACTGCAGATAGACCACGGAATAGCATCATGGCGCGACGTTGCGAATTGACCGGTAAGGGCGTGCAGAGCGGCCATAACGTAAGCCACTCCAATATCAAGACCAATCGCCGTTTTCTGCCGAATGTGCAGAAAATGTCGCTGCACTCGGAAGCGCTTGGCCAGGGCGTGCGTTTGAAGATTTCGGCACATGCGCTCAGGACCGTGGAGTATCGCGGCGGTCTCGATAACTTCCTGATGCAGGCCAAGAACGGCGATCTTTCGCTGAAGGCTCGCCGGGTCAAGCGTGCGGTGGCGAAAGCGCTGGCCGCACAGCAGACGGACGCCTAGAACATTTCCTTAATCCAGTCGAAACGTCAGCAGCAAGGTTCGCTGTACAAAATTGAAATTATCGTCCGAGAGTAGGTGGATCAGGGTTTCCGGTCCATCCGCACCTTCACGCTGCCAAACGGCGGCGGCTTCCAGATTGTCGACAGTGACGGGATAGCGCAAGCGCGCAAGCTCCGCGCTTACCAGCCGGGCGCCGGGACGAATGGTTGTACCGTCGATGCGGCCCACTCTGATCGTTACGCCGGAGAGCGTGCTGAAATGGCGCTCGACGATCAGCATATCGCCGTTCGGCAGCGGGGCAAGATCAACCGGCGACAATACGTCATTGGCGGCATAAGTCACTTTTGCACCGGACTTGCCGTCGAGGATCCAGCCGATAAGGTCGTTGCGCGGATCGCGGAAGTTTTCGCTTAGCGCTAATAATTGCCCATTCGGCAGCGCGCCGATGGCCTCAAGGCCGCTATTGCTGGACATCATTTTCACTTCCGCCGGCAACGCGAGCGGGACCGGTTTGCGACGTAGCGGGTCCGGCCCGTCGGGATAGCAAAGCACGCGATGACGCCGTTCGAACGATACGCAGAAATCGCCGTTGCCGCGCCGGCTGACACCTTCCGAATCCGAAAGCACTTTGTCTATAGGCAATGGTTTTCCGTCGGCGCCGGCGATGCGCGAGATCTCGGGTTGGGTTAATGCCGTGATGGCGCCATTCTTGTCGCGGACGAGGCCGGCGCGAAGCTGATCGCCGGTGTCGCCGACCGCAATCATGCGGTGGCCGTCGGGGGAAATCCAAAGTCCGGAATAGCCGCCGAAACGCGCGTCGTCGGCTTCCAACTGGATGCCGCCCAGATAGGTCAGCCGGCCGATCTTCCGCTGCTCGGCATCGTCCTCATTGAGCGGAACGGGCAACGCATCGACCGATAGAGTGGCCGCCGCACAGGCACTGATAAATCCACTTAAAACGAGGCCGCAAAAGGTTCTGAGAAATGGCATAGAGTCTCACCAAACCGTGTTTTTGTTTCTCTGCGACCGACTCCTTAATATGAACGGTACGCAATTCAACGAATCAATATTGAAGGAACGGGATGATGTATCAACGACGCGATATCGTCAAAGGCATGGCCAGTTTGCCACTGGCCGCCGTATTGGCCAATGCGACGGTCTTGGAGGCGGTCGCCGCCGAGATGAAAACGGTCGAAGCCAAGCTCGCCGGCGGCAAGACGGTGAAGGCGGCATTGGCTTTTCCGGAAGCCGTAGAAGCGCCCGCCGTGATATTGATCCACGAATGGTGGGGTCTGAACAAGCAGATCAAGGCCGTCGCCGCCGAGATCGCCAAGCAAGGCTTTATCGCCCTGGCGATCGATCTATATGACGGCAATGTCGCCACCACCCCGGATGACGCACGGAAATTCATGAAGGCGGTCGACTTTGCCGAGGCGGTCGAAACCACGCGAGTTTGGGCCAATTGGCTGCGGGACCATAACCGCTGCGACGGCCAATTGGCGACGATCGGTTGGTGTTTCGGCGGCGGCTGGTCGCTCTCCGCTTCCCTTGCCACGCCCGTCGAGGCGACAGTGGTTTACTACGGCAATGTCGCCCGCAAGGCCGACGAGTTGGCGAATTTGAACGGCCCGGTGCTCGGCCATTTCGCCATTGAAGACAAATGGATCAACAAGAAGATGGTTGACGGATTCGAGGCGGAGATGAAAAAGGCCGAGAAGGATTTCACGACCCATTGGTACGAGGCGAACCATGCTTTTGCCAATCCGACCAGCGCCCGTTATGACGAGGAAGACGCCGAGAAGGCTTGGGAGCGGACCACCGAGTTTCTCAAGAAACAATTGCTGTCCGGCTAGAGGATCCGTCCGCCGTCGAATAGAACGCCGCGTCGGTGGCGTTCGAATATTGCCGATGTAGAACCAATGCCGCGGCGCCGCGCGCCCAAACGTCGTCGCCCCAGCGGTGGGCGATGATATCCGTGTCGAAGCGGTTGCCCGAAAGCTGATGCCGGCGGGCTTCCTCGCGCAAAGGCTGAAATATCAAGTCGTCGGCGCGCATGCCTTCGCCCGTCACGATGATGGTCGGCGGGTTAAGGGTGGCAATGATTCCGCCAAGGGCGCGACCGAGCATCTTGCCGGCGTTTGCGAGTATCTGGCGCAGCCGGATATCGCCGTCCAAAGCCGCCCGCGTAACACGTTCGATCTCGTCATGATAGAGCTGTGGCGAACGGTTATAGCTTTCGAGCGAGAAATCGGGATTGGCTTGTCGCAGGATGGCATAATCGCTGGCATAAGCCTCAATGCAGCCGCGCTGGCCGCAGCGGCATAGGGCGCCATCGTGCAGAATCTTTGAATGGCCGAACTCCGGACCGATTCCCTGATTGCCGCGGTAGAGCCGGTCGTGCGTGATCAGGCCCATTCCAATGCCGTGTTCCACCGTCACGACGGCGAAACTGCTGAGGTTGCGGCCCTTGCCGAACCAATGTTCCGCCAAGGTCACCATATTGGCGTCGTTTTCGATCAGGCAGGGAAAGGCGAAACGCTGTTGCACTAACGGACCGAATGCAACGTCATTGCGGTCGAATACAGGGCTCCAATGGCAAATGCCAGTTTCGTGACTGATATAGCCGGGAATTCCGACGCCAAGCCCGGAAACATTTTGCTCTTCCAATCCCGCATCCGCCAGACAACGCCGTATGCCCATTTCGATCATGTCGGCGGCGACATCCGGGCGCTGCGATCCGCTGAAGGGAAAGGACATGGAATGCAGGACATCGCCGCAGAAATCGGTGACGGCGCAACTCATCCGATGCAAGGAAAGCTTGACGCCGAGAACATAGGCAGCTTTGGGGTCGATCGCCAGCATTACCCTTGGCCGGCCACGCGCGTTGGTGACATTTTCGCCGACCGGCAGCTCCAAGATCCAACCGTCATCGAGCAGCGCCTGCGTCAAGCCTGTGACCGCCGAGCGGCTCAGCCCCGTCGCATTTGCGATCTCCACACGGCTGATCGCGCCACCGCGTCGGATCGTGTCGAGCACCCGATAACGGCTGGGCAAAGCAGCTTGCAAGCGCGGCTCCTACATTTGATCGTTTCAATTTTATTCAGTAACATAACAAAATATCGCTCATATTCAATGATTTTCATGTAAGAATGACGGGATATTGACAGTGAAGCTCCAATTTGTTTAGCTAGATAACAAAAGAAGTCCGGAGAACGGATTTACGGTGCGATTTGCATCGGCTGACGGGGAAGCAAATGCGAACAATAATGGGACCTGCCATTTTCCTGGCGCAATTCGCTGGCGATGACGCGCCGTTCAATAGTCTGGATACGATCGCCGGTTGGGCCGCCGGCTTAGGATACAAGGGATTGCAGATACCGTCTTGGGACGATCGCCTCTTCGATCTGAACCAAGCCGCTGAAAGCAAATCCTACTGCGAAGATGTTCAAGCGACCTTAGACAAACATGGCCTGGTGGTGACGGAGCTTTCCACCCATCTGCAGGGTCAATTGGTCGCGGTGCATCCCGCTTATGACGAAGCCTTCGACGGTTTTGCCGCGCCGGAAGTGCGGGGCGATCCGGCGGCGCGTCAGGCCTGGGCGGTCGATCAGGTGAAAAAGGCGGCTTCGGCCTCGGCCCATTTGGGCTTGACGGAACACGCCACCTTCTCGGGCGCCCTGGCCTGGCCCTATATCTATCCCTGGCCGCAGCGGCCGGCGGGTCTGGTGGAAACGGCGTTCGACGAATTGGCGGCGCGTTGGCGGCCGATCCTGGACACCTTCGACGAAGTCGGCGTCGACGTCTGCTACGAGATCCATCCCGGCGAGGATCTGCACGACGGCATCACCTTCGAGATGTTTCTGGATCGTGTTGGCGGCCATCCCCGCTGCAATATTCTCTACGACCCGAGCCATTTCGTCCTGCAGCAGCTCGACTATCTCGAGTATATCGACATCTATCACGATCGGATCAAGATGTTCCACGTCAAGGACGCGGAGTTCAATCCGACCGGCCGGCAAGGCGTCTATTCCGGCTTCCAGAATTGGGTCGACCGCGCTGGCCGATTCCGATCTCTCGGCGACGGTCAGGTCGACTTCGCCGCCATCTTCTCCAAGCTCGCCGCTTATGATTTCGCGGGTTGGGCGGTACTGGAGTGGGAATGTTGTCTGAAGCATCCGGAGGATGGCGCGGCGGAAGGCGCGCCTTTCATCGCCGACCATATCATCCGCGTGACCGAGAAGGCCTTCGACGATTTCGCCGACGGCGGCACGGACCTGGCGGCCAACCGCCGTATGCTGGGCATCGCCTGACATGTCGGCCGGACTGGGACGGCGTCTGCGCCTGGGCATGGTCGGCGGCGGCCGCGACGCCTTCATCGGCGGTGTACACCGCATCGCCGCGCGACTGGACGACCGGTACGAATTGGTTGCCGGGGCGCTGTCGTCTGATCCGGAGAAAGCGCGGGCGTCGGCGGCGGATTTGCTGCTGCCCGCCGACCGCGCCTACGGCAATTTCCGCGACATGGCCGCGGCGGAGGCGGCCCGGGACGACGGCATCGACGCGGTCGCCATCGTGACCCCGAACCATGTCCACTATCCGGCGGCCAAGGCGTTTCTCGAGGCCGGCATCCACGTGATCTGCGACAAGCCGATGACGACGACGCTGGCGGATGCCCAGGCGCTGCAGGATCTGGTCGGGAGCACCGGTCTTTTCTTCGGTCTGACCCATAATTATACGGGCTATCCCTTGATCCGGCAGGCCCGGGAAATGGTAACGGCCGGCGAGTTGGGCGAGATCCGCGTCATTCAGGCGGAATATCCCCAGGACTGGTTGGCCACACCGCTGGAGGATACCGGACAGAAACAGGCCGAATGGCGCGTCGATCCGGCGCGCAGCGGTCCCGCCGGCTGCCTGGGCGACATCGGCACGCACGCCTTCAATCTGGCGCGCTTCGTCACCGGCTTGGCGCTCGAGGAGATGGCGGCCGACCTGACCACCTTCGTCGACGGTCGCCGCCTCGACGACAACGTGCATTTGATGCTGCGCTTCGCCGGCGGCGCGCGCGGTTTGCTCTGGGCCAGCCAAGTCGCGCCGGGCAACGAGAATAATCTGCGGCTTCGAATTTATGGCGAAAAAGCCGGCCTCGAATGGGCGCAGGAAAATCCCAATGTTCTGACCTTGTCGCGCCTGGGTGAAGCGCCGGTGCAAATGACCCGGGGCGGACCCGGCACCTCGGCCGCCGCCGATCGGGCGATCCGCATACCGCCCGGTCATCCGGAGGGCTACCTGGAAGGCTTCGCGCAGATCTACTCGGACAGCGCCGATCAAATCGTTGCCAAACTCACCGGCCGCGAAGCCGACCCGGCCGCCGGGCTGGTGCCCACCGTGGCCGACGGGGTCGAGGGTGTCCGTTTCATCAGCCGGGCCATCGAATCGAGCCAGGCCGGCGGCGCCTGGATCAGGTTCTGAGGCGGCGCGATGGCCGGCGCGATCTATCCCAGCTTGCAGGACCGCGTGGTCTTCGTCACCGGCGGCGCCAGCGGCATTGGTGCTGCCATCGTCGAACAGTTCTGCGCCCAGGGCGCGCGGGTCAGCTTCGTCGACATCGACGAGAAAGGCGGGAACGCGCTGTGCGGCCGGCTCGATCCCAGCCCCCGCTTTATTCCGTGCGACTTGCGGGACGTGGCGGCATTGCAGGCCGCGATCCAAAACGTCATCGACGTGGACGGCCCTGTCCGCTGTCTGATCAACAACGCGGCCAACGACGACCGGCACGAGATCGACGAGGTCACGCCTCACTATTTCGACGACCGCATCGCGGTCAATCTGCGTCACCAGTTCTTTGCCGTTCAGGCCGTGCACAAGCCGATGGCGGCGGCAGGTGGCGGCAGCATCGTCAATATCGGTTCCGTCACCTGGATGATCGGCCAGGGCGGCATGCCCTGCTATTCGGCGGCCAAGGCGGCGATCGCCGGTTTGACCCGGTCTCTCGCCCGCGATCTGGGTTCGGACAATATCCGGGTCAATTCCGTATTGCCCGGCTGGATCATGACCGAGCGCCAGCGCGAGCGTTGGCTAACACCCGAGGGCGAAGCCGAATTGATGGCGCGGCAATGTTTGAAACGACAGTTGACGCCAGACGAACTAGCCCGTGTCGTCCTCTTCTTCGCCGCGGATGACAGCGGAATTTGCACAAACCAGAACTACATCGCAGACGGGGGCTGGGTTTGACGTCGACAACGCCACGATGCATCTGGCGGGCCGGTGCGCTGTTGGGCGAGGGACCGGTCTGGGTGGCGCGGGAACGGGCGCTCTATTGGGTCGACATCAAGAATAACCGCCTGCACCGTTACGAGGCCGACAGTGGCGCGAAGACGACGTGGACGGCGTCGGCACGGATATCCAGTTTTCATCCTAATGTGGACGACGGCTTCGTTGCCGCGACCCGAAACGGTTTCGCGGTTGTGGAGATCGTAGGTAAGGAATTGAGGATCGAACCGCTTGGCGGACCTGAAGCCGATTTGCCCGGCAATCGGTTCAACGACGGAACTATCGATCCCTGGGGCCGCTTCTGGGCCGGCAGCATGGACGACGCCGAACAGGACGCGACCGGCGCGCTCTATCGCCTCGATCCCGACCGGCGATGGCACCGGATGGATGGCGATTATGTCATCACCAATGGTCCGGCGATCAGCGTGGACGGCGGCACGCTCTACCACAACGATACCACGAAGGGATTGGTATACGCCTTCGATCTGGGGACTGACGGCGGGTTGAGCAATCGCCGGATCCATATTCGGATTGATCCGGCCGACGGGTATCCGGACGGCATGACAGTCGACGCCGAAGATTGTCTCTGGCTTGCCCATTACGGCGGTTGGCGGGTGGCCCGGTTCGATCCGTCCGGTCGGGCGATCGGCCGAATAGATCTGCCCGTGGCCAACGTCACTTCCTGCTGTTTCGGTGGTGAGGATTTTAGCCAGTTATATATCACGACGGCGGCGAAGGATTTGGCTGAGTCAGATCTGGCGTGGCAACCGTTGGCGGGTGGCCTTTTCGTCTGTACTCCCGGTGTCCGCGGGCTTCCCGGCCGGTTGTACGGCGGTATGGAGGAGCGGCGGGATGATTGATCGCTTAGCTGATTGCCAACTCGAAATGGATCTCGGCCGTAAGACTTTGATCCGGCGACAGTACCCGTATACCCGTGTCCGTATGTCCTTGATTGGCCAGGTTAAAGGCATCGGTGACATGAGAGACCGGCTCGACACAGAAAAAGTCCGCGCCCGGCGGCGCATAGACGACCAGTTTGTCCAAGGGTGGCGCGGCCCGGACGGACACGCTGTGAGCCGGCCAGTCGATCCGCGCGGTTCCGCACCAGCCGGTGAAAAGATTGTCGCAATCGAGGCCGGCGATCGCACGTCCCGACGGCAGGTGCCAACGCGCCGGCAGGTCGACCAAGTCGGTCGGCATGACCTCGGCGTCGGTGAGCCAAACTTGGTGCACGTCGGCACGCAGGCGGGTTTCGCTGGCGCCGGCGAAATAGGGATGCAGGCCGAGACCCGCCGGCATCGGTTCGCTGCCGCGGTTGGTCAGGCGAAGAGAAAATCGTGGTCCGCTGTCGTCAAGCTCGACGATCTGCTCTGTGCTGTAGGCGAAAGGCCACGCGTCGGCCGTATGGTCGTAGCGCATCCGCAGATGGCGGTCGCTACGCGCGCGCACGCGCCAAACCGCTTGCCAGCCATGGCCGTGTATGCTGTGCGGATGGTCGCCAAAATTCAGCGGCAGCTTGATATCTCGTCCGCCGAAGCGGAAACGGCCATGTCGAATCCTGTTCGAGTAAGGCAGCAACGGAAAGCAAGACAAGGCCAGAGTGTTTCCCGACCGTATGGCGGCATCGGGCGTCGGCCGCAGGACGTCAAACCATTCGCCACGGCGGTAGGCGCGCCATTCGGCTATGCCGCCACCAAGCCGCGGCACAATTGCGACGACTTGGGTCTTGGTAAAAAGCTTGATGACGTTTACGCTATCTTCCATGGCAAGCCTGTTTGTCGGGCGCTCGGTCAATTGGGGGGACCGGAGACGTGACGCAGTTGATTCTCGATAACATCGTCAAATCGTTCGGCGCTGTCCAGGCGTTGAAGGGTGTGGATTTGACGGTTGAGGATGGTGCGTTCTACGCGATTCTGGGACCGAGCGCGGCCGGTAAAACGACCACCCTGCGCGCAATCGCGGGCCTCGAACGTGTGGACAGCGGGCGCGTGATCTTCGAAGGTGAGGATCTGACCGCGGCGGCGGTGCAAGGGCGGCCGATGGCGATGATTTTTCAGACCTTCGCTCTCTATCCGCATATGACGGTACGTAACAATCTTTCCTATGCCCTGCGCGAAGCGCGCGTCGAGAAGTCCGAGATCCGACGTCGGGTCGACGAAATCGCCGATATGCTGCGGGTGGGCCACACGCTGGATCGCCTTCCCGAAACCTTGAGTGGCGGCGAGCAACAGCGGGTGGCGATCGGCCGTGCCTTGGTTCGCCAGCCGAAGCTGCTGCTACTCGACGAGCCCTTGACGAATTTGGACGCCAAACTGCGCCACGACACGCGCGCCGAGTTCAAGCGGCTGCACCGGGAACTCGGCATGACTATGATCTATGCCACGCCGGATCAGTTGGAGGCGCTGTCCATGGCCAGCACGATCGCGATTCTGAACGACGGCCGGATCGCGCAAACCGGATCGCCGGATGGACTATACGACGCGCCGGATAACGCGTTGGTCGCCGGCTTGATCGGCGCTCCCACGATGAACTTAATAGCGGCCGATCGACGGGACGAGGGCATCGGATTGGCCTTCCTCGATATCGCGGGCGGACCCTGGTCGTCGGCGCTTCGCGACTTCCCGGTGTCGACGCCGCTTTGGTTCGGTGTTCGGCCGCAAGATATCGCACCGAAATCCGCGACGCCGATCGGGCCGACTTTCGCCGCCACGGTTCACCTGACGGAGCCGTTGGGCGACATTACGGTGCTCGACATGATCAGTCGCGATCAGCCGTTCAAGATGGTGCTGCCGGAGGAGCGAGCGCTGGCCTATCGCGTCGGCGACGAAATCGAGTTGGAGATCGATTTACAATACACACATGTTTTTGCGCGCGACACCGGGACCGCAATCCGGTGATGGCGCAAATTTTTGGGCAAGGGGAATGAGAATCGGAAAAGACCCGCGCCTTCGCAACGACAACAAGGGAGATTGCAAATGATAGGTAAAGCGTTTCGACGACCGAAGTGGATCGCCGCCGGCGTTATTGGCCTCGCTATGTCGACGACCTGGGCGCCGATCGCGTCGGCCAAGGACATTGTCCTTCGCATGGCCGTGCCGGATTGGCCCCCGACTCGAATTATGAAGGATTTGGCGGACAAGCATTACAAAGCGCCGAGCGGCAACAACGTGAAATTGGAGCCGGACTTCATTCCCTGGCCGAACTACTACGAACGGTTGGCCGCCTCGCTGACCTCCGGCGAGAAAAAATATCAGATGGCGGTGTCGGACAGCCAATGGCTCGGCGCCTTCATCGAAGGCGGCTACTTCATGAAGCTCAACGACATCATCGACAAGGACAAGGATCTGCAGGGAATTATGAAAGACCTGCATCCGAATCTGGTCGCCGCATATTCGACTTATCCGCATAAGTCGGACAATTTCTACGGCTTCCCGCAGATGCCGGACGTGCTGATCGCCTATTACCGTAAGGACCTTTTCTGCGATAAGGGCGAAATGGCCGCGTTCAAGTCGAAATACGGCTACGATCTACCCTGCTCGCCGCAGCAGATGAATGAGGTGCATTGGGGACAAGTCGCCGACTTCGGCGAATTCTTCGGCCGCAAGGCCGGTGACAAGTTGGCCGGGCAGACCTTGGACGACAATTTCTACGGCATCGCCTACCAGGCCGGTAAAGGCTACGACTTCTCTTCCATGCAAATCAACGGCTTCATCTGGCAGCATGGCGGCGATATCTGGGACGAAACCAAGGCGCCGAAAGGCAAGGCGGAAGGCGTCGTCAATTCCGCCGCGTCGTTGAAGGGCTTCGAGCATTACGTCTCTCTGCTGAAGCATATGCCGCCGGTGGTCAAGACCGGTAGTATGGATATCTTCAAAGTCGACGAGCTGTTCCGTGAAGGCAAGGTCGCCTGGATCATCCAGTGGATCGGTTTTGCCGAAAGCGCGATCACGCCGGCCTCCTCAAAGGTCGCGGACAAGGTCGACTTCGCCCGCATGCCCGGACTTAAAGGGAGCGACGGTAAGATCATCCGTTGGTCCAATATCGGCGGTCAGCCATTTGTTCTGACCACCTGGAATTCCGAAGAGGTGACCAAGGAATCCGTCGACTTCGTGAAATGGTGGCTGTCGAAGGACACGCAAATCGCCTTTGCCAAGGCCGGCGGACAGAGCGGACTGCAAAGCGTGCATAACTCTGCCGAGTACAAATCCTTCCGACCGTGGAACCATGCCTTCGGTCCGAGCCTAGCTTGGCAGAAGGACGTGTGGCATGTGCCCGAATTCTTCGAGCTATTGGTGCAGCAGCAGGAAGAGTTCGATAAGGCGATCACCGGACAGAAGTCGCCCAAGGCGGCCCTGGACGCGATTGCCAAGTTCCAGCAGGAATTATTAACGGAAGCCGGCCGGATCGAGTAACCGGTTTCCCGGCACGCGCGGGCGGGGTTCGCCTCGCCCGCGGCTTCTCCATTTCTTTGACGTTTTCGAAGGCGTATTGGCGCAGATGACCGCGACGACGACATCATCGCCCGCCGCTCCCTGGTGGCATCCGGCTCCGAACAACTGGCGGCTCGCTCTATTGGCGGCGGCGGTGCTGATCCCGGGATCGGTATTCGTGATGCCCCTCTCCGTCGCCTTCTGGGTTAGCCTGGGCGCTGCCGCGCTGGTTTGTCTGACCCTGGTGATCAATGCCTGGGGCCGTCATTACGGCGGCTTGTTGGTTACACCGGCCCTGGCGTTGCTGTTCTTGATGAACATTTTCCCGTTGATGTGGTCGTTCGGTCTGAGCTTTTATCACTACCGGGCCAACCGATTGGCGCCGCCGCGTTTCTCTGGGCTTTACTATTACGAGAAGGTGCTCACCGACCCGGCGGTGTGGGACCGCTTGCAGACCACGGCCCTGATGGTCTTGTTGACGGTTTCCCTGCAGCTGATCTTCGGATTCCTGCTGGCGATGCTGTTCGAGAAGGAGTTTCCCGGCCGGCGGGTTTTGCTGATGCTTGTGCTGACGCCGATGATGCTGAGCTACGTCGCCGTCGGCGCCTTCTTCCGTTACTATTATGAACCGACCTTCGGATTGCTAAGCCAAGCCGTGAAGTATTTCACTGGCGAGCCTTATATCCTACTCGATTCGAGTGCAGGGGCCATTGCCGCCATCGTCTTCGCCGATGCCTGGATGTGGTCGCCGTTCGTCATGTTGCTGGTCTTGGCCGGGCTTGTCAGTGTGCCGAAATATCTCTACGAGGCGGCGGAGATCGACCGGGCGTCCGCCTGGCGGCGCTTCTGGACCATTACGTTTCCCTATATCCGCGGGCTGTTGTTGCTGGCGTTGCTGTTCCGCACCATCGAGGCCTTCAAGCTGTTCGATATCGTCTTCCTGATTACGGAGGGCGGACCCGGCACATCGACGGAGACCATCGCCGTTTTCGTCTACCGCATGGCCTTCCAGTATTTCAAAACCAGTCAATCGTCGGCCTTGGCGTATATCCTGCTCTTCATCGTCATCGTGCTCACCAATCTCTATCTCTACTTCGTACGGCAACGGAACGAGGGGGCTTAGGCGATGGCGGCGGGCATGCGCAAACATGAAGTCGGTCAGGCCGGTTGGGGCCGAACCATCGTGGTTGGGATCGTTTCGTTGATCTACTTCTTCCCCGTGCTGTGGATCATTCTGACCGCCTTCAAAACCCATAACGACGCCCTTGCGATCCCGCCGAAAATCTTCTTCACGCCGACCCTCGAAAACTTTATAGGCGTGTTCTCTCGGGCCTATATTAAAGGCGCTTCGGCCGTCGATACCGGGTTCGATCTGTTCTTCTTCAACTCCGTCTTCATCGCCGGTTCCAGCGTGGTACTGGCGCTGATCATCGGCACGCTCGCCGCTTACGGATTCTCCCGCTATCCGTTGAAGGGCAACGACACCTATCTGTTCATTATCCTGACCACGCGGATGTTGCCGCCGATCGTGGTGATCATCCCGATCTTCCTGATGTTTCGGGTTACCGGCATGTCCGGCACTTATATTGGGATTATCCTGCTTTACACGGCGTTCAACCTGCCATTCGCGGTTTGGATGATGAAGAGTTTCTTTGACGAACTATCGCCCGAGGTGGAGGATGCTGCCCGCCTCGACGGCAGTAGCGAGACGCGGGTGTTCCTGAAGGTCTGTCTGCCTCAGGTCAAGGCGGGTCTTGCCGCCACCGCGGTTTTCGGCCTGATCCTGACTTGGAACGAATTCCTGTTCGCGCTGTTGCTGACGGGGATCGAAACCCGCACAGTGCCGGTGGCCATGGCGCAAACGATCGGCGGCGATATCGGCGTGCGCTGGGGTCTGTTGGCGGCCATCGAGACCCTGTTCCTGGTCCCGGTTATCGTCGTCACCTTCGTGCTGCAGAACCAATTGCTGCGTGGCGTCACCTTCGGCACGATCAAGAAATAGGCTAGGCTATGTCGACCATCGAGATACGCAAATTGACGAAGCGGTTCGGCGATTTGGTCGCGGTAGACGCTATCGATCTCGAGGTCGAGGCCGGCGAGGTGGTCTGTCTGCTCGGACCCTCGGGTTGCGGCAAGACCACCACATTGCGCATGGTGGCCGGCCTTGAGGCGGTCACGGACGGTGAGGTTAAGATCGCCGGCGAGCGGGTCAACGAGCGGGCGCCGCGGGATCGGGACGTGGCCATGGTGTTCCAGTTCTATGCCCTTTACCCGACATTGAGCGTGGCCGAAAACCTGGCGTTCCCGCTCCATGCCGAACGCCTAGGCGGAGCGGACATTGAGAGCCGCGTCGGTCGGGTATTGGATCTTCTGCAACTCGGCGACGTCGCCGATCGCGTCCCGGGCCACTTGGCCGAGGGCGAGAAGCAGCGGGTCGCCGTCGGTCGCGCCATCATCCGCGATCCGAGCTGCTTCCTGTTCGACGAGCCGCTGAGCCGCCTCGACGTCCAACTGCGCGAGACCATGCGCGGGCAGATCAAGGAGGTGTTGACCGGCCTGTCCAAGGCCACGGTGATCGTCACCCACGATCAGTTGGAGGCGTTGACCATGGCCGACCGTATCGCGGTCATGCAGGCTGGCCGGATCGAGCAGTTCGATACGCCGCATAAGGTTTTCGCCGAGCCCAGCAATGTCTTCGTCGCCGGTTTCATCGGGACGCCGCAGATGAACCTGCTCGACGCCGAGGCGGAACCGGCGAACGGACGTATCGGCTTCCGCATCGGCAATCAGCGGATCGAGCTGGCCATGCCTGCGCTCGCACCGAAAGTCGCAGCCGGCGGCGGTTATACTGTCGGGATCCGGCCACGGGGATTGGAGCTGACCGGCGAGAGTGGGCCCGACACGATCTCCGCCGTGGTCGACTTGATCGAGCCGATGGGGGCCGAAACCCTGCTGCATCTCAGCGTCGACGACCATGACCTTCGCGTCGTCGTCGACCGGCATCAACAAAGGGCGATCGGCGAACAGGTACACGCGCGCTGGCGGGCGGATCGGGTTCATGTCTTCGGCGGGGACGGATTGAGGCTGGTATCATGAACGAGCGTAAGGACGGTCAGGGCATGAGCGTCAGGCAGGCCCGAACGATCGAATACTCGATCATCGGCCTATGCGTGATCGCCGTCCTAATGATCTTTCAGCCGTTTTGGCAATTGGCCTTTTCGATCGGTGCCGGCCTCGTGGTCCTCGGCGGGCTCGCCTTCAATCTGGTCCCGCTTTGCGTGCCCGGGCGCCCGCTCGGTAGCGTGGTGCGCGCCGGCCTGATCGTGCTGGCGATCCTGGTCGCCGTCATCTTGCTGGCGCTCGGCGCGACGGAGCTTTACACGCTCTACCTGAAAAGCGGCCGCTGAGGTGTTATTCAGCCGCTGCTTGGCTCAGGCTCTGATGGTCGGCCGGATCCTTGTGGAACTGGCCGTCCTTCATGATGCCGATGAAGCTATCTGAATCCTGCAGGATTGACACGTCGGTCAGCGGATTGCCGTCGACCAGCAGCAGATCGGCGAGATAGCCTTCCCGCACTTGCCCCAGCTCGTCCCCCATCATCATGATTTCGCTGCCGCCTTTGGTCGCCGCCATGATCGCTTCCATCGGCGTGAAATCCATCAGCTTGACGAAATGTTCGATGTCCCGGGCATTGTTGCCGATCGGATTCCAGGCGAAGCCGTAGTCGCCGCCGGGCAGCACGCGGACACCGCGCTTCTTCAGGTCCTTCATGTTTTCGACGGCAATCTCCAGCTCTCGCTTCATGCCCATGTCGGTGGCGATGTCGGTGGTGATGCCCCAGTCGCCGGCCTCGTAAAGCGTCGCATAGGTGATGCCCAGGGTCGGCGCGACGAAGATGCGGTCTTTCTCCGCTTCCAGCATGTCGCGGGCTTCCTCGTCGACCAAGGTGGCGTGATAGATGATCTCGACGCCATGCTTCAGGGACAGTTTGACCGAGTCGGCGCTGCGGCAATGGCCGGCCACCCGTTTCTCGCGGGAGCGGGCGACTTCGCAGACGGCGGCGATCTCGTCCTCGTTCATTACCGTGTGATGGGCTCGGGCGATCGGCACGAACTCATCGCCGGAGGGATTGATCTTCAGGGTGTCGACGCCTTCCCGGCACATGATCCGGGCGGTCCGGCGGAACTCGTCCGGCCCATCGCAGATCAAAGCGAAAGTATCGCGGTGCATATGCTCCATGCGCACATCGCCCAGACCGCCGGACACAGTCAACTCCGGCGTCGCCGCCAGCATGCGGGGGCCCGGAATCTCGCCATTGTTGATGGCGTTGCGGATCACCACGTCCATGCGCGGTTTTGCCGCCGCGGCTGAGCACCCGGCGGTGAAGCCCTGGTCCAGGAACTTACGCGCATTGGCCATGGCCATCAGGGTATGTTCCTCCGGCGGCACGAAGCCGAGGCCTTCTAAGCTGTCGGTGTCCAAGAAAGTGACATGCATGTGGCTTTCGATCAGGCCGGGCATCAGGGTGGCGCCGCCGCCCTCGATGACCCGGGCGCCGTCGCGACTGACCTGGCCGCCGTCGCGGGCGATTTCCTTGATCCGGTTGCCCCGCACCAGCACTTCCCCGGCATAGGGGTCGTCGCCACTGGCGTTTAGAATTTGCACGTCGGTAAATACGATGTTGCCCATCTTCGTCTCCCGTTTCTTGAGGATCCCGGCATTCTCATCGGTGCCGGATTGGCTGGATGACATGGTAAACCCGGCATGCCGGGCAGGCAAGATTAGACGTCAATACCGACCGGCGATCGGGCCGTCAGACGCGGGGCTAGGCTGTCCGGTAGATTGTCGGTCAATTTGCCGTCGGGCGAGGCGAGATAGATTTGCGCCAGTTCCACGATTGCCTCGACGTCGTCGCTGGTGATCTCCGAAAATCTCAGCCGTTCCCGGCCGGGTCCGGCGATGGCGAAATTGCAGGGGCGCGTGCAGCCGGCCAGGCAATTGACCACGCGGAGGCGATAGGACCGCGCCAGCGGATCACCGCTGAGGCGCCGATGCAAGGCGCCGGCAAGATTGCGTCCGCGGGTTGCCTGACCGGCGGGCGTGTGTTCGTAGCGGGGGCAGGTCTTGCAGACGAGAAGTCGGCAGAGTTCGGTCATGGTAGCGGATCCTCATAGGCTGCCGCTCCCGAATAAAGCGTTGACCGGACCGGCGCAAGCGTCGATTGTCGTTGCGGCGACCAAGCCTGGGAGGAGCCGCGATATGAGCCATGTGTTTCCCCGTCATCGGGATCATTTGCCGCCGACCGCCGTCGGGGGCGAGGGTTGCTACATCATCGACCAAGCCGGCAAGCGATATCTCGACGGCTCCGGCGGCGCGGCGGTCAGCTGCCTCGGCCATGGCGATCCGGAGGTCGCGGCGGCGATCCGGGCGCAGTTGGACGCCATCGCTTTCGCCCATACCGGCTTCTTCACCTCGGAGCCGGCGGAGAAACTGGCCGACCTGCTGATCGCCAACGCGCCGGCCGGCATGGACAAGGTCTATTTCGTCTCCGGCGGTTCGGAAGCGGTGGAATCCGCTATCAAACTCGCCCGCCAATATCATTTGGAGCGGGGCGAAAGCGGCCGGACCAAGATTATCGCGCGGCGCCAGAGTTATCACGGCAACACGCTTGGCGCTTTGGCCGCCGGCGGCAATATGTGGCGGCGGGAACCGTTTGCGCCCCTGCTGGTGGAGATGTCTCATATCGACCCCTGCTATCCTTATCGGGAGCAGGCCGAGGGCGAAAGCGACGAGGACTATGGTCTTCGCGCGGCCAATTTGCTGGAAGCGGAAATTGAGCGGTTGGGACCGGAGAATGTCATCGGCTTCCTGGCCGAGCCGGTGGTCGGCGCGACGTTAGGCGCGGTGCCGGCGGCGCCCCGCTATTTCAAGCGCATCCGCGAGATTTGCGACGAACACGGTATCCTGCTGATCCTCGACGAGGTGATGTGCGGCATGGGTCGGACCGGCACGTTGTTCGCTTGCGAGCAGGATGGCGTGGCGCCGGACATCGTCTGCATCGCCAAGGGCCTGGGCGCCGGCTACCAACCGATCGGCGCCATGCTCTGTACGGACAAGATCTATGCCGCGATTGCCGAAGGTAGCGGGTTTTTTCAGCACGGCCACACCTATCTCGGCCATCCGGTGGCGACGGCGGCGGGCCACGCTGTGGTCAGCGCCATTCTGGACCGCGACCTGCTCGACGCTGTGCGAAATCAGGGCGCAAAGCTGCGTGCCGGCCTGGAAAGCCGTTTCGGCCAGCACCCCCATGTCGGCGATATCCGCGGTCGCGGCCTGTTCCTGGGCTTGGAACTGGTGCAGGATCGGGACAGCAAGGCGCCGTTCGACCCTGCCCTCGGCGTCAACAAGGCGGTGAAGAAGGCAGCATTGGAAGCGGGCCTGATCTGCTATCCCATGGGCGGTACCTTGGACGGCAAGCGCGGCGACCATGTCCTGCTCGCCCCGCCCTTCATCATCGGCGACAGCCAGATCGAGGAGCTGCTGGACAAGCTCGACACGGCGTTTCAAGCGGCGGTGCCGGCGTGAGTTTTGTCTGTCGTGCCGGAATCCGCGCCAGCGGATATCCGGTACCCATGCCGCCGAAGCTTGCACCACCCTTGCCGGCTTGAACTTGGTTGGCGTGGGTCCCGGCTCGCGCTGCGCTTGGCCGGGACGACGTTGGCTATTGTACCAACCGGATCTCCACCCGCTCCTTGCCCTTGCCGATATTCTTGCGCTTGAGGGCGACGGCACCGACTTCACCAGTGCGCTTCAGATGAGTGCCGCCGCAGGGGACGCGGGCGACACCGGCGACCTCCCAGTAGCGGCGCTCCGTCGCCTCGTCGCTGTAGGCGCTGACGATCGGTTGGTCCGCGTCGACGATCGATTGCGCCTGGTCGGCCAAGTCCGTGAGATGCGGGGTGATCGGTTCCGGCAGGGCGAAGTCGATACGGGCTTTATCTTGGGCGATATGGGCACCGACCTTCTCGATCCCCGGCCAACGCTCATAGACCAACTCCAGCACTAATTCGGCGGCGAAGTGCAGGCGCATCAGAGCGTAGCGCCGCGGCCAGTCGATCCGAACCTTTACAGGGTCGCCAATGCTTAAGCCGTGATTGTCGGGCAGGGTATAGAAAATTTCCCGCTCGACCTTGCGCGCTTGCAAAACCTCATGCCCGCCGATCTCGCCGGTATCGCTTTCCTGCCCACCGGAATAGGCAAAAAAGATCGTGCGGTCCAGAGTCACGACGTTGCCGTCCGCCGTGGCGATCCGCGCATCAAGCTCGGTTCGGTAGGGATCCTGCCAAAACACTTTCTCCGTCATCGCCTCAGTTCCAGAAACACCAAAAACCTCATCAACCCTGTCCTGTAACACCAATACTGTCATCCCGGAATCGCTTCATCCCGGAATCGCTTCAGCGATATCTGGGATCGCATCACACACCGAGCCCCAGACGATCCCGGCTCACGCTGTGCTGGTCCGGGGTGACGAGTGAAAAACACGACGCCATCGCCAGCCTCAAAACTTGCGCAACACGCGGCCGACCTTGTCGAGATAGGCCTGCCGCTGCGCCGCCGTCACCGTATCCATTTTATAGAGCGCCAGATAGCGGGTCTTGCAGCGGGGATGACAGAGCACCCGGATACCGCGGAGAATGGTCTTCCGCCCCGGCTCGCCGATGAACTTGGATAGCAGCCATGGCGCGCCGCAGGTGGTGACCACGGCGATCTTGCGGATGTATTTCAGCTTGCGCTGGATCGGCGTGTCGTCCGTCGGGATGTCGAATGCGACGTGGGGCAGGATGACCCGATCGAGCCAGCCTTTCAACATCGCCGGCAAACCGTACCACCAGGTCGGATAGACGAAGACCAGCGCCTCGGCCCAGCGCAGATCGGCAACGTGGTCGGCCACCGGTTCCTCATTCTTCTCCTTGATCTCGTAGCCCCGCCATTCCGTTTCGTCCATCACCGGATCGAAGCCGCCGGCGTGGAGATCGATCAGGCGCAGGTCGTGCCCCGCTTCGCGCAAAGCCGCCATCGCGGTATCCCGCAACGCGGCGGCGAAACTTTCCTGGCACGGATGGCAGAACACGACCAGGCAGCGCATGTTAAAGCGTCCGCATAGTGGCGCCGATCTTGGCCAGGAAGTCCGCGCGGCTCGCGTCGGTCGAACGGTTCATGTCGTAATGGGCGAGATAACGCACGGCCGCCCCCGGCTTGATCGTATGCCGAAGCACCCGCGTCACGATCTTGCGCGGCGCGTCGCCAGCCAGAAACGCCTGCCATTTGGTCCCGCCATAGCTGGTCACCGCGGTCAGGCTCTCGATGTTGTGCAGAATGCCGCGCACCTGACCGTCTTGCAATTCGAAGGACACGCCCGGCAGGAAGACCCGATCGAAGAACCCTTTCAAGATCGCCGGATAGCCGAAGTTCCAGACCGGGAAGACCAAGACCAAAGCCTGTGCCGCCGTCAACCGCGCGACATAGTCGGCGACCCTTTGCCGATTGCTGGCGACGTCGTGGTATCCGGTTCGCTCCTCGGCGCTCATCACCGGATCGAACCCCTCCGCATACAGATCGCAGTAATCGACGTCATGGCCCGCGGCCGTCAATTCGTCTCGGCAATGGTGGGCGAGGGCGGTATTGAAACTCTCGGCGACCGGATGGGCGTGGAGCAGCAGCACCCGCATGACGGTATCCTAATGGGCCTGCTGAAGGCCGGGAAAAAGATAGGTTTGATCGCTCGAGAAGTCGTAGTCCGGGTTGTCCCAGGCGATCATTTTGCCCGGGTTCAAGAGGCCGCGGGGATCCGCTTCTTGCTTGAAGGCCAGCTGCACCTCGTCCGTTTGCTTCATACCGCCTTCCTCCAGGGTGTAGCGGTGCGGATTGAAGATCGGGCAGCCGTTTTCCTCATGCAGGCGCATGATCTCTTCCAACCGTTCCTCCGTGCTGAAACGAATCATCGGCAAGCCCATGCAGGTGACATTGCCGTCGAAGCGGACGAACTCGACATGGCTCATCAGTTCGTCCGGGAACATCTCGTGCATCTTCATGACCAGATCGATTTGGTTCGGATAGGGATAGAGCACCTGCAGATAGGTGATGCTGTCGTCCACCTGCAAGGCGCGTAGGGTCGTGTGGTTCCAGGAGAACTCGAACAACGGCGGCAGGCGCCGCGCCTGCTCCGCCGGCAGTTCGTCCGCCCGCATCAGGATTTCGCCGCCCTCCGACTGGCAGAGTGACAGGAACGGTAGCAGTGCGTGGGGCGCCACCATCACCAGCACGATATGCTGGCCGTCGGCTATGAAGGGTTTATGGCGGGGAAAGTAATTCTGCGCGATCGGTGCCGCCATGGGCGTGATCAGCTTGGTCAGCAAGCCGTCCTGCGCCGCCAGGGTGTTGCCGAAGGTCAGGGCATCGCGGAAGCTGTCGAAGCCGACGATGACGTCGAGCCAGTCATAGGCGGCGGTTAGCGGCATCTCCACTTCTGTAATCACGCCGTTGGTGCCGTAGGCGTGGGAGACCTTGTGCAGGTCCCAGCCGGTCAGTTCCAGAATTCGCGGTTCCGCCTCCATGGTGACGACGCGCAGCCGCAGGATATTGCCGTGATCGCGCAGGCCGCCCCATTGGATCGAACCGACGCCGCCGGAGCCGCCGGCGATGAAACCGGCGATGCTCGACGATCGGACTGTGGACGGCAGCAGACGCATCTCCTGTCCCGAATGCTTGCGCGCGGCCTCGTCCATCTCCCACATATTGGCGCCAGGCTCGGTGGTGATGGCGCCGGGCTTGATCTCCTTAATCCCGTTCATCTCCATCATGTTCAGCACCACGCCGCCGGACAGCGGCATCGCCTGGCCGTAATTGCCGGTGCCGCCGCCGCGCACGGTCACCGGAACCTCATGGGCGAAGCAGGATTTCAGAACGCGAATGACTTCGGCTTCATTCCGGGGGCTGACCATCAAGTCGGCGCAGACGCCGTCGAGTTGGCGTTTCAGCACCGGCGAGTACCAATAGAAATCCCGGCTCTTCTTCAGCAGCGCCGCCGGCTTGTCTTCGATTTGCAAGCCGTCCAAGTCCGCCTTCACCGCGTCGATCTTACTCATCGGTACCCCCAACGATGTCATCCAATTCCCGATAATCCGGCAGCGTCCGATCGATCGGCGCGCCGTCGCGCAAAACGATCCGATCGGCCTGCGGGCGGGAGAGCAATTCCGTCCAACTGCGGGCATTGCAGATCACCAGATCCGCCGGCCCGCCCTCCGCGATCCGGCCCAGATCCGACCGACCGACGATATCGGCCGGCCATTCCGTAACCGTAGCCGGCCAGTCGTCGACCGGGTGATCCAAATGCAAAATCCGCGTCGCTTCCCGATAGACTTCCAGCATATCCATATCGCCGTAAGCATAGAAGGGATCGCGGGTATTGTCGCTGGCCACCGCGACCGTCACGCCGTGGGCTTTCAGTTCCTGCAGCGGCGCGGTCCCGCGCCAGCGCGGCGTCCGCCCGGCGCTGCGGTCCTGCAGATACATATTGCACATGGGCAGGGAGACCACGGCAATCCCGGCTTCGGCGACAAGGTCCATGGTCCGTGCCGCGGTATCCGTGTCTTGCAAGGCGAGGGAGCAGCAATGGCCGGCGGTCATCTTCCCGCCGAAGCCATGGCGCAAAGCGGCGTCGGCAAACTGCCGCAAAGCATCGGCCTGCGGGTCATCGGTCTCGTCCACATGGAAGTCCAAATCCAACCCGTGTGTTTGCGCGGCGCGGAAACAGGCGTCGAGCGCGTCGGGCAGGTCCGGGAAGGGATAGGTGACCATGCCGAGCAGCCCGCCGGCCTCGGCGACGATGGCACAGAGCTCCTCGAGATAAGCCGGCTCCAACGCCCGTTCGATGCCGACGATGGACGCGGCTTGCAGCTCGATCCGGCCGGCCCAAGCGTCGCGGATCTCCCGGAACAGCTCCCAGGAAATCCGATGCTGTGGCGGCGAGCTGTCGAGATGGGTGCGGATCAACCGGGTGCCGTGCGCATAAGCGCAGCGCAAGGAGAAATCCATGCGGCGGCGCACGTCGTCGGCCGACCAATTGGCTTCCCGATCGGCCATGACGGCTTGGATGGCGCCGTCGAAGGTGCCGTCGGGATTGGCCTTGCGGGGCCAGATATGCCCCTTGTCGAGATGGGTATGCATGTCGACGAAACAGGGCCATATCATGTTGCCGTCGAGGTCGATACGCCGATGATCGCCGGCTATGGCAGGTTCGATCTGCCTGACTTTACCGCCCTCGATGAGCAGATCGGCCTTGCGCAAACCGCCCGTCGCCAGCCTTGCGTTGGTCAGGACGTAGGGCCGATCGGTCGGAAACTGGTTTAGGTCCGGTTGCATGGTCAATGATCGCGCTTAACGGCACTTTCATGCCATTTGCGCAGCAGCATATGTTGGACCCAGCTCAAGATCATGAAGATGGCGATGCCGGTCACGGAGATCAGGATCAGCGCCGCGAACATGCGGGAGATATTCAGGCGATAGCCGGCTTCGAGAATGCGGAAGGCGAGGCCGGAGCCGGTACCTGCGCTGCCCGCCGTAAATTCGGCGACGATGGCGCCGATCAAAGACAGACCGCCCGCGATCCGCAAGCCCGCCAGGAAATGCGGCAGCGCCGAGGGGATGCGCAGGAATCGCAATGTCTGCCAGTTACTGGCACCGTAGAGCCGGAACAAGTCTCGCAGATAGTGGTCGGCCGAGTTCAATCCGAAGGTGGTGTTCGATAGGATCGGGAAGAAGGCGACGATCCAGGCGCAGACCAGCAGGGCGATGATCGTATTGTCGATATAGATCAGGATCAGTGGCGCGATCGCTACCACCGGTGTTACCTGCAGGATCACGGCAAAGGGGAAGAAGGAGTATTCGACCAACCGCGATTGCGCGAACAACAGCGCCAACCCCACACCGCCCGCCACCGCCACCGCCAAGGCGCCGGCGGTAATCATCAATGTGTTGAGCAACGCACCGGACAGGATCGGCCAATCCTTGATCAGGGTCTCGATCACATTCCAGGGCCGAGGGAAGATATAAGCCGGGACGTCGTTCCAGACCACGACCCGATCCCACAGCGTCAGAGCGGCGATCAGCACCACAGCCGGCAAGACCCAGGGCGCCGCCTTCTGGAAGATCGTCTGCTCTTCCCCATGATGGGCGCCGACCAGCGCCATCTGCGCCTCGTCGTCGGACCCGATATTTTGGCTGGGGTTATCGGTCATGTCGTTGTCCCGTTCTCGTCATTCCGGCCTCGAGCCGGAATCTCACTAAGAATCGAGCTCGATCGTTTCCGAGATACCGGATCACCGCTGGCGCGGTGTCCGGTATGACGTGTTTTGTTTGCCGCCGACAGCGTCATCGCATTCACAACTGATCCTTCGCATCCATGGCGCTCAGCAGTGCGTCGGAAGCGCGTCGGCAATAGTCGCCATAGGCTTCCGAGGTGCGGAAGCTCATGTCCCGGGGCGAGGGGGCTTCGATTCGGATTTCCTCGATGGTGCGGCCCGGCCGGGCCGCCATGACGACGATCCGGCTCGATAGAAACACGCTCTCGAACACAGAGTGAGTGACGAAGATCACCGTGAGGCCATGTTCCTTCCAAAGATACTGCAGATCGTTGTTGAGCTTGCCGCGGGTGATTTCGTCGAGCGCGGCAAAGGGCTCGTCCATCATCAACAGCTTCGGCTTGGTGACCAAAGCGCGGGCGATGGAGACGCGCATTTTCATGCCGCCGGACAGTTCGCGCGGATAGGACTCCTGGAAATCCAGCAGTCCGACCAAACTCAGGGCCTCTTCCACATGGGATCGGGCCTCGCCCCGTGAGATGCCGGAAAGCCGGAGCGGCAGATAGACATTCTTGAACACCGTCGCCCAGGGCATCAAGGTCGGTTCCTGAAAGACGAAGCCGATATCGCGCTCCACGTCTCCGGGCCGCACGCTGTGATGCGATGCCCAGTCGATGCGGCCGCTGGTCGGTGGGCTGAGATTTGCGATCAGCCGCAGCGCGGTCGACTTGCCGCAACCGGACGGGCCGAGCAAGCTGATGAATTCCCCGTCTTCGACATCGAGGGACATCCCCTCCAACGCGACGGTGCCGTTGGAGAAGGTCTTGCCGATATCGCGCAGGCTGACGACGGGGGCGGTGTTCGAAGTTTCGGTCATGGAGTTTAACGAATAAGGGACCCGCCGATACCGGCGGGTCCCGACAAACGCGGACGACGCGCTTACATCGCGCCCAGTTTCTTCTTCAATTCCAGGCCGTGGCCCTTGTTCACATAGTCAAGATTGTAAGTCTTATCGACGTCGACGGCGCTGTTGGCGACGCCGGCGGCGACCATTTTGTCGAAGAAGCTCTTATGCCGTTCGGCGGTCATGGCGCCGATGCCCAGTTTCAGACTGTCGCCCGAATCGACGATGCCATGCTTCTTCATGGTCTCGATGGAGAACGCGATCTGGGCGTCGCTCATGTCCGGATTATGTTTTTGGATCAAGACGTTACCCTTCGACGGATCGCCGTAGAGATAGTTGACCCAGCCGGTGATCGAGCCGTCGATGAAGCATTTCACCACCTCCGGCTTCTTCAATGTGTCCTGCATCACCTCGACCGTGGTCGAATAGGTGTTGAAGCCGTAATCGGCGAGCAGGAACACGTTCGGCATGAAGCCGCCCTTGGTCTTGATCGCGAAGGGTTCGGAGGTCACGTAACCTTGCTGGCCGGAGCGTTTGTCGGCCAGGAATGGCGCGGGGTTGAAGGTATACGGCTTACGTTGTTCCGCCTTGAAGCCGTGCTCCTTGATCATCCATTGATAGAAGGATTGGAAGCCGTTGGTGCCGATCAGCAGGTCGATGTCCTTCAGGCTGTCCCAGCTGTCGAGGCCCTGGCCCGGATGGGTCATGATCACCTGCGGTTCTTTCTGGAAGAAAGCGGCGATGACCACCAGCGGGATTTTCTGCTCATAGGCGGAGAATGCCTGCAGCATGTTGCCGCCCATATGGAAGTCCAGCTTGCCGGCCAGCATCTGGGCCCGGTTGTTGACCTGCGGGCCGCCCGGAATGATTTCTACATCCAGGCCGCAGGCGGCATAGGTGCCGTCGGCCTGAGCCTGATAGAAACCGCCATGCTCCGGCTCGGCGACCCAGTTGGTGCCGAATTTCACTTTGTCGAGCGCCTGCGCCCCCGACGCCAACGCAACGCTGGCCGCGAGCCCCGCGGCAACGGAAAATAGTCGAGATTTCATGAGGTAACCTCCCTGGCAAGGTAGCAATGAATTTGGCGCCGACTATAGGGCGGGGGCCATGGATTCGCAATTGGAGACACGTGAAAACTTCTGGAATTGGCGCTGAGCAGGATTCGGTTTAAAAACTTCGAGATTGATAAATTGGGAACGGCATGGACGCAGTAACACCAACCGACATTTGCCCGCCTTTCGCACAGTACAGCCATGGCATGGTGGTGCCGGCGGGGTGGCGTTTGTTGTTTTGTTCGGGGCAATTGGGGATTTCGCCGGCGCAGGAAATACCGGAGAGCGTGGCGGGGCAGGCGGAGCTTTGTTTCGAAAACATTCTGGCCATTCTGCGTGACGCCGGCATGGATGCGGGCCATCTGGTGCGCATCAACGCCTATGTCAGCGACCGCGAGGCGCTGGCCGACTATATGGCGGTGCGGGATCGTTATGTGAGCGTGCCACCGCCGGCCTCGACCCTGATGATCGTCTCCGGCTTTGCCCGGCCCGAGTTCCGGGTCGAAATTGAGGCCGTGGCGGCCGGGCCGGAGGTGGGTTGATCATGGCCTTGAGACCCCATTGGCGGGACATGCGGCGGCCGGAATTCGAGGCCCTGGGCGACGATCCGGGCGTCGCCGTGCTGCCGATCGCCGCCATCGAACAGCATGGGCCGCATCTGCCCCTCTCCGTCGACACCGACATCGCGGAAGGCATGGTGGCGGCGACCGTCGCCAAACTGCCGGCGGATCTGCCGGCCAGCTTCCTGCCGGTTCAGGCGGTGGGCAAGTCGAACGAACATATCATGACACCGGGCACCCTGACCTTGAGCTTCGACACGGCCTATCGGGCCTGGTACGAGATCGGCGAAAGCGTGCATCGGGCCGGGGTCAAACGCTTGGTCATCGTCACCTCCCATGGCGGCAATGTGACCCTGATGAACACGCTGGCCCGCGATCTGCGCGTCACCTTCGGCATGCTGGTGGTCGCCACCGGCTGGTACAGCATGGGGATGCCGGATGGGCTTTACGATCCCGACGAACTGCGCCGCGGCGTCCATGGCGGCGATTTCGAGACGTCGGTGATGCTGCATCTGAAACCCGATCTGGTGGACATGAGCCAGGCGGCGGACTTCCCGATGCTGCACCAGCAGGATCCCGAAAAATATCCCGCCCTCAACAAACTTGGCCCGCTGCCCTTCGGCTGGATCGCCGACGATCTAAACCGCTCCGGCGCCGCCGGCGATCCTCGTGCGGCGACGGCGGAGAAAGGGCGCCTGACCATCGACTATCAAGCGGAAAAGTTTGTCGAGTTGCTGCGCGACGTCTATGGTTTCGATCTCTCCATCCTTAGCGACTATGGCCGCTCATGACCTTGACCACCACCTGCATCGGCGCCTTCCCGAAACCGGCCTATCTGCCCGTCCGAGACTGGTTCGACAGCGCCCGCGACGATGGCACCATGAACGATAAGCGGGTCACCCTCGATTACGAAAGCGACTTGGCCGGGGCGGGGGAAGAGGCGGAAGCGCTGTTCAGACGGGCCGCCGCCGAGGTGATCGCAGCCCAGACGGAAGCCGGCATCGATATTCCGACCGACGGCGAGGTGCGGCGGGAAAACTATATCCATTACCA
>CBDCGJ010000027.1:0-7077 GCA_965216645.1 Alphaproteobacteria bacterium | reverse complement strand
CTTGCCAAATAATGTTCCAATCGGCAGAGGTTAGGCCACCATCGGACGAAAACTCGGGATTATCTGTCAAGCGGCCGATTTCAAGGTCAGCCCGATCACTTTCTCGATGCATGACCAATAAAGAATTTGGTGGATTGATCAGTCTAGCAACGTGCAGGCGATCTTGAAATATCCAATATCCATATCCATGCGCTCCCGATACTCGCATCAACATTCTGCGTTTGATAGTCATAGCTTGATAACCGGCAGCAGCCATATCAATGATATCATTTACGGTGCCGAAGAGGCCTAATGCCTCACTCACAAAAGACCTAAATCGCGCTAGATGGGCCAGATTGCCACCCGCACTTTCCATCCGGGACAGTACTATAGACTCAATTTCGCTTTGTATTTGCCCTTGTATCGAAGACAGAGCGGCGTCTACTACCCTATCTTCCGCCTGAGTGTTGTGTACTGGACTTAGTCCCATGGATGTATTCCTTTGTTAATTCTTGATGTTTATATGAGCTTGTCGAAAACAGCGGATTACATAATCAAGTGAGGTGGTCCCACATTGTTGGACAGTTTGGCAGCTTTCCTAAAGTGCATCCCAGCATGTGGACACCTCTAAAAACCTACCCCTTTTTGGCCTGATCTGATTCAATCGCAGTATTGATTCGTTGAGGTGTTGCGATGTCTGGTCAGATCGGGTTTTGGGATTTGGAGGATCGGTATCGGTTGTTGAGCGCGGCTGGCGATCCGTTGGAGCGGTTGGCTGGGGTGGTGCCTTGGCGGGTGTTCCGCAAGCCGCTGGCGAAGGCGCTCAAGCGCTCGAACCGGGCCAAGGGCGGGCGGCCGCCGTTCGATCCGATCATGATGTTCAAGATCCTGATTTTGCAGGCGCTCTACGATCTCTCGGACGACCAGGCGGAATATGTCATCAACGACCGGCTGTCGTTTCAGCGCTTTCTCGGCCTCTCGCTGGGCGACAAGGTGCCGGACGCGAAGACGATCTGGTTGTTCCGCGAGCATCTGAGCCGGACCGGCGCGGTGGAGAAGCTGTTCGCCCGCTTCGACCGCCATCTCGAGAAGGCGGGCTATCTGGCGATGGGCGGCCAGATCGTCGACGCCAGCCTGGTGGCCGCACCCCGGCCGCGCAACACGGACGGCGAGAAACGTCAGATCAAAGACGGCAAGACCGCGGCCGAGATCTGGCCGGACAATCCGCACAAGGCTTCGCAGAAGGACACGCACGCGCGCTGGACGGTGAAGCAGACGAAGGCCAAGACCAGGGCGGATGGGAGCCGACATCGGACCGACATCGCCATCCCGGTGTTCGGCTATAAGGATCACATCTCGATCGACCGGCAGCACGGCCTGATCCGGCGCTACAAGGTCACCGACGCGGCCCGCTATGACGGCGCGCAACTGGCCGATTTGCTGGACCGCAACAACACCGCCTCCGGCGTCTGGGCGGATACCGCCTATCGCTCGAAGAAGAACGAGGCCTGGTTGGCGCGGCACGGCTTCCGCTCCCACATTCACACCAAGAAACCGCCGGGCAAGGCGATGAGCCGGCGCGCCGCCGGCGCCAATGGCCGGCGCTCGAAGATACGCGCCCTGGTCGAGCATCCCTTCGCCCGGCTGAAGGGGCCGATGCGGCTCTCGATCCGCTCGATCGGTCTGACCCGTGCCCAGACCCGGATCGGCCTGGCCAACCTGGTCTACAACTTCCAGCGCTACGTCTGGCTCGAGAGCCGAGCCGCGCCCGGATAACCGGATAACCCCCGAAAACACACAGCACCCCGCCGCAAACCGGCGGCAAACGGCACCGTGACAAGCGACGGCACCGCAAATTCCGCCAATAAACGCCAAAACTCAGCCAAAACTCAGCCAATCAAGCCGTTCTTCGAGGTGTCCATGTTATCATTCCACCAATCTCTAAGTTATGTCCATAATCTTCTGCAAATTTGTTTACATGGTCTCCGGATGGGCCGTCAGGCTGACCAACAATGTGGGACCAGCTCACGAGTAAAGCTTGCCCACGGTGAAGTCTTAAACTTGCTGGATAATTTGTATGGGGTGCATCCTGTTGATGCGAATCTTTAACCGAGGATGGCGCTGCCGTCCTCAGCATCAGGAGGACACCCCATGGGGAAGAGAGTACCGGCAAAGCCTGCCCCGGACTTGATCCGGGGATGGCGACGCGGCAACAGTTATCGGACTTGATCGAGGGCCGTCTGTCGACGCCGTCGGAGAAGACGGCGCTGCTCAAGCTGGCGACGCAATTGATCATCGAGGAAGCCCTTGAGGCGGAGGCCGGCGATGCGCTGGGCCGGGACTATTACGAGCATGGCGGCGATCCGGCACGGGGCTACCGCAACGGCAACCGGCGGGGTCGTTTGAAGACCGCCGAGGGGTTCGTGGCATTCTCCGCCCCGCAGATCGCCGGCCGCGACGCGCCGTTCCGCTCCGAGATCCGGGATCATCTGAAGGGCCATAGCCAGGCGCTTGAGGATCTGACCGTGGAGATGCTGGCCCGCGGCCTGTCGGTCAGGGACATCGAGGACGCCTTCCGGGACGAAAGCGGCCGCTTGCTGCTCTCCAAGACGGCGGCGTCGGAGATGGGCGAACGGCTGTGGGCCGACTATCAGGCCTTCATCAGCCGCGATCTCGCCAAGTATGACATTCAATATCTCTATGTCGACGGCGTCGCCGAGCGGCTGCGGCCGGGTCAGAAGCGCGAGCCGGTTTTGGCGGCCTGGGGCTTTGGCGCCAATGGCAAGCGGATACTGCTGCATCTGATGGCCGGCTCGAAAGAGGATCATGAGACGGTCAGCGCTTTCTTTCAGGATATGCGGGCACGCGGTCTGGGCGATCCGCTGCTGGCGGTCTCGGACGGCGCCGGCGGCATCATCAAGGCGATCGAGACCTGCTTCCCCCGCTCGGCCCGGCAACGCTGCCTGGCGCATCGGATGCGCAATCTGGCGGCGAAGCTGCCGGAGGACGTCTGGCCCGAGTTCAAGGCCCGGGCCAAGGCCAGTTACGAGGCGCCGAGCCGGGCCATCGCCCGCGACCTGGCGGGCGGCCTGGTGGCCGATTACCAGCGCGACTATCCGAGCGCCGTGGCCTGCTTCATGGAAGACTTCGAAGCCTGCATCGCCCATCTCCGGACGCCGATCACCCACCGCCGCGCGACGCGGACCACCAACCTGCTTGAACGCCTGTTCGTCGAAGAACGCCGGCGCCTGAAAATCATCCCCAACGCCTGGGGCGAGAAAGCGGTCTTGAAGCTGATGTTCGCGGCCATGATCCGGGCCGCCGAACGCTGGCGGGCGATCAAGATCACCGACTTCGAACGACGCCAGATGACGGCGCTCAGAGAAGAACTCGACACCGAATACGAGACCCAAACCGGCCTCGTCAAACAAGCATCAACCAAAACCGCCGCAGAGAATTTATCCAGCAGAAATCAGACTTGACCCTTGCCCACACGCCAAGTGCGAAATAGAGACAAGAACGATCCGCCTTTTTTGTCAACAATTGCCGCTGGACTTACCTTCCATTGCACGATCCAGCTTTGGCGTCAGCTGATCGACAACATTGATTTCGTTGGCGGACTTCCAGATTGTTTGCGGACCGATCAAGCTGAAGAAAGAAGATCGCTCGGGGTGTTCATGAACCTAATGAGACCTGTGCGCGGGTAAGGGTTTACATGATTTGATAGTTTTGATTCTCTCGTTTTATCGAAGTGAACGGGAGGCGATGTGATGGCTCGGCGGACGATTGGACAGGAAGGCTTTTCCTTTATGTCGGGGAGTAGAGCTTCGGATCTGGACGCGCTTGCGCACCTGATCGATTGGTCTGCCGCCGACACTTTGATGATGCCGATCTCGGCTGGGGCAAAGGGCGAGCAGGGCTGGCCGCCGCTCTGTTTGCTAAAGGCTCTGCTGCTGGCGCGCTGGTATGATCTGAGCGATGTGAAGCTGGCCGAGGCGCTGGATGACCGGGCTTCCTTCCGCCGCTTTTGCGGCTTTTCTCGCAACGAAGCGACACCGGAACGCACTGCCTTCGTGCGCTTTCGCCGAACCCTGGTCCGCCTCGGTCTCGGCGACAGGTTGTTCGATGTCATCACCGAACAACTTTACCGCCAACATGTCGAAGTGAAGCGCGGCACCCTGGTCGACGCGACGATCATCGCTTCGGCCTCCAAGAAAGACGGTGAGGCCCGTTGGGTCAAGCACAAGAACCTCAAGGCCGCACACGGTTATAAGGCGCATGTGGCTTGCGACGAGGACACGGCGTTGATCGAACGGGTGGCGGTGACGCCGGCCAATGTCAACGATGGCAAGGCCGGCTGCAATATTATCCCGGACGACCCGGGCGAGGTTTACGCGGACAGTGCCTATCGAGGCGAACGCTTCCGCAAGGCCGTAGAGGCGCGAGGCGGTCGAGCCCGGGTGGTGGTGACCGGCGTTTGGGCGCGCAGGCACGAAGATGCGGCGGCGAAACTGAAGGCTGTTAACGGACCGATCCACAAAGTGCGCGGGCGGATCGAAAAGATCTTCGGCACGGCCAAGCGTCATTATGGCCTACGCGCCATGACCGGTATCGGCCTTGACAAGGCAACGCTCCAGGTCCTCTTCACCGCCATCGCCTACAACCTGAAGCGGGCCCTCAATCTGCAAAGAGCATGAGCAAATGGGACCGACGAGGCCCCGTCTGCTGACAATCGGCGGTCAAACCGACAACAAAGCCGGATGGCCACGGAAAATCTCTCTCGCCTATCAAATATCATCAGAAAAACAAAGGGATAGCTGACCCGCGCACAGGTCTCATAACACCCGTCCGAATTTGACGTTTAAAAATTCGTTCTTGATCATTACGGACAATCTAGTGTTATGCTGAAATAGGATCAGGGTGGATGATACGTCGTTACCTGGCCCTGAAAATTAATCAAATACATAATAGTGACAGTGACCACAACAAATGGCATCCGATACCGTTGATCCGGGAAAACGAAATGACACGGTCGACGATTCTGAAGGCTCCGAACCAACACGAATAGTAATCCATAGCGATGGAACTCAATCAGCGCGAGATGATCGAGTTCCCGAACCACTGCAGCCCGGAACCATTGTCAATTACACATACAGGATCGAACGGCTGATCGCGCGCGGCGGCATGGGTGAGATATTTCTCGCGACCCACGTAGATCTGAATACACAGCATGCTGTTAAGGTTATTCGATCCGGGCTATCTGATCGAGCGGAAGTAGTCGATCTTTTTTTACGGGAAGCCGCCGTACTTCGAACCATCCGCAATGACGCAATCGTGGCTTACGATGGCGTATTCCGCGATGAATTTGATCGTTTGTACCTGGTTATGGAATTTGTCGCCGGACCTTCCCTATCGGAACTGCGCGAAGCGCAAACCCTAACCGCGAGCGAAGCCCTGGGCCTAATGCGACATTTGAGTTCCGGCCTTGCCGCCGCACATGAAAGTGGCGTGGTGCATCGGGATGTTTCTCCGGACAACATCATTTTGTCGGACGGCCGTTTAGATGGCGCCAAGATTATCGATTTCGGCATTGCAAAGCTGACTGATCCGACCAAAGAAACCATCATCGGTACGGGATTCGCCGGAAAGTTCGGTTACGCCTCGCCTGAGCAGCTCGGGCTTTGTGGCGGTCAGGTCGACGAGAGATCCGATATCTACAGCCTAGCACTCACCATATTGTCGACTTTGGAGCCGGCGCCGGTGGTCTCTTCCAATTACGCGGATATTTTGGAGACCCGAAAATCGGTACCGGAACTAGGCCATGTGAAGGCGTCTTTGAAACGCCTCTTGACGGCCATGTTGCAACCCAATCCCGATGACCGTCCCGCTTCGATGCGTGATGTGATGTCGATAGTTGACAGAAAAACGATGCCGGAGGAAATCCCGCCAGACGACGAGGGTCCTATCGACGACCCGAAACCGAAGTTGTCGATGCGTAGGGGATTGGCCATTTCAATACCGTTTGCGGTCTTGGTCTTTGGAGTATTTGCCTATTATCAATTGTTTGCCCCAATTGACCTCAAAAAAACCAGCAATGGGACCGAATTGAATGGAAATAGCATCCCGACCGGACCCGACAAAAACCGCCTCGTGCCGTCGAGCGATCCTGCAATTTCTGATCCGACAAAATTGAATCCGAATTATTCGAAGGACGACGGAACTTCCGAGGTCGTAAAGTCTGAAGGGGATGGAGAGCGCGGCCAGCAAGTCAAGAATATCGTCGATGGCCTTTTGCCAAAAAAGCCCACCCCGACCGAAAAAGTTGTTAGTCAACTGCCGACACCGAAACCCAGAATTGTACTTCCCGACGTTGTTGCGGAAGTGCAGAGCATGGCCAACAACCAACTTTGTTCTCTTGTATCGGTACGAGAAATTGACAACGGCATTCGACTAACCGGTTTCGTCGCCTCTATCGGAGAGCGGCGCTTGTTGCTGCAGAAATTGGCGAAGCTCGACGGTATCGATGTCGACAATCAGATTTATGTCGAGAAATGGCCTTTTTGCGAAATTAAACGAGTATTGGCTAAAAGCACCTCCGACCTTAGATTGTCGAACGATCCCTTTGATGTTTCTTTGAATCACGCGGACGGCATCTATCGTGAGGGTGAGGTACTGAAAGTATTCGTACGTGGGCCCACTGCGGCACAGGCCCATTTGACAATAGTATTCATCGACAGTGAGGGCGGTGTTGTCCATCTGTTACCGTCGCCCGTGGCAAAAACATCCGATCTCTCACGGGGCCGGGGAATAACCTTGGGAAGTGATGGTATCTATAAGGCCGATAAACCTTTTGGAAAAAACTTATTGGTCGCAATCCAAACACCAAAAGCTTTGTTGAAGCCCGGCAAAGATCATGTTGCAGATTGGGCGAGTTTCATCGGGCAGCTGACGGAAAGTCTCGATCAGATGAGAGGTAGTACTTCGGTAGCGAATATAGTCAGTTCGACAAAGACGATTGTCGTTCACCCGAAGTAGAGCGGCAAGCAGCACAGCGCGAACCGACATATGTTATTGACAACAGACCCGTTCCCGCATTTA
>CBDCGJ010000026.1:0-206800 GCA_965216645.1 Alphaproteobacteria bacterium | reverse complement strand
TCATCAACATATCCTCCTGGGCCGGCCGTCATGTCAGTCATATCACCGGCCCGGCCTACACGGCGGCCAAGCATGCGATGAGCGCGATGACGGAGAGCCTGAATATGGCCGAATGTCACAACGGGATCCGCGCTTGCGCGATCTGTCCCGGCGAGGTTTCGACACCGATTATGGACAAACGCCCAATACCGATGAGTGCGGAAGACCGCGCGCGCATGGTCCAGCCGGAGGATATGGGCGAGACGATCCTCTATGTCGCGCGCATGCCGGCCCATGTTTGCGTCAACGAGATCGTGATAAGCCCGACTTGGAACCGCGGCTATATCAAGAACAACAACAGCGGATTGGCGCCTTGATGTTGTTCTGAATACAAGGACGGCCAGGACTATCGATAACTCGTTATACAAAGTGCATTCGGTAGACGTTGGCCGTGCTTAATAGAGTTAGTCTGAATCCGATTGCTCCAGTAAACCAACGGCCCAAGTCAACACGTCGAGCGAGGTCACGGCACCGCTATCCGTTCCTTTTTCGAAATCGTTACCGTCTTGCGCCATTTCGTTCGTGATATGAGCAAAGCAAACGATACGGGCGTTCCGAGCTTCCGCAAAGGCATAGAGAGCCGCCGCTTCCATTTCGACTGCCTGAATACCGCACGTCTGCGCCGCTGAAATGGCAACTTGGGTTTCGCGGTATGGGGCGTCCGTCGTCCAAGTCGAACCGACAACGAGAGGATGCGGACATGTCACCAGGTCCTGCCTTAATCTCAATAACAGGACTTCGCTCAGCCGGGCAAACTGGGACGGGGCGAGGTAGTGATAACTCGTACCTTCATCCCTGAGTGCTTTGTCGATCAGGAGAAAACATGGGGGTTCGAGTTGTTCTCCGATTTTGCCCGCCGACGTCATGGACAAAAGCAATTTGCATCCCGATACCATTAACTGTTCCGCCAATAGAACCGCAAAAGACGCACCGACGGCTTGGCCGATGATCCCGAGCCTAAAACCGTCGTGATCGAATTCGTATAGCGTGGTGTGGTAGCAAGCCCAACTACGCGAGGCTTGGATTTGCCGATTGTCCCTCAACCACTTGAGTATGTCGCCATCCGGATCGAGCAGAACGATGTCCGGTACGACCCCATCCAAGCGATCCAATTGCCGGCGGCCCTCTCGTAATAGATTTTCCGGCTTAAAAACGCTGGGCGCTTCGAAATCCTTGTCTCTCAGGATCGGAGGTTCTTTCATGTATCATCTCTTGATCGAACTCTACGTCTTGTTCAATCTGGACCAAAACGCGGTTCTAGTGAAAACTGTTATCCCTACTATCGGTGGAGGATGTTTTCCGGTGAAGCTTTATTGTTACCCGACCAATGCGCAGCCGACGGCCGCGGACCCGGCGGGAGCCCGGCGAATGCGTCTTGCGCCCGCACCGGCGACCCGCGATTGGATGGATGCGACGCCGCAAGGATTTGCCAACCGCTGCCTACCGCTCACCATCGCAAACGGTTTCGGCTGGCAAATCGGCGCGGATTTGTCATTCCGCTCCCGTTGGGATGGCCGCGCCGTCAAGGAAGGGCTTACGATCGAGCCATTGAAAACGAAGAGTGCCGCGCCGGGACAGCTGCCGATCAGTCATTTCGGCAGCGGTATTCTGACCTTTCATGTCCACGGATTGTTTCGCAGCGAGCCGGGGATAAATCTTTTCGTCACTGGCCCGATCAATCGCCCGAAAGATGGCATCGCGCCCTTAACCGGCATTGTCGAAACCGATTGGAGTCCATTTACTTTCACGATGAACTGGCAATTCACACGGCCCGACCATTGGGTCACGTTTCAAGCGAACGAACCGATTTGTCAGATTTTTCCCGTCGAGCCGGCACGGATTGAAGCGACGGAACCGGAGTTTCGCGCCTTCTCCAGCGACCCAGAGACGAAAGCTCAGTTCGAAGCTTGGTCCCAATCCCGCCAAGATTTCAACGAGGCACTGAGACACCGGCAGCTCGAACGCCAATCCGATGGTTGGCAGAAAAACTATCATCGCGGGCAAACCGTCGACGGCGAAAAGACCGAGTTTGAACATCGCACGAAAATCCGCCTCAAGGCGTTCGCCAATCCATCGCAAGGAGAAACCTAAATGACGGAGACATTGGACTGGGCCGAAGTCCGGGCCCGGGTTAAAGAATTTATCGAGACCAAGGTCTACCCATTGGAGATCGGTTTCGACCGCGAATCGGAAGAAAGCAAGGCGGCCTTGAAAGCGGTCCAGGCGGAGGCAAAAGCGGCCGGACTATGGGCACTGGGGCATCCGGTGGAGATCGGCGGCCAAGGCATGCCGTTCATGGATTATGTCCATGTCAACGAGGTGATCGGCCGATCCCATTTAGGATCGGTCGCGCTTGGGACCAACACGCTGCAGGATTCGATCATGCTGAATCTCTACGCGTCGCCGGAGTGGCGCGAGCGCTATCTGGCTCCGCTTGTCGCCGGCGAGTTTCATCCCAGCTTCGCCATGACAGAGCCCGACATCGCCTCTTCAAACCCGACACAATTGGAAACGACGGCGGAAATGGACGGCAATCATTGGGTCATTCGCGGCCATAAGTGGTTTACGTCGGGGGCCGATCGCGCCGCCTATACGACGGTTATGTGCCGGACCGAGCCGGACGCGCCGGATCATAGCGCATTTTCGATGATCGTCGTGCCGACGGACACGCCCGGATACAACCTGGTGCGCGACATAAAAGTCATGGGCATGTATGGCGGCCATTGCGAAGTCAAATACGAGAATGTGCGGGTGCCGGCGACCAATATGCTAGGTCAACGTGGCGAGGGGTTTGCCATTGCTCAAGAACGGCTTGGCCCCGGGCGTATCTTCCATTGCATGCGTTGGTTAGGCCAGGCGCAACGCGCGTTCGATCTCATGTGCCGGCGTCTGAACGATCGCAAGACCGTCGACGGGACGTTGGGCGACAAACAATTGATGCAACAATTCGTTTTCGAAAGCGCCGCCGAGATTCAGCAAAGCCGTCTCATGACCTTGGACGCGGCCCGCAAAATGGACCAAGGCGACCAGGCCCGCGTCGAAATCTCTCTCATCAAGGTGACAGGCGCCCGCATGTTGAGAAACGTTATCGACCGGGCGATTCAGGCGCATGGCGCCAAAGGCGTTTCGGAAGACACGCCGCTCGAACGCATGTATCGGCAAGCCCGCTTTGCCCGATTGGTTGATGGCGCGGACGAAGTCCATATCGAGCGGACTGGCCGGCGAATTCTTCGCGCCTATAGTCGAGGCGAGGGGTGGGACTTCGGCGAACGCGACAGCATGATGATGAACCCGTCAAAGCGCGGTCTCACCACGCAAGCGGCGGAGTAGACAGCGGATCAATCGGGCGCCATGCCCTTGTCAGCCAGTTCTTGCTTTGCTTTATCCGTCTTCTCTAAGTTTGAAAGGCCCATGCCGCGAAGGACGTGATCTGCTTTGGTGAATTGAATATTGTCGTATCCGACAATTTCGATCCGATTGCCCCAGGGGTCGCGAAAATCCAGAAAGCGGCCAGGCAAGACTTCGATTCCGAGTTCGTTGAGGCGAGCGCGGACCGCTTCTTTATCGTCGACGACCAAGCCGAAATGGCGGCCGTCATCGGCCGCTTGGCTGCGACCTTTCTGTATCGCCAAAAACTGATCGCCGAGATCGATAAAGCCGAAATCTTCGCTTTTGCTACGCAGTTCGAATTCGAATATCTGGCTATAGAAGGCCAATGCCTCGTCGATGTCGCCAACTTCCAACGCCACATGGTTGAAGCCGACGGCGCGGGCTTTTCTTGATTCTGACACGGGGTACTCCCTATTGTCTGATTTGAAAGTCGTTTTTGCCGCTGACGTCGTGGCCGCGCATGAGATAGAGCGTGCGTTGCTCATGACCGATCATAAGATCTTTGGCTTGCGCCTGTTCGACGGCCAACGCGCGGTCGAAATGACTGGTCAGCGGCATGTAGCGTAACGTCATTCCGCGCCGGGGTTTCGAAGATGTGTTGGCCTTCGAGCCATGCAGCAGGAAGACATCATGCAGAGAGAGTTGCCCTGCTTGCAGCTCGAGGTCGACCGCATCCGATTCATCATAAACATCGGGCGACAATTCCTGGTTCAGAGTGAAGTTCGGGTCTGGATTAGTGCTGTGCGGCTTCAACTCCCGATCCTTATGGGATCCGCGGATTACCCGCAAACACCCGTTTTCGGTTGTGCTGTCGTCGATCGCCAACCATGCCGTGCATGTCGCGATGGGTCGTATCGGCCAATACTCGCCATCCTGATGCCAGGGCGTCTCCCGACCGGTTCGCGCCGGTTTGGCGAAGAAGCTGGAATTCCAAAGCGCGAAATTTGGTCCAAGAATCTGGCCGACCATCTCGACAATCTCCGGAATCCGGGCGTAATTCAAAAACGCCAATTCATAGGCAAGGATATTGGGGCAGTAGTCCGCAAATTCGGGATGTTTCTCGACGAAACGGTCGTGATGGTCGCCGATCTCCGCCAATATATCGTCGGGCAAGCGGAAATCCGGGATGATAAAACCATCCTCGTGATATTGCGCCAATTGCGCGTCAGTCAACATGCTGAAATATCCTTATCGACAGCGGGTATAAACAACATGGCGTTCCCAGCCTAGCCCGTCAATCGTATCTGGCCGGTTTGGGTGCCGCACAATCACATTATTTCGATAATTCTAGAAATATCGTTGACATTGTATCCTGCGGGTCATAAGTTCCGAGCATGGAAACAGCAATCGACCTTGAGCGCGATGTTGACGCGCATATTGCTCTGCAATTGGAGGCGATCGGGAATCTGACCCGACTGCGGATATTCCAACTTTTGATTACCGCCGGGCGTGGTGGATTGCCGGTTGCTGACATACAGAAAGCACTATCCGTCCCTGGCTCGACCCTGTCTCACCATCTGACAAAATTGGTGTCGGTCGGACTGGTGCGGCAGGAACGGCGGAGCCGGCAGTTGATTTGTACGGCGAACTACAAGGCGATGGATGAGGTCGTCGACTACCTGACGAGCAATTGTTGCGCTATGGAGAGGCATGTTCATGACTGATGTAGCCGTAAAACCCGGCGGGGCCGGCGACTGGCTGAAACGCATCGACAAAGTCTGGGCGGTCATCGCTCTCGGATTGATCGTAGGGGCTATTTTGGACGCGACCCAAGCCTGGGCGTCTGTGAAGTTTTTGGGCGAAGCGGCGTTATCGGTGGCGCCGTTTCTGGCATTGGCCGTGGCAATTGCTGCTTGGTGTAAAGCAACTGGTGTCGATAGCCTGATCGCCAAGGTGTTCGAGGGTAAGCCTGTCCGCATGATTGTTGCGGCCGCGTTGTTTGGTGCGCTGTCGCCGTTCTGCTCTTGTGGCGTCATCCCGATTATCGCGGCTTTGCTCGGCATGGGCGTGCCGCTGGCACCGGTTATGGCGTTCTGGTTGGCCTCGCCGCTGATGGACCCGCAATCGTTTTTGCTCGTCACAAGCGCGATCGGTCTCGAGTTTGCCGTCGCCAAGACGATCTCGGCGGTATTCTTCGGCCTTCTGGGCGGATTCGCGACCCATGCGGCGATGGGCGCCGGTTGGTTTGCTAATCCCCTGAGCCAAGAGGTCAAGACCGGCTGCGGCGCACCGTCTTTGGCTGGCACGAACATCAATCTTCGCTTTTGGGAGGACCCGGCGCGGCGGCTAGCCTTCGGTCGGGAGTTCATGAACACCACATTGTTTCTGGCGAAATGGCTGACTGTCGCGTTCCTGTTGGAGAGTTTGATGGTCGCCTATGTCCCAGCCGACTTGATCGCCGGCATTCTGGGCGCCGGGCAGTCCGGAGCTATCCCTTTGGCGACCGTCGTTGGCGTGCCGGCGTATCTCAACGGGTTTGCCGCCATCCCATTGATTGCCGGTCTCATCGATTTGGGGATGAGTCCTGGCGCCGGTCTCGCATTTATGACGGCAGGTGGTGTGACATCTTTCCCCGCGGCAATCGCGGTTTTGGCATTGGTCCGTAAACCGGTTTTTCTCTGGTATCTGATCTTAGCGCTGACAGGTTCCATGATGGTCGGATACGGCTATCAATTCTACTTGGCCTGAACACGCTTAGGGCCCAATATGCGGGCCCATGAGCGGCTTTCGACTGAAACCCAATCCGGACGACCCTAGCCTTTCCGAGGCAGTTGAGGGGATCGACCATTCCGGCCGGCCGATATCCACCCGGGTTGTGGTCGAACGACCTCTGACCCTTTACCTGAACGGCCAGGAGATCGTCACCATGATGACGATCGGAGATTATCCGGAAGAGCTGGCGCTTGGATATCTCCTCAACCAGAATATGTTGCTCGCTAGCGACGAGGTGGAGCAGATCGATGTCGATGACGAGCTTGACGTCGTGGTTGTCCGGACGGCTCGACAAACGGATTTCGAGGATCGATTGAAGAAAAAAACTCTGACGTCCGGCTGCGCGCAGGGGACGGCTTTCGGCGATTTGATGGATGGATTTGACTTGGCCAATTTGGACGGTGACGCCCGTTTGCGGACATCGTGGATTTACGCATTGAGCCGTCAAATCAACCTGACCCCAAGTCTCTACCTCGCCGCGGGCGCGATCCATGGTTGCGTGCTCTGTAAGGAAGACAAGCCGCTCGTCTATATGGAAGACGTTGGTCGACACAATGCGATCGATAAAATCGCCGGCTGGATGTACCGAAATCGCGTTGCCGCGGCGGACAAGATCTTCTATACCACCGGTCGCTTGACCAGCGAGATGGTGATCAAGACCGTGCGTATGAATATCCCCATTCTGATTAGCCGCTCCGGCTTCACGGCATGGGGGGTGGAGCTGGCGCGTCGGGCAAATCTCACATTGATCGGTCGGGCCAAAGGTAAGCGGTTCATATGTCTGGCCGGGACGGAGCGTTTGGTGTACGACGCCGATCCGGAACGCGTTCCTGAAGAAGCTCCGCAACATCAACGTAAAGCTGGGGGATAAGTGTGGCCGGGACTGATCTGGTCACAATACTTGGCGTCGTCTTGGCCGGCGGCCAGTCTCGACGTATGGGCGGCGTGGACAAAGCCTTTGTCGAATTGGACGGACGGCCTTTAGTCGGTCATGTGATCGATCGCGCCTTGCCGCAAGTTGACCGGTTGATCGTTAACGCGAACGGTGGTCACGATCGGTTCTCAGATTATGGATTGCCGGTTGTGTCAGACCTCATGCCCGGCCATGCGGGGCCGTTAGCCGGTATTCTGACAGCGATGATCTGGGCACGGGAGAATGTCGGGGAGGCGATCTGGATCGCCAGCTTCCCGACCGATGCGCCGCTGATTCCCGATGATTTGGTCTCCGGCTTGTTGACGGCGGTTTGCGAAGACGAGACCAGGCTCGCCTGCGCCGAATCCGCGGGCCGCACACATCCCGTTATTGGTCTTTGGCCAATTGCGCTGGCCGACGACCTGCTCTCCGCTATGCGTGACGAGGATATCCGCAAGATCGACCGCTGGACGGTTCGGCATCCGCTCAGCGAAGTAAGCTGGCCGGTCGAACCTTTTGACCCCTTTCTAAACATCAACCGTCCAGAAGATGTCGAACGAGCCGAGGCCATACTCGGATCGCCGTGATTGGAATTGGTCCGACTATGTTTCTCCGGTCTGCTTGATCTCGCAAACGATCTCAATCTCGCCGACAATGTTGTCGTTGAGTTCATCCAAGTCTTCCGCTGGGATCCACCATTCGCTGTGATGGCGCGCGCCGACGACTTGGACCTCGTACTTCGATATGAAGTCTCCTGAGACTTCAAATTTTGTGACATAGCCGACACCGGAAGCCGGTACGTTCCATTTCCTTGCGATTTCCTCGGCGTATTTTTGGTTGGTGACGGGGTAGAATATCGGTTGCTCTGGCAACCTTGGTGGCCAACGCTTGAAGCCGCTATCGCGAACAAGAGCCATTTCTTCCGGTCCGGCCGGTCGGTATAAAGTGACGGTATTTTCGGGCATGGTGGCTAGGAGAAATTAAATCCATGTCGCCGCAGGAAGGCGCCGAGGTCGGCTCGCTCAGGTTTCGAAACCTGCCGAGCTTTATCTTCTGACCATCCGTAGAAACTGTCAGCGCCGTATTCTTCGACGTATTTGTAGCTCGCGCACGGGATTTCGTATCGGGCGTTTCGGTCATGATCATATTGGTCGACCAATCGCTCCAGCTTGTCGTCGTCGTAGCTGTCGATGTGGACGGTTAAGTCCAGCGGCAACCGTAGGGAACTATATCCTTCCCGTGCGGGCCAACCGAGGCAACAGCCGGCGAGAGGAAAAACATGCTCGGGCAAGGCCAGAATTTCGGTCACGTCCGCGATGTGATTGCGTAGCACGCTGATCGGGCAGGTCCCTAGGCCGGCTGCGTCGGCGGCGATGATGAAGCTCGAAAGATGCATGGCCGCGTCAGCCGCCGCGTTCAGAAACGCGTCAAGATGATCGTTCGCGAACGGCTTGTCGCGTAACTTGGAAATCCGACGGATGCGCCGGCTATCGCCACAAAAAACAAGGAACACAGGGGCCAGTTCAATCCAAGGCATGCTCGGAATAAGCTCGGCCAACGCACGCCTTTTTTCATTGTCACGTACAATGACAACCGAACATTGCTGCAGATCCGATTTCGACGGTGTCGAAAACGTACAGGCAAGTAACATATGCAGCATTTCATCAGCGACCGGCTCGTCACCAAAGCGGCGGTGTGTGCGGTGATTCAGCATGCTTTGCAGGAGAGGCGGCACTTCCGCGTCGTTTGACGGCCGGCTGACATTGTGACCAAACCGAAGTTCGATCCACTCTGCTAAGCGTCGCGCATTCTTTCCCATCGTTCTCCCTTACTCAGCGGTTACGCGCACCGCGCAGAATTTCATTTCGGCGATTTTCCCGTATGGGTCCAGGGCATCGTTGGTCAGTAAGTTTGCGGCTGCCTCGGCGAAACAGAAGGGGATGAAAACGGTTCCCTGTTGGACACCGGCGTCGGCACGCGATTTCAGGCGTATTTCACCGCGCCGGCTGGACACGGTAATCGGATCGCCGGCGACCAAACCCATGGCATCGAGATCGGCGGGGGCGAGATGAGCGGTCGGTTCCGGTTCGATTTCGTCCAATATGTCGGAGCGTCGCGTGATGGCGCCGGTATGCCAGTGTTCCAGCAATCGACCGGTGGTCAAGATCATGGGGAAATCTTGATCCGGTAGTTCGTCCGGCGGCACCAATCCGGCTGGGACAAACTTGCCACGGCCGTTTGGCGTCGGGAATCCATCGCCGAATAGGACTGGGTCACCCGGATCGCCCTCTTTCCGGCAGGGATAGGTGACCGAATTGTCCGCCTGTAGTCGGTTCCAGGTGATACCGGCGATCGACGGCATGACACGCCGCATTTCCGTGAAGACAGTGGCTGCATCCGGGTATTGCCAGTTCAAATCAAGCCGGTTTGCGATATTCTGAATGATCTCAAGGTCTAACCGGGCCTGCCCCGGGAGAGGTAAGGCTTTACGGCCGATCTGCACCTGGCGATTGGTATTTGTAACAGTGCCGTCCTTCTCCGGCCAGGCGGAGGCCGGTAAGACCACATCGGCGAAGCAGGCGGTTTCCGTCAAGAAGATATCCTGGACGACAAGATGCTCCAGTTTCGCAAGCGCGGCACGGGCATGACCGACATTCGGATCGGACATCGCGGGATTCTCTCCCATGATGTAGAGGCCCTTGACTACGTCGCGGTGAATAGCGTCGGTGATTTCAACAACGGTCAAACCCGGTTCGGGATCTAGATTGCAATCCCAAGCCGCTTCGAACGCCGACCGCGCCGTCGCATCGTCGACGGGACGATAGTCAGGCAAGACCATGGGGATTAAGCCGGCGTCAGAAGCGCCTTGCACATTGTTTTGCCCCCGTAAGGGATGCAGGCCTGTCCCTGGCCGTCCGACTTGGCCCGTCATGAGAGCAAGAGAAATCAAGCTGCGACAATTATCGGTTCCATGGACATGCTGGCTCATTCCCATACCCCAAAAGACGATTGCCCGTTCGGCGGTCGCGTAGGCGCGGGCGGCTTCGCGGATATCCGCCGCCGAAATGCCGCAAATCTTCTCCATTGCCTCGGGGCTATAGTCCTGGAGATGCTTGGTCAGACTTTCGAATCCTTCCGTATGCGCCTGGATATATTGCTCGTCGGTTAGACCCTCCTCGACGATCACGTGCATCATCGCGTTGAGCAGCGATACGTCGGCGCCGCTCTTCTCCTGCAACATCCAGGTGGCAAAACGGCTTAGCGCCTGTCCGCGGGGATCGACGACGATCAATTTGGCCCCCCGTTTCACGGCTTGTTTAAAGAAGGTTGCAGCAACAGGATGGTTCACCGTCGGGTTCGCGCCGATCACCATAATCACGTCCGATAAACCGGCGTCCATGAATGGAGCAGTGACCGCCCCGGAGCCGATCGTCTCCATCAACGCGGCGACGGACGATGCGTGGCAAAGTCGCGTGCAATGGTCGACATTGTTGCTGCCGAACCCTGTGCGTACCAGTTTCTGGAAGAGATAAGCTTCTTCGTTGCTGCCCTTGGCCGAGCCGAACCCGGCTAATGCGCGGCCCCCTTCGCGATCGCGAATTGTTTTCAGACCGGCGGCGGCGGCTTCGAGAGCTTCTTCCCAACTCGCTTCGCGAAAATGGCTGAGTGGATTGGCGGGATCTATCGCCACATCGTTCTTTGGGACGTCGGGCTTTCGAATCAACGGCACGGTCAAACGTTCGGGACTATGGACATAGTCGAAACCGAAGCGGCCCTTGACGCAGAGTTTGCCGTGGTTCGAGGGGCCGTCCCTACCGACGACTTCCACGATCCGATCCTCTTTGACCCGATAGGTAAGTTGGCAGCCGACGCCGCAATAGGGACAAACCGAGTCCACTTCGCGGTCGACGTCCCGACCGGCATCGGAAGCGGTCGGCATCAAGGCGCCGGTCGGACAAGCCTGCACGCATTCGCCGCATCCGACGCAGGAACTGAGCCCCATGGCATCGTCGAAATCGAAAGCGACTTTCGTACCGGCGCCCCGTCCGGACATGGCGATGACGTCGTTGACCTGCACTTCCCGACAGGCTCGGACGCAAAGTCCGCAATGGATACAAGCGCTAAGATCGACGTCCATAGCCGGATGGGAGTTATCGGGTCTGGCCCTGTCGCCGATTGGCAAACGACTTTCCGAAATCCCCATGCGATCCGCCCATTGCCAGAACTTGGCATTCGGGTCTGGACTGATGTTACGTGCCGGCTGATCGGCCAGCAGCATCTCGACCACCATATTGCGGGCACGTCGCGCCCGTTCGCTGCCAGTGGTCACTTTCATACCAGGGTTGGGTTTACGGATGCAGGACGCGGCAAGGACCCGCTCTCCCTCAATCTCAACAAGACAGGCCCGGCAGTTGCCGTCGGCCCGATACTCCCGCGATGTTGAGTAACAAAGATGGGGCAGTGTGGTGCCGGTCCGATTGGCTGCTTGCCAAATCGTCTCGTCCGGGGCTGCTTCGACAAGCTTGCCGTCCAGCTCAAACGTAACAATGTCAGTCATGACAGTTTCTCGGGAAAATAGCGCAAGGCGCATTTAATCGGATTGGCGGCGGCTTGACCGAGACCGCAGATGGATCCATCGGCCATGACGTCAGCAATGTCGCTAAGCAGCGGCAAGTCCCACTTTTCTTCTTCCATCAGCTTGACCGCTTTTCCTGTACCGACCCGGCAAGGTGTGCATTGGCCGCAACTTTCATGGGCGAAGAATTGTAGCAAGTTTCGGGTCACGTCCTTGATATGGTCATGTTGCGACAGGACGATGATCGCCGCTGACCCGATTAACCCGCCATGCGCCTCGAAGGCGCCAAAATCGAGCGGAATGTCATCCATGCTGGCGGGAAACACGCCGCCGGAAGCGCCTCCGGGTAGATAGGCGGAAAACTCGTGCCCTTGCTGCATGCCACCGCAATACTCTTCGATCAGCTTTCGGACCGTGATACCGGCCGGCGCCAACTTAACGCCCGGTTCGGCGATCCGGCCCGACACGGAGTAGCTTCGCAATCCATCGGCACCGTCGGTCTCGTTCCAGGCGGCGCCAGCGGAAATCGCGTCGGGAACCCAATAGAGTGTCTCGATATTGTTGATCAGTGTCGGTTTGCCAAATAGGCCGACTTGAGCGGGGAAGGGAGGTTTGTGTCGAGGTAATCCCCGCTTGCCTTCCAGGCTCTCCAACATCGCGGATTCCTCGCCGCAAATATATGCGCCGGCACCGCGTCGAAAGATCACGGGTCGATTTAAAAAGCCGGCTTGTTCAGTCAACCGAAGCTCGCACTCCAACAAAGCGCGTAGTTGGGGATATTCGTTGCGGAGATAAATGTAGATCCTGTCGGCGTCGATAGCCCAAGCGGCAATCAACATACCCTCAATGAAACGATGCGGATCGGATTCGAGATAACAACGATCCTTAAAGGTACCCGGCTCGCTTTCGTCGCCGTTGACCACAAGGAAACGCGGACCCGCCTCAGCGCGGACAAACTGCCATTTTCGACCGGTCGGGAAGCCGGCGCCACCGAGACCGCGTAGACCGCTTGCGGTCAGCTCGCCGACAGCGGTTTCGGGCGTCATCGTCCCCTGTAGACAGCTTTCCAAAAGGTTATAGCCACCTTCCGACCTATAAGCATTGAAGCTCTGGTAGATCGGCTCTTCCTCCGCGATATCGCCGGTCAAAAGGCTTTCGACAGTGCCGATCTCGTCTGCCTTGACATAGGCGTTGTTAACTCCGCAAACCGGCGCTTGTTCGCATCGACCGAGACAGGCGACTGACTGAACACGCACATTGTCGCCGAAATTTTCGGCTAACATTTTGGCTGCGTCTCGGGCGCCGGCCATGTCGCACACTAGGCTTTCGCAAACGCGTAATGTCAGTATTGGCGGTACGTCATCGCCTTCTTTCACCACATCGAAAGCGTGATAGAAGCTCGCCACTTCGTAAAGTTCGGCGAGCGATAATCTCATCAAATCAGCAAGAGCCGCCAAGTGATCCGCCGAGATGTATCCATGGGCGTCCTGAATGGCGTGCAGATACTCGACCGTTTCGTCCGCTGGATACGGGCCATCGCCGAGGAGAAACTTGATTTCTGCGATTGCGGCCGGTGTGGCTTGCCGCCCTTTCAGCGTCGGTTTGGCGGCACCCTTGGCACGCCCTGGATGCCGACCGAGCGAAAGCGTGTCCATGGCAGCCTCCCTATGCGCCACATTCCGTATCGGAAAGCAACACCAGTGCGATCTCGTCGGTATTGATCACGTGTTTTCCCCTATGTTCAAAATTCACGGTTACCCTTTGCCGGATCGCCGACTGGACTTGACCAATGCCCCATTCCGGATGATCCGGATGGCGAACCAGGTCGCCAGGGGCAAGATTTGCGTAACTCATCGATTCAAGCCATGTTGATTTAGACATCTTATGTGTATCATCATTTTGCCAAGCGCGACGTTCAATTGTCGCTCCGGACAAAGGCGGAGGTCGAGCCGGGTAAAGGAGTTCTATATGCGTGAATTAGAATTGGTCGGTGCAATTTGTTCGCGACTTTGTCATGATTTGATCAGCCCTGTGGGTGCGATTCATAACGGTCTTGAGGTGATGGGCGAGGACAACGGCCCCGATTTGATGCGGAGCGTGATGGAACTTTTGACCAGCAGCACCGCACAATCGATTCATAGTTTGAAATTCTATCGATTGGCCTTCGGCGGATCTGGAGGACCGGATGCGAAGATAAGCCTCGGCGAAGCGCGGGAGGCGGTGCTTGATCATTTATCGGGTGGCCGTCTGGAATTGGATTGGCCCGCCGAAGCGCAGGACGAACTCATTGATTTGCCCAAGCCGAAGATGAAGGCATTTCTCAATCTCATTCTAATTGCCGCGGAGGCGATGCCGCGAGGTGGGCGCCTAAGCATTATCGTTGAACCCGATGTAACCATGATCGTTGGTGATGGTCCGTCAATCTTATTCCACGAAGCGACAGCGGCGGCACTTAGGAATCCGGACGGCGTTGGTGAGATAACGGCGAAATTGGCTCCCGCGGTTTTGGCGGCATTGTTGATACAGGACAGCAAAGCAAAAATGTCGCTCGATGTCGAAGAAGATCGGCTGGAGATGTCGATCGATAGCTAACGCCCCTGTATGGTGCGGAATTGCACTGACTTTACATGATTTTAACAAATATCGGCGAATGTGGCCGTATCGCAAAGCGACTCGGCACCGCCAGGTATGTTGTTCGATGCCTCGGTTTTCCTGTCGCTAAAACAGTTGATAGTTGACGAGGAACACCGATGGATGAACTGCTCAGCGAGTTCCTGACCGAAACTTCCGAGAGCTTATCTATGCTCGACGGCGAACTCATTCGGTTGGAGAAGGAACCCGACGATCCCGGTTTGATCGACAATATTTTCCGCCTGGTCCACACCATCAAGGGGACTTGCGGGTTCTTGGGTCTGCCGCGTCTGGAGAAGGTCGCGCATTCATCTGAGAACGTGCTCGGTAAAATTCGGGATCGCGAACTGAACGTCACACCTGAAGGCGTATCGTTGATTCTTGAGTCGTTGGACCGAATTAAGGACCTTCTGGCAGTGCTGGAAGAAACCGAAGCCGAGCCGGAAGGCGAAGACTCGGATCTGATTCATCGGCTTGATAGTTTGGCCGTGAATGGCAAAGTCGCATCCGAACAGGCGCCCGAACCTGAGCCAGAGCCAGAGCCGGAGCCGGAACCCGTTCCGGCGGGTGGCTTCGACCCCGATCTTGGGCGCGATTTGAAAGACGGTGAAGTTAGTCTGGCCGAGTTGGAGCGGATTTTTCAGGAAACCGAAACCGTCGGTTTCGATGCGCCGGTTGCAAGAGAAGAAGAGAATAAGGCTTCAGTTCAGCCAGAAGGGCAAACGGTCAAGAAGCCCGAAGTTGCTCAGAGCAAGCCGGCTAACCGTGAAGGTGGAAGTGACACGTCTGTTGCCAATCAATCGATACGGGTTAGCGTCGATCTGCTCGAAAACTTGATGACCATGGTCAGCGAATTGGTGTTGACGCGGAATCAACTGCTGCAACTGGTGCGCGGTCATGTCGACAGCGAGTTTCAAGGACCGCTGCAACAGCTCAGCCATGTAACCACGGAACTGCAGGAAGGGGTTATGAAGACCCGAATGCAGCCGATCGGCAATGCCTGGGCCAAGTTGCCGCGGATCGTTCGTGACCTGAGCCATGAATTGGGTAAAAAGATCGAGCTGGAAATGCTCGGTGCCGACACCGAACTCGACCGTCAGGTCCTTGAACTGATCAAGGATCCTCTGACCCATATGGTGCGTAACTCCGCTGACCATGGATTGGAGGGGCCTGAAGAGCGCGAGGCGACAGGCAAATCCGAAGTCGGCCGTATCGTCTTGAACGCATTCCACGAGGGCGGTCACATCATCATCGAAATCAAAGATGATGGTCGCGGCATCAACGTCGAGAAGGTCCGCCAGAAAATCCTCGAAAAAGGTTTGGCCAGTGAAGCCGACATCGAAACCATGTCGGCCAATCAGATCCAGCAGTTCATTTTCAATGCGGGCTTCTCGACCGCGGCCGAGGTCACCAGCGTTTCCGGCCGTGGCGTCGGTATGGACGTGGTCCGCACCAACATCGAGAAAATCGGCGGGACGATCGATCTGAAGTCGGATGAAGGCAAGGGGTCGATCTTCACAATCAAAATCCCGCTGACCCTAGCGATCGTATCGGCTTTGATCGTCGAATGTTGTCAGGAACGCTTCGCCATACCTCAGCTCAGCGTGGTCGAACTGGTTCGCGCTTCGAAGGAATCCGAGCATCGCATCGAAGTGATCAACAACACACCGGTTTTGCGCATCCGCAATCGTCTATTGCCATTGATCTATTTGGGCGATGCGCTCGAGTTGGATGGCGGTGATGAGAGCAAACTGAACGGCGACACGGAAGTCTTTGTCGTTGTCACGCAGGTTGGAAACTATTCCTACGGCGTGGTCGTCGATCAAGTCTTCGACACCGAGGAAATCGTGGTGAAACCTGTTGCCCCAATCCTGAGGGATATTCCCCTGTTCTCAGGCAACACCATTCTTGGCGACGGCAGCGTAATCATGATTTTGGATCCGAACGGTATCGCCTCCGCCACGAGCGACGCGGTGGTCGCGGACCAGGATGCGCAAGACGTTCAAGCCACCCAAACCAGCGTCCAAGACGAGACGGTCGCTTTGTTGGTCTTCAAAGCCGCGTCGGAGGAACCAAAAGCCGTTCCATTGTCGTTGGTGGCCCGGTTGGAAGAAGTCGATCCAAAGAGTATCGAATTTTCTAATGGTATGCCGGTTGTGCAGTACCGCGGTAAGTTGATGCCGTTAATCAAGATCAATGATGGCTACGATCTGAAGACGGAAGGCCGCCAGCCGGTTCTGGTGTTCTCCGATAATGATCGGTCCATGGGTCTCGTTGTCGACGAAATTGTCGACATCGTCGAAGACAAACTCGACGTTGAGTTGAGCTCGGTCAGGCCGGGTTTCCTGGGCAGTGCGGTTGTCGCCGACTACGCGACGGAAATTGTCGACGTTGGGTACTTTTTGACCCAAGCCTTTGACGATTGGTTCGGCAAAGACGATATTGTCGGTTTCGAGGAAGACAACAAGCAACGGTTGTTGTTGGTCGACGACAGCCCCTTCTTCCTGAACATGCTAACACCGCTTCTGGAAGTCGCAGGCTACCGGGTTACCGTAGCTAATGATCCGACAGAAGCGCTCGATTTGCGTGACCAGGGTGTCGACTTCGATGCGATCATCTCAGACATCGAAATGCCGAACATGAACGGTTTTGAATTCGCAGAGACCGTTCGGGCGAATGGACGTTGGAATGACGTGCCCTTGATCGCGCTCACGTCGCACACCGCGGCCAGCGATCTTCGTCGGGGTGAGCGGGTCGGCTTTAGCGACTATGTCGCGAAACTCGATCGGGATGCCCTGCTGCAGTCCTTAGCGAACACCTTTGCCATCGCGGGAGAAGCCTCATGACAATCGAAGTCGAACAAACGAGCGGACAGACCGACTCGCAGGAATATGTCACCGCCGTCATCGATGGTCAGCTCTTCGGCATCGAAGTGTTGTCCGTGCAGGATGTCCTTGGGCCGCAGAAGCTCGCCAATATCCCGCTGTCGCCGACGGAAGTCGCCGGTTCGTTAAACCTTCGCGGACGCATCGTCACGGCGATCGATTTGCGTCAGCGGTTGGGCATGGCGCCGGCGGATCGGGAAAACTCGATGAGTATCGTCGTCGACTTCCATGGCGAATTATACAGCTTGTTGATCGACGAAATTGGCGAGGTGCTCAGCGTGCCGACAGCCAGTTACGAGCGCAACCCGCCGACCCTGGACGGCAATTGGCGCGAGGTTTCCGCCGGTATTTATCGGTTGGAAGGCAATTTGCTCGTCGTTTTGGAAGTTTCGAAATTGCTCGCCTTTGCCACGGCGCTTGCCGCTTAGATACTGAGTAAGGAGCCGAATAATGAAATCCTGTCTTGTTGTTGACGATTCAAAAGTCATCCGAATGGTGGCGCGGCGAATCCTCGAGACGTTGGAGTTCGACATTGTCGAAGCGGCCGACGGCCGCCAAGCGCTGGATGCGTGCGAAATCAAAATGCCGGACGCCGTGCTGCTCGATTGGAACATGCCGATCATGAATGGCATCGAGTTCCTGCGTGCGCTCCGTGATAGCGCCGGCGGCAGCGAGCCTGTGGTTGTGTTCTGCACGACTGAGAATGACATGGCCCATATTCAGGAAGCGATGTCCGCCGGCGCCAACGAATACATCATGAAGCCGTTCGACCGCGACATCATCGAAACTAAGTTTCAACAAGTCGGCCTCTTGTAGGAAAAGCGTCTGATATGTGGGGGTCGCCGTGACGTTAACCGCACAAAATGAACAAGTACGTGTCCTCGTCGTTGACGATTCGGCCGTAATCAGGGGGTTGGTCTCCCGATGGCTGGCCAGCGACAGCGAGATTGAAATCGTAGCAACTGCCAGTAACGGAGCACAGGCAGTGGAGCGCTACGAGGACAAACGCCCGGACGTTGTCGTGATGGACATTGAAATGCCGGTATTGGATGGGATTGAGGCGTTACAAAAAATCCTGAATCTGGACCGGGATGCCAAGGTTATCATGTCATCGTCCTTGACCAGACGGAATGCCGACATAAGCCTGCGGGCCTTGTCCCTTGGCGCCTCCGACTACCTGACGAAGCCGACCGCCAGGACCGAGCTTCACGACAAAGCCGGATTTCAGCGCGACCTGGTCACGAAGGTAAAAACGCTTGGTTTGTCGAGGCGGAAGTCGATCACGCGGCGCGCGCCCGTCGGTGGAGTAGCGACGGTGAAAAAAAGTGCCGTTCCCGCACCGAAACCGCAGGCGGAAGTCGGGCAAAAGCAATCCAGCGTCGTGCCGCGGGTTTTGGGAATCGGCAGCTCTACGGGCGGACCGCAAGCTCTGTTCACCGTGTTCCGGACTATTCAAAACATTAAACACATACCCATCGTTATTACGCAGCATATGCCGGCAACATTCACGACGATTTTCGCGGAACACCTTGCCCGTGCGTCGAAGCTACCGTGTACGGAAGCCTCCGACGGTATGGCGTTAGAAAATGGACATATTTACGTCGCTCCAGGCGAATATCATATGGTCGTTGAAGAGCAGGCTGGCGCGGCACGGCTGCGATTGAATCAAGAACCGCCGGAAAACTATTGCCGGCCTGCCGTCGATCCGATGTTTCGTAGTTTGGCCGCTCTCTATGGCCCTGCCGTACTTGGCCTTGTTCTCACCGGCATGGGGCAGGACGGCATGAATGGCGCTAAAGATATTGTCGCCAAGGGCGGAACGATTTTGGCGCAGGACGAAGAATCGAGTGTGGTTTGGGGGATGCCCGGCGCGGTCGCGAATGCCGGTCTATGTTCCGCGATTTTGCCATTGAATGACATACCGAAGGCGGTTTCGACGATTTGCGCGGGAGGACGGCTGTGAAAACCGAAGATTTTCGGCTGCTCGCCGACATATTGATAGATCGGTCCGGATTGGCCTTGAACGAAGACAAGGTCTACCTCCTGGAAAGTCGATTGACTCCTGTGGCACGGAAGCTCGGATTGGAAGGGCTTGATGATCTGATCGCCGAAGTCAGGCGCAATAAGACCGAACCGTTGCTGAAAAATATCACGGAAGCAATGACGACAAACGAATCGTTTTTCTTCCGTGACAATAAGCCTTTTGAGATCTTCAACGATTTCGTCCTTCCCGGTCTTCTCAAATCTCGCCCCGGCAAGTCGTTCCGGATCTGGAGCGCAGCATGTTCGACTGGGCAGGAGCCTTACACCTTGGCGATGTGTCTAAAGGACCAAGCCGCAAAGCTCGCCGGTTGGCGCTATGACATTGTCGGCACCGATCTCTCGACCGAGGTTTTGGAAAAAGCGCGGGCAGGGGTCTATTCACAATTCGAGGTTCAACGTGGCTTGCCGATTCAAAAACTGGTGGCCCACTTCAAACAGATCAACGAAATGTGGCAAATCGATTCAGCGATCCGGTCCATGGTCAAATATCAAGAGTTCAATTTGCTCAAGGAAATGACCGGTTTGGGGCGCTTCGACGTTGTGTTTTGTCGAAACGTGCTGATCTATTTCGATCAAGCGACAAAAAAGGACGTGTTAGAGCGGATCGCGAAGTTAATGCCTACGGATGGTTACTTGTTTCTGGGCGCCGCGGAAACGGTGATGGGCATTACGGAAGCTTTTAAGCCGGTACCGGGTCAGCGTGGGGTCTACGCCAAAGTCTAATTTGCCTGTTCGATTGCTGGTTACAAAGTTCACCGTTAACAATTCCCAAGTCCTTGTGGCTGCTTCGTAAGTTCGTGTTTTTTCGGTTTTGAGATTGCAAGAATTTGGCTTGGTTGGCGCCGTTTTCTAGCGATTTCGATTCCCTTTTTGAGCCGTTTGTGATTCCTTCGAGTGAGTGATTTGGAGGAATTCCATGCGTCCGAGGAAGCGGCCCAAAGCCGATCATGACGACCTGTTCCTGGTCCGTCTCGACGGCCTTTTGAACCCGCGCCACGAGTTGGTACAGCTGGCCGACAAGATCGATTGGGACTGGCTCGACGAGGAACTGGCGCCCTATTTCTCCGACCAGGGCCGGCCGGCGGAGCCGGTGCGGTTCATGATCGGGATGTTTCTGTTGAAGCATAGCTACAACCTGTCGGACGAGCAGGTCTGGGCACGCTGGGTCGAGAACCCCTATTACCAGTACTTCACCGGCGAGGAGTTCTTCCAGCACCGGCTGGTGCACGAGCGCTCCGGCATGAGCCACTGGCGCAAGCGGATCGGCGACAAGTTGGAGATCCTGTTGGCCGAAAGCCTGCGCATCGCGCACGACACCGGCGCCCTCAAGAAACGCGATCTGGCCCGGGTCACGGTCGATACCACGGTGCAGCCCAAGAACGTCACTTTCCCGACCGACGCCAAGCTCCTCAACAAGGCGATCCAGGAACTGGGCAAGCTGGCCAAGCGGCACGATGTCAAGCTGCGGCAATCCTATACCCGGGTGGCCAAGCGGGCGGCGATCAAGGCCGGGCGCTACGCCCATGCCAAGCAGTACAAGCGCATGAACAATCGGCTGAAGTTTCTGAAGACCCGGCTCGGCCGGCTGATCCGCGACATCGCCAACAAGATCGAAAACGATGCGGACCTGAAACAGGTCTTCGCCGGCCCCCTGGCCAAGGCCCGTCAGATCAAGAGCCAGAAACAACGCCAGCGCGGCTGGAAGCTCTATTCCTGGCACGCGCCGGAGACCGAATGCATCGGCAAGGGCAAGGCCCAGGCGCCGTACGAGTTCGGCGTCAAAGTCTCGCTGACCGCCACCAATAAGACCTGTAAGGGCGGCCAATTCATCCTCCACGCCAAGGCCCTGCCGGGCAATCCTTATGACGGCCACACATTGAAAGAGGTGCTCGAGAAGACCGAGGCCCTGACCGGGCGGGAGATCGAGCGCGCCTATGTCGACAAGGGGTATCAAGGCCACGACGCGCCGCGACCGCTCCGGGTCTTCAAATCCGGCCAGAAACGCGGCGTGCATGGTCAGATCAGGAAGGAACTCAGGCGGCGTAGCGCCATCGAGGCGGTGATCGGTCACTGCAAGACTGACGGCCACCTGGGCCGCAACTATCTGAAGGGCCGCCAAGGCGACCAGATCAACGCCATCATGAGCGCCGTCGGTTACAACTTCCGCCTCATCCTGAGATGGCTGCGCCATCTCTTGCGCCAAATCATCACCGCCATCCTGGCCGGAAGGATCCCAAATTCAACCCTAAAAACCGCTTCTTAACACTGAACTACAAAAAAGGGCCTCGCAAATCGCGAGGCCCTTTGTCGTTCGTTGTGGCGTTTGGCGTTACGCCGCTTCGTCTTCCTCCTGCGGTCCGCGCAGTACATAGCCGCGGCCCCAGACGGTTTCGATATAATGCTCACCGCCTGTCGCCGTTGCGAGTTTCTTCCGCAGTTTGCAGATGAATACGTCAATGATCTTCAGCTCAGGCTCATCCATCCCGCCATAAAGATGATTGAGGAACATCTCCTTGGTCAGGGTCGTGCCTTTGCGTAGGCTCAATAGTTCGAGCATGGCGTATTCCTTGCCGGTCAGGTGGATCGCCTGATCGTCGACATGGACGGTACGCTCATCGAGGTTGATGCTCAGTTTGCCGGTTTTGATAATGGATTGAGCATGGCCCTTCGACCGCCGGACAACGGCGTGGATACGTGCCACCAGTTCACGCCTGTCGAACGGCTTCGTCACATAATCGTCGGCGCCAAAACCCAAAGCCTTCACCTTGTCATCCGGTTCGGCCATGCCGGACAGAATTAGAATTGGCGTTTCGACCTTTGATGTGCGTAGCTTCTTGAGAACGTCATAGCCGTGCATATCCGGAAGATTGAGATCGAGCAGAATTATGTCATAGTCATAAATCTTACCCAGATCGAGACCCTCCTCGCCAAGGTCGGTGGCGTAAATGTTAAAGCCTTCGGCCGACAACATGAGCTCGATGCTCTTTGCCAGCGCGACATCGTCTTCTACCAAAAGTACCCGCATTTTTCTGTCCTGCTTTCAGCTCCGGATTTTTAATAAGTATAGTTAACAGCAAAAAAGTTAACAAAGTGGAAACAGAGAAAATTAATTTTTTAGGATTTGCCGATTAACGACCTAGTGGTGAATTTTTGGTATATTCGCCGTGTCGTAAGAGAATTCGCTTCGACGCCGAATCTTAGGCTTTGTAATGCTTACTTCTGTCAATGAAATCAAACAATTAAGTAAGTTTCGTGCATTCGGTTCCGTGACCAGTATTCAAGGGCTGCGCATGGAAATCGGTGGCATTGGCCAAGCTTTGAGCATCGGCGCTCGCTGTCGAATAGAAACACGGACCGGCAAAATGTTAATGGCCGAAGTTGTTGGATTTCGCGGCGAAACGGCCCTCTTAATGCCATTCGGCCCTCTCGAGGGGGTGGGTATCGGTTGCAAGGCCTGGCTCGCCGAACCGGAACCTGTGGTGTATCCGGACCCGAGTTGGCTGGGGCGCGTGATCAATGCCATGGGAGAGCCGATCGACGGCAAAGGCCCTCTTCGAGCCGGCGGCAAGCCTTATTCCCTGCGCGGGGATCCTTTGCCGGCGCATGCGCGCCGTCGGGTTAAGGGAAAAGTTGATCTCGGCGTGCGGGCGATCAACACCTTCGTGACCTGCTGCCGCGGTCAGCGGATGGGGATATTCGCCGGCTCTGGTGTCGGTAAGTCCATTCTCCTCTCCATGTTGGCGCGGAACACCCAATCGGAAGTATCGGTCATCGGACTTATCGGAGAACGGGGGCGCGAGCTGCAGGAGTTTATCGAGGACGATCTGGGCGAAGAGGGCTTGCAGCAGAGTATCGTCGTCGTCGCTACCTCAGACGAGCCGCCCCTGATCCGTCGACAAGCGGCTTACCTGACATTGACTATGGCCGAATATTTTCGTGACCGATCTCATGATGTGCTTTGTCTTATGGACAGTGTGACACGGTTTGCAATGGCGCAGCGGGAGATCGGGTTGTCTGGCGGCGAACCGCCGGCGAGTAAAGGATATACGCCATCGGTTTTTGCCGAGTTGCCGAAGCTGCTCGAACGTGCGGGGCCAGGCGTCGATGTTGGCACCATTACCGGGTTGTTCACTGTTCTGGTCGAAGGAGACGATCACAACGAACCGATTTCTGACGCCGTTCGGGCCATCCTCGACGGACATATCGTACTGGACCGTTCAATTGCCGAGCGGGGTCGATATCCGGCGATTAATATTTTGAGGAGTGTCTCGCGGACGATGCCGGGCTGTAATAGCGACGACGAAAACGCGCTCGTAACTTACGCGCGGCGTCTCATCGCCACCTACGAAAATATGGAGGAGTTGATTCGGCTCGGCGCATACCGCAAGGGAAGCGACCCGGAGGTCGATTTGGCGATCGATTATCATGACGCATTGGAAGAGTTTTTGAGTCAGCGAAAGCAGGAAATAACCGGTCTTGCGGATGGCTATTCGAATCTCGCCGACCTCCTTAACGTCGAGTTCGCCGACCAAGTTGAAGAGGCAGATTGATGCGGCGGCGGGGTTTGCAAGCGTTAATCAAGCTACACCGCTTCCAATTGGACGAGAAGCGGCGGAAGATTGGTCAGGAAGAGGTTCGCCGCGCCGGACTTGTAAATGATCAGCAGGAATTGAAGCAGCAAATCGAAGCCGAGAAAACTGCAGCCCTCGAACTACAAGATCTCCAAGCGGTCTATGGCCCCTATGTTCAGAGAGCGACCGTGGAACGGCGGCATTTGGATGGCGATATTTCCGAGGCAGAAGCTCGGGTCGCCGACGCTCAGGAAGAAGCGTTGGAAATCTATCGGGAAGTCAAAATGTACGAACTGACCGACGCGCATTTGAAGCGGCTCGAAGACGAGGAGCGGGCTCATCGCGAAACCATCGAACTCGACGAAATCGCGCTCAACATGCACCGGGCCAAGGATAAGACGGATTGATTCGTCACCACTGGGGTAGACGATTTAGCAGGTCAGGGTTGGACCAGCGCGGTTGTTGGTCCTCCAAAACGACGGCTTGATGGTCACCGAATTTGGCATGGATGCCTAGCCATCGCGGTACCAGTTCGTTGTTTAGATCGTCCAGTACCGCAAGCGCGAAACTTTCCGGATTGATCCAAGTATCGGTGCGGATCGCGTCGACATAGCGGTCAAGTCCATCAGGCGCCAGCACATACCGGTGCGGTACATAGCGCAAGCGAAGTTCGCAATTGTCGTAGTTCTTTGAGGCTATGCTGAGCCGCTCGATAGACCGGGTCAGGAGTAAAACGATTTCGACACCTTCTCGCCGATAGGCCTCAGTAATGATGGCATCTCGACGGTTTTCTTGCGGCTTGGCTGTCATAGCGACGCCTATATCGTCTGCGCAATCTTATGAAGATCTCGCGACACGGTGGTTGCCGGGTATCGGGTCAAATAAGGTGTCTGTCGACGGATCGCGTCGCGCACTTTGTTGTCGCGGCGAACAACGCCGATCAGGGGCGGCGTAATGTCGAGGAAGTTGTTGCAGGCCTTCAAAAGCGTTTCATAGGTTTTTCGGCCTTTCTCCAGACTGTCCGCCATATTGACGATCACGCCGGGGATGGTCTGCGGATCTTGGCGAAGAGCGACCTTGATATATGCATAGGCGTCCGTCAGGGACGTCGGTTCGTCCGTGGTGACAACGCAAGTCGCGCAACCTTTAGGTAGCAAGCCGCGCATTGTAGTTTCCACGCCCGCGCCAAGATCCACGACGACACGGTCGAAGGAACGCGCGAGCCCGATAATTTCCCGCCGCATGTCCTTCAAGCGTTCCCGATTTAGATCGGCCAGGACGCCGGATCCGCTGCGACCGGCGATAACGTGGAATCCGCCATCCGGATATGGCGTGATCGCCCGGCGCATACTGGACTTACCGGTCACGACCTGGGCCAAATCGCGGCGCACGTTGAGCCCTAGTTGAATGTCGACGTTGGCCAAACCGAGATCGCCGTCGAACAGTAAGACACGTTGTCCGCGATGGGCCATGGCGTGGCACAAACTTACGGATAGCCACGTCTTGCCGACACCGCCTTTTCCAGATGCAATCGTCACAATGTTTTTCGCGGCGATCAGATTTTCCGGATGACCGACGGATTTCCTCAATTCACCGCTCATTTGTCTTTGTCTCCGTTGGCGCTATGTAAGGGGGCGATTTGTTTGTGCACGTCGTTGGGATCGAGCGCGATCATCCGGGCGAGATTTGCTGGGCCAATCGTTTTCAGCCCCCGCGCGATCGATGGCGATACGCTGATTTCGGCGATGGCGATATCGGCGCCGAACGCGGCAGCGAGGATCGAACCGATCCGGCGGGTCGCGTCTAGTCGGGTCACGATCATCCGACGACAACCCAGATCAGCGAAGACCGTCGCAATTTCCGCCGAATCTTCCGGATCGCCGCCGGCGGCCAGCACAAGAACAGGCTCGATGCGCGGGTCCTCCAGGAAAGCTCTGAGATCGCTGACTTCACCAGGGTCGTACGGGTTGGTCCCCGGTGTGTCCACGAACATAGCGACCCTGCCGTCGGCCAATTTGGTCACGGATCGCATTGATTTGGCGGCGTTTATGGTGATGAGTTCCTGATCGAGAACCTTGGTATATGCTTTCAGTTGATGGATGGCGCCCGCCTTCACGGTGTCGGTGGTGGCGACCAGAATTTTCTGTTCGCCCATAGCCGCGCGAGCGGCCAGTTTCGCGGTGACACTGGTCTTCCCCGACCCTGGGGGGCCGACGAGAACAATGATTCCGTCTGCCGGCTGTTCTAAAGGGTCGAAGGTAAAATACGCGTCAATTGCGCCGGTTAGCGCTTCGACCGGGGTGGCGCCGTCAAACGCATGAGCTGCGTGCAGTAATGCTAGGCCTGGATTCTCAGGCACGCCATGATAGACCAGGGCATCGAAAATTGGGTCATCGCTGTTGGCGGAGGTTGCTTGTTTCGGACGATCGCCGTCATTTATCGACTGCAGCAGTTCGGCTTCATCTTCCGGCAATTCGTCGATCGCGGCCATGACCTGAACGCCACGTCCGCGTTCCGATCGATGGGTAGATATGATAATAGCGTCCGGTCCCAATTCCTCGCGCACCATTGCCATGGCTTCATTCATGGTGTCGGCGGAGAAAGTCTTTAGCTTCAAGAGTCTCTAAACCCTTAAACTTGCGCCAGGGTGCGGATGCGTGCCTGGGGATGAATTTCGTTTTGCGATATCACCGGCGTACTGGCACGGAACCGCTCGATGACGCTGCGGACATAAGGTCGAACGGCGGGACTGGTAAGCAAGGCCGGCGTCTCGCCTTGTTGCGCTTGATCATCGAAGACTTGGCGTACGACCGTGATAAACTCCTGGAGTTTTGACGGCGCCATAGCCAGCTGTTGTTCGTCGCCCTGACCGGTGATCGCCTCGGCGAAGTTCTGTTCCCATTCGGGAGACAATGTCACCAAAGGGATGTTGCCGGAAACGTCGGCGATAGCATTGCATATCTGCCGCGCCAGACGCGCGCGCACATGTTCGGTAATCAGCACGATATTCTGGGTGTAGCCGACGGCCTCGGCCACGCCTTCGAGTGCGGTCGGCAGATCGCGGATGGATATCCTCTCCGACAGCAATCTTTGCAAGATGCGTTGTATTGCGGTGACCGAAATCTGCGTCGGGATTAGTTCTTCAATCAATTTTTGGTGCTCGTGTGGCAGGTCGTCCAACAGATTTTTCGTCGCCGCGTAAGAGAGCATCTCCGACATGTTGCTTTTGATGATTTCAGTCAAATGCGTGGTCACGACCGTGGCCGGGTCGACGACGGTGAGACCGCGGAAAGAAGCCTCCTCCCGCAATGTCGGGTCTATCCACATCGCCGGCAAGTCGAATGTCGGTTCGCGCGTTGTCTCGCCGGCCATCTCGATCGGTTCGCCGCGCGGGTCCATCGCCAGTAATTTGTCGATGCGTAACTCGCCACTGCCGGCGGACACTTCCTTGACTTGAATGGCGTACTCGTGGGGGCCCAACTGCATATTGTCCAAGATGCGCACGGACGGCATGACGAAACCCATATCGCTTGCGATTTGTCGACGCAGCGCGCGTATCTGATCGGTGAGGTTGAAGCCTTCCTTCTCCTGATTGATCAACGGCAGGAGGGCGTAACCGAGTTCCAGCCGCAGATCGTCGATGGCTAGCGTTTTCGAAATTGGCTCTTCCGCTGGCTGCGCCTGCTCTGTGGTGGCTTCTTCCTTGGCGCGTTCCTCCTGCTGGGTTTCCTGGCGACGATATTGAACCCAGGCGAAACCTCCGGTGATCGCGGCAATTGCCATAAACGGCAGCAGCGGCAGTCCAGGTAGCAGAGACAGGCAAATCGCCAAGAACGCGGTCAGTGCAAGGGCGCGCGGGTAGGTCGACAGCTGGCCGAACATCGCTTGGTCGGTCGATCCCGTAATGCCGGCCTTCGACACCAAGAGGCCCGCGGCCGTCGAAACGATGAGCGCGGGTATCTGCGACACAAGACCGTCGCCGACGGTAAGCTGCGTGTAGGTTTCCGTTGCCTCGCCAAAGCCCAAGTCATTCTGCGCGACGCCGACAATGATACCGCCGATGACATTAATGAACGTGATCAACAAGCCTGCGATAGCGTCGCCGCGAACGAACTTCGAGGCGCCGTCCATCGCGCCGAAAAAGGCCGATTCATCTTCCAGTTCGCGCCGGCGTTTTGTGGCTTCCGCTTCGTCGATAATGCCCGAAGACAGATCCGCGTCGATCGCCATTTGCTTGCCCGGCATGGCGTCCAATGTGAAGCGCGCCGCAACTTCGGCAATCCGGGTGGCGCCCTTGGTAATGACGACGAAGTTGACGATCACAAGGATCGCGAAAACGATGACGCCGATAACAAAATTCCCGCTCATGACGAAGCTGGAAAAGGCTTCAATCACCTGACCGGCAGCCTGCGGGCCCTCGTGACCGTCGGCCAAGATCAACCGGGTCGATGCCAAATTGAGTGACAGCCGCAACATGGTTGCGATCAACAGCACCGTAGGGAAGGAGTTAAACTCCAACGGCTTTTGGATGAACAGGCATGTCATCAGGACCATGACCGAGAAGGTCATGGAAATCGCGAGCGAGACGTCCAGCATCCAAGCCGGCATTGGCAGGATCAACACGACGAGTATGCAGACCACGCCTAAAGAAAGGGCGACATCGCCACGTCGCAAATTATTGATCAGGCGGCCAATGGCAGCTCCCGCCTGACCTTGAGCGGTTGGCGCACCTACTGCTTCCGCGTCAATGGCGGGCGGAGATTGGTCCGCTTGTGTGGTTTCCAGATCGGTCATCTGACCTTATCGCTCACAAGCTAGCGCGATCCACGTCGCCCGGCATCGGCACGTCGACACCTTCTTCGGAATATTGCTTTAACTTGTTGCGCAACGTGCGGATGGATATCCCTAAAATGTTGGCTGCGTGCGTGCGGTTCCCAAGGCAGTGGTACAACGTATCGATGATCAGCTCCCGCTCGACGTCGGCGACGGTACGCGCAACAAAACCTTCCTGTGTATCGGCGGGCATTGTAGGTTGCGCGGAGGTTTGTGCAGCTGGTCGCGCGGGCGCAGCTTGAGGTTGGGTCTGACTTTGACCGTCAGGAGTCATGATGGCTTCCGGTCCGATCTCGTCTCCCACCGCCAACAACACCGCTCTATGCATGGTGTTTTCCAGCTCCCGAACATTGCCCGGCCAGCTATGTCCCTGGAGTGCCGACTGGGCGCCGTCGGACAGATCTCGGTTCGGCACATTGTTGGCCTCGGCGTATTTTTCGGCAAAGTGGCGAGCCAGCATGATGATGTCGTTCGGCCGCTCCCGCAACGGCGGTAACTTCAGGTTTACGACGTTGAGCCGAAACAGGAGGTCTTCGCGGAAATCGCCGTCCGCGACCGCTTTGTTCAAGTCGCGGTTCGACGTCGCGATAACGCGGATGTCGACTTTGATCGGTTTCGATCCACCGACTCGATCTATTTCACGTTCTTGGATCGCCCGCAGGAGTTTCGCTTGCAACCGCGGGTCCATTTCCGTGACTTCGTCAAGCAGGAGCGTGCCGCCGCTGGCCTCCTCGAATTTGCCGACGCGTCGCGCGACTGCACCGGTAAACGCGCCTTTCTCATGACCGAACAGTTCGCTTTCCAGGAGATTGTCCGGGATGGCCGCACAGTTGATGGAGATAAACGCGCGATCCGCCCGGCGGCTTTTGTCATGGACATAGCGCGCCATCACCTCTTTACCAGTACCAGACTCACCAGTGATCAGAATACTCGCTTCGCTGGGCGCGACTTGATCGGCGAGCTGTACGACGGAGGACATCACCTGGTCCTGGAACAGCATGGCGTGGGATTCTTCCGTCACGGCTTCCAGTACCGCGGCAATCAAGTCGGCTTCTGGCGGCAGCGGGATGTATTCCTTGGCTCCATCCCGGATTGCCTGTGCGGCTTCGTCCGGACCGGTGTGGATACCGCAGGCGACGACAGGAACGTTGATGCGTTCCGACTCCAGGCAATAGATGAAGGCCTTGATCTCCTGCCCAACCTCCATCATCACCAGGTCGGCACCTTGTCCGGCGCGCAAGTGTTTGAGAGCGACATCGGAAGATTCGGCATGCGCCACTTTTGCACCGCGCGACATGGCGATCTTTGTCGCCGTTGCAACCTGTCCCTCTAAAGATCCGATGATGAGCAGTCTCATGTTTGTAATCCCGTTTCAGCTCAATCGAAGTATCGAATGCGTTTGATGGGCGGCAAAAGGGTATTGAGCAACATTTCCAATCGCCGCGGATTTTCCTGCCGACTGATCGAGGTCACGCCGAGCAGATAAACGCTTTGCACCAAGACTTCTTCTTCCGAGTTTCGTTCCAACTTTGTTGCGAGTGGCGAGAACACCATTGTCGCCAACACGGCGCCATAAAACGTGGTCAGCAAAGCGATCGCCATCGCGGGCCCTATCGAGGCGGGATCGTTGAGATTGGCCAGCATCTGGATCAGGCCGATCAGGGTGCCGATAAGTCCCATTGCCGGCGCTACCTCTGCCGCCCGGCGATAGACGTTGGCGCTTTTGAAGTGACGTTGCGACATGCTGCTGACTTCCCGGCGCAGTATCCGCTCCAGATCCTCGCTCGTCGTCCCGTCGACGGCCATGCCGATTGCCTTATCCAGGAACGCGTCGTTGCTGTTGTTCGCCAATTCTGACTGAAGCGACAATACGCCTTCGCGCCGTGCACGGTCCGCCAGCGCCATGACACGCATGGCAGCTTGACTGGGGTCTGCCAGGCGTTGCGAAAGGGCCTTCAACATGACGCCCTGCGCACGCCATACGTCCTGCAGGGAAAAACTGATTAAGGTGACCGCGAATGTCCCACCCAGGACGATCAAAAGCGCGGGCAGGTCGAAGAAAGACGATGGCGATCCGCCAAGAAACATGGCGGTCAGGACCAGGCCGAAACCCGATAGCAAACCCAATACGGTCGCCATATCCATTGTCCCAGGTCGCATCGAATCCAAAACTCTTACGCAGTGCTACTGATTGCCATCGCTCTTGATGATTTCCGTCATTGTCACGCCCAAACGTTCCTCGACGACTACGACCTCTCCGCGCGCCACCAATCGATCATTCACATAAATATCGATGGCGGAGCCGACTTTTCGGTCGAGCTCGATGACCGCGCCGCGGCCAAGTTTCAGCAGGGAACTCACTTGCATGGTCGATTTGCCGAGAACCGCCGAAACGTTCACCGGAATATCGTGAACAGCGGAAAGGTCGGCAGCCGTCCGGGTCACGGATTGTTCGTCGTCCGAATCACCAATAATTGACGACGACGCTTCTTCCTCACTGACTTGTAATTCGTCGAGTTCTAATTCGTTATCGTCTGCCATGGCTCACCTAAAGGGATCGCTCGGGCATTTCGCCCGGGTTATCGGAATTGGTCGATTGGTCGGACTGCGTTCGGCAATAGCGCTCGACAATTTCGTTGATTTCGCCGATCAACTCATCGTGCCTAAGTTCCGCACCGCCACCCAGCCACGCGATGCGGCAATCATGCAGTGGAAGATCAGCGTCACCCGCCACGACGACGTCGCCGCTGTAGCCGGCCTCTCGCACGATTTCGATAAAGCGGGCGCGCATCGGCTCCACAAGCTTTTCGTTGATCTTGATTTCGATTCGCGGCGTTGACGGAAGCACGGCCATGCAGTCCAACAACATCCGTTCAATCTCGGCCGAAGGTTGATGGGACAGCAATTCGCCCGCCAACTTTTCCGCCGCTGCTGCCGCAATTTTGGCCGCGGTTGCGCGTAAATCGGCCATCGCGGAATGGTAGCCTTCTTGCACTTTGGAGAGTTCGCTGGCGATCGTCTGCATCAATTGCAAGACCTGCTGTTCGATATCCTGTTGCGATTGCGCCTTACCAATTTCGATACCAACTTGTTCCGCTTCGATCCGTGCGGCCGAGATATCTTCGTCGCTATAGACCAGAGGGGCGGTCTCGTCTTCGATCGCGCGCCCGCTCTCGTCCACTTTGAAGACATTGTCGAACATGAATTTTTTTGCGCTGTCATTCATTGCCGGTCGACCGTCAGTAGATCAGTTCGTCGTCTTCGCCGTTGTCGGCCAGCATGATTTCGCCGGCCGCGGCCAGGTCCTTCGCGACGGAAACGATATCCATTTGCGCTTCGTCGACATCGCGCAAGCGGACTGGACCCATGGCTTCCATATCCTCGCGCAGAATTTTTGCGGCCCGTTCCGACATATTGGAAAAGAATTGGTCTCGGATAACATCCGAGGACCCTTTCAAGGCAAGAGCAAGCTTGGCATTCTCAACTCCTCGGATCAGCGTTTGTACCCCACCAGGATCGAGACGATTCAGATCTTCAAAGGTGAACATCAAGGCTTTGATACGCTCCGATGAATCGCGGTTTCGCTCCTCCAGCGCGGTCATGAATCGGTTTTCTGTAGCGCGATCGAGATTGTTGAAGATATCCGCCATCATTTCATGGCTGTCCCGGCGATTGGTTTTCGCCAAATTACTCATGAATTCGACACGTAGCGTGTTTTCCACCTTGTCTAGAATGTCTTTTTGCACGGATTCCATGCGCAACATGCGCATCACCACTTCCATTGAGAAATCCTCCGGCAAGGCAGACAGCACTTTGGACGCATGCTCAGGACGGATTTTCGACAAGACCACGGAGACCGTTTGCGGATACTCGTTCTTCAAATAGTTGGCCAAGACTTGTTCGTTTACGTTGGCTAATTTGTCCCACATGGTTCGGCCTGCGGGGCCTCGGATTTCTTCAAGAATCTGCTCGACTCGATCTTCGGGCAGAATCCTTTGCAGTAGGCGCTCCGTACTATTCAACGTACCGATGAGGGCGCCGGTCGAAGACATCTGGCTGGCAAAGTCGACGATCAGACGTTCCACCAATTGCGCGTCGATAGTGCCGAGATTGGCCATCGACATCGATACTTCCTTGATTTCCTCATCGTCGAGCAGTTCCCAGATTTTTTGTCCATGCTCCTCGCCGAGGGCCAACATCAGGATGGCGGTTTTCTCAGTGCCGGAAATTTCTAAAGCTCTTGCCGGTAAAGCCATCGCTCAATTCCCTATTCGCCTATGCGTCCTGATACATCCAGCTGCGCATAATTGCGACGGCTTCTTCAGGATGCTTGTCGACCAGTTCGCCGATCTTTCGAATGGATGAGGCTTTTACACGACCCTCGATCATTGCGATGTCAATACCGTCGCCTTCGTCCTCCGGCGGCAGTTCCAGGCGTTCCGGTGCTGACGAGAGTAGCTGATCATATTCTTCGGGGCTGATCTCACCGCTTTCCACCGCCCGAATGATCTCCGGATTTTCCCGAATTTGCGCTCGGGTCATCCCAGGCAACTGAGGAACGCCGGCGGGAGCTTGCAAGACTGGACCGTCCGCTGACGCATCATTCTGTCTACTATTGAGAAATACGGCGAGGAGTGGCCGCAAGACCAGGACGGACAGTAAAACAACGACGATGAACAAGGCCAGCAGTTCGGCGGCACGGAAGTAATCCGCCTTGCTTAACGACGACCAAACGCCAAGATCGGTCTGCGCTTTAAACAATGTGTCCTCAAACTGTGTGAACCGCATATTGACCACACGGACCTGATCTCCTCGTTGCTCATCGAAACCGACGGCGGTCTTGACCAGAGCGTCGATCTTGTCGAGCTCCTCCTGGTTTCGGGCCGTGAAGGTAACGTTGCCGTCGGCGCCGACTTCCGGCGTATCGTTCACGAGAACAGCGACGGACAAACGCTTAATCGTACCCGACTCATGTACCTCCTGACGGACGGTTTTGGAAATCTCGAAATTCGTCGTCTCTTCGGTGCGCGTTGTTGTCGACGCCTTGCCAGGCTGATCGTCGGCATTCTGATTCGCACCGGGCAAATTTTGCGTGACCGAAACGGTGCCGTCCTGATTGCGTTCGGTTGAGGACGAGTTTTCCTCGACGGTGGACGCGGATCGCGCGACCTGACTATCCGGATCATAAGTCTCGGAATTTGTTGTCGAACGGTCAAAGTCGATATCCGCTGTCAGCTCGACCCGTACATTGCCGATTCCGACGGATTTTTCGACCATGCTTTCGATACGGCCTTTGAGCTTGTCTTCAAAATCGCGCTGGAGCTGCGCCAGGTTCTCACTACCGTTTTTCGCATCGCGTTGCCGGCCCGATAACAAGGTTCCCCTGGTATCGACGATCGATACGCTATCGGGGGACAGTTCCGCGATGGCGGACGAAACGAGATATTGGATCGCCGAAACCTGCTCCTCGTTCAAACGCCTGTTACCAACGAGTTTAAGAATAATCGACGCACGCGCCGCTTGCTGCTTTCTTGTGAACAGCTGCCGTTTCGGGAGCACCAAATGGACACGGGCGGCGGCGACGCCGTCCAACTCGCGGATTGTTCTGGACAACTCACCTTCCAGCGCGCGCAAATGGTTGATGTTTTGAACGAAACTCGAGGTGCCTAGATTGTCGCCGCGATCGAACAACTCATAGCCAAGCGATCCGCCGCTGGGTAGGCCGTCGGTTGCCATACTCAATCGCAGGCGTAGCGCTTGCTCTTCCGGTACGTATATCTGCGCTCCGCCCGCCCGCAGCTCGAACGGGACACCCATCTGCTCTAGTTTGGTCACAATCTGAGCCGAGTCGGATTGTCCCAGATCCCCGTACAAAAGGGACATTCGAGGCGACGCGATCCGCGTTGTAATGACAATAAAGGCGGTCAACAGGACCGCGGCAACGACTCCCATTAGCACGAGGCGTCCCGTGCCAAGGGATTTGAGAGTCTCGAGAATGCCGTTCACTCGATTAGGCCTCCAAAAGCCAAAAACTCGGTTTACGCATAAGCGACGGCCGAATACTGATACAAATCGCCGCAAAGTATACGCGAATCGGCATTGCTAGGCAATTACTGCCTAGCGGTACTCGAACAAAAATTTTTCCACCGCATTTTACGGCAGATAACGCTCCGTCGGATTCTCCCTTTCGAATCCGTCCGTTAATCTATTGTCGGAAGCCTAACGTTCAGACCCGACGGTTAATTCAGCGGCGTTTGCCGTCAAATTGGCGCGTTTCTCGATCAACTGGCAGTTTGCGTAACGATACCTATTAACGCCGTGTTCAATGCGCAATCCGCCAGTCGCAGGAATCGTTTTGGAGTGTTATCCGATCACGCTGTCGTTTTGGGTTTCGCGATAGTGCTGAAGGCGGGTTGTACGCAAACCCGGCAGGCCGTGCTTGTCCAGCGCCGCTTCCCAGGAAGCGAACTCTTCTTCCGACAAGTCATATCGCTTGCAGGCGTCTTCAAGACTGATCAGTCCCCCGCGAACGGCGGCGACAACAATCGCTTTTCGCCGAATGACCCAGCGCTTAGTGTTCGGCGGCGGCAGCTCATTAATGGTCAGAGCTTCGCCGTAAGGGCCGATTATGCGTTTAATTTCATTTTCCTGAGACAACGGAAAACCTCAACTCGTTCGTTTTCATCGCTCTCAGAGTATCTCACGGGTATTAATGATTAACTAATAACGGGCAATAAATCCGTTTTTCGCGCCATGAAAAGAGCCGATCGGCGATGCCGCCGACCGGCTCTTAATTTGGTCATGGTGAAAGAGACCTAGCGTTTCAGACGTAGCAATTCGTCCAGCATTTCGTCCGCTGTCGTGATGATCCGCGAGGCCGCCGAGTAGGCCTGCTGGGTCGAGATCATTTTGGTGAACTCGGTCGCCAGATCGACAGTCGATGCCTCGAGGGTGCCCGGGGCGATATCTCCCGCGCCGCCTTGCGAAGCCTGCTGCAAAATCACCGTGCCGGAGTCTTCGGACTCGATCCAAATATTGCCGGACTTGGAAATCAGACCCGACGGATTGTTGAACATGGCAACCGGCAACTTGTAGATATCTTGCCGCGTTCCGTTGTCGAACAGAGCCACCACGGTACCGTCTTCATCGACCCGAACTCCCGCCAGCGAACCGAATACGGAGCCATTTGCGTCAGCGGAGACCAGCACGCTCGGTGCGTCGAATTGAGTGAAACCATCGGCTTGGCCGTCCGAACCGAAGTTGGTCGAAAGGAAACTGTCGTCGATGCCCAATGTTGGCTCCCATTGAATTTGTAGCGGGGTACCAGTGGGGATCGCGTTGGCGTGGTTGAGGGTGGTGTTGGCGGCATCTAGGGTACCGTCGGTGTTGAAGACCATATTGCCGGAGTCGACCAAGCCATTGGGATGGGCCGTCGGATCGGCGTCCGTCGGCGGCGAAACGTAGACTTCGACATGCCAGGTGTTGGTCGCTGTTGGTGTTACATTTTCCCGGTAGAAACCATAGGTCAAGGTGCGGACGCCGCCAAGACTGTCGAACAACTGCACCGACTGCTCGAACATCGGCGTGATGTTGCCCGCGGCCATATCGCCGACGGCGTAGGCGGTCGTACCCGGCGTTGCCGAGGATTGCAGATTGGCTTGGAACACCAATTCGGTCGTGGGCTGCGCTTTACCGGTCAGACTGCTGACATTAACGGTTTGCAGCAAATCCAGATTGCTCGGGCTGGTAACCGGCGCGCTCCCGTCGTCGGGGATCGGCCAGCCCTGCAGATAGAAACCGGCGGCATTACGCAGGTCACCGTTCTCGTCAGTGACGAAAGAACCCGCACGCGTGTAGGAAATCGACGCATTCGGATTGCCGTCGTCGGCCAAGTCCTGTACGACGAAGAATCCGCTGCCGGAAATCGACAGGTCCGTCGGCGAGTTGGACGCCTGCAGCAAACCTTGACGGTCGACTAGGGCGCGGGGGAGGGATGAGACACCGCCAGGCGTGTAGTAGCTGGTCGTTGCGCTCTGCGTCACCAAGGTCTGGAAATGAGTGTCGGTATGCTTGTAGCCGACCGTGTTGACGTTGGAAATATTGTCGGCGATCGCACCTAACGCTTGACTTTGCGCGTTGAGGCCGGAAACGCCCGAAAACATTGCACCATAAATACTCATTTTATTACTCCTTCGATCATGTGTGCCGTTTTTCGGGGCCTTGTTCCTTTGCAGCCGGCAATTCTATGCGGCGCGAAACGTGGCGCTTCCAACCCGACACGGCGTCAGGTTTCATCTAACTTTGGTTCGTGTTGCTGTTGTCCGTTTGATCCGCATCCCCATCGCTTGTTGTCGACGGCTCCGTCACTTTCAATACATCGACCAGGGGAACTTCAATGTCGCCGATATAAAGGACAGCGCCGGTCGGGTCGCTGCGGACGGCCGTGACGATGCCGTGGATCTGCGTTGAGATGTCGATGGGATTGTTCTGGCTATCGACGGCGCTGATGCTGACCCGGTACTGTCCTTCGGGTAATGGATTGCCATCATTGTCCTTGCCGTCCCAGGTGAAATCATGCTGGCCGGACGCGGTCGAACCTGCACCCACGTAAACGACGGCGCCCAATTGATTCTCGACGATAATCGACGTGCTGGCGGCCGGAGCGGAGAGTTCGTAAGACCAGGAAGCTTGACCGTCCTTCAGCATGTTGGTGTTGCCCTGAACCTGGACGGACTTGCCAAGATAGCCGACGGAGGCGGTTGCCTGTCCGGTCTGATACAGACCCAGCAACTGTTCCAGATGCTGATTGGTTTGGATCGCTTGTTCAACACCGGAGAACTGGGTCAGTTCCTGAACGAACTCCTTGGTGTCCATGGGCTCCAGCGGATCCTGATTTTTCAACTGCGTGGTCAGCAGTGTCAGGAAGGTGTCGAAATTGTCCGCTAGTGTGGCGCCGGCAAGTCCACTCGAGGAGGCCGTGGGATCCGATGCGGCGGCAAGACTGCTAATTTCCATCGATTTCGTCCTTTTTATATACGCACGTCCAACGCGCGGTCGGAGATCAGATGCGTCACTTCTTCATCCGCTTCATCGGCGGCGAAGATCATGTCGTCGCCTTGGTCTTTGGTCGACCCGCCGTCCGAGCTATTGTTCTCCGCCCAAGCAGAACCGTCGTCTTGCTTTAGATTGAAGGTCAGGTCACCGTCTTCGGTGTCGAGCCCCGCGTCTTGCAATGCTTTTTCCAAGCTACGCGAGTCACGCTGAAGGAGCTCAAGGGTCTCGGGCCGTTCCACCGTGACTGTCGTCGCGACACGCCCATCGGTCGTCACGTCGAGCTGCACATGAACCCGGCCCAATTCCGCCGGGTCAAGACGGATGTTCATCCGATTGAGTCCTTGATCCATCGCTTTTGCGATTTGAAAGGCGATCTGCACGGTCGGTGCCGATGTCGTTGTTGCCGGTTGCTGCGGAGCTCGGCCATTCATGACAGGATTGTTTGACTGTACCTGCATCGCGCCCAAGGGCGTCGCATTTGTGGTACCCGCACCAGTCAGAGCCAGGTTACTGGCGAATTGACCAACGCCGCCACTTGCAGGCGCGTTCTGCGGAGCGGCGCCATTCTTAGCCGCGGCTTGAACCGATTGTCCAAGACCGGACTGTCCGTTGTCTTGGCCTTGGTGTCCGGACTGAGAATGATTCTCCATCATCGTTTGCATGGCGGCGAGCGGCTTGGCACTGGCGTCGCCTCCAGTTGCGATTTGATTGACCGAAGTTCCTCCCATGTTCGCCGAAGGGGTTTGCTGCGATCGGGCTTGGAAAAACTGGATTAGAGAATTCAACTCGCCGGGTCGCTCCTGCGGCGCGAGCTGATTTGATATCGCCAGTTGGCGAAGCGGCGGCAGTACATCTTGTGCTTGACGATCCATGCCACTACGAGGTGCGTTAAAGGCCTCGCGAAGCTGAGTGAATTGCCCGGCGAGCGCCGGCTTCGTCGTCCCCTGATCCGAGAGAGACGGTTTCGAATTTAAGTTCTCAAGCCCGCTCTGCTGTTGCGGTTTGGTGAGGGCGGCCCGCAATTCGTTGATCATCGGGATATCGATATCACCGAACTTGCCGGCGAAAAGTGCGGCATTACGATTTGCATGGACCAGCGCGTTGGCGACCGCATCGCTTCGTTTTTGCTCGCCTTGCGTCAAGATCAGCGTCTCCGGTATTTCCGCAACCGCGTTCTCTGTGGTCGATGTGTCTGTATCCACCTTGACATCGGTACTCGATACATCAGCGTTACTCAGTACCTGCGTTTCGCTCGCTGCCGTGTCGTCGCTATTCAACGTTTCCGTCGGTGTCAGCGAAGGTTCCGTTTGGCGTGGCAGTTCGTTGCTGGCGGCCTCATCAGTGGTTGCTTCCGTATGGTCGTCGTCCACAGCAACGTTGTCATCCGATGCTTGATTGCTTTCGCGGACGTCGGTGTCGTCCTCCGCAGAGCGGTCGGTAAAATCGACCTTCTCGTCAATAGGTTTATCGGCAAAAACGGAAGCGCGTTGATCGATCAGATCGGCGCGGTCGTGGTTACGACTGAGGAAGCTGTCTGTGGCACGGATGAAATAGTCCAGGAAGTTTCCGCTTCTTTGCTCGGATTTCCTGCGTTCGTCGGCGGCGTAGCTATCGCTGTCAGCGGATCGCGGTAGTTCCGGCGAAAATTCGGTTATGCTCATAAGTTTTTCCGCGTACTTCAGTGTTGACGTTGTTTGGGCCCCGTCATCGCTAACGGTGAAGCAATCCCCGGGCCAACTCCGCACGGATTTCTAAGCATTTGTATTTAAAAATGTTTTCGGATTTTCGTTGAAGAGAGTCCTCGTCTTTCGGCAGAATTTTCCGAATTCGATCAGACATTTTTTCCGGTCGACCCCGACGGCAGGCAGGAAGTTCCCGGCCGGTTCGCGTTTTCAGTTGGCCCCTCATTTGCAGTAATTGGTCCAAGTTGTCCTGAGACACAGGGCAACCGGTGATGAAGGTTCAACGATGTTGCCAAAAACGGTTAGATTTCAAAGCGCTAGAAAGAGAGTGCGAAATACGGGCCAGGCGGCAACTATTTCCGCCGTGACGCCGAAGCCGGTGGAAATCGGCAATAGATTCCTTCTTACCGACTCTAATGACCCCAAGGAAATTTAGTCATGTCACTCAATATCGCTATGCAAACCGCACTTTCGGGCTTGATGACCAGTCAGTCGGCGATGGCCACGGTTTCCAACAACATTTCTAATGTCAATACGCCGAACTACGCCAAGCAAACTGTCAATCTTGAGAGTCTCAGCATCGATGGTCGTGGCGCCGGCGTGGCAATCGCGGAGATTACGCGGGTGGTAGACGAGTTCTTGCAGCGGGAAATCATCTCGTCCTCCGCGGCCGCTGGCTACTATGCCAAGCTGGAGGAAATTCACGGCCGCCTACAATCTCTGCTCGGCGATCCGGCCAGCGACGGCGTGCTGAACAAGCAAGTCGACAATGTGTTTGCAGGATTCAGTTCCCTGTCCGTCGAGCCCAGCCAAACGGCGCGCCGTATGGGGGTTATCAACGATCTATACATGCTGGCGGGTGAAATCGATCGTCTGTCGCGCGAAGTACAGGTTTTGCGGGAAGAGACCGATCGGCAGATTGATACCCGGATCGACGAACTAAATCAGTCCTTGCTACGAATTCACGAGCTCAATCAAGCGATCATGCGGGAGACCCAGCTCGGCGAAAGCGCGCCGGCGTTGGAGGAAGAGCGGGACCGCGCGATTGAGAAGATCGCCGATATTTTGGACATTCGAGTGACCTTCCAACCGGACGGCCATGCTCATATTGCGACCGTTTCCGGCGAGACCCTCCTGGATTTCGAGCCGCGACAGATCGTCTACTATGCGGCCGGACAGGTCGACACCACAAGTCGGTTCGATCCGATCACGGTCCACCGCATCGATCCAACGACCGGTGAACCGATTCAACCTGGCCGGGACCTAGGCAGCGCACTGCGTTCGGGCGAATTGCTGGCCTTGATCGAACTACGCGACACGGAATTGCCGGAAGTCGCCACCATGTTGGGCAATCTGTCGGCGATGACCGTTAATGAGTTCAATCGCATTCATAACGAGTACAGTCCGGTGCCCGCACCGGAAAGCATGATCGGGCATGACGTTGGTGCGCTTGGCACCGATCCCCATGGATTTACCGGGGAAGCCGTTTTCGCCGTCCTCGATACGAACAACGAGATCTCTGCCTCGGTAACCATCGATTTTACGGGCGGCGGTTATACGTCGATGAACGATGTTATCGCCGCGGTAAATGCCGGGTTGGGCGGGGCGGCGACGATGTCCCTGGTCGACGGCGTGATGACGTTTTCGGCGAGCAACTCAGGCGACGGTGTCGCCATCAGTCAGGACGCGGTCAATCCCAGCGATCGCGCTGGACGCGGTTTCGCTCATTTCTTCGGCATGAACGATTTGCTGGAAACGCGGGTGCCCGTCGATTTTAACACAGGTCTACAAGTCGGCGACGACCACGGCTTTGGTGGTGCCGGTACTGTGTTTATGGAATTTCGCGGTCCGGGCGGGCAGGCGCCCATTTCTCATACCTTGGATTTCTCTGCGATCGGTAGCGATATAAATGCGGTGATCGCCGATCTGAACGCCAACATGGGTAGTTATGTCACCTTCGCGTTGGACGCCAACGGCAAAATGACCGCGACGCCGAATCCTGGATATGAGGGCTATGGCATACATGTGGTCAACGACACCACGCAGCGAGGAACCACGAGCTTATCCTTCAGCGAGTTTTTCGGTGTCGGAGAGAGAATCATAATGGATGCGGCGCGGGACGTTCGGGTCCGTCAGGATATCGCGGACGATCCTACGCAGTTATCTCTGGCGCGCCTCGACTTGACGGCCTCGGCTGGGACGCCGGCCCTCACGGTGGGGGACAATGCTGGAGCGGTCGCCTTTCATGAACTGCAAAATCTCGCCTTGCAGTTTTCGGCCGCCGGCGACTTGCCGGATTTGAACACGACGCTTTCGGGTTACACGGCTTATGTCCTTTCCGCCGTGTCCATGGAATCCGCGAACGCAACGGGATTGGCTTTGGACCGCGCCGCCTTGCGGCAAGAGCTGGTGAGCCGGCGCGACTCCGAGGCCGGCGTGAACCTGGACGAGGAACTATCCGATCTGATCGTCTATCAGACGTCATACAACGCCGCCGCGCGGATGATTTCGACCGTCAACGAAATGTTCGACACTTTATTCACTATCGCCAACTAAGACGGCAAAAGAGGCAAGTCATGACACGGGTCAGCACATTCGGCCAAAACCAACTTATCGTCAGTCAAATGCTGCGCAACCAAGCGCAATTGTTTGAATCGCAACAGCAAGTCACGACTGGGCGTAAATCGACCTACTTTGAAGGTTACGCCCGGGAAAACAACACGCTGATCGCGACGAAGACGGTAATTTCGCAGAAGGACGCGTTTCTCAAATCGAACGCGGAACTAGATGCGCGCCTGGAGATCCAGAATCTCTCACTCGGCGCGATCGCCGGCGAAGCGGAGGCTCTGCGCCAGCAAGTGATCAAAACGACCGGTTTGAATGACGGCACCGGTTTCAATCTGGAAGTTGAGGGCGTGCTGGACACCCTGATCGGTTTGTTGAATACGCAGCATCAAGGCTCCTACGTGTTTGCGGGCACAAATACCGATCAACCGCCGGTAAACATAACTTCCGCTGCGGATCTTCTGGCCTTGCCGTCGGTCGCCGATGCGTTCGACAACAATACCATTAAATTGAGCCAGAAGATCGACGACAATCGGACCATGGAGTATGGCGTCTTAGCGGATGAGATTGCCGCGCCGATCCTCGAGTCAATCCAGCGGTTGCTGCAGTTCGAAAGCGGCGTGTTACCGCCCGGCGCGGGTGCTTTCGCCCCGCCGGGATCTTTTCAATCGCCGTTGACGCAGAACCAGCAGCAATTTCTTGCCAATGAGTTATCCGGCATCGTCTACGCGATCGACCAAATACGCGATGTGGAGGCTCTCAATGGAGTCCGTATGGAATCCCTTGCCTCTCTTGAGGAGCGACAGATTCAAGACCGAGATTTTGGACGCGCCTTGGCCGGAGAGATCGAGGATGTGGATATGGCCGAAGCGGTCAGCAATCTAAGAGCGGACGAAATTCAACTGGAGGCGTCGCTCAACGTCACGTCGCGATTGCTACGGGTCAGTCTGCTCGACTTCATCTGACGCTCCATTGAAGCGTTGTTCTTTTCACGCTCATGGCTATATTTCAGCCATGACGAAGACGGTGGAAAAAGTCGACGGTTTGGACGGCCTGGCTCCCGGCACGCGGGTGGTTGTCGCGATGTCGGGTGGCGTCGACTCGTCCGCCTGCGCGGCCCTTTGCAAAGAGGCGGGGCTGGATGTCATCGGCATCACGCTTCAGCTATATGATCACGGTGTCGCCGTACGGCGGAAAGGCGCTTGCTGTGCCGGCAGCGATATCCACGATGCCAAGCGGGTGGCCGCGCAGTTGGACATACCGCATTACGTTTTGGACTATGAGTCCAAATTCCGCGACGGTGTCATGAACGATTTTGTCGAGACCTATTTGGCCGGCGCGACTCCAGTGCCCTGTGTTCGCTGCAATCAGTCGGTAAAATTTGTCGACCTTCTATCCACGGCGCAAGAACTGGGCGCGGAGGCTATGGTCACTGGCCATTATGTTCGGCGCCTGCCGGGAGAAAGCCTAGCGGAGCTTCATAAAGCGACGGATTCTCAGCGGGATCAAAGCTATTTCCTTTTCACGACGACTCAGGAACAACTAGAGTTTCTCCGCTTTCCGTTGGGGGGCTACCGCACCAAGGACGAAACCCGTGCGATTGCGGCCAGGCACGGGCTTGTCGTCGCGGATAAGCCGGATAGCCAGGACATTTGTTTCGTGCCGAATGGCGATTATGCTGACGTGATAAAGCGCCTGAGGCCCGATGCCTGCGATCCGGGGGAAATAGTAGATCTGTCCGGCAAGGTTCTCGGCCGCCATGAAGGCATCGTTCACTTCACTGTTGGGCAGCGAAAAGGCCTGGGCATCGGCGGCCACGACCCGCTCTACGTGATCCGCTTGGAACCGGAGGCGAAGCGCGTCGTTGTCGGTCCGCGTGAAGCCCTCGCTTGCCACCGGTTCTTCGTCACCGACCTGAATTGGCTCCAGCCGGTTCCGAAACCGGGTGACCATTTCCGCGCCGACGCTCGAATTCGCTCCACCCGTCCCCCTGAATCCGCTAGCGTAACGGTTCTGGACGATGGCGATATTCAAGTCGAAATGGACACGCCCGAGGCCGGCGTTTCCCCAGGGCAGGCATGTGTGCTCTACAAGGGTGAGCAGGTACTCGGCGGCGGATGGATCCGTCGCGCTTAGTCCATAGATTAGACGACTTCTAAACACGCGAAATAGATGGCATGCTGCTGTTCGGTTGCCGGTCGGCGACCTTACAAGAGGGCACTTATATGTATTTTGATCGCAAACTTTGGGCGTTTACCGATGGCGTGCGCGGGCGAATTTGGTTCGCGGTCGCAATAGGCGTGATCTCGTCGGCCCTCGGCGTTGCCAGATTGGCATTGCTCGGGTGGCTGCTGGCCAAGGTTTTTGCCGGCGCCGAGCTCAATGACCTGCTTTGGTCAGGCGCGGTCGTTGCCATCGTGATTATTGCCAGAGGGATGTTGGAATATATCCGCATTATGGTCGCGCACGGAACCGCAGCCAAAGTCCAACGACATTTGCGTGGGTTGCTCTACGACAAAGTGATCGAGCTGGGACCCGCATTTTTTGGACATGCCCGAACGGGTGACGTTCTGGTCACGTTGGTGGACGGGGTCGAGCATCTGGAAACCTATTTCGGCAAGTATCTTCCGCAGTTTTTTGTTGCCGCGGTGACACCTGTCTTGATCTTCCTGGTCTTGGTCTTTTTCGACTTACCGGTAGCTTTGGTGTTGTTTGGGTCGGCGGTTTTGACCCTATTTGCACCCGCAATTTTCCACCGTTGGGATAGCCGGAACTCACTTGCCCGGTCCAAGGCTTACGGCGAGTTGGCGTCGGAGTTTCTGGACGCGATGCAGGGCCTCTCGACCCTAAAAGTGTTTGCTCAAAGTGCGGCGAGAGGGGCTTTGTTGAGCGAAAAGGCCCACCGCCTATTCCAGACAACCATGTGGGTGCTGGCGACCAACTCGCTCTCCCGCGGTATCACGGATACGGGCATCGCTTTGGGTGCGGCATTGGCACTGGCGGTCGGTGCCTATCGGGTGGCCGACGGGGTGATGAGTTTCGAAGTCCTGCTGATCGTTCTCATGCTCGGTGTCGAGGTATTCCGTCCCTTGCGCGATCTTAGGTCGCTTCTCCACGACGGAATGTTAGCCCAAGCCGCTTCCGCCAAAATCCTAGGCCTTTTGTCCGAGAAACCCTCGATCACCGCGGTTGTCGATGATGCCGGCTCGAGCCTTGAGTTGGAATCGGGCATTACCTTCGAGGGTGTCCAGTTCAAATATCCCGGTGGACGCGGGAACACCCATGACGGGTTGGATTTCGAAATTGCGCCTGGCGAACGGGTCGGTTTCGTCGGCTCGAGCGGGGCTGGGAAGTCGACCGTCGTCAAGCTGCTGCTGCGGATCTACGATCCGCAAGCCGGCGCCATCCGGGTCGGCGGTCATGACCTTCGCGAATTGAGTTTCGACCAACTTCGCCGGCAGTTCGCTATCGTTCAGCAAGACACACAGCTGTTCCACGGCACGGTCGCGGAAAACCTCTTGTTTGGTGATCCCAGCGCTGGCCGGCAACGCATGATCGATGCGGCCAGATCGGCAAACGCGCATGACTTCATCACCGCACTTCCAATGGGTTACGACACTATAATCGGGGAACGCGGTATCAAACTATCCGGCGGCCAGCGGCAGCGGATCGCCATTGCCCGCGCCCTGCTTAGAGATGCGCCGATCCTGATCTTGGATGAAGCCTTGTCCGCCGTGGATGCCGAGAACGAGTCGATCATCCAAGAGGCCCTGGACCGGCTTATGCAAGGTCGAACTACATTGATTTTCGCGCATCGTCTATCCAGCGTCATTGGCGCGGATCGGATATTCGTGCTTCAGGATGGCGTTGTCGCTGAGCAGGGGCGACATGCCGAACTCATGGCGCGCAACGGACCCTATCATCGCCTGATGGCCGATCAGGCGGAAGAAGCGGCCAGCGGCGGTGACGACCGCCTCCTGGACGATGAAGCCATCGCCGTTCCCGATTTTGCCGAAGAGGCTCCTATCGACACTGGGACAGAGACCGAGGAAGGGATCGTTACCGCCGGCGGGTTGGGCTGGTTAGGCGCCATTCGTTACTTGATGAGCTTCGTGCGTCCGTGGAAAGGGCGGCTGGCGTTGACCTTCTTGTTCGGGATCGCCCGCGTGGCCGCGTTTATCGGGGTGGGTCTGCTCTCGGCCTTGGTTGTGGCTGCGATCGCGCAAGGGAATTCTCCCTATGGCCTGATTATAGGGTTACTGGCGTTGGCGCCCGCCGCCGGCGCTTTTCATTGGTTCGAATCCTGGATCGCCCACGATATGGCATTTCGGTTGTTGGCCGAAATGCGGATCGATCTGTTCAAAAAGATCGACAGTTTGGCGCCGGCCTATCTGGTGCGTCGTCGCACCGGCGATCTTATGTCGATGGCAACGAACGACGTCGAGCTGGTCGAATTCTTTTTCGCGCATACCATTGCGCCGGCATTTGTCGCGGTTTTAGTCCCGGCGGCAGTGTTGATTACCTTGGGCTGGTTCGACATCGTGTTGGTTTTGGTGCTGTTTCCCTTCCTCGCCTTGGTCGGTATCTCGCCATTCATTTTACGCCGCCGCATAGATCGATTGGCGTCGGAAGACCGCGAGGCGTTAGGCGGCCTGAATGCGCATACGACGGAAACAATCCAAGGCATGACGGAGATCCTGGCATTCCAGCAAGCGACGGAACGGCGGCGGGAATACATGGCCTTGACCGACGCACACCAGTCCGTCCGGCTGCCGTTTTTTGGAGAACTGACGTTGCAGGCGATCGTCGTGGAAGTCGCGACGACCTTCGGCGGCTTGGCCACGGTTATGGCCGGCGGCTATCTCGCAACCACGACGCCGGGATTGGCGACTTATTTGCCGCTCCTGACTTTACTGGCGATGGCCGCGTTTCTGCCGATTTCGGAAATTGCCGACATTGGCCGGCAGTTGGCCGATACCTTGGGAGCAACCCGTCGATTATTCAATCTATATGCCGAAAAACCGGTGGTGTCCGACGGACCGCAGACATTGACCCGGCGGTCGAGCGATGGCCTTTCAGTCCGTTTCGACGGCGTCTCCTTTGATTATCCCGGTACCAAACGCGCCACCCTCGATGCCGTCAGCCTCGATATTCCAGCCGGCGCCACGGCTGCGCTTGTCGGTCGCTCCGGTGCCGGCAAGACGACATTGGCGCATCTGCTATTGCGGTTTTGGGATCCGCATGACGGATCGATTGAGGTTGACGGCGTCGCCTTAAAAGACCTTGAATTGAACAGCGTTCGCAGCGCCGTTACCTTGGTCGCCCAAGACACCTATTTGTTTAACGATACTTTGGGCGCCAACGTTCTGATGGCAAAGCCCAACGCATCGCCGGAAGAACTAGGGCGTGCGATCGAACGCGCGGCGCTCAACGATTTCGTGGCGTCCCTTCCTTTGGGGTTGGAAACGCCGGTCGGTGAGCGAGGGATGGCGCTGTCCGGAGGCCAACGCCAACGCGTCGCCATCGCTCGTGCGTTCCTAAGCGATGCCCCGGTTCTCGTGCTGGACGAGGCCACCTCTCACCTTGACGCCCTGAACGAGCGTCTGGTTCACACGGCTTTGCGCGACTTGATGCGCAACCGCACGACTCTCGTTATCGCGCATCGTTTATCGACCGTGCGCGACGCCGATATTATTGTCGCGCTGGATCAGGGAAGGGTCATTGAAACCGGGACGCATCGGAGTTTATTGAACCGTCAGGGGCTTTATGCCCGCCTTGTCGGACGGCAGCTGACGAGCGCCGCCGAATGAGCGAAATCAGGGTTTGACCTAAACCGGACAAACCCCTAAATAGGGCGCCGGATCATTGATCAAAGGGGCGGAGTAGCTCAGCTGGTTAGAGCAGCGGAATCATAATCCGCGTGTCGGGGGTTCGAGTCCCTCCTCCGCTACCAATAGCACCTTCCAATCTCGAAATCTCCCTAACTCACGATGGTGGCCCGGCGGCGATGCCGCAATTTTGTTGTTGCGGAATGCCATGCGGAAGCATCGGAATACTTGCCATATCTATGTGGGTAAAAATGGTCTGCCGCGCGATCGTCGACGGTGAAACTGGCAGAAAACAAAACGGGAGCCGCTGAGGTTCGACCTTTTGGCGGCTCCCGTAATATCGAATACTTAGTAGCTTTGTTGTTTAAACAGCTTCCGCTAGGTGTAAAGAGGAGTCCATTCAATAAGCCTTACGCTTTAGACCCAAGGTAGGATTTCGGGTCGCCTCGCCTTAAACTTTAGCGGGTCCAGGGATATCCTTTCTCCTTGAGTTCGGCTTCGTATTTGGCGCGGGTTTTGTTCATGACCTCGACAATCCTGTCGGCGTCGACGCCTTTCTTTTTCATTTTTTCCACCCAATCCTTGACGAAATATGTTGACCGTTCGCGCCAGCGGTTGCGTTCTTCCTCGTCGAGGACATGGAAGGTGACTTTCTTGCCGTCGATGCCGGCTGACATCTCTTTGCGGGCGTTATCCACGTCTTCCTTTAGCAGCCTTGCGTATTGATTGATGTACTCGTCGCTGATTTTTTGGATCGTCGCGCGCATATCCGCGGGCATGCCTTCCCACATTTTTTTGTTAATGCCGATGCCGAAACCAAGCACTTGTCCCATTTCGATTTCGGTCACATGGTTGGCGACTTCGTAATGTTTGTAGGCCTTGACCGCTTGAATATAGTTGATCGTGGCATCGACGGTGCCTTTATCGAGCGCTTGGTACAACTCGCCAAAACCAATACGAATGGGAGTGGCGCCGAGGTTTTTCAGCAAGCTGCCCCAGCCGCCGGTGGCGCGGAATTTCAGACCCTTAATGTCTTCCAATTTCAGGATCGGTTCCTTCGACAGGATGTTGACTGAGCCGGTGGTGAAGTTCGATAGGATAACGACATTCTTCTTGTCTGTTTCCGCTCTCAATTCTGGAACTTCGCGGCGCAATTCCTGCCAGGTCATCATGCCGACCCACGGATCTCGGCCGCCGAACGGGGCGTTGGCCAAGTTCCAGATCGGCAAATCGGCCGGCGTATAGATGCCGAGGATGGTGCCGGTATCGACAAGGCCCGAACCGACCGCTTTCAATGTCGCCTTGCCCTTGACCAGGGATTGGCTCCAAAAGAACTCGACCTCGACCTGGCCGTTGGTCTGCTTCTTGATTTCGTCCGCCCACCACATCAGTGCGGCGGGGCGAGGCCCGCGTGGCGGACTAAGATCGGAGTAGCGGAGCTTATAAGTCTTAGCCAGCGCCCCTTCCGTCACCAAACCAAGCGCCAGCGCCGCCGCCGCGACAGCGAACGCGGTACTTTTCAATTTACGTGGAAACATATGCAACTCCCTGTTTTGGATGATTTGTTGTCTCAGATGATTACATGATACTTGGCAACCACAGGCTGATGGCCGGGAAGGCAAGCAGCAGTACGAGGGTCAGGACGTCCATGGCGAGGAACCATGTTATGCCCTTGAAAATTGCCTCCAATGGAACCGAATCGCCGACCACGCCTTTCAGAACGTAGACATTGAGACCAACCGGCGGCGTGATCAATCCGATTTCAAGTAGTTTGATCATGATCACGCCGAACCAGATAAGATCGTAGCCCAACTGCTCGATAACCGGCGTCACCACCGGCAGCGTCAACAGCATGATGCCGAGCGGGTCCATAAAGGTGCCGAGGATGATGTAGATCGACGACAGCGATAGCAAAATACCCATCGGCGGCAAGTCGAAGGACAGTGCCCAGACGGACAAGTTCTGCGCGATCCCCGTGAGACCGATGAAGCCGACGAAAATCTTCGCGCCTAACACAACGGCGAAAACGCTGGCGATCTGACTGACCGTCTCGACAATCGCGTCTCTGACCGTCGCCTTATCCAAGCGTTTCGCCAGAGCCGCCAGACCCCAGGCACCAGCCGCACCGACTGCCGCAGCCTCCGTCGGCGTGACCACACCGAAATAGATGCCACCCATCACCAGGATGAACAGGACGATGATCGACCAAGTTCCTTTCAGGGCGTGGAAGCGCTCTCCCCAGGAAACGGATTCGGGGGCCGGCGCCAGCTTGGGGTTTATCTTCGCCCGAATCCAAATCATGGCCATGTAGATCAGCGCCGAGAAGACGCCGGGAATGAAACCGGCGATCAATAATTTGCCGACCGATTGTTCGGTGAAAATGCCGTACAGGATCATCAAGATGCTGGGCGGAATGAGCGAGCCTAAGGTGCCGCTCGCGGCGACAACGCCGGTCGCCAGGCCTTTGTCGTATTTATAACGGAGCATTTCCGGCACCGCGAGTTTGCCCATCGCGGCTGCGGTTGCCAGACTGGATCCGCTGACGGCGGCGAACATGGCGCAACCGGCAACAGATGCGATGGCGAGCCCGCCCGGCGCACCGGAAAGCCAAACCCTCGCCGTGTAATACATATCCCGCGTGAACCCGGCGTGATAGGCGACATAGCCCATCATTAGGAACATCGGTACGGCAACGAGCGAAAATGACGAAATAAATGAAAATGGTTCGAATGCAATAAATGAAACCGCCGCCGTCCAGCCTCGCTCGAAATCGAACTCGTCGCCGGCAGGCCAGCCGACCACGCAGATCAAACCAAAAAATCCGACAAATCCGAGCGCGAACGCAATCGGCACGCGGATGAAAATCAATAGCAGGACCGCAACGATCCCGATGTAACCAAATACCACCGGTTCCATTAGTGGCCCCCCTCGACTTTTACGATTTCGTTGCCCTTGGCGATGTTTATGAGGCCATCGATAAAGTCGTAGGCCAGCCGCAGCGCCATCACCAAAATGCCGAAGAAAACGGCGAATCTGGACGGATATTCCGGCAGTTCCAACGGTCCTTCGTTGTAGGCCAAAACTTCATAGGCCTCCCAGAAGTCTTGGAAGGTCGCGTAAGCCAATAAGGTAAAGATAATCAGACCGACAAGATTACCGATGGTTTCGCAAACCAACTGCCAGCGGCCAGGCAACCAATCCGTAAACAAGGTGACAAACACATGCTGCTTCATCCGTTGGACAAAGGCGATCGGCAGAAAAACCAGAAAGACGATCAGTAGCTCGTTCATGACGATGTCATCGGGGATCGGTTCGCCGACGACATATCGGCCGATGACGGAAACCGTTGTGATGGTGAGCATGACGAAGATAGCGACGCAGGCGATCACCACCAATACTCGGTCGGCAACCGTGAAAAATTTAGCGATCATTTTGATATACCGAGAGCTTGGTCCGGCAACGTACAATCAAGTGCGTTGCCGGACGGATTTATGGCGGGAAAATCAACGAGTCCAGGGGTAGCCCTTTTCCTTCAGTTCGGCTTCGTATTTGGCGCGGATTTCTTTCATTGTGGCGACAATCTTTTCCGCATCCACGCCTTTTTTCTTCATTTTTTCCGACCATTCAGCGACGAAATACTCCGATTCCTTTCGCCAACGATCACGTTCTTCGTCAGGTAATACGTGGAAGGTGACTTTCTTGCCGTCGATGCCTTCCTGCATTTCCTTGCGCGAATTATTAGTGTTGTCGATGAGCCGGCGGGCATACTGGTTTATCAGTTCGTCGCTTGCCGCCTGAATTTTGTCGCGGATGTCCTTTGGCATTTTTTGCCAAGTCCGCTTGTTAATGCCGATACCGTATCCCAACACCTGGCCCATCTGAATTTCCGTCAAATGACCGGAAACTTCGTAATGCTTGTAGGCTTTGACGGCGTATATGTAATTGATCGTGGCGTCGACAGTGCCTTTATCCAGAGCTTGATAAAGTTCACCCATGCCGATCCGGACGGGCACGGCGCCCAGTCGTTTCAGAAGACTGCCCCAGCCACCCGTGGCTCGGAATTTCTTGCCTTTGATGTCCTCCAATTTCAATACCGGCTCCTTGGACAAAATATCGACCGGGCCTGTGGTGAAATTGGACAGGATCACGACATTCTTTTTCTCGGTTTCTTTACGCAGTTCCGGCAGTTCCTTACGCATTTGCTGCCAAGTCATCATACCGACCCACGCGTCCCGGCCGCCGAAAGGCGCGTTGGCGAGGTTCCAAATCGGCACGTCCGCAGGTGTGTAGACGCCGAGAATTGAGCCAAGATCGACCAAACCGGAGCCGACGGCTTTCATGGTTTCCTTGCCTTTGACCAAGGCTTGGCTCCAGAAAAACTCGATCTCGACCTGACCGTCGGTTTGCTTCTTGATTTCGTCCGCCCACCACTTCATCGCTTCCGCGCGCGGTCCGCGGGGCGGCCCGAGGTCGGAGTAGCGAAGTTTGTAGGTTTTCGCGATGGCCGCGTCATAGCCCATGGTTAGCGCCATGGCACAGGCCGCAATGGCATAGGTAAATTGTTTCCTGGAAAGAGTTCGCATCCGGAATCCCCTTTGTAAAAATTTGTGTTGGAACACCGGCCCGATCCAGCATTCCTAATATTCGTATTTTGTAATTAGGCGAAACCATAATCGATCGCCTGAAAAAAGACAAACGATAGATTTAACGCTTAAGTCGGGCATTGGCTTGACCTGCGTTCCAACGACGTTGGTCGTCGCAAATAATCGTTTGGTTCCGGCGCTCGCTCCGTATACAAACCGGCGATTAAGAATTTTAGGGAAAGCGGATGATCTACACGCTCGCAGGTGTTTCACCAACGATTAATAAGGATAGCTGGGTCGCGCCGACAGCAGCGGTTATGGGAAAAGTGTCGCTGGCTGCCGCGAGCAGCGTTTGGTGGGGTGCCGTATTGCGCGGCGACGGAGAACCGATAGCGGTCGGTGCAGGCAGCAATATCCAAGATGGGTGTGTCCTGCATACGGATCCCGGCTGTCCTGTCGATATTGCCGAGGATGTGACTGTCGGCCATATGGTGATGCTGCACGGTTGTACGATTGGAGAAAACAGCCTGATCGGCATAGGTGCGATCGTGTTGAACGGAGCGGTGATCGGCAAAAACTGCTTGATCGGGGCCAATGCTCTGGTGACCGAGGGTAAGGAAATACCGGATGGCGCTATGGTGCTGGGCTCGCCCGGCAAAGTCGTTCGTATGCTGTCGAACGAGGAAATTGCCGGCAACCGAAGGTCGGCAGACTCATACCGCAAGAAAAGCCAGTTGTTTCGCGAACAACTGCAGCGTGTTGACGGTTAATTGGAAAGGCAGATGATGCAAAGGAAACAACGTGGCGGACTTCAAGTCGCCGCAATTCTGGATGACTTTATCGCCCAAGAAGCCTTGCCGGGCACCGGGGTAGATGAGGTGGGATTCTGGCAAGCTTTCGAATCGATCATTTCGGACTTGGGTTCAAAAAACCGTCAACTCTTAGCCAAACGGGACGAGTTGCAACAACGGATCGACGAATGGCTTGAAGCCCGGCGTGGTCAAACCATTGAAATGGCGAATTACAAATCATTCTTGACGGAGATTGGGTATTTGTTGCCGGAAGGCGATGACTTCGCCATCACGACCAGCAATGTGGACGATGAAATCGCGCGCGTCGCCGGCCCGCAATTGGTTGTACCCGTCAGTAATGCCCGCTACGCCCTAAACGCCGCCAACGCGCGTTGGGGGAGTTTGTATGACGCTTTCTATGGTACCGACGTCATCGCCGAGGACGATGGCTGCGAGCGGGGTGGCGCCTACAATCCAAGGCGCGGCGAAGAAGTAATCGCGGCCGCGGCGAATTTCCTCGACCGTGCCGCGCCTTTGACAAGCGGCTCTCACAGGAACGTCGTTTCCTATCACCGCACAGGGAGTAAGTTGGAAGCGGAACTGGCGAATGGCGACATTGTGGCTTTGCGTGAGCCGGAGAAGTTCGTTGGCTATTTGGGCGACGATGCTTTGACCAATGTCCTGCTTAAGAACAATGGCTTGCATATCGATATTCAAATCGACCGTGATCATCCGGTCGGTCGTTCGAACCCGTCCGGCGTGAAGGACGTGGTTTTGGAGTCTGCTTTGACCACCATCCAGGATTGTGAAGATTCCGTCGCGGCCGTCGATGCGGAAGACAAGACGCTCGTTTACACCAACTGGCTCGGATTGATGAACGGTAAGTTGACCGATCAATTCGAGAAAGGGGGGAGCACGGTCTCCCGAGCGCTCAATCCGGATCGAGAGTTTTTGACGCCGGCGGGCGAGCCGCTTGTCTTGCACGGCCGGAGTTTGCTGTTGGTCCGCAACGTCGGTCACTTGATGACCAATGACGCCATCTTGGACAAAGACGGGAAAGAGATACCGGAAGGTATCATGGATGCCATGATCACCGGTCTCTGTGCACTCCACGACCTCAAAGGACTGGGCAAGTACCGCAACAGCCGAACCGGAAGCATGTATGTGGTGAAGCCCAAGATGCATGGACCGGAAGAAGCGGCGTTCACAAACGAACTGTTCGACCGCGTCGAAGACGCACTCGGCATGGCCAGACATACCATCAAAGTCGGCGTCATGGATGAGGAGCGGCGAACAACCATCAATCTCAAGGAATGCATCCGCGCTGTCTCCGGTAGATTGATGTTCATTAATACAGGCTTCTTGGATCGCACAGGCGACGAGATACACACGAGCATGCGCGCCGGTCCGTTCCTGCGTAAAGACGCGATCAAGGGACAACCCTGGATTTCGGCTTACGAAGATTGGAACGTCGATGTTGGCATAGAGACGGGCATGCGGGGCAAGGCGCAGATCGGCAAGGGCATGTGGGCCATGCCGGACGAAATGAAGCAAATGTTGGAAGCCAAAGTTGCGCATCCTATGGCGGGTGCGAATACGGCTTGGGTGCCGTCGCCGACCGCGGCGACTTTGCATGCGACCCATTATCATGAGGTGTCGGTCACAGAGAGGCAAAACGAACTCGCGTCCCGCGACAAGGCCGACTTGAACGACATCCTGACCATACCTTTATCTCATGGCGAAAACTTGTCGCCGGAGGAAATCCAAGCGGAACTGGACAATAACGCACAAGGTATCTTGGGCTATGTGGTCCGATGGATCGATCAAGGCGTCGGTTGTTCCAAAGTACCGGACATCAATGACGTTGGTCTGATGGAAGATCGGGCTACGCTGAGGATTTCCAGTCAACATCTGGCGAATTGGTTGACCCACGGGGTCTGCAGCGAAGAGCAAGTGCGAGAAACGCTTAGCCGTATGGCCGCAGTCGTGGATCGGCAAAACGCCGGCGACCCGCTTTACCGCAATATGTCCGACGACTTGGACGGCAGCGTCGCTTTCCAGGCTGCCTGCGACCTTGTGTTCAAAGGCGTCGAGCAACCGAACGGTTATACGGAACCGATCCTGCATGCCCGGCGACGCGAAGCGAAAGCGAAGTTCGGCGCTTGAATCGGCGGGCGTCATGGCAAAACTAACCGCGAGCGCCGCCGTTTGCCGCCGATTCGGCGAACCGCTTTCCATCGAGCAGATCACGGTAGACGATCCTGGCGAAGGCGAAATCCGCGTCAGGCTAGAGGCTTGTGCCATTTGTCACAGCGACATTCACGCCATTGACGGGGCCTGGACGGATGACCTGCCCGTTGTTTACGGTCATGAGGCGGCCGGCACTGTGGAAAGTGTTGGTGCGGAAGTGGGTGGCCTAACTCCGGGTGATCGGGTCGTCGTAACGCTGATCCGCACTTGCGGAAACTGCGCATTCTGCCTCGCCGGGTCGCCATATCTTTGTTCCCATGAATTCTCTCTTGTTTCGCAAAGTCGTCTGACGGACAAGACGGGCAGGCCAATCAGGGCAGGTATTAGCGTCGGCGGGTTTGCCGACTATGTGGTTGTGGATCAGTCTCAGGCTATTCCCATTCCCAACGAGTTGGCGTTGTTGCCGGCAAGTCTATTGGCCTGCGGGGTTATTACGGGAGCGGGCGCTGTGCGCAATACCGCGCAAGTTTCCCCTGGACAAACGGTGGCGATCATCGGTTGCGGCGGCGTCGGCCTAAATAGTGTGCAGGGCGCGGTGCTGGCGGGGGCTGAGCTCGTCGTCGCCGTCGATATCGTTGACGAAAAACTGGAAATCGCCCGCAAGTTCGGCGCCAGGAACGTTCTACGTGCGGACGGGGCGGCGTTTGTGGAACAGGCCAGAGCGTTGACGAAAGGTTTGGGTTTCGATCACGTCTTCGTCACCGTCGGGCACCTTCAGGCCTTTGAGCAAGGCATGGCGCTGTTGCGGCGGGGCGGCGGAATGGTCGTCGTTGGGATGCCGGCGGAAGGCGCAAATCTACCGCTCAGCCTGGTCGGTGTCGCGCATAACGAAGTCCGAGTACTCGGCAGCAAGATGGGATCGTCCGTACCGGCTCGGGACATTCCAGAATTCGCGCAACTCTATCTGTCCGGCCAATTGTTGCTCGACGAGTTGATAAGCCAGACCTATCCGTTGTCGGAAATCAATGACGCAATTGCGTCCGTAAAGTCCGGCGCGGCGCTACGCAACGTCATCGTCTTCGACTGATCCGGGCAGGGAAAACAAACTTCCCCAACCTTTGACGCGAGCCGCGTCGGCATTCGAAATCAGCAGACTCCGCCAGATGGCCGTCGACACGGTGTCGTATATCGGGATGCCGTGAGTTTTCTCCAGCTTATCGGCAATCGGGGCGCCGCGGAAATTCGTGCAGAAGATGACGATGGCGTCAGGCTTTGCTTCGGTGACTTGACGGGCGAGTTCTTCGATTTGCAACTCTGTATAATCTGCGAAACTGAAATTTCCTCGATCATTTAGGTGGCGTTCCGCAACGCAGTCGTAGCCCGCTTGTCGGAAGTTCTCGATAATGCGATTCTGAATTTCGTCGAGATAGGGCGTAACTAAAGCGAAACGCCGAACTTTCGTAAGTTCGAAAGCCTCGTTCAACGCCAGGACCGACGTTGTGGCGGGAATGCCTGTATGCGCCTCGATTTCCTCGCACAAGCGGCGATCGCTATCGAACCCGAGCCATCCGGCGGACGTGCCGTTCCAGGCTATACAATCCACTTTTGCGTCTGCCAGTAACGTTGCGGCCGCTAAGATTGCGGAGCGGTCGAATTGCTGTATGGCGGTGTCTGTCATGGAAATCTCTTGGACCCGAAATCGCGCGAAATGCAAGCTGACGTCCGTCAACTCGGACAATATCCGATCGGACATCGGCTCCAATACGGTGTTGGAGGACGGGGTCAACATGCCTAGTCGGGTGACGGGTATCATTCTGGCTTTACGCTTGTTCCATGCTTGGCCTGGAAGTAGACTGAACTGACGACACAATAAAAACAATTTCTGGCTGGCAACAGCTTTCCGTGGAGGATCGGGGGATGACTTTAGCGGATATTCGATGTGCCTCTGTTTGCGGTGGATGGGCGTCTGGGTTCTGCCACCGCGACCCGGCAGCGACACTGAAACAGATCGCCATGCAAGCCGGCCTGTTGCGATCCGGCGAATCGGCGAAGCACCGGCCCGACCCTCGATCGATAGAGCGATAGTGGCGAAACATGTCACTGGACTCTCGACTTGCTCTGGCCCAGAGTTTTCTCAACCACTCTCAAATCAATAGCCAAACGGAGGCATCATGAAAACCTTGACTTCTATTGCGAGCGCAAGCGTATTCGCCCTTGCGCTGACTGTCGGCGTGTCGCAGGCGGCGGACGTAACGCCTGCCGTGGTATTCGACATGGGCGGCAAGTTCGACAAGTCCTTCAACGAAGGCGTCTATAACGGTGTCGAGAAATTCCGCAAGGAAACCGGTATCACCTATGCCGAGTTCGAAGTGACCAATGAAACGCAACGCGAGCAGGCGCTTCGCCGGATGGCGCAAAAGGGCTCGGATCCGATCCTTGGGATCGGATTCGCCCAGGCCCCCGCTTTGGAGAAAGTGGCGAAGGAGTTCCCGAACCTTCGGTTCGCAATCATCGATATGGTGGTTGATTTGCCGAATGTGCAGTCCATCGTGTTCAAGGAACATGAAGGGTCTTTCCTCGTCGGTGTGCTCGCCGCCATGGCGTCGAAATCCGGCAAGGTCGGGTTCGTCGGCGGTATGGATATACCGCTGATCCGGAAGTTCGCATGCGGTTATGTACAAGGCGCCAAATTCCAGAACGCGAATGTCGAGGTTTTGCAAAACATGACCGGGACCGATCCGAGCGCTTGGAACAATCCGACCAAAGGCGGCGAGCTGGCCAAGAGCCAGTTTGATCGCGGCGCCGACGTGGTCTATGCCGCCGCCGGCGGCACGGGTGTCGGCGTCTATCAAGCGGCGAAAGACAACGGCAAGCTGGCGATTGGCGTCGATAGCAACCAAAATCACTTGCAGCCTGGAACGATGCTGACCTCCATGCTGAAACGGGTCGACGTGGCGGCCTACAATGTTTTCAAGTCGGCCAAGGACGGCAACTTCAAACCGGGCATTCAAGTTCTCGGCTTGGCAGAGGATGGCGTCGGTTGGGCTTTGGACGAACATAACGCCAAACTGGTCAATGGCGACATGAAGGCCCGGGTCGAAGCCGTGCGTAAGGACATCATCGCCGGCAAGATCAAGATCCACGACTACATGTCGGATAATAGCTGCCCGAACTAGAGGCCTCGATGGCCGAGACGGTTGAAAATGGCGGCGTGTCGGTAAATCACCCCGGCATGCCGCCAGCCATAGAACTGCGCGGGGTTAGCAAGCGCTTTGGTCCGGTCTTGGCCAACGACGATGTCTCTCTGAAAGTCGAGCAGGGAGTCATTCACGGAATAATCGGTGAGAACGGCGCCGGTAAATCGACGCTTATGAGCATCCTCTACGGCTTTTACGAAGCCGATAGAGGCGAGATTCTAATTCGCGACAAACCGTTGAAGATCCGAACGACTCAGGACGCCATTTCTGCCGGCATTGGGATGGTTCATCAGCACTTCATGCTGGTGGATACCTTTACGGTGCTGGAGAATGTCATTCTCGGGGCTGAAGCCGGACCGTTACTGGTCGAGAGCTTGGACGCCGCGCGGACCGAACTCGATCGGCTGGAGCGGGAATACGGCTTAGAGGTCGCTGCCGACGCTGTCGTCGGCGACTTGCCCGTCGGCGTGCAGCAGCGGGTGGAGATCCTTAAGGCGCTTTTCCGCGGCGCCCGCATTCTTATCCTCGACGAACCGACAGGCGTCCTGACGCCGCAGGAGACGGACCGACTTTTCCAAATTCTGTCGGCGTTGAAGGAACAGGGTGTCACTATCCTGCTTATTACCCATAAGCTGCGTGAAATCATGGCAATCACCGATACGGTATCGGTTATGCGCGGCGGTCGCATGGTGGCGCACCGCCCGACCGAGGCGACGAATGAATCGGAGCTAGCCGAATTAATGGTCGGCCGAAAGGTGTTGCTACGGGTCGAGAAGAGCGACCCCCAGATCGGTGACGTGAAACTCGATGTTTCGGAGGTCTCGGTTGTTGACGAAAAGAACGTCCCCCGCGTTGACAAAGTGACGTTCAACGTTCGCGCCGGCGAAATTGTGGGCATTGCCGGCGTGTCGGGAAATGGTCAAAGCGAATTGCTTAGCGCGCTATCCGGTATCACGCCAATTACCCAGGGGCGGTTCGAGATCAATGGTCGGCAGGTCACTCCTGGACATCCAATCGACCCGCATGCCATGCGTCAGATCGGCGTTGCCCATGTGCCGGAAGATCGCTTGCGTATGGGATTGGTGCGCCAGTTTTCGGCGATGGAATCGTTCATGCTCGGCTATCAGGACGATCCAGCTTATAACGGCCCAGTCCTTTTCGACTTGCCCGCGGTCCGGCGAGATTGCGAGGCGAAAATGCAGGCCTACGATGTTCGTCCCCCAGACCCGGACCTTCGGACGGCGAATTTCTCCGGCGGAAACCAGCAAAAAATCGTCCTGGCCCGCGATATGGAGCGGGCACCGGAAGTGCTTCTTGTCGGACAGCCGACGCGGGGTGTCGATATTGGCGCGATCGAGTTCATTCACAAGAGCCTTATAGAGATGCGGGATCGCGGCAGCGCGGTGCTGTTGGTATCGGTCGAACTCGATGAAGTTATGTCCCTCAGCGACCGAATATTGGTGATGTTCGATGGTCACATTGTCGGCGAAGTCCTGGCGGCGGATGCGGACGAGCGGGCGTTGGGCTTGATGATGGCGAATATCGTGCCGGAAGGAATCGCCAACCAAAGGCGCGACCGCGCCATGACATCGAACTTGGAAGCGCCGCGTTGGGTCGGGTATTTGTTGATACCGTTGATCAACGTAATGCTGGCTTTCTTCTTCTCCGGATTGATCGTTCTCGCGATCGGCGAAAACCCGTTCACCGCCATGGGGTTTCTGGTCGAGGGTGCGTTCGGTTCGATAAACTCGATCGGCTACACGCTCTACTATGCGACCAATATCATTTTTACAGGTCTCGCGGTTGCCATCGCTTTCCATGCCGGGTTGTTCAATATCGGCGGCGAAGGGCAGGCTTATATTGGCGGTCTCGGCGTCGGGCTGATCTGCCTTGCGACGGACCAGTACCTGCCTTTCATTCTGATCTTGCCTCTCGGCATTCTGTTCGGTGCCTTATTCGGCGCGGGCTGGGCTTTCGTACCGGCATACCTGCAGGCTAAGCGCGGCAGCCATATCGTGATCACCACGATCATGTTCAATTTCATCGCCGGTGCGCTGATGAACTATCTGCTGGTCAACATTCTGATCAAGCCAGGTCAGATGTCGCCGGAATCGCGTGAATTCGCGGAGAGCGCCTGGCTACCGTTTTTCCATGACATGCTGGGCTGGTTTGGGGTCAAGGTCGGCGCCACGCCTTTGAACGCGGCATTCAATTTGGGCGCTGGTATGCTGCGTACTGGTCTGGCTGCTGATTTGGCGGACCCGCTGGGGCTATGCCATCCGCGCTGTCGGTCACAACGAAACGGCGGCCGTCTATGGTGGCGTTAAGCCCGCCCGGATTATCATCTTCGCCATGTGCATTTCAGGTGGACTTGCCGGGTTTGTCGGCCTCAACGAAATGATGGGTGTGCAACACCGTATTCTTTTGAACTTCACAGCCGGCTTCGGCTTCATCGGTATCGCAGCAGCGTTGATGGGGCGTAATCATCCCGTTGGCATCGTATTATCGGCTCTGCTGTTCGGCGCTCTTTATCAAGGCGGGACAATTCTCGCGTTCGAGATGCCGAAGATCACGCGAGAGCTGGTCGTCGTGATCCAAGGTCTGGTGATCCTGTTCTGCGGCGCGTTGGAGTTCATGTTGAAGGATCGCATCGAAGGCCTCTTCATCGACCATGCCAAAGCGCGGGAGGCTTAGGCATGGTCGATTGGTTCACTTTTGCGATCCTAACACTCGACGCCACGCTTAGGGTTTCGACGCCTTTGGTTTTCTGCGCCATGGCCGGCATTTTTTCCGAGCGTTCCGGCATCATCGACATCAGTTTAGAAGGCAAACTGCTTGCCGGCGCGTTTGCCGCCGCCGCGATGGCGGCCGTTTCGGGGTCGGCCTGGCTCGGTTTAGTCACGGCAATCGCGACCTGCATGTGTCTATCCGTTCTGCATGGCTTCGCCTGTATCACACATCGTGGCAACCAAGTGGTCAGCGGTGTCGCGATCAACACAATTGTTTCCGGCTTGACCATCACGTTGGGCACAGCCTGGTTCAGTCGTGGAGGACAGACCCCGCAACTGAGTAATGATGCCCGCTTCACGGCGATTGTCTGGCCGGGGGCGGACGCATTGGCGACAGTTCCGGTGATCGGCCCGATCTATTCGGAACTGTTAAGTGGGCACAACCTTTTGGTCTATGTCGCGTTCCTGATGGTGCCGGTGACTTGGTGGGTGATTTTTCGCACCCGCTTCGGGCTTCGCCTGCGCGGCGTCGGGGAAAATCCGCTTGCCGTCGATACGGCGGGGATATCGGTCAGCTGGTTGCGCTATCGCGCGGTTCTATGCGCCGGCGCGCTTTGCGGTATCGGCGGTGCGTATCTGTCGACGGCGCAGAATGCCGCGTTCGGCCGGGATATGAGCGCCGGTATGGGATATATCGCGCTTGCCGCGATGATTTTCGGAAAATGGCGCCCAATACCGGCCATGTTGGCCTGTCTGCTGTTCGGCTTCTTGAATGCCGTATCCGATCGTCTGCAAGGTGTTAAAGTGCCGGGGGTCGGTGAAATCCCAGTCCAATTCATACAAGCCTTACCCTACATTTTGACCGTCGTTCTCCTGGCGGGTTTCATTGGCAAGGCGGTCGCGCCGAAAGCCATCGGAATACCTTTTGTGAAAGAACGATGAACGAACGACATACAGAATTGTTTCAGGCTGCCCGGGACGCCCGGAGCCGTGCCTATGCGCCCTATTCGAACTTTCTGGTTGGCGCGGCCATTCGGGGCGAATCCGGAACCGTCTACATTGGCGGCAATGTGGAGAACTCCGCTTATCCGGAAGGATGGTGCGCGGAAGCATCCGCGATTGCTGCCATGGTAATGGCGGGGGATCGGGCGATCCAGGAAATGGCGGTGATTGGCGACGGGCCCGAACTCTGCACGCCATGTGGCGGATGCCGGCAGCGCATTCGCGAATTCGCGCAACCGGATACGCAAATCCATGTCTGCGGTCTCGACGGTATTCGACGGACGTTTACGCTCGACGAACTGCTGCCGAGTTCGTTCGGGCCGGATAACCTGTCATGACGGCGCAAGCGGCCGCAGCTTACCTCAAGTCGCAATTGAACGGCTTCGTCCCTCGCACTGGGCTGATACTTGGCACTGGGCTTGGCGGTTTAGCGGAGCGGATAGCCAACCCGGTGATCGTCGACTATGGCAATATTCCCGACTTCCCACAGTCGACGGTCCGTGGACATGCCGGACGATTTGTCTTCGGCATGCTGGAAGGCCATCCGGTCGCCTGTATGCAGGGCCGGCTGCATTTCTATGAAGGCCATAGCTTGCAAGACTTGGCGACGCCGGTGCGTACGCTCCGAATGCTAGGATGCGATAACTTGGTCGTGACAAACGCGGCCGGTAGTTTACGGGAGGAGATGGGCCCCGGCAGCCTCATGGTCATCCGCGATCACATCAATTTCGTCGGCGTCAACCCGTTGATCGGTCCGAACGACGAAGACGTCGGTCCCAGATTTTTCGATGTCAGTGACGCGTACCACGGTGCCTACCGCGATATCCTTCGCAAAGTGACGAAAGAGCGGACTATCGAAATCCACGAAGGGGTCTACGCTTGGTTCAGCGGGCCGAATTTCGAGACGCCGGCAGAGATACGCGCTGTCGGCGTGTTAGGGGCCGATGCTGTCGGCATGTCGACTGTGCCTGAATGTTTGACCGCCGTGCATGCCGGGATGAAGGTCACCGCCATTTCGGTGATTACAAATCTCGCGGCCGGTATGACGGGTGCCACGTTGAGCCACGACGAAACGTTGAAATATGCTAACATTGCTGCGGGTAATTTGTCCGAGTTGATCGGCGCCTTCGTGGCGCAGCTATAGCTGGCGGAGGACAGAGTGGCGACCATAGAAAAACTGCGGCCGGAACAAGGATCGCCAGGTCAAGCGGCTCGTAATCCCGGCATGCCCTTGGATTTGGATCTCATCTCGAAGCTACAGATTAACCGGAGCGCCGTGGAGCGCCGGGCATCCACTCTGACCACACGCCGTTCCGTCAAGAAGGCGCATCAGGCCGCGTGGTTACTGAAGGCTGTAACCTGCATTGACCTCACGACGCTGAGCGGCGACGACACAGCGCCGCGTGTGCGGCGACTTTGCGCGAAGGCCCGTCAACCGGTGCGACAGGATATTCTCGAAGGCCTCGGGATGGCCGACCGCGGATTGACGGTCGGCGCGGTTTGCGTTTACCACGAAATGATCCGGCCGGCGGTGACGGCGCTAAAAGGAACCGATATCCCCGTCGCCGCCGTTTCCACCGGATTCCCCGCGGGCCTCAATCCCTTCGAAATCAAGATGCAGGAGATTGAAGCTTCCGTACGGGCAGGCGCCGAGGAGATCGATATCGTGATTTCTCGGCGCCATGTTCTGGGTGGAGATTGGCCAGCATTGTATGACGAACTCAAAGCCTACCGCCGCGCCGCCGGCAAGGCTCATATCAAGTCGATCCTTGCGACGGGCGAACTGGGTTCGTTCCGCAATGTCGCGCGCGCAAGCCTGGTTGCGATGATGGCGGGAATGGACTTCATAAAAACCTCGACCGGTAAGGAGAGCGTCAACGCGACCTTGCCGGTGTCGCTGGTCATGACACGCATGATCCGCGCCTATCATGATTTGACCGGCAGCAAGATCGGATTTAAGCCGGCCGGCGGAATCAGCAAAGCCAAAGACGCGCTGGCATACCTGATTTTGATGAAGGAGGAGTTGGGCGACGAATGGTTGACACCTCACTTGTTTCGCTTCGGCGCGTCAAGTCTTCTTGGCGATATCGAACGACAGCTGGAGCATCATGTCACCGGTCGATATTCCGCTGGCCATCGGCATCCGATCGGGTAGTCGGATATGAACGTCGCCGAAGCCTTCGATAAAATGGACTACGGGCACGCGCCGGAAAGCGCCGATCTCGCGCGGGACTGGCTCGATGGCCATGGGCGCCGCTTTCAGCATTTTGTCAATGGTCGATGGCACAAGCCGGCCGGGAACCGTTGGTTTGACAGTTATGATCCGTCAACCGGAGCCAAGTTGGCCAAGATATCCTTTGGCTCTCAAAAGGATATCGAGGCGGCCGTACGTGCCGCCGCGCGGGCGCAAGCCGCTTGGTCCGATTTGTCCGGACATGAGCGCGCCAAATATCTCTACGCCATTGCCAGAGGACTTCAGCGCGAGTCCCGTATATTTGCTGTCCTTGAAACTATGGACAATGGCAAACCTATCCGAGAATCCCGCGATATCGACGTGCCGGCGGCTGCGCGCCATTTCTATCATCATGTCGGTTGGGCACAATTGCTGGAGACGGAGTTTGCCGGTCTGCAGCCCCTTGGTGTCGTTGGTGCGATCATCCCATGGAATTTCCCGCTGTTGATGCTGGCATGGAAGTTGGCGCCCGCTTTGGCCGCCGGGAACACCGTTGTCTTGAAGCCGGCGGAATATACGAGCCTCACGGCGTTGCGGTTTGCCGAGTTATGCATGGCTGTCGGCCTGCCCAAAGGCGTGGTCAATGTCGTCACCGGCGACGGTCGAACTGGTGAGCGTATTGTCAAGCATCCCAAATTGCACAAGATCGCCTTTACTGGATCGACAGAGGTTGGGCGACGTATCAGAGAATTGACGGCCGGTAGCGGCAAACACCTTACCTTAGAACTCGGCGGGAAATCGCCGTTCCTGGTCTTCGACGATGCCGACCTCGACAGCGCGGTCGAAGGTGTCGTCGACGCGATTTGGTTCAATCAGGGCCAAGTATGCTGCGCCGGTTCGCGTTTGCTGGTGCAGGAGACGATTGCCGATGAGTTCATTCGCCGATTGAAGCACCGGATGGCGAAGCTGCGCGTTGGCGACCCGTTGGATAAATCCGTCGACATCGGCGCTATCGTTGCGCCGGTGCAATTGCAGCGGGTTGATGAATTGGTTGCCGCGGGGAAGGCCGAAGGCTGTCGAATCTGGCAACCGAAATGGGTGGCGCCGAAGGATGGCTGGTTTTATCCACCCACGTTGTTCACCGAGGTGTCGACGGCGGCGACAATCGCCCAGGAAGAGATTTTTGGACCGGTTCTCATTTCCATGACTTTTCGGACACCGTCCGAGGCGGTGGCATTGGCTAATAATACTCGGTACGGCCTAGCCGCCAGTGTCTGGAGCGAAAACGCCAATTTGGCTCTTGATGTCGCGAGGAAAATCGACTGCGGCGTGGTTTGGATAAATTGTACCAATCAGTTCGATGGCGCCGCCGGGTTCGGCGGTAACCGCGAGTCCGGTTTCGGGCGCGAGGGCGGTCGGGAAGGGATGTTTGAGTATCTGAAACCCAGGCCAACGCGACCAGCGCCGAATAGACCCGTGAATCGGAAAACAAGCAAGATTGGTGTCGGCATCGATCGGACGGCCAAGCTCTATATCGGTGGCAAGCAAGCGAGGCCGGATTCCGGCTACACCATGGCCGTAAACGACTGTAGCGGAGCGGTTGTCGCAACCGTCGGGCTTGGTAATCGCAAGGACATACGGAATGCTGTCGAGGCAGCGCGGGCCGCATCGTCCTGGACGAGTGCCTCCGCCCATAATCGGGCGCAGGTGCTCTTTTATCTTGCCGAGAATTTGGACGCGCGCCGACAGGACTTTCGCCGTCGTCTATCCCAACTGACCGGTGATGACGCAAGGCGCGCTGCCGCAGAAGTAGATTTGGCAATTCGCCGATTGTTCGACTATGCCGCTTGGGCGGATAAATTCGACGGCGCTGTGCATGGTGTACCTATTCGCGGTCTCGTCCTAACCGTCCACGAACCGCGCGGCGTAATCGGCATTGTTTGCCCGGATCGTGACCCATTACTTTCGATGATATCTTTGGCAGCCCCGGCATTGGCCATGGGCAATTCTATCGTTCTCGTGCCGTCGCCCGCTCATGCGTTAATCGCGACGGACTTTTATCAGGTGCTGGAAACCTCCGACATGCCGGCCGGCAGTTTCAATATTGTAACGGGTGACGCGAGGGAGTTGAGCGAGACGTTGGCTGACCATGACGATGTGGACGCCCTATGGTATCTAGGTCCGGACAGCGGGCGTGCGAATGTTGAAAAGCGATCCGCCGGCAACCTCAAACCTGTTTGGACGATCGACCCAGCAGAAATCGATTGGCGGGACGATGGTACGGCGAGCGGAAAGGCATTCTTGCGTCGGGCCGTAAACGTCAAAAACATTTGGATCCCACACGGCGAGTAGCGCCGACATTGCCATGAGCGACCGCTTCCTGCCACAGGAGATTATCCGACGGAAACGCGATGGCGAGGCATTGTCCAATGACGAGTTGGATTTCCTCGTCGCCGGATTAACGGACGGCAGTCTTACGGATAGCCAAGCAGCGGCGTTTGCCATGGCCACGTATTTCAAAGGCATGACAGCCGAGGAAACGGTTGGCCTCACTTTGGCGATGGCGCGGTCGGGCGCGACTATTGATTGGTCATCGGCAGACTTACAGGGGCCGATCCTCGACAAGCATTCGACAGGTGGGGTCGGCGATAAAGTCAGTCTTATCCTAGCGCCAATCCTGGCGGCGTGCGGCGGCTATGTGCCGATGATTTCCGGCCGTGGGTTAGGTCATACGGGCGGCACTCTCGACAAGCTGGAGAGTATACGGGGCTATAATGCGACACCGGACCTAGAGACGTTCCAAAAAGTGGTCGGCGACGTCGGCTGTGCCATCATCGGCCAAACGGCGGACCTGGCTCCTGCTGATCGACGGCTTTATGCGATCCGCGACGTTACGGCGACCGTTGAATCTATTCCACTCATTACAGCGTCCATCTTGTCAAAGAAACTGGCGGCTGGCCTGGATGCATTGGTTATGGACGTCAAGACGGGCACGGGTGCCTTCGCGGCCTCCAGAGAAATGGCGGCAGAATTGGCCGCCAGTATCGTGCGTGTCGCCAACGGCGCGGGGACGATCACCTCGGCGTTGATCACCGATATGAATCAAGTCTTGGGCGATACGGCCGGCAATGCATTGGAAGTCGCGGAATGTTTGACGGTCCTGCGCGGCGAAGCGGGCGATCCACGCCTCGTCGACGTTACATTGGCGCTCTGTGCCGAGCTGTTGCATCTTGTCGATCTATCCCCTTCCGTCGAAGAGGGGCGGAGTAAAGCAAAAGCAGCAATGACTTCCGGCCGAGCGCTGGAATGTTTCGGAGCGATGGTGGCCGCTCTAGGCGGTCCCACAGACTTCGTCGAGAACAGTGGGCGGCATCTGGCTTCGGCGTCGACGGTCCGCCCAATTGCGGCTACGAGGAGCGGCATTGTGCAGGCTATGGATACCCGTAAAATAGGGCTTGCGGTCGTCGAGTTGGGTGGCGGGAGACGGCGGTCCAGCGATGATGTCGACCACAGCGTGGGTCTGTCTGAAATTGTTCAGATCGGCGACGAGGTTGAAACCGGTCAGCCGCTCGCGCTTGTTCATGCAACGTCCGATGCGGATACGGGTAGGGCGGCCGCATCTTTACGGGGTGCTATTGAAATTGGCGAGGAACCGCCAGCTTTGCACAATGTGGTTTTGGATCGGGTCGAGAGGCCAGGCAAATGACCAGGGCCATCGTGTTGATGATGGATTCGCTGGGGATCGGCAGCAGCGCAGATGCCAGCGAATTTGGAGACCATGGTGCCGACACGCTGGGCCACATTGCCGAAGCCTGCGCGTCAGGTCGCGCGGACGAAACGGGTCTGCGAAGCGGACCATTGCAGATTCCTAATCTTTGCCATTGGGGTCTCGGTGCCGCGGCGCGGCTGAGTACAGGCCGATTGCCGCCAGGTCTTGTCGACCGGGATTGCCGGGGCCGCTACGGCTACGCGGTAGAGCAAAGCCGGGGCAAGGATACGCCTAGTGGACATTGGGAAATGGCGGGCGTCCCGGTCATGTTTGATTGGGGATATTTCCCGCGCGAGGTGCCTTGCTTCCCAGCGGACTTGATCGAAACACTGATCACCGAAAATGGTCTTCCTGGCTTTTTAGGTAACCGCCATGCTTCCGGAACCGAGATCATTCGCGAACTCGGTGAAGAGCATGTGGCGACCGGCAAACCAATCGTCTACACCTCAGCCGACAGCGTATTCCAAATAGCCGCCCATGAAGAAAGTTTCGGCCTTGAACGGCTGCTCGATCTTTGCCGCAATGCTCGGCGTCATGTCGATGCGCTGAATATCGGCCGCGTGATCGCGCGCCCATTTGTTGGAGACAGGGCGGAGACATTTGAGCGAACCGGCAATCGCAGAGACTTTGCGACACCGCCGCCAGCGGAAACTTTGTTGGATAAGATAACGCAGTCTGGACGCGATGTGTTCGCCATCGGGAAGATTGCGGATATCTACGCGCATCAAGGCACTGGCGAGGAAATCAAGGCGGATGGCAATACCGCGCTTTTTGATGTGACCCTTGAAGCAGTCGAGCGTGCAGATGACGGCAGCCTGATTTTCACCAACTTTGTCGATTTCGATCAACTCTATGGGCATCGCCGAAATGTCGCGGGTTACGCCGCTGCCCTGGAGCGGTTCGACCGGCGATTGCCGGAATTAGTCGCCAAGCTCGGCCATGGGGACATCGTCTTCGTGACGGCGGACCATGGATGCGATCCGACCTGGCCCGGCACCGACCATACGCGCGAACATGTTCCGGCAATCGCCTATGGACCGACCCTTTCGCCGGCCAATGTCGGCCGTCGTGGCAGTTTCGCCGATATTGGACAGTCGATCGCCGGACATCTTGGTATCTCGCCGCTAGACCATGGCATCGGATTTCTGACGTGATCCGCTTCCAATCGTCGATCGACGGCCGCTTGAATGCGGAAATGTTGTCGGCCTACCACCGTGACGGATGCTTAGTTCTTGAAAACTTCGCCACGGAGGATGTTTGCAAATCGCTGATGGCGCGGGCGGATGATCTGGTCGACGGTTTCGACGCGGACAGCCACCGTACGATCTTCTCAACCCGAAACCAAAGTCATAGCCGAGACGAGTACTTCGCGAGTTCCGGTGACAAGATCAGATTCTTTTTCGAAGAAGATGCCATAGACGACAATGGGTCTTTACGGGTGTCTAAATCTCAAGCCATCAACAAAATCGGCCATGCGCTGCACGATTTGGATCCCGTGTTTTGCGCTTACTCCCATGACCGTCGTTTCGACAGCTTGGCGCGTGACCTTGGCTTACGAGATCCGCTGGTGCTTCAAAGCATGTATATCTTTAAGCAACCGGGGATCGGTGGGGAGGTGAATTGGCATCAAGACGCCACTTTTCTCTATACAGATCCAATCAGCGTTACAGGCTTCTGGCTCGCATTACAGGACGCATCGTTGGAGAACGGCTGCCTTTGGGCCGCCCTAGGCGATCATCGATCGGGACTGCGGTCGCGATTTCGGCGCGACGGTGATGGGTTCGCGACAGATGAGTTGAGTGGCATGCCGTTCGACGACACCAGGAAAGCGGCAATAGAAGTAAAGACGGGTACTTTGGTGGTCTTGCACGGATGCCTTCCGCATTACAGCGCCGCCAACCGATCCGACCGGTCGCGTCATGCCTACGTCATCCACGCCATCGACGGCGCGGCGGAATATCCGGCGGACAATTGGCTACAACGTGGCACCCATATGCCATTGCACGGGTTCAATTTGACCTGAAAGCTGGCAATTTTTACCGGGAACATCTTTCCCTATACCGCTGCCTGTTTGCTCAATCATTTTAGAATTCCATTGAATTCAATTGGTTAGACAAAGTTTCCGTTTGGCACACGGATTGCGAAGCCAGTTACGTCTTCGTGCATTTGGACCCCTGTCCGAGCGAAGCGGGCGGAAAATCCGGCCGAAAAGTATTTGGAGATTGGACTATGACCTTATCCGTCAACACGAACCGCGGCGCGATGATCGCGCTTCAAACCCTGAACATGACCAACAAAGATTTGGTCAGCACGTCTCGCAATATTTCCACGGGTCTGAAAATCAACGGCCCGAAGGACGATGCCTCGACCTACGCCATCGCGCAAAGCATGCGCGGCGATATTGCCGGCATGGATGCGGTAAAGCTGTCCCTTTCGGGCGGCGAAAGCATCGCCGATACCGCGATCGAAGGCGGCCGTGCCGTTTCCGATTTGTTGATCGAAATGAAGGCGAAAGCCGTTCAAGCCGCGCAGGAAGGTCTGGACAGCAATTCGCAAGCCGCGATCGCAGCCGACTTCGACAATATGGTTCTGCAGCTTGACGAGATGGTCAATGCGTCGAAATTCAACGGCAGCAACCTGATCGACGGCAGCATCACCACATTGCGCATTTTGTCCAGTGTCGATGGCGACTTCATCGACGTGCGTGGGCATGACATGCGCAGCACGGCGATCGGTGCGACATCCACGTCCGGTCAAACGCTTTCTCAGGCTTCCTTGCTGGACCCGGCAAGCGCGCTGACTGCGTTGGATATCATCGACGCCGCGATCGACGAAGTGAACAACGACCTAGCGTTCCTTGGTAGCGATGCCAAGCGTCTTGAGTTGCAAAACGACTTCACGACGAAGCTGCGCGATATTCTGACCGCCGGTGTCGGCAATCTGGTCGACGCGGATATGGCGCAGGAAAGTGCCGATTTGACAGCGTTGCAGGTGAAACAGCAACTCGGCACGCAGTCGTTGGCCATTGCAAACTCCGCACCGCAGATTATTCTGTCCCTGTTCCAGGGTTAGGTTGATGGAGGCGGCGGCCGGTTGACGGTCGCCGCGTAAGCCATGTCATTGAAATTGACGTTGAAGCCGGGTGAAAGACTCGTGGTCAATGGAGCGGTACTGCAAAACGGCGATCGCCGCTCCAATCTGGTTATTCAGAACAAGGCCTCGATTTTGCGCGAGAAAGACATCATGCAGCCGGATGAGGCTGATACGCCGGCGAAGCGAATCTATTTCGCGATCATGATGCTCTATATGGAAACGGGCAGTAAGAAGAGTCATCAGGACGAGTTCCTGAAACGCATGTCCGAATTTATGGACGCGGTAAGCAGCCCGGAGATCGTCTCCCTTTGCGTCGAAATCATTCATCTTGCGCAAATGGGCAACTTCTACAAAGCACTAACGGTTTGTCGAAAACTGTTTCCGCTGGAAGCCGAGAGATTGGGGCTTAGTCATGGCTCTTGACGCTTACCGTCAAACGCATATTTCTACGGGTCAGCCGCGCGAGCGCGAATACCGCATCTTTGCGGAGATCACCCGCGAGTTGATCGATGCATCGAAAAGCGGCCCGGTTGGACATCGGATCTCCTTGGTTAAAGCGCTGGCGCGCAACCGGCGGCTCTGGCAAGTTCTTCAGGCTGATTGCAGCGATGAGAACAATCGCGGTTCCGAGCAGCTTCGCGCCGGCATTATATCCCTGGCCATTTGGGTCGAACGCCACAGTCGTATGGTATTGCGCGGTGAGGGCGACGTGGACGCACTGATCAATGTCAATAAAACGGTCATGGAAGGCCTCGCCGCCTGAACGTCGGCGTGCCTAGGCCAGCGAACTTGAGCCGCTAGGCAAATTTTTCCCTCCATAAATTATCAAACTAGGCAATTTTTTCCGGTTGGAAAATTGTGCCTATTTTGTCTCAGGGTTAACTAGCCGTAAACAAAAGAATTATTCGTCTATTTTCAACGATCTGGAAATTTATTGAGTTTACAAATTCCTAATGAAGGGTGTTGGCACGCGGCTTGCTACCTCCAGACCATGCGCATAACGCGCTAGCCCGCAAAACGCGGGACTACACTTAGAAAAGTATGGAGAGCTAGAATGCTTACAGTGAAAACCAACACCCCCGCCATGATCGCGTTGCAGAACCTGAATGCGACCAACAAAGACCTGGCGGTTACCAACAATCGAATTTCGACCGGTTTGAAGGTCAACGGCCCGAAGGACGACGCTTCCACGTATGCGATCGCCCAGAAGATGCGGGCTGAAATCGCTGGTTTGGGCGCCATCGACACGGCCCTTGCCAACGGCGGCAGCGTCACCGACACCGCCATCGAAGGTGGCAAGGCGATTGCCGATTTGCTCACGGAAATGAAGGCGAAAGTTGTCGCCGGTCAGCAGGATGGCCTCGACACCACGTCGACGACTGCTTTGCAGAACGACTTCAACGCTCTGGCCGATCAAATCGACAACATCGTTGCCTCTTCGGAGTTCAACGGCACCAACCTGATCGACGGTTCGACCACCAACTTTGACGTCCTGTCGCGGATTGACTCGTCCAATACGCCGCAGTTCATCTCGGTGACGGGTGAGAATCTTGACAGTACCTCCTTGAGCGTGGCCTCCGGTACCGACGTGACCGCCTCCGGTACGTTGGACTCGGTCGAAAGCGCCATCGACTCGGTCAACGATCGTCTTGCCGCCTTGGGCAGCTCCGGTCGTCAGATCGAGATCCAGGCTTCCTTCAACGGCAAGCTGCAAGACATTCTGCAGTCCGGTGTCGGTAACCTGGTGGATGCGGACATGGCCGAGGAAAGCGCCAAGTTGCAAGCGCTGCAGATCCAGCAGCAACTGGGCGTCCAGTCCCTGTCGATTGCGAGCTCCTCGCCGCAGCTGATCCTGGGCCTGTTCTAAGGATTGATTTGGTGGGGGCCAATTTAGGTCCCCATTAAACACCCCCAACCCCTTGTATGAGTAGCCTATGTATTCGGCACTATGACCCAAAACCCTCTGTACCAGTATCCGGGTTTTGGGTCACTTTTCGGAGGAGCTTACGTGTCCGTTCAAGCCTATATGCAAACCCAAACCGTCACCGAAACACCTCGTCAGACAGAATACCGTTTGTTCGCCCAAGTAACGCGCGCTTTGATGTCCGCGCAGACCGGCGAGCGTCAGCAAATCCGAGACGCTCTCGACTGGAACCGTCGCATGTGGATTGTTCTGGAGATGAGTTGCGCTGATGACAATAACGAACTGCCTGACCAGACACGTGCCGGCATTATCTCCCTGGCCATTTGGGTCAACAAACACTCGATGAAAGTATTGAATGGTGAAGCGGATATGCAGCCGCTAATCCAGGTCAATCGGGCCATCATGGAAGGGCTGGCGGTTCAACCGTAAGCGACCAAGCCGGCCTATCGGCCACGACAAGAGGCTATGTGAAGAAAGGGATAAGCGTTTAGCGTATTGGAATAGGACAATGAACGGCCTAGATAACACATCTCAGATTGTGCCGTCGGTGCCAAACCCCCAGCAGACGGTGCGCCAGTCGGAGAGTAATAGTACATCCGGCACCACCCAAGCGACATACAACAGCGCTGGGCAACCTGAGCGGAATACGGAAGCCAAACGGACGGAAGTCCGCGATGTGGTCGACCAGTTGGAAAAACTGGCCGATCGTCTTGATTTTAAGGACAATACCAAGCTTTCGATATCGTATCACGAAGACTCCGAGCGATTTGTCTACCGCGGCATCGATCGCAACACGGGCGAAGTCGTGACCGAGTACCCCTCCGACGAGGTTCTGGAAATGATTTCGAAGTTTCGGGAAATCGCCGGTTTGGCACTAGATCTGGAAACTTAGTGTATTTCTTTCTCACGCGTCATCGATCGTTTTCGTATGAGAAAGAAATTTTCAGGTTCGAGAAAATCTGAAGGCCGGCTCCGGAAATATCCGAAACCGGCCTTCGATGACCCGTCCAAGTCGAGGCCCATTTCGATGTTTGGACGGATTACTCAATCATTCAATAGTTAGGTCCGCTAGACGGCCTGATCGACCGCCAATGTCACGGCGTTGGACTGATGGCCGACGAAGCGTTCCGTCATCAACGCCTTTGCGTCATAGCTGCGGGCCGGACGGTTGTTCGCGGCGACTTCGTCGGTGATCGCCTTGACCATCCGCTCGGTTACGGACTTGGTGGCCTGTATCAAGCGCCGGTGATCTTCCAACGCGTCCTGAAACTTGGCCGTCGCGGCGCGCAATCGATCCATGTCGCTTCTTTCCAAGCGCTCCAGCATTTTCGGGTCGCGTTTAATCTCTCGCATACGGCGCTCGTAATCGTCGGTCAACATTTGCTTCTCCTTCAACGTTTCCGCCAACTCTCTCGGTTTACGGCGGACCAGGATGTCATTTTCGGAGCTCAGGAGATTCGCCAAGCGCTCGGTGATATCTGTAACGGCCGCAGCCATGGAATTCGGGTTCATGACGTCTTTCCCTCTTGTAGTTTCAGCATTTCCTGATAAACCGCGTCGGCAATACCGATCCCGCCGGAGCGCACGGCTGCCTGCGAATATTCCTGGCTGAGCATCGAGCGAAACACCTTTTCGCCGTTACCGCCGCCAAACGGGCCGTCGGTTTTGATACCCGCCTGCATGACTTCGACAACCTGGCTGAGGAAGAACGCTTCGAATTCGTCCGCGGTTTTGCGGATTTGCTTTTTCGCGGCGTCCGTCAGGGAGGATTGGTGAGCCTCAGTTTGCGATATGCCGAGTTGGATAGTCATTATTGCACCACGATGTCGGCTTGCAAGGCGCCAGCCGCCTTGATGGTTTGCAGGATCGAAATCATGTCGCGCGGTCCGATGCCGAGTGCGTTCAGGCCATCGACCAATTGCTGAAGAGAGACACCGGTCTTCAATGCTGTCAGTTTACGATCGGCATAGTCCTCGGCCTGTACCTCGGTGCGCGGTACAACCACGGTGTCGCCACGATCGCTAAGCGGGTTGGGTTGCGAAACCTGCGGCGTTTCCGTCACTCGGATCGTTAGATTCCCTTGTGCGATTGCCACATCGTCGATACGCACGTTTTTGCCGATGACGATCACGCCCGTGCTCTCGTTGATGACGACGCGGGCAAGTTGGTCGGGTTGGATGCGCAACTGTTCGATTTGCGCGAGGACACCGACGATATCGCGATTGTTACCAAGCTGCACCGACACCGTACCCGGGTCTAGGGTACGCGAGACGGGACCGCCGAAATGACGGTTGATGGCCTCACTCATGCGTACCGCGGTTGTGACATCGGGATTGCGGAGCGAGATTTTGAAGGATTGCAGATTGGCCAGGTCGAAGGCGACTTCCTGTTCTACAATTGCCCCGTTGGCGATTTGACCGTTGGTCGGCACACCTTTGGTGACTTCCGTGGCTTTGCCGCCGGCGCTAAATCCACCGATGCTGAGCGGACCCTGTGCGACGGCGTAGACTTCACCGTTCGCGGCGAGGAGAGGGGTGGCCAACAAAACGCCGCCCTGCAGGCTGTCGGCATCGCCCAGGGAACTGACCGATACATCAATACGGCTGCCCTGACGGGCAAACGGCGGCAAGTTGCCGGTGACCATAACAGCGGCGACATTTGCAACAGACACATTGATATCACGGATATTTACACCCAAACGCTCCAGCATTGCTTGAAGACTTTGCTTGGTGAAGGGGCTGTTACGCAGGCTGTCGCCTGTTCCGTTGAGGCCAACCACGAGGCCGTAGCCAATCAACACGTTATCGCGAATACCTTCGAAGTTTGCGATGTCTTTGATTCGAGAAGCCCCGGCGGCGGGGTCCGGGGCGGCGGTGAAGGCGGCCAACGCGACGGAGGCGGCAAATACCAATTGCCGAGCTTTGTCGATGAGAACGCGGGAACCGCGGTGTTGAAGCATTTGTGTTGGGCCTTTGATCATCATGAATTCCGAACAATCCAATATATTCATGCAATCATCTGCGAAATGCATGCCAACTCCCCGTTCTGAATAGATGATATATTTCAATAAGTTAAATGGAAGTAATGGTGATACCAGGGGAGTAGGGCAAAACCTGCCTGCTTAACGGTCATCGCGCAGGAAGAACTTGCCGCGCGCCTGTAGATAGGGCATGGTCGATGCGCATGGCGCCAGTAGCGCCTTTAGTTCATCCAGGTTTGGCGATGGGATGAAGATAGGCGGCCCCGATAACACCCGAAACAAGGCGGCTGTTCGCCGGCGCAGTAAGGCCGGTTCCGAAGGTTCGAGCGGTTCCGCGTTCTCTGTTTCGGCGACCGATGGTGAATCCGCACCGGCGCAGGTTGGCGGCAGCGGCCCTGTCAACGCTGTCGGCGCGTTACTGAGTGTCCAGGAAGTCGATGATGCCACGACCGGCAAATCGGGTGGTGTGCGTCGCGGTATCGAACTACTGGACTTACTGGACAATATCCGTGTTGCGCTGTTGACTGGTCGAATACCGGAAGCGCAACTCCAGAATCTCCTGAATGCGATGAAGCGTCATCGTGAAGCTATTAGCGATCCAATTCTAGAAGCAACGATCAACGAGATCGAAGTTCGCGCGGCCGTCGAGTTGGCGAAATTCGAGCGGATGCGAGACAGCGAATAACCTTCGATTTGTCCCGGTTTTCAGCCGATTTTCGTTGTTTCAACAATATCGAATATTTGGCAATTGGCGACTTGCTCGCAGTCACTTCCCTGGCTATATTCCGCTCGCCTTTCGCGTAGGTTGATATTCAAACAGAGGTGTCGGAAATGGACGATGTGGTGTTACCGCCCGACTATGTACCGAACGAAAAAGAACCGTTTATGGGGCCGATGCAACGCGAGTACTTTCGTCAGCGATTGATCGAGTGGAAAGCGGAAATCATGCGGGACGCGCAGGATACCCTACATCATCTTCAAGAAGGCGAGGGGCAATCGCCAGATATCGCCGACCGCGCCTCGACCGAATCCGAGCGCTCTCTAGAACTGCGAACACGAGACCGGCAACGGAAGCTGGTGGCGAAAATCAATTCTGCCCTAAATCGTGTTGAAGACGGTAGCTATGGGTATTGTGAGGATACAGGCGAGCCGATCGCCCTGAAACGGCTCATTGCCCGCCCTATTGCGACCTTGTCCATCGAGGCCCAAGAACGGCACGAACGCCGCGAACGGGTCTATCGCGACGACTAAACTGATGGCATGGCGAATTGGTGTGGGAGCGGCCGGCGACCGCTCCCGAACACACCTACGTCTTTAGAACGGGAAGATCACGTCGAAGATCTGTTGTCCGTAGCGGGGTTGCTGGACATCGGAGATGATCCCCCGACCGCCGTAGACAATGCGAGCTTCGGCAATCTGACTATGTTGGACGCGATTACGCGCGTCGATGTCTTGAGGCCGGATTACGCCGCTGACTTGAAGAATACGTTTTTCGTAGTTGACGACGACTTCTTGGCTGCCGGTGATCACAAAATTGCCGTTCGGCAGGATCTGCGTAATGACTGCCGCCACGGTCAGTTCGATCTCTTCTTTCCGGTCGACTTTGCCGCGGCCAGTGGACAACGACTGGGATTCGAGCCGGGCGAGGTCCGCGGCGCTGATCTCACTGATCACCTTCGGCAATAGTTTTTCGACGCCGATTAAGCCGCCGAGACCAGCATCTTCGGCATTGTCGCGGCTGCGGCTTGTCGAGTTGTCGATTTTGGCGCCATCGTCGATGTTGATGGCCACTGTCAGGATATCTCCCAATTCCGCGGCGCGTTGATCCTTGAAAAACGCGCGCGCACCCGGGCGCCACAGCGAGTTCGGCGCATGTTTGGCGACTCGCGGATTCGGCATTGGCAACGCGACCGGTTTGTAACCCTGTTTCGTGACTGGGTTTTCGATATTTGAGACCTGAGGTTCGGCTCCAATCGAGCTTAGACGCCGGCCTGCATTACAACCGCCGAGCAAAGCCGCCACGGCCAGCAATATGACGATACGGTTAAAGATGGTGCGAGGAAAACAGTTGAACATTGTCAACTCCTTCTTACTTGGAGCGGGCCGTGGCGACCTGCTTGGTGAGAAAGACCGCAACTTGGTCCTGACCGATAACTTCGGCCTGGATCGTGCGTTTGCTTTGTTGGTTCATGATGGCAATCAAGTCACCGCGACCGCCGTCGCTCAGGGCTCTTCCGGTCATTGTGAGCGAGAGGCCGTTATGCCGCAGAAACACCGTGACAAGCGCATTCTTGTGGACGAGGACCGGCGTTTGGAGGTCTCGTCGCTTCACGGGTTCGCCGGCATGGAGATGCCGTGCCGCCTGCGCGCCGATCAAACGCTGTTCGTCCAGGACGATATTGCGGCGTGCGGATTTGGCGTTGGTCTCGATCCAGTCGATGTCGAGCGGGCCGATGATTTCGCCCTTCGCCACGTCACGCGTCAAAACAGGTACGGTGTGGATGGCAACAATCCGGCCGAGCAGTTTTACCTGCCGGGCATGTCGGCTGCCGGCATTGGCGGCGACAACCGCGTAGAAGCGGGCGTCGTCTCGCTGAATCTGAAACCCAACCAGCGAAAGCGGCACGGTTTCGGCGGTGCCTACGGCGACTTGCAGGTCGTTGCGTTTGCCGGTGAGCTTTATTTCAAAGCGTCCTTGCACACCGGAAGCTTTGACGCCATCGGCGATTAGTTTCAGCAGTCGGTCGGTCGGCACGATGTCGGCCGCTCTGACAACCGACACATATTTGCGGTCTGGTAACCGAGCGGGATCGAGGCCGTGACGGCTCGCCAACGCGGACAGGTAGGCGACACGGAACGTCATCTGCTGGCCGGGCATCGGCGCTTGCGCCACGGTGGTCGCCGCTTTTCCGGCGGCGTCGTCGAAAAGATCGCCAAGAGTGATCTGCGGACCGGCGACGGTGACGTCACCGCGCATCATTGCCGCGGCGTCCGAAGTTAGGATGACCCCCAACAAAGCGGCGGCGGCGAGTACGACACGGTTCTGTGTCATCGTTAGGCTCCTTATCATCCGGTTAGCGTTTAGCGCAGCGTCGTGATCGTCCGAAGCATTTCGTCCGACGTGGTGATCACTTTCGAGTTCATCTCGTAGGCGCGTTGCGCCGTGATCAGATTGGTGATTTCCTCAACAGGATTGACGTTAGACGTTTCGAGGAAACCCTGCAGAAGGCGGCCATATCCCAAGTCTCCGGGCACACTGATATTCGCGGTACCGGAAGCCGGCGTTTCAAGGAAGAGATTATCCCCAATGGCTTCCAGTCCAGCTTTGTTGAAGAAGATCGCCATATCGAGCTGACCGACCGTGACGGTTTCGGTCTGCCCATCCAATTTGACCTGCACTTCGCCGTTGGCGTTGATCACGATATCGACGGCGTCGGCGGGTATGGTAATGCCCGGCGATACGGTAAAGCCGTCGGGGGTTACGACTTCGCCATCCGGGCTTAACTGCAGAACGCCGGCCCGGGTATAGGCCTGCTCACCGCTCGGTAGGTCGACAACGAGGTAACCCTCGCCTTGGATCGCGACGTCCAGCGGATTTTGCGTCGACGTCATGTTGCCTTGTTCGCCGATCCGATAGACGGAGGCGGCGCGTACGCCAATACCCAATTGCACGCCGCTTGGAACGATCGTTCCCGTGTCCGAGGACTGGGCCCCCGGCCGGCGAATGTTTTCGTAAAGCAGGTCTTGAAACTCCGCCCGTTGCCGCTTGAAGGCCGTGGTGTTCATATTGGCGATATTGTTCGATATCACTTCGACATTGAGTTGCTGAGCCAACATTCCGGTGGAGGCAATATTTAAACTTCTCATGACACTATCCTTCTAATCTTACTAGGCACTTTAAGCGTGCACGCGGCCCAGCCGGTTGATGATCCGGCTGCGCATTTCGGATTCTCGTTCCATCATCGAATGCATCGCCATGTAGTTGCGGCTCAAGTCGATCATGCGGGTCAATTCGGTAACGGGCTGAACGTTGGAGCTTTCCAGATAACCTTGCAGAATAGTTGCCTCTTCAGCTTCCTGCGGCGCTTCGTCGCTTGCGAAGAAACCGTTTGCGTTCGCCTCAAGCGACTGTTCATTGGCGAAATCTACGAGGGCGATACGTCCCAAGACTTCGCCGTTGCGATCGGAGACCGTGCCATCGGCGGCAATATTCGGCGACAAATCGGCACTATCGAGGACAATCGGAGTTCCGCCCTCGGACAACACGAGGTGCCCGTCGATTGTCGTCAATTCACCCCGCTCATTGATCCTTAGATTGCCGTTTCGCGTGTAAAACGTGCCTTCGTCCGTCTCGATGGTCAGGTATCCCTTGCCGGAGATCGTCAGATCCAGCGGGTTGCCGGTGGCGCGAATGGCGCCTTGCGAGAAATCGCGGGTTGTCGATTTATCGATGACGAACGACAATGGCGTCTTCGCGTTTTGAATATCTGTGAGATATTCGCGGAACACCATACTCTGGCGTTTGAAACCGGTCGTGCTGACATTCGCCAAATTGTTGGCGATGACATCCAGTTCCCGTTCCAACGCTGTCTGGCGGGATAGGGCGACATAGGCAGTATTTTCAATCATTAGGGTTCGCACCTCCGTATCGTCACCCCAATGTATGCACGACCTGTGCCAACTATTATTTGTTTATTTTCAAATAGTTATCTGCTAGTTGAGCGGCGCTAACGTCATCATTGGTAAGCTTTGCCGGGTATTTTGTGCCCTGGAAAGGCGATTGCCAAAGGCCGATCGAAGAAAAATCCAATCGCCGGTATCATTTTACCGCGCCCCAGCGTTACACTGCGGGATGATTCGAGGCCGAGCGCTTGAGTAGCTTGCGAGGTAATGGGTATGAGTGATGCCGACGCCGAGAATGCCGATGTCGAAGGTACGGACGATAACGGTGAGGAAGTCGAAGGCGGAAAGAAACGCCGATTTAGCGGCAAGTTCCTGGTACTTTTTATTCTGCTGCCGCTTTTATTGTTAGGTGGTGGAGGAGCCGCTGCATACTATTTCCTTCTACGACCACAACCGGAAGAATTGAAAACGGACGACGCCGAGGCAAAGGCGGAAGAAGAAAAGCAGCTCGTTTTCTTCGATATGCCCGAAATGCTCGTTGATCTGAACAGCGGCTCTTCGAAACGTAAAAACTATATCAAAGTGAATGTGACGCTTGAGTTGGAGTCCGCGGAAGCGATCCCCGAGCTCGAAGCCATCATGCCGCGGATAGTCGATAGTTTCCAAATTTATCTCAGAGAGCTGCGGGTAGAGGATTTGCAAGGTTCCGCTGGCTTACTCAGGCTGAAGGAAGAACTGCTGCTTCGGCTCAACACGACGGCTCAGCCTGTTAAGATTAAGGATGTATTGTTCAAGGAGATGTTGGTTCAGTAAATCGTAACCCTATTGTGCGAATATAATCTTGAACGGCATACTCCTAACGCCAGTGGTTTAAGTAACCGACATGTCAGAACAAGACATAGAACAAGACGAATCAACCGACGACGTTAATGATGACGACGTTGCGGCCGAATGGGCTGCAATGGTCGACGACGATGGCGACGAGGCGGAGGATTATGATGCGGCCAGCGGTAGCGGTCGCGTGCTCGATCAAGATGAAATCGACAGCCTGCTCGGCTTTGACGAAGCCGGTGACGACGAAGGCGAAACCACCGGTGTGCGGGCGATTATCAACTCGGCCTTGGTGTCTTATGAACGCCTGCCGATGCTGGATGTCGTTTTCGATCGGCTGGTCCGCATGATGTCCACCAGCCTCCGCAATTTCACGTCGGATAATGTTGAGGTTTCTCTCGATAATATTACTGCAATCCGCTTTGGTGATTACCTAAATTCGATTCCATTACCAGCCATGCTGACCGTGTTTCGGGCCGACGAGTGGGACAATTATGGATTGATGACCGTCGACTCTTCGCTGATCTATTCCATCGTCGACGTGTTGTTGGGCGGCCGGCGAGGAACTGCGGCCATGCGGATCGAGGGCCGTCCCTATACGACGATCGAACGGACGTTAGTGGAGCGCTTGGTGCTGGTGGTGTTGGACGACTTGACCGCCGCGTTCGAACCGTTGAGCCCTGTCAGGTTTTTGTTCGACAGGTTGGAGACAAACCCTAGGTTCGCCACAATCGCCCGACCGGCAAATGCGGCCGTATTGGTCCGTTTGAGGGTCGATATGGAGGACCGCGGGGGCCGTCTCGAGCTGTTGCTCCCCTATGCGACGCTTGAACCCATCCGCGAATTGCTGCTGCAAATGTTCATGGGCGAAAAGTTTGGGCGGGATTCGATCTGGGAAAGTCATTTGGCCACGGAGTTATGGTCGACCAGCATTGATATCGAGGCGGTGTTGGAAGAGCAGGTGTTGAGCCTTCGTGACGTCATGGCGTTGGAAGTCGGACAAACCCTTATGTTAAACGGTACGCCTGAATCGCCGGTAAAAATCAGATGCGGTGGGGTATCTCTGCTGACGGGCCGCATGGGCAGGGTCGGCCAACAAATCGCGATCCGGGTTGAAGACAGGTTGCGGCAACTGGATAGCGGCGGATGACGGTCGAAATCGTACTCGAGACACTTGTCGCGCTGCTGCTGCTTGTTACGGTGATCTATTGCTTCGTCTTGAACCGCAGGCTGTCGACGTTACGCGACTCTCAAAATGAGATGATCAAGCTGTTGGATGACTTCTCCTCCGCCATGAAAGCGGCCGAAAAAGGCGTGGCGGACTTCCGGCAGGCCAGCCGCGAAATCGGTAGCCAACTGCAAGAACGCGTCGAGGCGGCCCGCGCACTGAGCGACGAACTTCACGTCATCATCGAAAGCGGCGACGATCTGGCCAATCGGTTGGAAAAAGGTCTTGTCGGCCGCCGTCGAGAGGGAAACAAGATAAAGTCGGACATTGACGATAGTGACGCCGGTCGTTCCGAAAGCGAGCGGGAGTTACTGAAGGCGCTGCGACGTGGTAAATAATAAATAATCCTATTAATTAAGTGGATTTTAACTGGCCCGTGTTTTACTGAGGAAGTAGTCGACACGTAAGTTAAACGTTCTGTTAACCAAAGTATTATCGACTAATTCGGACCAGCGAGTATGTTTGAAAAAATCCGTATCATTCCCGTCCTGATTATTGCCGCCAGCTTGCTATTTGGCTTGAAGGTCGATGACGTTTGGAACAATGCCGGGCGGATCGGGTTTACTTCCGCCCATGCCAAACAGGAGGACAAGCCTCAATCCACGCGCGGTCAGGCCAAGCAGGACAACATCACCCAGATCCCCAAAACCGATCCCGCAAATGAAGCGTCTGCCAAGGGAACGGACAAGGCGGTTCAGACAGCTTCGCTTGAACAAACGACGCCGGCACGTCCGATCAATGTAAACAATCTGTCGCCGGCGGAAATCGAGCTGCTGCAAAATCTGGCCAAACGACGTGACAAGATCGACGCGCGCTCGCGCGAGCTACAGATGCGGGAAGCGATCCTTAGCGCGACCGAGAAACGCATCGACGGCAAAATCAAAAAGCTGAAGGATTTGGAAACCCGCGTTCAGGGCATGATCGATCAGCACGACGAAGAGGCTGAATCTCGGATCAAAAGCCTGGTCAAGGTGTACGAGAGCATGAAGCCGAAAGCGGCTGCCCGGATCTTCGAAAACTTGGAGATGTCCGTCTTGATCGACGTAGCGCAGCGGATGAAGGAAAAGAAAATGGCCGCCGTCTTGGCAAGCATGGATTCTAAGAGAGCACGCGAAGTTACGGTTCGGTTGGCCAAACAAAAGGAACTGCCGAAGACGGGCGGTTGATATCAAACCGAAATTTGCCGGTGCGATGGTGACCAGGCGGTGTAAGATGTATCGAATCGCCAGAAACTTCAGTAGCGGGATGCGGTGTCTGAAAGCGATGACAGTGCCGGTAGGTTAAACCAAGCCGACAAATTGGCGGACTTGCCGCTCACGGATATGGGCGCGAGGGATAAATCCGGTTCGAACGGCGCTATTTCCCTGTTCCTGTCGCTATACATGCTTTTGTTGGCGATTTTCATACTGCTCAATAGCATCACAACATTCGAAGAATCGCGGATCCGCCAAGCGTTGGGTAGCGTCAACGATAAATTCCGAACCAATAGCGAAATAACCGCACAAAACAAAGACGATAAGGACCGCAGCGGCGACGCATTGATCCGCCGACAATTCTTCACCGGCCTGCAAGAGCTGTTCGCGGAACGGCTACCTGTGGCGCGTGTTCAAGTGAGTGAAGACGGTAATGTTTTACGGATCGAAATTCCGCTTGATTTCCTCTTCTCGCGCGAAAGTTCCGTAATTCATCCACGATCGGATCAACTCCTTGCCGGGGTTGCCGATAGTTTGGTCCTGAAAGTCGCGAATCTCCGTTACGAGGCCGAGTTTCTTATGCCGACGGAGAGCGCGGGCGGATCAAGTCGGAACGGCCCATTGACGACGGACGTGTTGAGAGCGGGTGCGTTCGCGCGCAAATTGCGGGAGCTGGGGGTTCCCTCATCGGCAATCAGCGTGGGCACGCGTGACGGTGCCGCCGGTCGGGCGCGCCTGAATTTCTACGCCCGCCGACTTGCCCATGCCAGCATAACGTTCGAAGGCCTGGAGGACGGGATATGACCGATCCGGGTTTTGATCGTCTGCTGGACATTAACGGCCGGCATCAGCGAGACGCTTCCAATAGCCAAGCGTGGATGATCACCTTTACCGATTTGCTTTCTTTGATGCTGGCGTTCTTCGTCCTTTTATTTTCCATGAAGCAAATCGAACTCGATGCTTGGCGGTCGGTGGTCGAAGGCTTATCCAAAAACCTTAATCCATCCAGCGAATGGACGGATCCCGGTAACCCCGCCAAAAGAACCATCGGTCGGGTGGATATTCGGTACGCCAGCGATCTTGGGTACTTGCATGCGGTGTTTGACGAAAAAATACGCGGTGATGGGGTTCTGGCCCAAAGCATCGTTCAACAGCTCGACGACCGTTTAGTGATTTCACTACCCGGAGAGCTTTTGTTCGCTTCCGGATCCGCGACGATCAAACCCGAAGCGGAAACCGCTGTTGCGGAACTGGCCTCAGTGCTTGCGCTTGTCGCCAATCAAGTCGACATTGTTGGATATACGGACCCGGATCCGATCACCGTGCAACGGCGTTTCAAGTCGAATTGGGAGTTGTCTTTGGCCCGAGCCGGGGCGGTGGCGACGACTTTGGCGGATGCCGGATACGTCGAGCGGGTTAAAATCATTGGTCGCGCGGACAGCCAGTATTATGATCTATCCGACAAATTGGAGTATCGGGATCGCATGCGTCTGGCTCGTCGAGTCGATATCATCGTGCGCGAAACAGTGACGGAAGAGAATTGATATTGCGCCGTAAGGTTCTGCTTTCCTTTCTGACGTTTGTTTGGTTGGCTTGCGCATCGAACGTCTTTGCCGACGCGGTTGAAACAAGCGTCCTGCAGAAAGACGACACCGCTACGCTGACCTTTGCGTGGCCGCAACCCGTCGAGTTCGTCGTTAGCCAACGTCCAAACGGGCTCGATATTCTGTTTCAGCGCGAAATCTCCACCGACATATCCGTCATACGCCGCCGTCTTCCGTCGCTTGTTTCGGCGGTGCGTAAACTGAACCACCGCACTTTGCGTGTTGAGCTGAAAAAAAAGGTGCGGATAAAACACAGACGGGATGAAAATCTTGTAATCGTCGAACTGCTGTCTGTTAACGCAAATAGTGCAACCGCGGCGGAACGTATCCGTGTCCGGGCCGGAAAGCATGCCGACAAGACCAGGTTGGTTTTCGATTGGCCTAATAGTGTTGGTTACAAAGTCATCGATACAGGTTTGAATCTTATTATAGAATTCGATTCAGAAGCACGTTTCGACCTGAGCCGGGTTCGCCCTGCATATTTAGATAATCTTGACACCATAAAAGCCGTTGAAAGCCCGCGTGGAAGTCGAGTGCGGGTCAGTAAAAATCCACAGTCGCCCGTTGAGCACTTGCTCGTCGACAGCAAGGTTGTCGTCGACATTCTGAAGCCAAAACCAGGGTATACGCCGCCGGATCCGGAACCAGAAAAGCCGATTGCATTGTCGCCGCCTAAGCCTACAGAACCGGAAGCTAGGACAACCGAAGAATCACCCAAGCAGCAGCAGGCGGAGGTGTCGTCAAACGAGGAGAAGAACGTCTCGTCTCCGAAAAACGATGATCAAGCGCGTGGAAACGAAGATTCGAAGCCGTCTGAACCGACGCCGCCTCCGGCGAGCGATGGAACGACTTCCAATTCGGAGGTAACCGATACCAAGGATAAAGAGGAAGAGGCGGCGCAGGCACCGCCGAAGGTCGAAGATGCCGCGTTGCGCCCCCACGAAGACGAAGCCAAGCTACGCGTGCTGGTCGAATCAAGCGGTAATTCAGCCCGCATATTATTTCCTTTCCGCGATCCGGTGGCCGCCGCCGCGTTGGCGCGCGACGACAAGTTGTGGCTGTTTTTCGACCGCGCCCTAGATGCCGAGCGCGACCAAGCGGATGGAGACACAAATACCGTCGGGCAAATATCGCAGATCGACCACCCGTCGGCGACTATTTTGCAAATCGATAGCAAACCAAAACGCTTCGCCGCCATGCGGAGGGATCAGGCGACGTGGATCCTCGAATTCTCCGACAAAGCGTTACCGTTCGAACGCGAGATCGCCGTTATTGCAAGACCGAATTCCGACGATGGCGCGCATGTTTATCTGCCGTCGGTCGACAATGGTTCCCGTATCTCGTTCGTGGAACCCGAGGCGGGACATGAAATTCAAGTGGTTCCCACGCTGTTGTCGAAAACCGGCGTTGGTACACCGCAAAGGTTTGTCGAGTTCGAACTTATTCCAACCGTGCAAGGTATCGCCATAAGACCCGTCAAGGATGAGGTTGCCTTGCAGGTGGAAAGAGATCGAATACGTGTGACGGCGCCGGGCGGATTGAAGTTGTCGACCCCGATTATGACAATCGGCCGCCGGGGGGATAGCGACGATAGTGCTGCCAGCAGCTCGGGTAGCCCGATACTCGATATTTTGGGTTGGGGCGGCGTTGATCGCGACGGGTTTATCGAGGCGAAAACCAAGCTGTTCGCCGATCTCGCGCGGGCTTCGGATGCAGCGAAAAACAGAGCAAGATTTGAGCTTTCGAAGTTTTACTTGTCTCACGGAATGGCGCAGGAGGCGGTGGGTCTTATGCGCATTATTGACAGCGACGATCCCCGGTTCGAACGTAATCATGTCTATCGAGCGGCCCGTGGCGTCGCTAAATTTTTGAGCAACGACCTTGCGGCGGCGCAGGAAGATCTGTTTCATCCCGATCTAGACAATTATCCTGACATGAAGCTTTGGCGCGGTGCCTATCACACCCGGGCCCGAGAGCATGACAAGGCAGTTGCGGAATTTCCCGGCGGCATCAATCAATTACCGGATATTCCTCCGCCAGTTCGACAACGATTGCTCGAAGATTGGATGCTCGCCGCCTCGGAGACGTCGGACGAAGGAAACTTCATTATCGCGTCCGAGCTTCTCGATTCCGACGAGAAGGATCGCCGGGCAGAAGCGACTCTCGCTTGGTTACGCGGGCAGCAGGCGGCGCGGGGCGAGCGTTGGGAAACGGCCCTCGGCCTCTACGACCAGGCCATCGATTATCAGTATCGGCCGATCCGCGCACGCGCTCAATTGGACAAAGTCGATGTCCAGCTAGCGCTCGGACAGATCGACGAGGTCAAGGCGATCGAGAGTTTGGAAAAACTATACTACGCTTGGCGCGGAGACGAGTTTGAACTGGATCTGGTTCTACGCCTGGCAAAATTGAAAGTCGCAAACAATCAGTACCGGGATGCTCTTCTACTTCTCCGCGACGGTGTTACTCAGTTTGCCGAATGGGATAAATCCAAGGTGATGGCGGCATTTATGGACGATACGTTCGAAAGTCTTTACCTCGACGGCAAAGCGGATGAGATGAGCCCGGTCACGGCGCTTGGGTTATATTTCGAGTTTAAGGAACTGACGCCCGTGGGCAAGCGCGCGACGAAATGATCCGGCGCCTCGCCGATCGATTGGCAAATGTCGAACTGCTCGGCAAAGCGGGCGAGTTGCTGGAACACCAAATTCAGTTCCGGCTGGACGGGGTGGAAAAGAGCAAAGTTGGCGCGCGACTTGCCGTGATCCGGCTGTTGGATGCGGATCCGGATGGTGCGCTCGCCGCGTTGGATCAAAGTAAATTCGACCCGATGCCGGCTGATTTGGCGCGGGAACGCCGGCATCTCAGAGCCCGGGCATTGGCCTACAAAAAAGATGTCGATGGCGCGCTCTTGCTCCTGAAAGACGACAATACCAAGACCGGGGGGGCGTTGCGTGCGGATGTTCATTGGCGCGCGCAACGCTGGGCGGAGGCCGCGGACGAATTGGGGAAGCTTCTCGACCAGCGATGGCTCGACAGCCGGCCGTTGGATCGAGGCGAAGCGCAACAAGTGATCAAGCTCGCGGTGGCCGAGTTCCTGTCCGAGGATCAAGAAGGGTTGAAATCTCTGCAGCAGCGATTTGGTGAGCAGATGTCGGCAAGCGAATATAAAGATATGTTCAAGGTCATTGTCGAATCCGTCGATCCGTCCAAAACCGACTTTCGAGATCTCGCGCCGACAATAGCCGATGTCGACAAGTTCGAGACATTTATGGACCAGTACCGGCAGAAGCTTAAGTCGGATGGCCTTAGCCAACTGAACTAAGCGGGGAACCTGCTGTAAAGTTCGGATTCTCGATCGATCGCTATCCGAAACTTCGGACCAGGCTGCTTGCGACGAGGGACCAGCCATCGACGAGGACAAAAAATATGATCTTGAACGGCAACGAGATCATGATGGGCGGCAGCATCATCATACCCATGGACATCAGTACGCTGGCGACCACAAGGTCGATGATCAAAAACGGAACGAACATAAGGAAGCCGATTTCGAAGGCGCGTCGTAACTCGCTAACCACGAAGGCGGGGATCAAGACTTTTAATGGTGTTGCCTCCGGACTTTCGGGCGGTGCTTCCTTGGCGAGGTCGAGAAAGGTCGCGAGTTCCTGTTCCCGCACATGGGTCATCATGAATTGATGAACCGGTTTCGAGGCCCGCTCAAAAGCCTGTATCTCCGTAATCTCACCCGCCAATAGTGGCTCGATGCCCTGTTCGTAAGCGGCGTTGAGGGTGGGTGACATCACATAGAATGTGAGAAATAGAGCCAGGCTAATGATGACGGAATTAGGTGGTGTCTGCTGTACTCCAATCGCGCTTCGCACCAAAGACAATACGACGACGATCCGGGTGAATGACGTCACCATGACCAGGATGGAGGGCGCCAAGCTCAAGACAGTGATCAAGGCGAATAATTGGATGATCCGGCCGGTCAGTTGTCCGCCTTCGCCAAGGTCGATATTGATCTGTTGAGCGTGTGCGGTAATTCCGACAAAACAACAGACGGCGGTGACGCCAAATAAACGAATGGCTCCACGCATTAAGCTCTTGCCTCGTCCGCTGGCTGAATAGCCATGTTGTCCGAGTTTCCTGTGACCTCGGCAGCAGGCCAGGACTCCACGACCGTTTCGCGATCCGCGCCAAGCAGCAAGAGATGCTCTTGTTCGTCCCGTCGTATCAACAATAGCTTCCTCTTACTATCCAAAGGCAGCATTTCGATGGTCTGCAGGCGTTGACCCGGTCGCAGCTTTCGGCTCGGTCCCGGCAACAAATTGAACCGCCGCGCAATCCAGGCCGTAACGCCAATCAATGCCAGAACGAAGATCAGCGCGAAAACGAACTTGGAATACTCGACAACGTCCATTACCCGCCATCCCCATTCGAAGGCTCAAGGGCGTCTAGCCGTTTCTTTCCCTGTTCCAGCTCAAGTTCGACAGACTGCTGCAGCATATCGAGCGAACGTAATAATTTCTTTAAGCCGATTTCGTGGGTCTTGGCTTCCGGTGCCGGCAAAGCAAGAATTTCACGGCACAACAGATTTGCCTCGGCGGCCATTTGCGAAAGTTCGACTTTGCCGCCAGCTGCAACGCTCGTTCGCGCTTGGTCTATTGTGCGCTCCAATCGAAGCATGCGGGACGGGAGAGATTCAAAATTCGACAATTTTGCCTCGTCTGACTAACCAGCCAAACCCAACAGTGTGTGGCATAAATCTTGCGACAAAACCCGGTAGAACCAGCGTTTGCAGACAAATCCGTTGTTCAAAGGCGGTTCTTCCCGCAAGATGAATGACGATTCGGCTTGCGAAGTTTAACGCAATTTTAGCCACTTTCGTGCCAAATATAGCACTGGCGGCAAGATCGGCGCGCAGCCGTAGCGGAGTGAAGCATGGATCTCAACAATTTGTCCTTCTTCAAAGCAGTGACCAGCCGGATGCATTGGCTGGCGGATCGGCAAAAAGTGCTGGCGGAAAATGTTGCCAATGCGGATACGCCGGGTTACCAGGCGAAGGATCTGACCCAACCCAATTTTGGCGCACTGCTCCGGCAAACCCGTGAGCCGTCGGCGGTGGCCGGTGCGATGCCGGGTCAATTGCGGGTCACTCATAGTGCACATATCGTCAATCCGTCGGGCGCGACGCCCATTCTCAGCGGCGTTCGGTCCGATCCCAGCGAGACCGAAGCCTCGCCGAACGAAAACTCCGTGGTCTTGGAAGAAGAAATGATGAAGGTCACGAAGACCAACGGCGATTATACGATGATGACGAATGTCTATGCCAAAGGCGTAAAGCTCATGCGTCTCGCGATCAGCAGGGGATAATAATGGATCTCGGAAAAACAGTTATGATTTCGGCCTCCGGTATGCGGGCGCAAGGCACGCGCATGCGGGTGATCGCGGAAAATCTGGCCAATGCGAATTCAACGTCACAGGTTCCGGGCGGCGACCCCTATCGCCGGCAGATCGTCACTTTCAAAAGCGAGCTGGATCGTGCCAGCGGCGTAACCACGGTAAATGTCGATAAAGTCCGCACCGATCAGAGCGCCTTCAATATGCGGTTCGATCCGGCCCATCCGGCAGCGGACGATGACGGCTATGTGAAAATGCCGAACGTGAAAACACTGGTCGAAATGATGGATATGCGCGAAGCTCAGCGCAGCTACGAGGCCAATGTCAATGTCATCGAGGCTGTGAAGTCGATGGTACGCAGAACAGTGGATCTGTTGCGTAGCCAATAATAGACCGTTCGACTTAAACGAGGTGGGATAAACGCAATGGTAGATGCGAAAGCAATAAATGCTTCAATGGCATATGCTGATGCTTTAAAGCGTGGTGGCAGCATTAAGCCTAGCGAAGGCGCCGCGATCAACAATGCCGGAAATGGGCAGCCCGATTTCGCGTCGATGTTGCGCGATGTCGCTGATACCGTGGTCGACAATACCAAGGCTGCGGAAGGCACCGCGATCCAGGCCGCTGCGCAAGAGGCGGAGATTATCGACGTAGTGACGGCGCTAACGAACGCGGAGATCACTCTTGAGACGGTTGTTGCCGTCCGCGACAAAGTGGTTGAAGCCTACCAGCAAATCATGCGCATGCCGATTTAAAGATGGACCCCGGTCTCGCCCTCGACGTGGCTCGAGATGCTATCTTCACATTATTACTGACCGCGTCGCCAATTATGGCGGTGGGATTAGGCGTCGGATTGTTGATCGCCTTGCTTCAGGCGCTGACGCAGATTCAAGAAATGACGTTGACGTTCGTCCCCAAGATTCTCGCGATATTTCTTTCGATTATTATCTTCCTGCCGCATATGAACAGGACTTTGGGTGGTTTTATGGAACGCACCGCCGACCGCATTGCCTCATTGCAATAGCATATTGGTCTGATTGGGATGTTGGGCGCGATCGCACCGGATTTGATTTTCGGCTTCATGCTGATATTCACCCGTCTCGGGATGGTCCTGCTGCTGATGCCTGGAATCGGCGAGCAATATGTTCCCCAGTGGGTCCGACTAGGGTTGGCGATCGCGGTATCGCTCTTGGTTTATCCGTTGATTGCGGATCAACTCCCTGCGTTGCCGACAGAAGCGGCCATGCTTGCGTTCTTGGTATTTGGCGAAGCCGTTATCGGTCTCTTTATCGGCGGCATGGCGAGGCTGGCGATAAGCGCTCTCCATATTGCCGGTACGATCATCGCATTTCAGACGTCGTTGGCTTATGCGCAGACAGTCGATCCAAATCAGGGCGAGCAAGGTGCGCTGGTCGCCTCATTCCTGAATTTGATCGGCGTGACGATGATATTCATCACCGGCATGCATCTGATTTTGTTTCAGGCATTGTTGGACAGCTATCAGTTATTCCCGGCGGGCCGGTCGCCGATCGCTGGCGATCTGGCCACCGTAGTCATTTCCATCGTGGGCAAGTCATTCGCCGTGGGTTTGCAGATGGCCGCGCCGTTTATCATTTACGGTATCATGTTCTATCTTGGTCTTGGGCTGCTGCAACGGTTGATGCCGCAAATTCAACTGTTTTTCATTGCCCTACCGTTACAGATGTCGCTCGGCTTCGTTATGCTGATGTTGGTCACTTCCGCTTCGGTAATGTGGTTTATGCAGCATTTCGAGAGTACTATTGTATCATTGCTGGCTAATTAGCGAGTTTGAACGTCTCCCAATATGTCCGACGCACCCGATAAATCGCAGAAAATTCATCCACCCTCCCCGAAACGGATCGAGGAAGCTCGTCGTAAGGGTGACATTCCCCAAAGTCAGGAAATAAAGCACTGGTTCATGTTGTTGGGCGGCGGTTTGGCCATTTTTGTGTTCGCCGGAGATGTGGCCGCTGGTTTGCGGCAACTGATTTTGAAATTTCTCGAGCATCCGCATGACATTCGGCTCGATAACATGACGTTTGCCGGTTTCTTGGCCGAAATTGGTGGTAACGTGGCCATCGTGCTTTTTCTGCCAATATTGGTGCTTGTGGCGGCAGCACTCATTGGGAACAGCGTTGTGGCCAAACCGACATGGTCGCCGGAAAAACTGAAACCCAGTCTAGACAAATTCAGCCTGATCAAAGGGGCCAAGCGAATCTTTGGTTCCCGTGGTTGGGTCGAGCTTGGCAAGGCGATTTTCAAATTGGCGGTAGTTGGCGCCGTTGCGGGGCTGATGATCTTGCCTGACATGCAGGAATTGAAAATCGTTCCGACAATGGATCCGATTGATATCGTTCGTCTGATCGAAAGACTGGCGATGATTATGATCGCCACGGTTATTGTGGTCATGGCTTTTATTGCGGTCGCGGACATGATGTTCCAGAAGTACAAATGGACGGAAGATCATAAAATGACCCAACAAGAGGTGAAGGAAGAGCGAAAGCAGCAGGAAGGCGATCCGCAGATCAAGGCCCGTATTCGACGGGTTCGGATGGAACGCGCAGCGGCAAGGGTGACTACCGCGGTGCCGAACGCGGATGTCGTGATCGCAAACCCAACCCATTACGCCGTTGCCCTCCAATATGACGAATCCGCTATGGCGGCGCCAAGGTTGGTCGCGAAAGGGTTGGATCATCTGGCGCTCCGGATCAGAGAAATTGCCGAAGAAAATGATGTGCCGGTGATCGAAAATCCGCCGTTGGCCCGCGCTATCTACAATGACGTGGAGATAGATCAGGAAATTCCTTCCCAATTTTACAAAGCAGCGGCTGAAATCATCGGATATGTCTTGCGTCTGAAAGGACGGCTACCGGGTCCGCCGGGACCGATGCCGAAAGTGGAATATGTTGCGCCAGGCGATTAGACGGGGCAATTCCAAGCATATGACTGAGCAATGACCACTAATCAATCGGATGCAACAAGCCCAGATCTGCCGTTTCTCCGGCCCAGTCATGGTTTGGCATGTTTCGGTATGTTGGCCGTATGCGTTGGGCTTTTAGTTGTTTGTTTTGCGACGGATGTATTTCAGACCCGCTTCGTCCCAATCGTCGCCGCGATTTCGGGTGCGGGTATTGGGTTTGCGTTGGCGGAATGGCGTCGGGTGCGGCGTGTTGATTGGGCAAAGAAACTTGGATTGGCGGAGACGTCGCGATGGTTCGTATGTGATCGAACCGGGCGCTTAATCCACGCGAGCCAAGGCCTTGTCGACATGTTCGCCGAATGGCATGGCCGAAGTTCCGCCTTAGATGTTATTTCCGAGTTGGCAAGCGATGAGAACTCGCGGGCCAGCGTAGATCGTCTGCGGTCGGCGATCGAAGATGGTGTGCCGGAAAAAGTCGAGCTGCTCATTACCGCAGCTGGAGGGCAAGCGCAGACCTGGTATGACGCGGAACTTCGTCCGGATTATGACGACGGTAATCAGTTTGTTTGCCTGTTAAATCAACATGATGCGCAGGTTTTTGAATCCGCGACTGAAGCTGAGAATCTAAGTTGGCAAGCCGCTGTGGATTTGGTGCCGCTGCCGATGCTGGTTACCGACGCTGACGGTCGGTTGATTTCAGCCAACCGGGAGCTTTGCGCTCTGACCGCCAGAACTAGTGAAGAGCTCGCCGGGGACCTAGTGCTACCCCGGGAGTTTTTGCAGGGAGGCGGTGAGTTTGATTTGCCTGTCGCGGGCGATCGGCTGCAGCCTTGCCGCGTTTATACGTCGGCGACCGTGTCCCCTGAGATGCTGGGGGATCGATATTTGTTGGTGTTGGTTCCGGCTGATCTGGACAAGGAGCTGCAACACCAATTGCGGGCGGCGCAGGAGCGTTTCGACCAGCTGTTCAATTACGCGCCGGTTGCCGTTCTGATTCTGGGCAAGGATGGCGAGATCGTGGAAGCCAACCCGGTCTTCCATCAGTATTTCGCTAGTGACGACAATCCGGCGATCCAATCGATCTACAATATGTTCCGCAGCGATGAGCAGGCGCAAATACGTCAGAAACTGGAAGCGACATTAGTTGGACAGCAAACCGAAGACGCGATCGAAGCGACAATTTCGATCGAGTCCGGTGACCGCTTTGTCCAATTGTTTGCCAATCGGCTTGTCGATGCCGATGGCGAAGCTTCCGGTCTGCTTTTACAGCTGGTGGATACGACAGAACAACGCAATCTTGAACAGCAATTCGCGCAGTCCCAGAAAATGCAAGCCATTGGTCAGCTGGCCGGCGGTGTGGCGCACGACTTCAACAATCTACTGACGGCAATGATTGGCCATTGCGATCTGCTGCTATTGCGCGCGAGACCCGGTGACGAGTTTTTTCCGGACGTGATGCAAATCAAGCAAAATGCGAATAGGGCGGCCAATCTGGTACGTCAGTTGTTGGCGTTCTCCAGACAACAGACCTTGCACCCGAAGGTTCTCTCTCTGACGGATGTTTTGGCGGAGTTAACGCATCTGGTCCGCCGCTTGATCGGCGAGAATATCGCCTTCGATATGTCCCATGGTCGCGAACTTTGGCCGGTACTGGTCGACCAAGGGCAATTGGAGCAGGTGATCATCAACCTGGCGGTAAATGCTCGTGACGCCATGGAAAATGGCGGCGAACTCGCTATTCGGACAAGCAACATTAGTCGAGCGGATTCCGCCAAGGTCAAAAACAGGCTGATGCCGATCGGCAACTATGTCATGATCGAAGTCGCAGACACAGGGAAAGGCATTGCGCCCGCGGATCTCGGGCGCATATTCGAACCGTTCTTCACCACAAAAATGCATAGCGCGAGCGGCCTCAGCAATTCCGGCACCGGGCTGGGTTTGTCGACGGTGTTCGGAATTATCAAGCAAACCGGCGGTTATATATTCCCCGAGAGTACCGTAGGTGTCGGCACAACATTCCGGATTTACCTGCCGCGCCACGAAGAGACCGAAACGGCCCGAGCGGTTCGCGAGGATGTAGCCGAACACCCATTACCATCGTCCCAAGATTTGACCGGCATAGGGAAGGTCCTTTTGGTCGAAGACGAAACGGCGGTCCGCGTATTTGCCGCGCGCGCATTGCGGAGCAAGGGCTATACCGTGATAGAAGCGGAAAGCGGTGAAGCAGCGCTTGCCGAATTGGCAAATCTACCTGATGGGGTCGACCTTATCGTCACCGATGTGGTCATGCCGCAAATGGACGGCCCGACCTTGGTCCGTCATATCCGAAAAACCCATCCGGACGTGAAAGTCGTTTTTATCTCTGGTTATGCGGAAGATGCGTTCCGGAAAAACTTGGATCCCTACGCCGATTTCGACCTGTTACCGAAACCGTTTTCTCTCAATCAACTTGCAAGTAAAGTGAAAGCGGTTATCGGCGATGCCGATATCACCGCTTGATGGGAAAAACCGATCGCACCGAAATACCAAAAACATGAGGCCAAGGACTATGCCCGCGCTCATATGCGCGGAATATGGGCGGCCGCGCTAACGCCCTTTCATGAAGATCTGTCGCTGAACGACGAGGGTTTCAGGGACAATATCCGATACTGGGTCGAGAGTCTCGAGATCGATGGGGTCTTCATTGCCGGCAAGCAGGGCGAGTATTTCTCCTTATCGATCGAAGAACGTAAACGCTGCTTTGAAATCGCTGTCGAAGCGGCCGGGCAAAAAGGGGCCACCATAATGTCCTGTTCGGATCAGAACATGGACACGGTGCTGGAGCTGGCCTACCACGCCCAAAATGTCGGCGCGGACTACATCGTGATCCATGCGCCAGTCCTGCATTTCGTGAACGATCGTGACGATTTGTTGTATCGCTATTATGCCTATCTTTGCGAGCAGCTAGATATCGGAATCGCCTTGTGGAGCCATCCGGACAGCGGTTATTTGATGAGCCCCGAACTGGTCTCGCGGATCGCTGATCTGCCGAATATTGTGGCTATCAAATATAGCGTGCCTCGGGACATGTATGCGGCGTTGACGGATCTTGCCGGCGACAAACTGTTAGTCAGTACGGCCTCCGAAGAAGAATGGCTCGACAATGTTATCGAGTTGGATTGGCGGCTTTATCTTTGTTCCTCACCGCCTTACCTCATCCAGACGGAGCGCGACCTGCGGATGCGTGAATATACCGATTTGGCCTTCAAGGGCGACCACGCCAAAGCAAGATGGGTTTGGCAAAGCTTGCAGCCGGTGCGCCAAGCGCTGAAGGACAGCCGTCCCGCAGCAAAGCCGCAGGCACACAAAAAATATTGGCAGGAACTACTTGGGCAGGTCGGAGGACCTGTGCGGCGTCCTATGTTGAATCTAACCGACGAAGAAAAACGGCTAACCCGGGAGGCGTTCGAACGCTGCGGGTTGGGCCAGGCTACCGCGGCGGCCGTCGGAGGAGCATCGACATGAGCGGTTACCAATTGCACCCAACATTCCGCGCCTTCAACTTCGAAAACTGGATCAGTGAAAACCAGCATCTCCTGAAACCGCCTGTCGGCAATAAAATGTTGCACGAGGATACAGGTATGATTGTCATGGTTGTCGGCGGCCCCAATACGCGCGTCGATTTTCATGACGATCCGGTCGAGGAATGGTTCTATCAGTACCGCGGCAACATGATTTTGAAGATCGCGGATCGCGGGAAAATCTATGATGTTCCGATCCGGCAGGGCGAGGTGTTTTTCTTGCCGCCGCATGTGCGCCATGCGCCGCAACGTCCCGAAGTGGGCTCGATCGGGCTTGTTGTCGAGAGCCCTCGTATGTTCGGCATGAAAGAGGCCTTCGAATGGTATTGTTTCGACTGTGAAGCGCTCGTCCATCGAGCCGAAGGCGCATTGACGTCGGCCGACGGTATTGTGAGCCAACTTCCCGATTTCTTCGACGCCTTTCATGCCGACGAGGCCGCCCGTACTTGCCCGAATTGCGGCGCTCTTCATCCGGGCAAAGGATCACCGCCGGAGGGGTGGGTAACGATTTAAGATTTCCGTTGCCAATGCAATTGCCGCCGTGACACCTGGCGCGGCAGAAGAATTGAACTTCCTTTCTCAAAATTGACCGAGATCAACTTGCCGTCGACCTGGGGCCGCTAAGCTCATTTTATTCATTGGAAGATGCGGGCTCGAATTTACCGCGGTGCAATAGTTAAGGAGGGGATGGTTGAAATGGGTGGTGCGACTGCGATCTTGCCTTCGCTGGATAAGCAGCGCGGTCGTCAGTTTTCCCATCACGTCGCTCCTCTTCGTCTTTTTGGGCGGCGTGATTGCTTGGGGCGGGTTTAATTGGAGTTTGGAGCTTACGAATACCGAGCGATTCTGCGTTTCATGTCACGTGATGGAGGTCAACGTTTACGCGGAATACAAAAAAACCATTCACTACACCAACCGCACCGGTGTGCGGGCGACCTGCCCGGATTGTCATGTTCCGAAGGAATGGGTGCATAAAGTGATCCGCAAAGTTAAGGCGACGAACGAACTTTATCATTGGGCTGTCGGTACGATCGACACGCCGGAGAAGTTCGAAGCACGCCGGCCTGCGCTGGCCAAGCATGTTTGGGCTGTGATGAAGCTTACGAATTCCCGCGAATGCCGCAATTGTCATGGCGAGACGTTCATGAACCTGCAATCGCAAAAATCCTCGGCCGGTCTGTTCCATCGACTTGGCGCCGACTGGGGCCAAACCTGCATCGATTGCCACAAAGGGATCGCGCATTCGCTTCCGTCCGACTACGACCCGAACGCTTTGATGGACGATCTGCACGAGCGTATCGAAAACGAAAAAATCAAGTGCAAACAATGCCACAAGGGCATGGCGACGGCTGACGACGGTGATTGGGGTGACGAACCGCGGCGTGACTGAACCGCATTGAAGGAGGGTGAACTGGTGGGAAAAAATATTTTGTTTGTTGGATTGATTACATTCACGCTCATGAGCGCTACTAATGCCGCCGATGCGCAAAAGGCCGGTCCGGCCGAAGTGAAGAATGGCGAGGCGCAATTCGTTGAAAATTGCGCCATGTGTCACCAGGCGGACGCGATTGGGAAACCGGGTATCGCGCCATCGCTGACAAATCCCGAATTACTCTCTGTCGCGTCGGACAAGTTTTTCATGTCGACAATTCGAGATGGCCGTGAGGATACCGGTATGCCTCCCTTTGCGCATTTAGGCCGCAAAAACGTTCGTGACATCGTCACGTATCTGCGGGCGCATACGGATGTTAAGAACATTTCCAAGGAAATCGACGCACAGCCAACCGCGCAGGGCGATCCGCGGCTCGGCAAGCTCTGGTACGACAATATTTGTTCCACCTGCCATGGCTTGGACGGCGACGGTTATGAGGCTGGGGGTACGGGAACCGCTATCGGTCTACCTGGATTTCTTAACAGTGTCTCGGATGGCTTCATCCGCGTCACCATTAAGCAAGGTCGATCAAATACGCGAATGTTGCCGTTCCAGGGGCCAGGAGGGTTAGCCAATCTGTCGGATCAAGAGATCGACGACATCATCGTCTATCTACGAAGCCTGGCGAAAAATTAGATCGGGGTCGATATCATGAAACGGATTAAGAACAAGCTTTCCCGCCGCAACTTTTTGAAGACGAGCGCCTTCGTTGGTAGTGCGGCCGCTGGTGCCAGCCTTATGAGCGGACAAAATCCCGAGCTTGAGATCGTCGGAAAGGCCGAAGCGCAAGCGCGTGAGGAAAATCGGACAACCGCATTGGCTCAATGTCCCTATTGCGGGGTCGGATGCGGCACGATCATACAGGCCGAAAACGGCAAGATCGTCTCCATGCGTCCGGACAAGGACCATCCGACGAATTATGGCCTGCAATGCATCAAGGGCTTGACCGCGGCGGAGCCGATGTATGTCGACCGCATGGAAGGCGACACCTATGTCCGCAAGGACGTATGGGCCGAATGGCAGAAGCCGGATCACGGCGATTTGGAGTTCGTGTCGAAAACCAAGGGCTCGTTTGACGAGGAACACTTCTTGAGGGTTCCTTACAAGGAAGCGTCCGACATGGTCGCCCATAAGATCGCCCATCTCGCCAAGACCTATGGCGGCAATTCCATCGGGCTTTACGGTTCCGGCCAACTCACGATGGAGGGGCAGTATCTAGAGAACCTGTTTATGAAAGGCGTGCTGGGGTCGAATACCATCGAGGCGAACGCGCGGATGTGCATGACCTCAGCGGTCACAGGCTATTTCGCGACCCTCGGCTCGGATACGCCGCCGCTGGCCTACGAGGATATCGAAATGTGCGACATGATCATGCATTTCGGTCACAATCCACGCGAGGCTCACCCGATCATCTTTTGGCGCGCCGCGGATCACAAAAAGAAGAAAGACATTCCCACCGTCGTCGTCGATCCACGCCGCACGGGAACGGTCATGGGGTATGAGGACATCAACCCAAAAAACACCGTTCACATCCCAATCTTGAATGGCGATATCAGCTTTCTCAATGCTATCGCTCACGTGCTCCTGAAGGAGCATGACGACGTCATTGACTGGGAATTTGTGAAATCCCATGCCACCGGCTGGAAGGAATATGTTGATGGCGTGATGGCGAATTACGGCCCGGAGCAGGTACAGGACCGTATGGGCGGCCCCAACCACGATGTCTCCGTCGAGAAAATTCGCCAAGTCGCGCAAATGTTCGCCGACGCCACCCGCAAGCGTTTGGCACGCGCCAAAGGGACGCAAAAAGGCGGTTATGGCGGCGTTATCATTATGTGGGGTATCGGCTACAACCAGCATATCCACGGCCAATACAACGTCATCTCGATAATCAATTTGCTGACCTTGACGGGCAATCTGGCGAAGCCCGGCTGTGGACCGTTTTCCATGACCGGTCAGCCGAACGCCATGGGCGAACGCTTTACCGGTGGATTGACCGGACGGCTCCCCTTCAATCAACCGCTCAGCAACGATAGTCATCGCAAGCATATGGCGAAGCAATGGGGCGTGCCCGAACAGAACCTCGTCAACGCCATGAATTCGAAGAACCCGGGATTTGCGGTCGGCATGATGGAACGGGCGTTGAAAGGAGACGTCAAAGCTTTCTTCTTTGTCTATGCCACTCATATCGACTTACCGGATCAGTACAATCTGGTGCGGCCGGCGATCGCCAAAACGTTCAATGTCGTGCAGGAGATTTATCGGCACGCGCCAAACAATCTATATGCCGACGTTATCTTCCCGGCCGCCACTTGGGGTGAGGTCGAAGGGGTGTACATTTCGTCGGAACGCAGATTGAACATCTGCCAAAAGGCAGCCGAGCCGCCAAAGGGATGCTTGCCCGACATGGACATGGTGATCGACAAAGCGAAGGAGATCGGCGAACTGCTTGGCCTCGATATGAAAAAGGCGCTGCCATACGAACGTAAGGACGACGGCTTCTACGATTCCGAGGAGATATTCCGTGACGTGGTCAAGGCTTCTGCCGGCACCGATACCGATCTGACCGGCATGCTTGAGGTCGAAAAACTAGACGAGGTCGGTCTTTACGAACAATTGGCCGACCTACGCGGCATCCAGTGGCCCGCGCCGACTTATGAGATCGCCCAAAATGGTGGGTCCAAACGGCGGTACATGTCTCAAGAAGGCGCTTGGGAGAACCGTCCATACGGTTACTTCCGCACCAAGGACGGCAAGGTTCACATGAAACTCTGCAAGCAGGATTACTCGAAGCGGGCCGAGTTGACCAAAGAGCTGATGCGGTTTGGCGCCGAAGAGGGGCTCTACACCATCGATCACTTGGACCTGATACATGCCGCCCGCGACAATGCCTTGACGCCGGATATGCCGGACGAGGATTTCCGGGGCAAGCTTTGGAATGAGGTGCCGGAGGACAAGTATCCCTATTGGTTCGGTCTCGGGGTGGTTTACGAACATTTCCACACCGCGAAGTCGAACCGCAGCCCGACGACGCGCCGTCTCGTGCCAGAAATGTATGTCGAAATGCACCCGGATGACGCAAAGGATCTGGGGATCGAGGATGGCGACAAGGTGCGCGTGCATACCCGCCGCGGCTCCTTGGAAGCGCGCGCCCAGGTGGGCACGAACTCGCTCGTCAAGCCGGCCCGCAATAACGTTCCACGGGGTTATATGTTCGGTCCCTGGAATTTATCGGTGGCGGACAGCGCGGATCCGAAGAAGAACAAGTGGTTGGCCAACGGCACCACGAGCCGTATTTGGGACCCCGTGTCCGGCCAAGTCGATTTCAAGAAGAGCGCCGCGAGGATCGAAAAAATCTAGACGCCGTAGTCAACCGAGCGGTGCTCGGACCGCTCCTGGACGATAGGAATAAGCGATGGACCGCCGAAGTTTCCTGTTTTCCCTATTTGCCGCCGCGGTAACACCGACCGCTGTGCGAGCCGCACGCGGTCGGCCGTCGCTGCGATATTTGAGGCCTCCTGGCGCTTTGCCCGAAGAGAGCTTCGTCGCAACCTGCATACATTGCGGGCAGTGCGGCGAAATTTGCCCAAATCGATGTATCAATTTCTTCGAGTTGGAAAACGGGCATGCCTCGCTCAACACGCCTTACATCATCGCCCGCGAGAAAGCCTGTGTGCTGTGTATGAAATGCGGCGAGGTTTGCCCGACGGGTGCGATCCGAGAGATCTCCCGCAAAATCGATAGCATTCTGGGCGAAGTTCGTATGGGCCGGGCGGTGGTCAATGAACAACTTTGCCTGTCCTACCAGGGCAAAACCTGCGGCGTCTGTTATCGGGCATGTCCGCTGCCGGACGTGGCAATCCGTGTGGGCCGCCTGGAACAGCCGCATGTGCTCGAAAACTGTGTCGGTTGCGGCCTTTGCGAACGGAGCTGCATCCAATTGCCGCAAGCCATCAGGATACAACCGAGCCATGGATAGCTTGACATGAGCGCGCGCAAACCCTTCTTCCTGTGGCGGCATCTCAACAAACTGCGTTGGGTCAGTCTCTGTCTGGTCTTCGCCATGTTGATTGCGTTGCCCTATCTCTATGTCTATCAAACTTTTGTCTCCGCCCATGCCTATGACCTGCTGGCGCCAAGTGAGAAGCGGATCTATGACATCGTCGAGGCGCTGACCGGCCGGTTTGTCGAGGATCCGGCAGATGGCCTGGACGCGATCAAAGGCAATACTTGGTCCGGCACGTTTTGGGGGCTACAGCTATCGGACCCGCTCGCGGTGGTCGGTCAAGCGGCCGCGTCTATGAGTTTGAACTGGCCCTTCATCCTGACAGCGGCTATCCCCGTTTTGCTGACTATTCTATTCGGGCGTTTTTTCTGTGGCTGGATTTGTCCCGCCACCTTGATCTATGAGCTGAACTCAAACGTCGCTGCGTGGCTACGGTTCGTTGGAATCCGCAGCGGTCATCGTTTTTTCGACCGACGGCTGAAATACCTCGTCCTAATCATTGGACTACTATTGTCGGCCTTGTCGGGGTCGGTTTTAGTTGCAGGAGTTTATCCGCCCGCGATCATTGGGCGAGAACTGTTTTACGCCATCGCTCTACAAGGTTTCGGTATCGGTATGGTATTGTTCTTCGTTACCTTGTTGTTCGATTTGTTGGTCGCACGGCGCGGTTTTTGCCGATATTTGTGCCCCGGCGGCGCGCTTTATGTCCTGTTGGGACGGTACCGGATACTTCGCATCCAGCGTATCGTCGAAAACTGCAACGACTGCAATAAATGCAATGCCATCTGCGAATTCGGGCTCGACCCCATGCGCGACGGGTTTGGGCAGGAATGCAACAATTGCACAGCCTGCATGGCGATTTGCCCGGTCGATGCGATGACATTTTCGCTTCGGATTTCGGACTTATCGCCGCAGGGACCTGGGCATCGAGGACGCGCTTATCAAAAGAACCGCGTTGATAGGCCCGAAGCGGTTGACGGAGCGACATCATGAACCGTCGGGAGGTTGGCAAATACGCAGCCGCCGGTGCGGTGGCCTGCTTGGCGTGCGCCTTACCTTTCGGTTTAGTGCAACTCTCGGCCCCGGCGCGGGCGCGGCCGGAGCGCAACTATATGCGTCCGCCTGGCGCTCTCGCCAACGACGATGCATTCATCGAGGCCTGCATCTCGTGCGACCTTTGTGCCATCGTCTGTCCGCCGCGTTGCATTAAGTTTCATCGCCGCGACGGCGGGACCGGCCATAACACGCCCTATATCGACCCGACCGAAGCCGCCTGTACGCTTTGCGGAAAATGCATGGAAGTCTGTCCCACGGGCGCGCTTGAGCCGACACCGATACGGAAGGTCGACATGGGCATCGCCTTCATCGATCAGCGAGCCTGCTATCCATGGGTCGACCGGGGTATTTGCGGCGCTTGCGCGGTAGCTTGCCCGTTAGGGGAGAGGGCGATCGCGTTTACAATGTGGAATCAATATCGACCGGCAGTGAAGGAAGGTTGCGTCGGTTGCGGGATCTGCGTCGAGGTTTGCCCACATCCGAGCTTGCCGATCTGGATCGTCCAACGACCCGAAAAGAAAGCTCGCGTATGACACGGACGCTCTTACTTTTCATTGTCGCAACAGCGGTTCTATTGCCAGCTCGGCTAGAAGCGCATCATGTGCTGGGCCGTCCATCTTATGCGTTGAACGAAGATTCGAATACGCCGCCGGCCATGCAGGTGGAAACGGTGATCGGTGACTACGAAGTCAATTACATGATCTTCCCGGCCTTTCCCAAGCCAGGCGAGCCTGGGCGGATAAATCTGTATGTCAGGCATTTGCAATCCGGCCAAGCCTACGATGGAGCGGTGTTGTTCTCTGTCCGCGACGATACTTGGTTGGGCGTGTTTGGCTTCGACGAAGAGACAGAGGAAATCGGCCGCCAACTATTGGACGATGCGGTCTATCGACAGAACTTCCAGTTTTCGAGGGGCGGGGACTTCATCATCGCGGCCAGCTTCGAGGCCGATGGCGAACCCTACATAATAGATTTCCCGCTCCGTATCGGCGCCCCATCTCCCTGGGGACCGATCGGATTGGCGGTGGCGGCACTGGCCATTGTCCTCGTTGGTGTCACGCTCATACAACGGCGCCGGGCGGTGACCGAAAAGATCCGGTCAAGCCATCGCCGCCGCGACGAGATGTAGCGTGAGATCGGGGCGATGACAATGTCTCATCCAGGCTTACCGATCGGCTGGGCCGCCGCTGTCTGGGTCGTGATGATTGCCGCCTATGTTTGGATTGCGCTGAAGCCGCGACAGACAGTCGTAGCCAGCGGATATTTGTCCGTCGCGCGGATGCCGTTCGTCGGTACCGCGGCGCGGCGATTACTTCGGCAACCTTGGTACTTATTTGTTCTGAAGTTGATCTTCGTATTTTTGTTTTTTGTCATCATAATTGCCGGATTGTCGGGGTCTCCTATTCCAGAACGCAACGCCGCGACGGTTCTGACGTGGAACTTGTGGTGGGCGGGTCTTGTCCTGGCTATCCTATTCACGGGATCGGCTTGGTGCGGTGTGTGTCCGTGGAACAGCATGGCTCAATGGTTGGTCAAACGTCGGCTTTGGCGCCGCGCCGATCCCGATGCCAGCCTCAGTCTACCAGTCCCGAAGACTTTACGTAGCGTATGGCCGGCATTGATCTTGTTCGTCGGCTTGACGTGGCTGGAACTGGGGGTGGGTGTCACCGTCGATCCTTTTGCGACGGCGGTCATGGGACTTGCGATGCTAGTATTTGCGACGACCCTTTTGGCCCTGTTCGAACGCAACGCATTTTGTAACTACATTTGTCCTGTCGGTCGGACCGTCGGGTTGTATGCCCAACTGGCGCCGGTAGCCTTACGTCCGATCGACAGTTCGATCTGCGCATCCTGTACAAGTCTCGAATGTTATCACGGGTCCGAAGATGTCGATCCCTGTCCCACGCGCTTGGTTATGGGACGATTGACGCAGAATACCTATTGCACCTCCTGCGGAAACTGCGCTCGGGCCTGCCCCGCGGATAACATTGCCTGGCGGGTCCGCAGTCCGGCCGCTGAAGCCATTCAAGACGCGCGACCGCATTGGGATGAAGCTTGGTTCATGCTGGTATTGCTTGCCCTGACCGAATTCCATGGTTGGACCATGCTGCCCATTTGGCAGGACATGCAGGTCGCCGCGGCTCGGGCATTTGGCGGTGCCCCGGTGTTATTGCCGATGTTCACGGCCGCTCTCCTGCTGGCGGTTGTTGTGCCTGTGGCGATTTATGCTGGCTTCATATGGATAGCGCGCAAGTGCAGCGGTGTGACGTCGAGGTTTCGGGACGTGTTTTGCCATTTCGCGTTCACCGCGCTGCCGCTCGCCTTCACTTATCATTTGGCGCACAACCTGAACCATTTGTTCCGCGAGGGCGACGGTCTATCGGCCGTGTTTCTCGACCCGCTGGGTCGAAATGCGGTCCCTTTGAGCATGGAGGAACAACATGCACGGATGATGGGCCTTTGGCTTGATCCGTCACTCTGGCATGCCTGCCAGGCCTTGTTGTTGGTCGCCGGATTGTGGATTGCGCTAAGGGTTGTTCAGCGGCGGACCCATGATCTTGCCAAAGTTGACGAAGGTCAGGCTCGGCTGTTGGCGCTGCCGATTGCCGTTTTCGCCGTCACGGTTACCGCGTTTCACCTATGGTTGCTGATGCAACCCATGACCATGCGGTTTTGAGGAGGCTGATGGTAGAGGATCGAAATTCGCAAAAGTTAAGCCGCCGGCAGTTCTTCCAGCGGAGTTTGAAGGCGGCGACCGAAGCTTCGGATCAGAGGTCGATGGAAATATCGAAACTTTGGTTTCGTCCGCCATTTGCCGCGCCGGAATTGCGCTTCCTCGATTTGTGTACGCGTTGCCACGACTGTTTACGCGTTTGCCCGACAGGGGTGATCATCCCGTTAGACGAAAGATATGGCCGTCGCGCCGCCGGGACGCCGGCGCTAGATCTTGTGTCGAACGCCTGTCTGCTGTGTGAAGACTGGCCCTGCGTTCAAGCATGTGAGCCAAAAGCCTTATCAATCCCCGATGAGGCTGACGAAGATGACATCCCGCTGGGCCCCATGGCTACGGCCTTGATTGATGAAAGCAGCTGTTTACCTTTTCTGGGGCCGGAATGCGGGGCTTGCCGAGATGTGTGTCCCGTCGAGGGCGCTTTCCGTTTTTTGGGCATCCGGCCATTTGTCGACTGGAAACATTGCGTGGGTTGTGGGCTCTGCCGGCAGGCCTGTGTTACCGATCCGAAATCTATTCGAATTGCGTCTTACGAAGTGACGGCATCTGCCGATGAATGATGAGGTCTCGTCTCCTATGCATGATCTTCATTTTTATCTGCGTGAATTGCGTCGGTTCGAAGGCCTTAGCAGGCGATCTTGATAACGCCGTCAGCCCATACCTACTCTCTCATCGAAATGATCCGATCGCGTGGCGTCAATGGGATGACCGTTCATTGGCCGAGGCACGAGAAAAGGGTAAGCCGATTTTTCTTTCGATCGGATTTGCGGCTTGTCACTGGTGCCATGTCATGGCGCGTACGACTTTCCGTGACGCCGACGTCGTTTCGAGCCTGAACGACAACTTCGTCGCAATCCTTGTAGATCAGGAAGAAAGACCTGACATCGCTCGTTACTACTTTGAGGCGATGGCGGCGATGACAGGTCGAAGCGGCTCGCCCGCAAACTTCATTCTTGCGCCGAACCTAACGCCGATATTCGCCGCTGGCTATATGTCCGCGAAATCGGCGCCCAATCAACAAGGATTGGCGGAGGTGTTGAAGCGGTTTACGCGGGATTGGGCCAACGACGCTAACCGAATTCGAACAAATGCCGAGGCTTTCCTCAAAGACATGTCGGAATCACGGAATCGGCGCGTTGGCGATAGCAGCGGCGACACGGAACGGCTGGCGGCTAAATCTTGGCTTTCGGCATTCGATTCGATCCATGGCGGTTTCGGTGGCCAGCCGAAATTCGTCTACGTCAATGTACTCGATTTCCTCCTAAATGATGCTGGACGACGCGGCGATCAGGAGCAACTGCGGCAGGTGTTTTTTACGCTGGAGGCCATGGCCGCCGGCGGGCTTCGCGACCATCTTGGCGGGGCGTTCCACCGTTATTGTGTGGATCGAGCTTGGCAAATCCCGCATTTCGAAGTCATGTTGCGCGAGAATGCGTTGCTTGCGACGCTCTACATCGATGCATACCGTGCGGCTGATTCGCCGGTGAGACGAACCCTATTCGAACGGATCGCCCGTGCAATTCTGGATGATTTATCGGACACATTGCGTTTAAGCGACGGGACTTTTGCCGGCAGTCTCGACGCCGAGGCCGAAGGCGTAAACGGTGGCTATTACACTTGGACAGTCGACGAGATAGAGTCGGTGCTGGGACTTGCCGCCGAAAACTTTGTTGAAGAGTTTGTCGACCCCATTCATGGCTTGGTGGAGGGACGCAGTGTGCTGCGCTGGCGTGGCGGTGTCGGCAAATTAGGCTCCGCCCTTGACCGGCATAGCAAGAGGTTCCAGCTTTTGAAACAAGCTCGCACAAACCGTGCGCCACCGAAACGCGATGAAAAGATTATTACCGCTTGGAATGCGATGGCCATCAGCGCTTATGCGCGGGCGGCCCAAGTGTTCGGCGAACCTCGTTATTTGGAGTTGGCACGCGGTATCGCTAAGGGCCTCAAGCTGGCGACGACGCCCGACATTGACTTGAGCCGGAGTCGTTACCGGAATAAGTCGTCAAACGATGTGTTCTTGGAAGATTACGCCTACGCCGTCCTTGCGCTGCTTGATCTTTACGAGAGCGATTTTGATCCGCAATGGTTGGATCGTGCGCGAAGACTGGCGAACAAGGCGCTAGAGTTGTTTCATCCTCGGCCAGAGGGATTACTGCAGATGACGCCGGTCGGTAGGGCCCGGGCCGTATCCGTGCAAACACCGTTCAAAGAGACAACGCTTCCTTCCGGCAATGCGGCGATTGTTGAAGCTTTGCTTCGTTTGGAATTATACGGCCCGGATAAGAGTTTCCTGCCTCGCAGTAACTTGTTGCTACGCGCGATTGACACCCGGCTGACGGCGTACGCTGCGCAGGCAACCGGCATGTTAGCCGCGTTAGCTTTCCGCCCAGAGCGAGCGCGAGAGATCGTAATCGTCGGGCCCCGCGATCACCCAAACATTGTGACATTTCTAAATGAAATCCGGACGCGCAAACCGCCGGGTAGCGTCGTCGCCTGGATACCGCCGGGGCCTGCCTCGGGCGGACGTGAGCATTGGCTGTTGCTGGGCGAGCGCCATCTGCTCGACAAATTGCCGACAGTATATGTCTGCCGCGACCGCATATGTCGTTGGCCGGTCAACACGCTGGCGGACCTTAGAAAACAGTTGTCAGATTTTCCGGCAGATCCGGAACGATAACGACTTTCGTCCACATGTTTCCGATCGCGATGGCACCTTCTGCCGATATTGCGATTCCATGCTAAATGCGTATCGATATCAACTCGCTATATCTGGAACAAAGTTCAAACATGGTAGGGTTTTGGCAATAAATTCAAAGGCTTAAAAAAATCTTGCAAATGAGAACAAAATAGGTACAACTAGCGTAGTTTGCATCGCGATTTTGGCTATGTGATAAGGAACGGATTGATGTCGGACTCGAAACTTCGCCTCGTTGGACAGGATAAAATGGATAAGCAAAAAGCTTTGGACGCCGCCTTGACGCAAATCGAACGGGCCTTTGGCAAAGGTTCCGTCATGAAGTTGGGGCAAAGCGAATCCGTTGTGGATGTGGAGGCGATTTCGACCGGCTCGCTCGGCCTCGATATCGCATTGGGCATCGGCGGCTTGCCGAAAGGCCGGGTTATCGAGATTTACGGACCCGAAAGTTCCGGCAAGACGACCTTGGCCCTCCATGTGGTGTCGGAAGCACAGAAGGCGGGCGGGATATGCGCCTTTGTTGACGCCGAACATGCGCTCGACCCTGCTTACGCGCGCAAGCTTGGCGTCGATGTGGATGAATTGTTGATCTCGCAGCCGGATACCGGTGAGCAGGCGCTGGAAATCGCCGATACCCTCGTTCGGTCCGGTGCCGTCGAAGTGTTGGTCATCGATTCCGTCGCCGCGCTGACGCCCAGAGCGGAGCTGGAAGGCGAGATGGGGGACCACCATGTCGGTCTGCAGGCCCGCTTGATGAGCCAGGCGCTTCGCAAGCTCACCGGGTCGATTTCGAAATCCAACTGCATGGTCATCTTCATCAACCAAATTCGCATGAAGATTGGCGTTATGTTCGGTAACCCGGAAACGACGACCGGCGGAAACGCCTTGAAGTTCTACTCGTCGGTTCGATTGGAAATTCGCCGTATCGGAGCCATCAAGGACCGTGACGAGGTCATTGGCAATCAGACCCGGGTGAAGGTGGTGAAGAACAAAGTCGCACCGCCCTTCAAGACAATCGAGTTCGACATCATGTATGGCGAAGGTGTGTCCAAGACAGGCGAGATACTTGATCTTGGCGTGAAAGCCGGGGTTGTCGACAAGTCCGGCTCTTGGTTTTCCTACGGCGATCAACGCATCGGACAAGGGCGGGAGAATGCTAAGCAGTTCCTACGCGACAATGCCGATATCTGCCGCGAAATCGATACCGCGATCCGAGCCAATGCAGGATTGATAGCGGATGCGATCATGGGCGACCCGGTGGAAGATGAAGACGATGATGCCGACGTCGCCAGCATTGGCGGCAAGTCCTAACGCCTTATAATTTCGCTAGAATATCCGAACCAGTCGCGTTTCGGCGTTGGTGCGTTCGCTGAGCGGGTGCCGGCAAGATCAATTGTTTGCCGCTCCCTTGCAACGGCGGGCGGCAAACGGTAGTTTCCGGCACTTTCTCGCAAACGGGTCGGAATATGCTGGGTGTTAACCCGCCAATTCCGGACACCGGATACGGATGATAGCGATGCAGAGCACCAACGAAATTCGCCGCGCGTTTCTCGACTATTTTGCCGGCCACGGTCACGAAATCGTCGCATCCAGCCCTTTGGTACCGCATAACGACCCGACCTTGCTATTTACCAACGCCGGTATGGTGCAATTCAAAAATGTCTTCACGGGCGTGGAAACCCGATCCTACAATCGGGCCGTAACCTCGCAAAAATGCGTCCGGGCCGGTGGCAAGCACAACGATCTCGACAATGTCGGTTACACAGCGCGACATCACACATTCTTCGAGATGTTGGGCAATTTTTCCTTCGGCGATTACTTCAAGGATTTGGCCATCGAATTGGCGTGGAACTTGGTGACGAAAGAGTTCGGCCTGCCCTCCAACAAGCTGTTGGTCACCGTGTATCACGAGGATGACGAGGCCTTCGATCTGTGGCGCAAGATTGCCGGCTTGCCGGAAGAGCGTATCATTCGAATACCGACGTCCGACAATTTTTGGTCGATGGGCGATACCGGTCCCTGCGGGCCATGTTCCGAAATTTTTTACGATCACGGCGCGGATATCCCCGGCGGGCCGCCCGGAAGCCCAGATGAAGATGGCGACCGGTTTGTCGAAATCTGGAATCTGGTGTTCATGCAGTATGAGCAAACGCTGGAGGAGCGGTTGAGCCTGCCCAAACCGTCCATCGACACCGGCATGGGATTGGAACGGATTGCCGCTGTTCTGCAGGGCAAACACAACAATTACGACATTGACTTAATGCGGGCGATCATCGAAGCGTCGGCACATCTGACGAATACGGAACCCGATGGCGATCATGCCGCGACACATAAGGTCATCGCCGACCATCTCCGGGCGTCGTCCTTCCTGATTGCCGACGGCGTCCTGCCCTCAAACGAAGGCCGCGGTTACGTCTTACGCCGGATCATGCGGCGGGCCATGCGCCACGCCCATCTGCTAGGCTATCAAGACACGCTGATGTGGCGTTTGGTGCCTGTGTTGTCCCAGCAGATGTCGAATGCGTTCCCGGAACTTGCTCGGGCGGAGGCCCTGATTACCGAAACGCTCAAACTGGAGGAAAGCCGGTTCAAGAAAACCTTGGATCGTGGCTTGCGTCTCCTGGAAGAGGAGCTTGAAAAACTCGGCAGCGGGCAAACGCTTTCTGGCGAAGTCGCGTTCCGTCTTTATGACACATATGGATTTCCGCTCGATTTGACTCAGGACGTTTTACGCAGCCAGGCGGTGCCGTTGGACGAGGCCGGCTTCCATACGGCCATGGCGCGCCAGCGGGAGGATGCGCGCAAAGCCTGGTCCGGATCGGGCGAGGCAGCGACGGAACAGGTTTGGTTCGATCTTCGCGAGCGGCATGGCGCCACGGAGTTTTTGGGTTACGACTTGGAACGGGCGGAGGGCCAGGTTCTGGCGATCGTCGTCGAGGGAAAACCACGAGAGGCGGTCGAGACCGGCGAGGAAGCAGCCGTCATCGTCAATCAAACGCCTTTCTATGGCGAATCCGGTGGCCAGATGGGCGATACCGGCCGTCTCCGAAACGCCGACGGTGCGAGTTTCGACGTGACGGACACGACCAAGCATCTCGGCGATTTGCATGTTCATCACGGCAATCTTTCGAGCGGCCGTCTCCAAGTCGGCGATGAGATCATGCTCGAGGTCGATGGGGAACGGCGGCATCGTTTACGGTCCAATCATTCCGCCACCCATCTATTGCATGAAGCGTTGCGGCGGCAACTTGGCGATCATGTTACTCAAAAAGGTTCGCTGGTGGCGCCGGACCGGTTGCGGTTCGATATTTCGCATCCAAAAGCATTAAGCGAGAGCGAATTGTCGATGGTCGAAGCGGATGTCAACGAGCAGATCCGCTGTAATGAGCTGGTCGAAACCCGGCTGATGACACCGGAGGAAGCTGTCGAGGCCGGGGCATTGGCGTTGTTCGGCGAGAAGTATGGCGACGAAGTGCGGGTCGTTGCCATGGGATCGCAAGATGGCGATGTCGTGTATTCTACGGAACTCTGCGGAGGCACCCATGTCCGAAGAACCGGGGATATCGGCCTCTTTAAAATTGTCTCGGAAGCGGCGGTCGCCGCCGGTGTACGACGTATCGAGGCTCTGACCGGCGCATCGGCATTGCGCCACATCAACGACAGGGAAAACCTTCTCAAATCTGCTGCAGCCGCGCTAAAAAGCGCGCCTGTGGAGATCAATACCCGTATCGAAGCGTTGCTGGATGAGCGCCGGCGCCTCGAAAAGGAGTTGCAGCAGACCCGCCAACGCTTGCTTGACGGCGATGGCGGCGGCGGACAATCCGCCCGAGAGATAAGCGGTATTTCGTTTATAGGCGAATGTCTCGACGGGGTTCCGGGTAAGGAATTGCGGAGCATGGTTGACGCGGCCAAGAAAAAACTCGGCAGCGGCGTTGTCGCGATCGTTGCCGTGAACGACGGTAAGGTGGCTCTTACTGTGGGTGTGACCGATGATCTGTGCGATCGTATCGACGCGGTAAAACTTGTCCGGTCCGGAGCCGTCGCCGTCGGCGGCAAAGGCGGTGGCGGCCGTCCCGATTTGGCGCAGGCGGGCGGTCCCGACGGCGCGGCCGCGGCCAGTGCGATTGGGGCGATCGAAACGGCGCTCGCAGAAGCGGCCGACGCCGCTTAACTCCATGCCGGAGGCAGGGACGGCATCCTCGCCAACGGTCCGACGCAGGATCTATGTACTTTTGGAAGGCGGACATCGTCGGCAGTTATGGCCTCGTATGGTCGACGTGTCTCTCACCTTGCTTATCATTGCTAATGTCGCCGCTGTTGCCTTAGGGAGCATACAGTCCTTCTACGCGCGTTGGTCGGTCGAGCTTCGGGTTTTCGAACTGATGTCCGTCGCCGTATTCGTGGTCGAATATGGCTTGCGTCTATGGGTTGCGCCGGAGCATCTCCCGCTACGCCAGCACGGCAATGCCAAGGCTCGGTTTCGCTTTGCCTGTACGCCGCTTATGCTGGTCGATCTACTCGCGTTCCTGCCGTCGCTTGTTTTCTATGTGTTCGGCGGTGATATGCGGATCATCCGTGTGCTGCGGATTTTGCGCCTGTTGAAATTGGTGAGATACTCCCCGGCGATCGTAACGCTTTGGCATGTCCTATATTCGGAACGCCGCGCGTTGATAGCGGCATTGGTCATCATGCTATGCCTTCTGACACTCACAGCCGGGGTAATGTATTACCTCGAAAGAGACGCTCAGCCCGAAGCCTTCGCCAGTATTCCAGCGGCAATGTGGTGGTCTTTGGCGACATTGTCCACCGTCGGTTACGGCGATATCGTTCCCGTAACGCCTTTGGGTAAGGTTTTTGGCGGTCTCGTCGCGTTGCTTGGTATCGGTATGTACGGACTGCCAATCGCGATTGTCGCCTCGGGATTTACCAACGAGTTTTATCGCCGCGATTTCATTATCACCTGGGGCATGGTGGCGGAGGTGCCGTTGTTTGCCAAACTTTCTCCCTCAACCATCGAGTCGGTTGCTAAATCCTTACGGGCGCGCCGTGTCCCAAAGGGGTTCCAAATAATGCAACGCGGCGACTTGCCCGACGCATTTTATGTGATTATCGATGGCACCGTCGAAGTCCATATGCCGGACAACACTTATGAACTTGGGCCGGGAGACTATTTTGGCGTGATATCGATGCTCTACAATATCGAACGCCCAGCCACAGCCACTGCGCAGTCGGATTGTAGATTGATGATGTTGTCAAAGTTCCAGCTCGACCATCTCATGACAGTGGAGCCGGAATTGAACGAAGAACTTCATCTGGTCGCGCGAAATAGGGCGCGGGATGGTGGCGTCAACTTGACTTAGCCCACCGCCTTCTGGAGGTTTTCGTCAAGCTTATCGAGGAACTGATTGGTGGTGAGCCATTTCTGTTCCGGACCGATCAGGAGCGCGAGATCTTTGGTCATATGCCCATTCTCGACGGTTTTGACGCAGACCGTTTCCAATGCTTCGGCAAAGTCATAGACGGCCGGGGTCTCGTCCATATTGGCTCGGTATTTCAAACCCCGGGTCCAGGCGAAAATCGACGCGATCGGATTGGTCGACGTTTCCTGCCCTTGTTGGTGCATGCGATAATGTCGGGTCACGGTGCCGTGCGCGGCTTCGGATTCGACGGTCTTGCCGTCGGGCGTCATCAATACGGAGGTCATCAACCCCAAGGAGCCGAAACCCTGCGCGACGGTATCCGATTGCACGTCGCCATCGTAGTTCTTGCAAGCCCAGATAAAGGCGCCGCTCCACTTCATGGCGCAGGCCACCATATCGTCGATCAGGCGGTGTTCGTAGTCGATGCCGAGCTCTTTGAACTGATCTTGGAATTCGCTTTCGAAAACCTCTTGGAACAAATCCTTGAACCGGCCGTCATAGGCCTTGAGGATCGTGTTCTTGGTCGAGAGATAGACCGGCCATTTCCGCTGCACGCCGTAATTCATGCAGGCCCGGGCAAAGTCGCGGATCGAGTCGTCCAAATTATACATACCCATAGCGACGCCGCCCGAGGGGAAGTTGTAGATTTCCTCCTCAATTGCATTGCCGCCGTCTTCCGGCTCGAAGCGGATGAAGAGACGCCCTTTGCCGGGAATGACCATATCGGTCGCGCGATATTGATCGCCGAAGGCATGGCGGCCGATAACGATGGGTTGGGTCCATCCCGGCACCAGGCGCGGAATGTTATGGCAGATTATCGGTTCACGGAAAACGGTGCCACCCAGGATGTTTCGGATCGTTCCGTTGGGCGATTTCCACATCTTTTTCAGATCGAATTCCTCGACCCGAGCCTCGTCCGGTGTGATGGTTGCGCATTTGACACCGACACCATGCTTTTTGATCGCTTCGGCGGCGTCGACGGTGATCTGGTCGTCGGTTTCGTCGCGTTTCTGGACGCTAAGATCGTAATAGAGCAGATCGACATCCAAATAGGGCAGGATCAGTTTGTCCTTGATGAAGGCCCAAATAATCCGCGTCATCTCGTCCCCGTCGAGTTCCACGACCGGGTTTTTTACTTTGATTTTGCTCATCGACGTCCTCTTATTGGCCGGGTGGGATTAGGCCGGCATTGTGCGTGGCGAACATAGCATCGCCAAGCGTGACTGCAAGCGTTTCGTGCGTTCCTGCGTTGTTCGTTACGCCTTAAATCCGGTCACTTTGCGCCGGCCGTCGTGGCGATGGCGCGTGGTCTATGACGTCGAAAACGCCGTTCAGACTATCGACGACGTCAATCAGACTCAATGTCTCCGGGCCCGCAAAACCCTTTTGAACTATTTGCTCGAGCAAGTGCAAAAACGGCTGCCAATAACCTTCGAAATCGAGCACGATGATCGGTTTGTCGTGCTGCTCCAATTGTCGCCAGGTCATGATTTCGATCGTTTCGTCGACGGTCCCAATGCCGCCGGGCAAAACCACAAAGGCATCTGAGCGGTCGAACATGAGTTTTTTCCGGGTATGCATGTCAGGCACGATATGCAGTTCGGTCAGCCCTTGATGCCCGACCTCCCGCTCGTGCAGAAACTCCGGAATAATGCCGATGACCTCGCCACCCGCGGCAACGGCACCATCCGCCGCTTCGCCCATCAATCCAACGTGGCCGCCGCCATATACGAGGGTTAGACCCTGCTCGGCCGCGCGCTTTCCCAATGCACGGGCCAGGCTTTTAAATTCTTGTTGGTTTCCCATTCTCGAACCACAATAGACACAAATTGAGGAGATTTCGGCCATGCTGAATTCCATACGCAAACGTCAAAAAAGTATTTTAGCCATCCTACTCGCGATTCCGCTGTCGGGACCAGTTTGGGCCGGCGAAGCGGATGTCACCGAAGTAAAAGTGGTGCAAACGTCCAAAGGTGTCTACCGGTTTGACGTGACGGTCAAGCACGCCGACGAGGGTTGGAAACATTATGCCGATCGGTGGGAAATCTTGGGCCCTGACAACACCGTCCTAGGGGTCCGGACCTTGGCGCACCCGCATGTTCATGAGCAACCTTTTACCCGGTCATTGTCCGGGGTGAAAATTCCAAGCGATATCGCGGTGGTTACGGTCCGTTCGCGGGATTCCGTCCATGGATTTGGCGGCGCGGAATTGCGGGTGAAGGTGCCCCATTGAACAAAGCGGCGGCAATTTTCGTTACGCTATTTTGCCTCGTCGGGCCGTTCGGCGTTTTAGGCCAGGAAGCAGCCAGCGAGCGGGACAAACCGAGCTTCGATATTGTCCGGGTAAGTCGCGATGGGATCGCCGTCATGGCCGGACGCGCACCAGCCGATACCGAGATCAGAATATTAGATTCCGGTCGAGTCCTCGCCACAACCCGGCCGAACGATAGCGGCGAATGGGTCGCCATTGTAGACGGCGGTTTGACACCGGGCAGCAGAGAGTACCAGTTGATCGCGTTAACCAGCGACGGCCGCGAGATCCCCTCTGACGAGAGCGTATTGATCTTGGTTCCCGAACCTACTGGCTTGCCGAAGCCGCCGACAATCGATAGCGCACGCCTCACCGATCCGCCCACCCGCCCGCCGGTGGATGACGAGCAGTTGGAGACCGGAAAGCAGCCGGCACCCGTGGCGTTGATATTGACCAAGAAACCTGGCGGATTGACTCGTCTAACGCAAAGATCCCAACCGGCAAAAGGGCTTAGCTTGTCGGAATTAAGCATCAACAAAGTGGATTATGATGAGCGCGGTCGGTTCGCCGTATCCGGCTCGGGCTCGCATGGGTCGCTCATAATGCTTTATCTCGATAATGCGCCTGTGGGTCAGCAATACATCGCTGATGGAAATCGCTGGACCATGCAAACGACATTCGCGTCGGAACTTCGAGAACACAACATCCGGGTCGACCAAATCGTAGACGGTGAAGTCGTCGCTAGGGTCGAAGTCCCTTTCTATCCCAGCAAATTCGCCGAAGCAGCCGAAGTCGAGTTCGCCAAGACCGTGACGACAAAATCGGCAGAGCGCATTGGTGGCACCCAGAATGTGGTGGTAAAACCGGGCGAGAACCTTTGGCAGATCGCACGACGGGTCTATGGCGAAGGCACGAAATACACGATTATATACCGAGCAAACAAAACGCAGCTTCGAAACACCGAGAAAATCTATCCCGGTCAAATTCTAACGGTTCCCCGGGAATGATCGTCGTGGCTAAGTTTGCGCCTTAACTATTGCCGCTTCTTTCTTATATCTCTGAATTAGACTCCTCGCTCCCGCGAGCCCCAACACCGCGAAAGAGTTCATGTCTTCATCCTACGACCCGTCAACGGATAGCAGCGAGCGCAGCCACTGGCAGACCCTTGGCACCTTAATACCTTACCTTTGGCCGAATGGGCGCCCGGACCTGAAGTTCAGGGTTGTTGTCGCGATAGTTCTATTGGTGTCGGCCAAATTGACCATCGTATATATTCCGTTTTTGTACAAAGAGGCGGTCGATGCCCTCAGTGGGGCCAATAATCTGCCGATCATGTTGCCTGTTGGTGTGGTGTTGGCCTACGGCGCCGCCCGGGTGGCATCACAAGCATTTGGTGAGCTTCGCGACGCCGTGTTTGCCAAAGTTGGTCAACACGCGTTGCGGACGGTCGCGTTAAAGACCTTTCGTCATTTGCATGGCCTGTCGTTGCGATTTCACATGGATCGACGGACTGGCGGTTTGTCGCGTGCGATTGAGCGCGGCACCAAGGGGATCGAGTTCCTGCTGCGTTTCACCTTGTTCAATGTTTTGCCGACGTTGTTCGAGATATTGCTGGTCTGTGGAATTTTGCTGGTCAATTACGGCATCGATTATTCGGCCATCACATTTGGCGCAGTCGCGCTCTACATCGCGTTCACGGTATCAATCACGGAATGGCGATTGAAATATCGCCGTGAAATGAACCGCACCGACAATGAGGCGAATACACGCGCCATCGACAGCCTACTGAATTTCGAAACAGTCAAATATTTCGGCAACGAAACCCATGAGGCTGATCGGTACGATCGCAATTTGGCCAGCTACGAAAAGGCGGCGGTGAGGAGCTCCGTCAGTCTATCGCTATTGAATATCGGGCAGGGTTTCATCATCGCGATCGGTATGTGTGGCGTGATGCTGTTGGCAGGTTACGGCGTGGTTCAAGGCAAGGTGACGGTCGGCGACTTCGTTCTGGTCAATACCTTCATGTTGCAGCTTTACCAACCGCTCGGTTTCATCGGTTTCGTTTATCGAGAGATCAAACAAAGTCTCGTCGATATGGAGAAAATGTTCGAGTTGCTGACGGTCGAAACCGAGATCGAGGATAGCCACGGTGCCCAACCTTTGGATTTGAATGGGGGGCGGATCGTTTTCGACAATGTCGGGTTTAACTATGACGACGATCGCCCCATTTTGCGTGGCATCTCCTTTACCGTCGAGCCGGGAGAAACCACGGCACTAGTCGGGCCGTCCGGGGCAGGCAAATCGACATTGTCCCGTATCCTGTTCCGATTTTACGACGTGCAATCGGGCGCGGTCTCCATCGACGGGCAAAATGTCCGGGATGTAACCCAAGCAAGTCTGCGCGAAGCGATCGGAATCGTACCGCAGGACACGGTCCTCTTTAACGACACCATCGGCTACAATATTCGTTACGGTCGACCGGATGCCAGTCAGGAACAGGTAATTGAAGCCGCCAAACTTGCCCGCATCCATGATTTCGTGAACAGCCTGCCGGAGGGTTACGATACGCCGGTCGGCGAACGCGGCTTGAAATTGTCAGGCGGCGAAAAGCAACGCGTTGCGATCGCACGCACTATTCTGAAGCAACCCGCAATCATGCTGTTCGACGAAGCGACCTCGGCGCTCGACACGCAAACGGAGAAGGAGATTCAGGAAAGTTTGCGCATGGTCTCGGAAAATCGAACCACATTGGTGATCGCACACCGGCTCTCGACAGTCGTCGACGCCGATGAAATCATCGTGCTTGAGGCCGGAAAAATCGCGGAACGCGGTAAACATAGCGAACTCTTACAGCAAGACGGTGTCTACGCCCGCATGTGGGCAAGGCAACAGGAAGCGGCCGCGGCGGCGGAGCGTTTGAAGGAGTTGACGCAGGTGGAAGCCGGAAGCGTTACCAAGTAAGATGTTGGCGAATTTAGTTGCGTTGAGGTGATCGCTTGTCCCAGGAACATCACGGCTTAATCGATACGTTTTCGTCGGTGCTCGTGCCGATCCATAAGGAAGGCTATCCCTTTATCGCGATATTCGCTGTTTCGTCCTTGGTACTGTTTTGGATTTGGCCGCCGCTTGGTTGGATCGACGCGATCTTGACCCTCTGGTGCGTTTACTTCTTCCGGGACCCGCCACGCGTTACGCCAGAGCGCCCAAATTTGATTGTCTCGCCGGCCGATGGTGCTGTCCAAATGATCACAGAAGCGGCGCCACCACCTGAGTTGGGCATGGGGGAGGAGCCTCGGACGCGGGTCAGCATTTTCATGAATGTTTTTAACGTCCATGTGAACCGAGTGCCGGCGGATGGCGAGATTACGGAATTACACTATCATTCAGGTCGATTTTTCAATGCCTCGCTGGATAAAGCCAGTCTCGATAATGAGCGGCAGTCCGTGAGAATGACGACGACGGGTGGCAAAGACATCGCATTTGTGCAGATTGCCGGGTTGGTTGCCCGCCGTATCGTCTGCCATCTCTTAACCGGGCAGGAGGTGAAGGCCGGCGAGAGATTTGGTATGATCCGCTTCGGCAGCCGCGTTGATGTCTATCTTGACCATGGCATGGAGCCATTGGTCCGTGTCGGTCAAACCGCGATAGCGGGTGAGACCGTTTTGGCCGAGATTGTACAGACGGACCCGTAGGAAAGAGGAAATCCCATGCGCGTTAGACCGAAACGCATGTCGACCTTTTCGATAAACAGCATGATCCCCAACATTCTTACGGTCTTGGCCTTGTGCGCCGGCATGACGTCCATCCGTTTCGCGTTGCAGGAACGTTGGGAAGCGGCGCTCGCCGCCATCGTTGTTGCGGCTGTTTTGGATGGCTTGGACGGCCGTATGGCACGCTTGCTGAAGGGCGCGAGTAAGTTTGGCGCCGAGTTGGATTCGCTTTCGGATTTCATTGCATTCGGGGTAGCGCCGGCAATCGTGGCCTATTTGTGGAGCGGCGGCACGGCCGCGCTTGGCGGCATAGGTTGGATCGCCGCTTTAGCTTATGCGGCTTGTTGCGCATTACGCTTAGCGCGTTTCAATACGGCGCTTGAGGATCCCGACCGCCCAGCCTGGGCGAGCGATTACTTTACCGGAACGGCCGCACCAGCCGGTGCCGGTTTTGCCATGTTGCCGATCATGTTGAGTTTTCTGATCGGTGACGAATTCTTGCGCTCACCCGCCGTGGTGACAGGCTGGTTGTTGATAGTCGGCTTCCTGATGATCAGTCGAATCCCGACCTTTTCCTTCAAAAGATTACGAATGCGGGGCGATCAGGTGCTGCCGATTCTGGTTGGGATCGTGTTGTTCGCCGCCATCGCCGCGCTGTTCCCTTGGCATGTCCTTTCGTTGATCGTGTTGTCATATCTAGCGATGATGCCGTTCAGTTACCGCAGTCACAAAAGACTTTTGCGCGAGCACGCGAAGCATGAAGCGGCCGATGAAGAAATCGGGAATTCGAAAGATAAGATCGATTAGTTAAGTCTGCGGTTCTGCCCTTGGCTTTGAACCGAATACGATTTTTGACAACCATGCCGAGATGATCCCCAGGCGGCGGCTGCTGCGACTTCCGGCGGCGAGCAGAACCGGTGTGACGACCAAGGTCAGAACGGTGGCGAACGATAAGCCGAAGGCGACCGCGGTTGCCAGTTGAACCCACCATTGCGTCGACGGGGCACCGGTGGCGACTTCGCGCGTAAAGAAATCGATATTCGTCTGCATCACCATGGGCATCAGACCGCAGATCGTCGTTATCGTGGTCAAAAGCACCGGACGTAGCCGTTGTGCGCCCGTCCTAACAATTGCCTCCAACGGGTCGAAGCCGGACTTCAGGAGTTGAGCATATGTGTCGATCAGAACGATATTGTTGTTCACAACGATCCCGGCCAAAGAGATGATCCCTATTCCGGTCATGACGATGCCGAAGGTCTGGCCAGTGACCATCAATCCGATCAATACCCCGACCGTTGACATGATCACAGCCAACAGGATCAGGAAGGCACGGTAGAAACTATTGAACTGGGTGATGAGAATAATTGCCATTACGAACAAGGCGACGAAGAACGCGTTCTGCAAAAATTCCTGAGATTCGTTCTGCTTCTCGTCGGCGCCTCTAAATCGAAGTTTCACATCATTGTCGAATGATTGCTGCGCAACCCATTCTTTCATCTCCGCAACTTTTTGGTCGACGTTGATGCCGTCTTCGACATTGGCCTGGACTTTCAGAACGCGTTGACCGTCGATGCGGCGTAACGTGCCGGTTTTCGGCTGCGCGGTACGTTCGATGAAATTGCGGATCGGAACCATGCCGCTTGGTGTCTGTACGCGTAATCGATCGAGTTGTTCCAAATTCCGATACTGACTGGGAAAGCGAAGCCTGATATCGATTTCGTCGTCGGAGTCGTCCGGCCGGTAGGAGCCGACCTTAATGCCGTTGGTTACCAACTGAATGAGGTTACCGACTGTCAACACGTCCGCGCCGAAGCGCCCCGCTTGCGCGCGATCGATGGAAATCTGCCACTCAATGCCGGGTAGGGGGCGGCTGTCTTCGATATCGATCAACCCGTCGGTTCGATCAAAGTGCTCTCTTATGCGCACGGCGACGGGAGTGATCTTGTTTGGATATATCGATCTTACTTCGATTTGGATATCTTTGCCGGTCGGGGGTCCGGCCGCTGGTTTTTGCGGTTCGACATGGATGCCAGCTAAATGGGCCGTTCGCTCTCTGATTTCCGTGAACAATGCGTTAGACGGCCGGCGCTCATCCCAATCCGCCAACTCCAATTGGATCGTGCCGATGACATCCTCGGCGACATCCTGTCCCCGCAAGGGGATGCCCGTCGAAGCATAGACGGTTTTGATGCCGGGAACTCTCAGAACCTGCTCTTCGACTTCGCGAACCAAAGCGTCCTTTTCCCGCGCCGCTAAGTTGCCGCGGGCATGCACATGGACCAGCGCTTGTTCCGGTTCGACATCGGGAAAAAACTCTACACCGTTACCGCTGACCGCGTAGTAGTACCAGATACTACCCAAAAGACCGAATGCTCCGACAGCTACTAGGAGAATGAGCCATGCCCGCTGGACGATCACATGCAACATCCGGGCATAGGCCCCGGTTAACCCCGGCATGTCGCTTATATCACCTTGCTCCGCCGCCGCCAGCGCCTTCAGGACGCGAGGATCGCCAGCGCTCGCTTTGCCGATAATGCCGCCCAATGTCGGCACGAAGATTAGCGCCATGAGCATCGACCCGAACAACGTCACGATCAACGTCAATGGCAGGTACTTCATGAACTCGCCGATGACATCCGGCCAAAATAGTAGCGGCATAAATGCGGCCAGCGTCGTGGCCGTGGATGAGGTGATAGGCCACGCCATTCGTTTCGCGGCTAGCGAGTAGGCCTCCTTCCTAGGTAAGCCTTCCGCCATTTTTCTATCGGCATATTCGGTGACGACAATGGCTCCGTCCACCAGCATGCCAACCGCCAATATTAGAGAGAACAACACCACAATATTGACTGTGAAATCCAAGGCGAACAGGATCAGGATGCCAAACAGGAACGATGAAGGAATTGCCAGGCCGACCAATCCTGCGGTACGCACGCCGAGCGCGGCCACGACCACAATCATGACCAGCAGGATGGCGCTAAGAATATTGTTTTGCAGATCTTTCAACATGGTTCGGATATCCGTCGACTGATCCTGAATAAAGTCGACGTTAACCGAAATCGGCCAATTCTGAGCGCGCTCGCGGACCATGGCGCGGACTTCGTCCAGCGTATGGATGATATTCGCGCCAATTCGCTTGCGGATCTCAAGCGTTAGGCCGGGCTTGCCGTCGATCCGCGCGAACTTTTCCGCATCCTTGAAAGTACGGCGAACCGTCGTGATATCCGCCAGAGTAATGACCCCGTCGCCCGACACTTTGATCGGCAGGTCGAGTACATCTTTCGAGGTTTCGAACAAACCCGGCAGCTTGACGGCGAAACGACCCTTGCCCGTATCCATAGCACCGGCGGCGATTAGCTGATTGTTGCGGGAGACGATGTTGACGAATTCGGTCGGCGAGATGTTGTAGACTTCAAGCTTCGTCGGGTCGACGATAACTTCGAGCAATTCTTCCCGGTCTCCACCAATTTCGGCGGAGAGGACGCCCGGCAAAGACTCGAGTTCGTCTTGTAGAGATTTCGCCAGCCGCAGCAACGTGCGTTCCGGAACATTACCGGCGAGCGTGACGACAAGCACGGGAAACAGACCGAAATTAACTTCCTCCGCGACTGGTTCGTCCGTATCAGAGGGCAGGTCGGGTTTTACGAGGTCGATTTTTTCCCGCACTTCGATCATGGCCTGATCGGCGTCGAAACCCGCATCGAATTCCAGCAAAACGGAAGCGTGTCCTTGTGACGCTGTCGAACGTATCTCCTTAATACCTTCGATGGCGCGAAGTTCTTGTTCCATCGGGCGGACCAGCAAACGTTCGGCATCTTCCGGTGAAATGCCGTCATGGGTCATGTTGACATAAATGTTCGGTACATCGATGTCCGGACTGGATTCCTTGGCGATCCGGACATAAGCGTACCCGCCCGCCAAAAGCACGAGCAGAAGAACAGTCAAGACCGTCCGGCTGTGATGAACAGCGGCGTCGATGATGGCGTTCATGAGTTTGGCGTCTTCTCGATAAGGACGCGGACTTTGTCGCCGTGACGAACGAATTCATTGCCGACCGTGATAATTGTCACGCGTTCCGGCAATCCTGTGACCCAGACGCCTTTGGCATCCGCGCCGACTACATTAGCTGCAAGAAAGCTGACAGCACCCTCTCTGTCGACGGCCCGTATACCGATTGTTCCTTCCCCGTTCAGCGTCAGCAATGCCGGTGTCAGCAAATGCGCGCGAACCGATTTAATGGGAAACCGCAATTCCGCCGACATGCCATCCCGCAGCGCATTGTCCGCATTGTCTACCTGCAGCTCAACTTTGAAAGTGCGGGTTTCCGCATCGCCGACCCGCGCTATGAAACGGATCGAGCCATGAACGACCGTACCGTCTGCAATTGTCGCTTGACCAGTGCCGCCGGTTTGCAGCTTACCAACTTCTTGTTCCGACACCTGGCCGACGACAAGGAAAGGGTCCTCATCCACCAGATGCGCGATAGCGGTTTGCGGCTCAAGATAGTCGCCGATTTCCGTGAAAGTCTCATTTACGACAGCGTCAAACGGGGCCAGAATTTTGGTTTTATTGATCTGGACTTCAACCTGCTTGACATAGGCTTTGGCCGCGTCCAGCGCTGCGGCGGTGCCGGCTATTTGGGTTTCGGATCGAAAGCCCTTTTTACCTAACTTGCGCGCCGCCGCGTGCTCCAATCGTCGTTGTCGGACCAGTGCTTTTGCTTCCGCTAGCCGCGCCAACAGATCATCTATCTCGATACGTGCGATCTGCTCGCCTTTTTTTACCCGCTCGCCAGCCCTCAGATTTAGTTCGACGATACGCCCTTTTATGCCTGCCTTCAGAGTGATATCGCGTAGTGCTTCCGTACGACCGCGGACTACAACAACCTGTGTCCGTGTCGTGGCGTCAAAGACGCGGGCGCGGACAGCAGTCAAATGGGTTACATCCTTGGCGACTTCCGAATTAAGGCGGTCGGCCACCGACCCGGCTTGCGGTTTTTGTGGCGGCTCGCCATCACCGATGCCAAAGACACGCGGGTCTTGGCCGCTGACGATCCAACCGACAGCGCCAATAGCGATGGCCGCAGCCACCAAAACGGAAAGTTTCATGGGCTTTTTCCCAGCTTCTAGCCAGTTGCCGCCGTCCGATCCTCACGATCGTCGCGGACTTGTGCCAAAAGTGCTTCCGCTTCGATCAAGTGGCGATGACTGCGCAAATATTCCATAGCTGTTTCGTAAATTGCCGCGCCATAACCGGCGACAAATTTGCCCGTCCCATCTGGTCGGGATTGAAGCGCAGACTTAAAACGTTCTACATGGGCTTCGTAGAAAGCAATGCGGTCGTCAATAATCGAAGAGACGTGACCGGCTGGCAATAACTCCGCAAACAAAACCGATACAAGAAACTCCGAACGAATACGGTCAGGCGCAGGCTTTTCGCTTAGTTCCCGCACGAGTGCCAATCGTCCATCCGGCGTCAGGCTATATACTTTCTTATCCGGCCGTTTGCTCTGCGCCTCGTGCGTACAGTCTACCAGATTTTCCTTCTGCAATCGGTTTAGGGCCGGATAGATCGATCCGAAACTGGCGTCATAGAATAAGGAAAACTCTTCTTCCAATTTTTTCTTGATTTCATATCCCGACGCATCTCCCATGGTCAGGACGCCGAGGCAAAGCGTTCTTACGTCCATATCACCACCTCTTTGGTCGCAATCGCGGGCGGCAATTCGTTGCCGCCATCGCGGAAATTCCGAACATATCTAGATGTTGATATATAGCATTTTGATATATGAAAGCAAGTTATAAGAATCAAATCCCGCCGCGTGATTTTGTCACAAAATCGGCGGGATCGAAATCAGCAGCGCAAGAAAGCTATTTTCCTTTTTTCGCCCGCTTCTTATTCGGCGGCGCGGTTTGGCGGTTACGTTGAGTTACCGTCGCGCCTTCATTCACGATCGGATTGACCAGTTTTCCTACCTTTTCGATGTCAACTTCGACAACGTCACCGGCTTTCATCCAAACCGGCGGCACACGGGCGGCGCCGACGCCTCCCGGCGTACCGGAAATAATCAAGTCGCCCGGATACAGTGTCATCGATTGCGAGATGATCGAAATCGCTTCGGCGACATTGAATAACATCAGCTTCGTGTTGGAACGCTGCATAACTTTGCCGTTCAAACGGCAAACGATTTTCAAACCGTGGCCGCCCGGCGGCAACTCGTCGGCTGTGACGAATTCGGGCCCGAACCCACCGCTACCGTCGAAGTTTTTTCCCAGCGTCCATTGCGACGTACGCTTTTGCCAATCGCGGACCGAGCCATCGTTGAAACAGGAATAGCCGGCGACCGCATTTAATGCCTCGTCTTCGGACACATGGCGCGTTTGCTTGCCGATGAACACTGCCATCTCGGCCTCGTAGTCAAACTTCTCCGAATTGCACGGCCGAACCATGGCCCCATTGTGAGCCACCAATGTGCTGGAATGCCTGGCGAAGATTATCGGAAATTCGGGTTTCGCACTTTTCATTTCGGCTGCATGGGCGGCGTAATTAACGCCGGAGGCACAATATTTTAGAGGGATTCAGGATGGGCGGAAGATGAACAATGTCTTTTTCCGACAGTTCCGCACGTTTCGCCGGCTTCGCAATCGCGGCTTTGACGGCACGCATGCCATCGTCGCCAAGTTCCAATATAGACTTAAGATCTCTTGGCAGCTTCGGCGCGGCGACGGCAAGATTGATCAACTTACGACCTTTACGAACGGCAAGCGTCGGACGGCCGCGCAGATTTACGTTGATGAAGCGCATATCGACTCCCTGTGATTAGATATTACCGCTTTGATACGGGCGGATGGATGCGAGCCATTTTACTTACATCGAATTACAGAACACCCGCAATGGAATTGACGGTTGTTTGAGGAGTTGCTGGCCAATGATCAGACTACGGCTGCTCGCCACCCCGCGCCGTAAACAGTCGATGTCGGTCGGTTTGCATTTGCGTAATCCGTTCGACGAGGAAAATGCCGACATAGTTCATGAACACGATCGCTACGCTAGCGATAATGGCCCAGGTGTAGATATGCTGCCATCCGCCCGCGTCCATATAGCTTTCGAACCAACCCATCGCGTCGAAGCCCACGACTCCGGCAAGTAGTGCGACAAGAATTACAGTCGGGTACCAACTATAACCGAAAAGAAATCCGATCCAGTGCATGCCAACAAAGCGGGGCGTCGAAAGCGCGGATTTGCGTCGCATGGTGAGGCCGGAAGGGTCACTGCCGTACCAGACTTCCCTCAATGCGAGATGCGGAAGGACCATGTTTAGAAACGGCAAAAACCAATACAATAAAGTCAACCCGCTATGATGCTTGATCCCGCGGACGCCGAGCGGGGTCAAATTCCGATGCGCCCTAAACGTCCAAATTACGAGGACGAGCAGCGAAATTGTGGTCGCGATCATCCCAACGCGCCAACATGCTGTAGATAGCTCTACGATCCCGTTCAAAGGCGAGACTAGCTTGCTGGCTAACGTAGCGGACTGATCTGCAGTTAGCGCCAAAGAAGGTTCCGCCTCGGCATAACTGTCCAGAACCGTGCGTACGCCGAACGCAGCCGCAGCCGTACCCACAACAGTCATCATAAGAAAAATCGAAATCATCTGGGTGAATACCAAAATCCCAGAAAGGGTCTGTAATGGTCGGTAGGTCGAGTTCATATCCTCCCCCCAATACGCATACGCTAGTTACCACAAAATTTGCCCGATTCAACCCGGTAAATTATTACCTATTATCTCATAAAATTCCAAGATTTCTCTATGGAATTAAAGTTAATCGGCGCGTTTACTTTTCAGATAGTGCATACAGAGGTGTCGGTTCATTCTGGCCACGCAACGTAATGTTGCCCAATGGTTCAGCATCGATATGTTCGGGTAGGGTCAATGCTTGCAGCAGTTCCGCGGAAATGACGATATCTTTTCTAAGCTTTTTTGCCGTTTCCTCTAGACGAGAAGTTACATTCATTGTGTTGCCGAAGAACACGATGTCGGATTTAAGATCTCCGCATTCGCTAACGATGATCGATCCGCCGTGCAGGCCGGCCCGAATTCGTGGCAGTTCGCCAAATCTTTCGATGTAAGTTTTCTCGTTGGCTTTCAACACCGCCTGGATATCGAAGAAACATGACACGCAGCGAGCTCCCTTGATCCCCGAAGAATACGGCCAAGTGACGATGAGCTCATCCCCAACATAAGCATGAATTTCGCCGCCGTTCTCAAGTACGGGCGCCGCCGCGTCGAAAAAGAAGCGGGAAAGCAGACGTTGAACGCCAAGGTCACCCAGACGTCCAGCCAAACGAGTGGAATCGACCAAGTCGACGAAAAGAAAAACTCGGCGCTCCTCTCGCGGGCGGTGGTACCGGCCAAGTATGATGTTGAACAAGACACGCGGACACCTCGAAGAACGGCTTGATTGGCTGAGTTTTGGCTGAGTTTTGGCGTTTATTGGCGGAATTTGCGGTGCCGTCGCTTGTCACGGTGCCGTTTGCCGCCGGTTTGCGGCGGGGTGCTGTGTGTTTTCGGGGGTTATCCGGTTATCCGGGCGCGGCTCGGCTCTCGAGCCAGACGTAGCGCTGGAAGTTGTAGACCAGGTTGGCCAGGCCGATCCGGGTCTGGGCACGGGTCAGACCGATCGAGCGGATCGAGAGCCGCATCGGCCCCTTCAGCCGGGCGAAGGGATGCTCGACCAGGGCGCGTATCTTCGAGCGCCGGCCATTGGCGCCGGCGGCGCGCCGGCTCATCGCCTTGCCCGGCGGTTTCTTGGTGTGAATGTGGGAGCGGAAGCCGTGCCGCGCCAACCAGGCCTCGTTCTTCTTCGAGCGATAGGCGGTATCCGCCCAGACGCCGGAGGCGGTGTTGTTGCGGTCCAGCAAATCGGCCAGTTGCGCGCCGTCATAGCGGGCCGCGTCGGTGACCTTGTAGCGCCGGATCAGGCCGTGCTGCCGGTCGATCGAGATGTGATCCTTATAGCCGAACACCGGGATGGCGATGTCGGTCCGATGTCGGCTCCCATCCGCCCTGGTCTTGGCCTTCGTCTGCTTCACCGTCCAGCGCGCGTGCGTGTCCTTCTGCGAAGCCTTGTGCGGATTGTCCGGCCAGATCTCGGCCGCGGTCTTGCCGTCTTTGATCTGACGTTTCTCGCCGTCCGTGTTGCGCGGCCGGGGTGCGGCCACCAGGCTGGCGTCGACGATCTGGCCGCCCATCGCCAGATAGCCCGCCTTCTCGAGATGGCGGTCGAAGCGGGCGAACAGCTTCTCCACCGCGCCGGTCCGGCTCAGATGCTCGCGGAACAACCAGATCGTCTTCGCGTCCGGCACCTTGTCGCCCAGCGAGAGGCCGAGAAAGCGCTGAAACGACAGCCGGTCGTTGATGACATATTCCGCCTGGTCGTCCGAGAGATCGTAGAGCGCCTGCAAAATCAGGATCTTGAACATCATGATCGGATCGAACGGCGGCCGCCCGCCCTTGGCCCGGTTCGAGCGCTTGAGCGCCTTCGCCAGCGGCTTGCGGAACACCCGCCAAGGCACCACCCCAGCCAACCGCTCCAACGGATCGCCAGCCGCGCTCAACAACCGATACCGATCCTCCAAATCCCAAAACCCGATCTGACCAGACATCGCAACACCTCAACGAATCAATACTGCGATTGAATCAGATCAGGCCAAAAAGGGGTAGGTTTTTAGAGGTGTCCACGCGGGCCGATCATGCGAATGATCTGCAGTACGAGGAGCAATAGAAGACTGAACACAATGACATAGCCGAACAATCGCCAACCCGGTGCGAGCGCGTAAGCGGGATCGAAAACGCCGTTGTAAAGAAGTCCAAGGATTGTACCCGTGGCCACGACAATAGTGAACACAAAGGCGAAAAACAAAACGAAGCGGATGGGGAAAGATAGTCGACGGAACCAACGCCCAAGCGTCGTTGCGCCACCGAAAAGGAGTATGGACCAAAACAATGCACCACCGACAAGTCCGTCCAGGGTTGGTCTGGCAAAATCGGAGATGTTGTTCGGCGCAAGAAAAATGAGAGCGTAAAGAGCGCCGCATAGGCCGGAGACGGCAACCATTGTGACGAAAAGCAACAGACGAAGTCGAGTACGCGGGGACATAATTACGCCGTGGAAAATTGACGACCCGCCGGCAGTTTACCCGATCGCTCTCGTGACGGGAATACTGCCGATCTCACCGCTTGCCAACCAGCCAGGGATGATGGCGGAGAACATCCCGGCCTGTCCGCCCGCTTTGACAATCAATAATCCGTCTTGCCTGAATTTCGACACGCTCTTACCGGCGAGAGCGGTAGGCAAACCTTCGTCGATCCCATCGACACCCGCCAATATCTCATCGGCTGGGATCGTCAACAAGGTCGTCAGTTCGTCCAAAACGCGTTCCTTGCTCCAACCCGCATCCCTAAACACCCGGTGATGCTCCGGACAAACGATGATGACGGCGTCTCCGGCGAGGGCGAGTTTCGGATGATTTACGGCAAGCATTTTGGCGGCGAAAGATCGCACCAGGCTTTCCGGCGTGCGAGATTTTTGATCGACGATACCTTCAAGTCCATGTCCGGCGAAGAGAGTGACGGTCGACTGCTCGGCGGAGAACCCCCGCTGCTCGGATAGTGGTGACCAATCGCCCAACTCGTCGGATTCCGCGAAGCAGTACGTATACTTCCCAGGATTGCCCAGGGTTGCGCGGTCAATTTCGCCCGGCCGCCCGCCACCGACGTTTCGAACGACAAGCTGCAGCGCCCGCCCGATGGTCGCGTTGGCTCGATTGCCCTGACCCAGGGCGTTTAGACCGCCGTTCATACCAATCCGCTCGCTCTCCGGACCATTTGCAATAATGACTGGGCTCGAAAACATGGTCGTGCAGAGCAGCCCATGCAGGCAAAACTCATCTTGCAATGCCGCTTCGACCGCGGCGATTACCGTCGGTAGATATTCGGGTTTGCAACCGGCCATTACCGCATTGATGGCGATTTTCTCGATCGTGCAGGGGGCTACATCAGGCGGTACATGGCCGACCAATTCCTGCGGCTCGCGGTCGGTACCTTGCAGCATGCGATAGACGCGAACCGGTGTCGGCGGTACGACAGGAAGGCCGTCTGTCCATCCACGCTCGAAGCTGGCTTCCATTTCGTCGTCGTATGCCGACACCTCGACATGTCGGGCGCGCAGGTCGATTCCGCCATACTTGATAGCAAGCGTATCCGCCATGCCCGGCGCCACACTGAGAGAGCCGCATCCCGGACGCATATCGGGCAGATCGGACCCCAGGTCTTCGATACCCGTTGCCTGCCGCCAATCTTCCTTATGCCAGCCTTCGACACGCCCGACCTCGACGCCGTTATTCAGCCTGATCAGTGTCGGCACAATTTCGATACCGTAGCGGTAGGACATTTCGAGGCTACGGTCATCGTGTGGTGCGTCGACGCCGTTTGGGAAATCAGGCACATCTTGACTGGCGATCGTAAGCGCCGATCGTTCAACCGAAAGTTTGCTAAGCAGAGGTTCGAGCATGACGCAGGTCGGGCAGTCCTTTTTAACGATCACAAGAAGATCGCTGTTCTTTTCACCGTCCATCCTACCCTCCTTCCGTTGTGCTGCGCATTGACCGAACAGTCGACACGTCCTAGCCTTACGCATCCCACGAATACCGTACAGGTTAGCAGAATTCTCGGGCGATTGCGTGATGAATGACTATGCCACATTGCCGTCTGTGGACCGGCTGATGAGATCCGATCAAGCACAAGATCTGATCGAAGCGTATGGACGGCCTATGGTGCTGGAACGCATGCGTTGCCAACTTGATATTGAGCGGCAAACGGTTGCCGATGGCGGCACGGCTTCTAGCGACGCGGTCCTAAAAAGAGTCGCTGATGATTTGGCATTACTGTCTGCGCCGTCACTTCGTCCCGTATTTAATCTGACCGGTACTGTCCTCCATACCAATCTCGGTCGCGCGCCGCTGCCGCGCTCGGCATTGGAGGCCATTGCAGATGTGGCTGGTGGCGCCAGTAATCTAGAGTTCGATCTCGCGAAGGGCCGCAGAGGCGACCGCGACGACCATGTGGTGTCTTGGTTGTGCCGGTTGACCGGGGCGGAAGACGCGACTGTGGTCAACAACAATGCCGCCGCCGTTTTGCTATGTCTCAACACGCTGGCGCGGCGAAAGGAAGTGATCGTTTCGCGTGGCGAGTTGGTTGAAATTGGTGGCTCCTTTCGGATTCCGGATGTAATGGCGCGGGCCGGAAGCAAGCTCCGCGAAGTCGGTACCACAAATCGGACACATGGGCGTGATTATGCGGGAGCGGTCGATACGCGGACAGCAATGATCATGCGTGTGCATACGTCGAACTATCAGGTTCAAGGGTTTACCAAATCCGTACCGGACCAAGAACTGGCGGAGATCGCGCGGACCGCATCGCTACCATTCGTCGTCGATTTGGGAAGCGGAGCTCTTACCGATTTGTCGAAGCTGGGTCTGCCGGCAGAACCGACAGTACGCGACACGCTGGCGCAGGGGGCGGATCTCGTCACGTTTAGCGGAGACAAACTGCTGGGGGGCCCTCAGGCGGGCTTGATCGCCGGTCGACGTGACTTGATCAAAAAGCTGAAGAAAAATCCGATGAAGCGGGCATTACGTGTCGACAAAATGACTCTCGCCGCATTGTCGGCAATTCTGCCGCTCTATGCCAATCCGGACCGCATCACTGACGAAGTACCTGCCCTCAAACTATTGACGAGAACGCAAAAACAGATTGCCTCTACGGCCGATATCGTAATCGAGGAGATACGCGCGAAGCTGGGTGACAGATTTGTCGTCGAAAAAACCTGTTGCCGTAGCCAGATCGGCAGCGGTGCGCAGCCCGTCGAACTGCTCGACAGCGCCGCCATCAGATTGACTCCACGCAAAGGCAAGAAGTCGGGCGGTCGGATGCTAAACGAACTCAGCAGCCGGTTGCGCAGATGCCCGATTCCGGTCATCGGTCGGGTCGAAAAGGGCGCATTTTGGCTGGACTGTCGTTGCCTCACCGATCATTCGTCGTTCCTTGAACAAATCGCCGACTTGTAGGATTGCTATTAAATGCTGATTGCGACAGCCGGACATGTCGACCACGGGAAGACCTCGCTGGTTCAGGCCATGACGGGGATCGATACGGATCGGCTGCCTGAGGAGAAAGCCCGGGGGCTTACGATCGATCTTGGCTTCGCTCACGTCGATTTGGCGGACGGGTTGCGGGTCAGTTTTGTCGATGTGCCCGGGCATGAGCGATTTGTGCGCAATATGGTTGCTGGCGTCGGCGGGATTGACTTCGCGTTGCTGGTAATAGCCGCTGACGACGGCGTAATGCCGCAGACCCGTGAACATCTCGCCATCTTGAATTTGCTGGGAGTACCGCAAGGCGCGGTCGCTCTCACCAAAGCAGATCGCGTCGATGCGGACAGGGTCCGACAAGTGAAGGCACAGATCAGCGAGTTATTGGAGGATACCCCGCTTAACGATGCGCCCGTTTTTGTCGCGTCCGGCGTCACTGGCGATGGCGTTCCAGAACTCGTCCAACACATAAGACTGAAGGCCGCTGAAATCCACGGGCGAGCACATGTCGGGCATTTCCGCATGGCCATAGACCGGTCGTTCACAGTTCAAGGGATTGGTCTGGTAGTCACCGGCACCGTCCTCTCTGGAACCGCGGCTGTGGACGATCAATTGCTATTGCAACCGGGACGGCGACAGGCCCGCGTTCGCGGATTGCGCGCGAAAGACAAACCCGTGGATCATGTTTCGCCGGGCGTGAGATGTGCCGCCAACATCGTCGGTAACAATATCGATCAACACAATATCGGACGCGGAATTTGGCTGGTCGATCCCGCTTACGAGAGAGCCTTTCAGCGCATCGATGTCGACCTTTCATTGTTGTCGTCTGAATCGACACCCCTAAAACACTGGACACCCGGGCATTTCCACTTCGGTGCGGCCGATATTCCTTGCCGAATCGCGTTGCTGGAAGGCCGCGATCTCTCGCCCGGTGAAACGAGTTTAGCGCAGCTATTGCTCGATCAGCCGACCTTGGCATTGCACGGCGATCGGTTCGTTCTTCGCGACCAGTCGGCGCGGAGGACGATAGGTGGCGGAATGGTCGTCGATCCGTACGGGTTGGCCCGCGGTCGGGCTCGGCCGGAACGGTTGGCCTGGCTGCGGGAAATGCGGGGCACAGATCACAATGTGGTGCTGGCAAACCTCGGGGCAAGCGCGGATACCGGGCTCGATTTGAAGGAATTCGCTCTTGCCCGAAACCTCCGGACGGATGAGGCAAGCGCTTTGATCGACGCTTCCGATCTCGTCCAAATCGGCGGGGAGATTGCATTTAGCCCCGGCAACTGGGCAACGCTACGGCAGGATATCCTATCGATTATCAGCGATTGGCACGAAACCCGACCCGAAGATCAAGGCCCGACGGACGAGGTTATACGCCGGACCTTGCGTCGGCGTATGCCTCTTACCGCCGTACAATACGCCATCGACGAATTGATGAGCGGCGGCGAGATTTCGCGGACCGGCGGTGCGTATCATTTGCCCGACCATCAAGCCCGGGCGAGTGAAGAAGAACAACGCCTTTGGCAGAAGATCGAGCCATTGCTTACGTCGGGCGGCTTGCGGCCCGCGCGCGAGCTGGAACTGGTCGAAAGCTTGGACATCACGCAGGCTCAGCTGCAGAACTTTTTCCGGCGGGCAACAGCGCTCGGACTGGTGTACCGGGTTTCAAAAAACCGGGTCTATCCGCCCGATGCCGTGTTACGGCTTGCGCGGCTTGCGGAGGAGTTGGCGGCGCAATCGGATGACGATCTGTTTACGGCTGCCGAATACCGGGATCTTGCAGGTATCGGCCGAAATCTCACCATCGAGGTGTTGGAGTTTTTGGATAAGATCGGTTTAACCCGCCGGGCGGGGAACAAGCGCCGTATGCTCCGTCGACCGGAAGACGTTATCACCCTATCCGCGCAAACGCCTGAGGCTTAGATCGTTGATGTCCGCTTCCACGGCTGGCCGGTTGTCCGGTCGAACGATGACGACCTGATTGTTCCGTTGATGGAAGCTTTGTTTGGCAAACAAACGCAGTTTTTCGTCCCAAAACATTGGTCGTTTGAATTGGACGGCTAATTCCATACGCTCAACAAGGCCGTGGCGAGCAATCACGCCCATTAGACGCCGGACCGCCATTAAGCCGCCGGCGATCGGCGCTCTGAAGCCGAACTTACGAGCGACCTCCGGATCGGAGTGAATGAGATTTTCGCCCTCTTGGCTGTACCGCGCGACCTTTTCCGGCTCTAGCTGCCAGACATCGGTGGGATGCTCCAGCTGCGCCGTAACAGGGTGTGTTAGATTTTGTTCGGTTCGGTCGGCGCGACGGGTCCACGCGAAGGGATGCTTTCTTTGTCCTAAGCGGCACCTCGTCGTCGGGCGTGCGGAATTCGAAGGTCGTGGTAATGAGTTGACCACGGTCCGTCTCTTCAATCGATTCTACGATACCGGAACCGGTGATAGCCGCGCCCAACTCGATAGGCCGGTGCAAAGAAAATTCCTGGCGAACATGGACCATGCCATTGATCGAATGACCGAGCGATTTACTTGCCAAGATGGTTTGTGTTGCGAACGCCGTAATGTCGGCGAAGCCTGCGTAAAGGCTGGGATCTATGCCGCAACAGAATAGGCTTTCTTGTTGCGCGGCCGCGTCCACTTGGGCCGGCCAGTCCGGATAATGATCGCCGACGCGAATTGGCAACTTGTCTAATGTCATGGCAATTGACCTCCATGAGACTCCGGTCGCTGACCTGCGACGATATCAAGCATCATGCGCATAAGTGGCGCACGCTCTAGAGGACGAGGGTTTGGACGTGGCTCTTCCAAGATGACGTCGACCACTTTCTCGGCGTCGTTCGGATCGAAGCCATGGGCGTTCAATCTCATGTCGATGCCAAGACCGGTTGCCAGGTCAAAAAGCCCGGACGGCCCGTCGGATGCGTCAAGCGCCTCGATCAATTGGCTATTGGCTTGAGAAATAGCGGGTTTGTTGTAGGCGATTGTGTGCGGCAGGGCGAGGGTGTGCGCAATAGAATGGCGAATGCCGAAACTGCCGCCCAACACATGTGCGACTTGATGATGCAGCGACATCCCGGCGGACAGCGAAAGCCCAGCCATATAAGCACCGAAAAGCGCGTCGCCGCGCGCGGACATATCGTCCGGGTCTTCGACAATTTTAGGCAAAGACGTTGCCAATGCCCGTATGCCGGCTTGGGCTTGTAGCGTGCTTAGAGGGTTGGCGTGCGGGCCATACAAGGCTTCGACGCAATGCGCCAGGGCGTTCATTCCACTCGGTCCGGAAATTTCAGGCGGTAGGGAAATGGTCAGCTCGGGGTCATAAATGACGCAATCGGCCCGCATCCGTTTGTCGTGGACGTGACGCTTCCGGCCGCCGTCTACGAAACCCTGGGCAATAGTGACCTCGGAACCCGAATAGGTCGTTATGACATGGATAAGCTTGACGTCGAACTCCAGAGCGATCGCTTTGCCATGCCCGACCGTACTGCCGCCGCCGACGCAGATGACGCCGTCGGCGCCGTAATCCTTGGCACACTGCCGTGCCTGATTTGCCGTTTCGAGGGGGACATGTTCGACGCAGTTCTGAAAATAGCCGATCGTTCTAACGCCAAGAATCTCGCCGGCTCGATCGGCCAGCTTTCTGGCCCGCGATGATCCGGTCGATAGTATCAGGGCGCGAGTTACCCCCAGACTATCGGCAATTTGAGAAAGTTCGCCGAACCGACCGGGTCCGAAACAAATCTTTATCGGTAATGGCGTATGGGTAAATCGCGAGACTGCCATGTTGAATATCTGGGGTTAGGGCACAAACTGCTCGTTTAGAATACGTTCTTCCAAGTTATGTTCCGGGTCGAAAAGAACAGGAATAGAAACCCCGCGCTCCTCCTCGATCTCGATACGCTTGACGTTACGGTATTCGACATTGTCGGCAACCGCGCTAACCGGTCTTTTTTCCGTATCGAGCGCTTCGAACATGACCTTGGCATTGCGCGGCAGCAAGGCGCCGCGCCAGCGTCTTGGTCGAAAGGCGCTGATTGGGGTTAAGGCGAGCACGTTGGCGTCGAGGGGCAGTATCGGCCCATGAGCCGACAGGTTGTACGCCGTGCTGCCGGCCGGCGTGGCCAACATTATGCCGTCGCAGACAAGTTCGGGTACGCGCACCTTTCCGTCGACACTGATTTGAACATGCGCCGCTTGTCGTGTTTCCCGATATACTGACACTTCGTTGATTGCGAGCGCTTCGAAGGTCTGGCCATCACCGTCGACAGCACGCATTCTCAGCGGGTGCAATATGGATATTTCGGCGGCATTCAGGCGATCAACGAGATTCTCCTCGGCATACTCATTGAGGAGAAACCCAACCGTTCCCCGGTTCATTCCATAGGCCGCCTTATCCATGCCGATCAAGTCATGTAGGTTTCGCAGCATAAAGCCGTCGCCGCCCAGCACGACAATGATCTCAGCATCCTGTGGATCGCTATGCGGATACAGGTTTTGTAGCCGCTCCAGTGCTTCCTGGGCCTCGGGGATTTCCGCGGCGACAAAGGCAATCTGTTTCGTCATTGGATTTCGGCGATCGTGAACGTCTATTCGACTGATACCTTACATGGCGAGGATAGCGCCGTATAGCGTCGAGAAATTTGCTTTCGCTAGCCACAGGAATATGTTGAAACTGACGCGGTAAACAATCTGATGCCGGAGATGCTTATGCGCGGTTGGTACAGGATCTTTTTCGCAATGTCTCTTCTGACGCTGTTTGTGTTGGAGCACAAGGCGGAAGCCGCAGATCGGCATGAGACCTACTACTATCCTGTCGTCAATAGTCGAGAGGAATATAAGGCCCGTTCGAAACTGATGGACGAGGCGTCCAAGCAAACGCGGGTCGGCTTCATCGTTGCTCAGACCCTAAGTCAACGTGACCGACCCTATCCGCCGCGGTTCGCTATCTTCGCCAAAGGGAGCGAGGCGGAAAAATTAATCATCGTCGGTTTGGATGGTCAGAGCTTGTCGACATTGTTTCGCGCGCGCGCAGTGTTAGCCCAACTCACCGCCGTCGCGCGGAGCTCGGAATTGTTTCGCCATCTGGCCGTAGAGGACATTTTTACTTTTTTCGATCTGGCCCATATGGTCGGATTCAAACAGATCACGATTTCCGATGGGGCAACCTACGCCCATCAAATCAAATTGAAATAATCCGATAAGAAATCGGGAATTCAACCGCCGGTCATGCTCATATGGCGGTGGAGAGCTGGTTTGTCTTCGCTACGGTCTATAACGAAATCATGCCCCTTGGGCTTGCGTGAAATCGCCTCGTCGATAGCTTTCGCGAGAACTTCCGGTGATTCCGTTTGCCGCAGCACCGTGCGAAGATCGGCCTGATCGTCTTGACCAAGGCACATATAGAGACGGCCTGTGCAAGTCAGTCGTACACGGTTGCAGGACTCACAGAAATTGTGGGTGAGGGGGGTAATGAATCCCAACCGTTGGCCCGTTTCGACGACGTCCACGTACCGGGCAGGTCCGCCGCTGCGGAAAGGCGTGTCAACCAACGTCCAGTTTTTCGCCAACCGCCGCCGCACCTTGGCCAATGGTAGATATTGGTCGGTGCGATCGCCGCCGATATCACCGAGCGGCATGGTTTCAATGAAAGTGAGATCGAACCCTTGTTCGCCGCACCATGCGACCATCCGGTCGAACTCATCATCGTTGAGATCGCGCAAAGCGACCGCATTGATCTTTATCCGCAATCCCGCGGCTTTCGCGGCGGCGATCCCGTCCATAACTTTGTCGTAGTTTCCCCACCGCGTAATCGCGTGAAACTTATCTCGATCCAGGGTGTCTATCGATATATTCAGCCGCTCCACGCCGGCTTCACGCAGACCCTCGGCAAATCGACTGAGCTGACTGCCATTGGTTGTGATTGTGACTTCGTCCAACTTGCCGGCTTTTTTGTAACGCCCGAGTTTTTCGACCAGCCACATGATATCGCGACGAACAAGCGGCTCGCCGCCGGTTAGCCGTATTTTTCTCACGCCTTTAGCGATGAAAGCTTCACAAAGTCTGTTAAGCTCTTCCAAGCTCAAAACATCCGCTTTGGGCAAAAAAGTCATGTTTTCGGACATGCAATACACGCAGCGAAAATCGCAGCGATCCGTCACCGAAACGCGTAGATATGTAATCGCTCGACCAAACGGATCGACTAAATCCGACATGCAGGCACCTTTTCGATGATCGAAACCTCGAACGTCAAAGACGTTGTAGCAGACATAACAATAACTTGCTCGGTTACTAGATCAATTCTTTTTGTTATTGGTTTCGATCAACCGTGAATATGCCGCCTTAAACTCGGGTTTTGACAATTTGCCCGCTTCGTCAATGAGCCTTTTGGCCTGTTCGCGGTTGACAGTTTCATACATGGCGACCGCCCTATCACCGTCCTCGGCATTCTTACTTGGTTTTTTACCTTCGATGCTCAGAACTGACTTACGGATTGCCGTATAGTTTTCCAGGTCGATATCCGCAGCCTTGCAAATGGCTGACAAGCCCATGTCGTCGAAATCGTAAATTAAGTTGCGGCAAATTTCGGTGTCCGTGCCCGCCAGATGCGACAACGCCATTTCAAAAAGACTGATATGTCCCTGGCGAAGCGACCGAGCCAAGAACTCGGCGTCCAGTGCGCCGGCTTTGGCAAGTTGAAGAACCAGGTCGCTTCCGGCTCGTTCACTATCTAAATCAACTTTATTTGTTGCGCCGCTCAATTCGCCGTCCAGATAGCACCTGTCCAAATCGTGATTTTCCACTAGCTGTCGGAGCAATTCGCCGGCAACCCATTCACACATCCTTTCAGCGAGAGCGGTCGGGAGATCTTGTCGGCGTACCAAGGGCAACTGATACATATCGACGCGCTTAGAATCCTCGACAAGAAATTCCAAAACGGATTCTGAAATCTGAGCGCTTTGGTTGTTTAACAACGCCACTATAACGTCGGTCTCTTTGCAGGCGGCAAGCGCGTCGCACACTTCGGAACTGAGACCCTTTCGCATCGTAACCGCTAGGCGGTGGCTTTTCGTTCTATTTCGAATAACGCGTATGAGTGCATCATCGTTGAGCATCGGGCTCTTGGTCAGGACATTGTAGGCAACCCGAATGTCGTCGTTGGCGAGAACGAACAACAGTTCTCGATGGCTGTTTTCCGATTCCGACAAGCGGTCCGCGAGACGAATTCGAACCGCGAGTTCAACTTCATTCGTCAACTGCCAAAGCATGTTCACGAGCATTTCTCGCTCGCCCGAACTCAACTGCGATACGTCATCGTCCAGTAAGTCGGCGACAGAATGATATAGATCATCGACGTCTTTAGGGACAGGATATCCCACGCGTTCGAGAACGGTGCGCATTTGTTTTTTGGAAATCATGTATCGGATGTCGACCGAATGAGATCTTAATGTGGGGCCTAGTTTAAATTAATTCGACCGATTTTCCATATGCATAAATGGGAGATTGCCGATCGTTCGCCGCCTTGTCCGTGCCCATACGAAAGGTTTGGATATCTTTATATTGCTTTGATCCAGATCAAAGCCCGAACACGCCATCGTCCTATGATTATCGCACTATTGTTCCCTGGCGCTGCAATCCCCTGCATGCGCCCGAGGGCTGTGGCCCCCATCCGCAGCCCTCACCCCAAAAATTTTGGCCGCGACGGAATGTTGCGGTCATTTTTTTACCGCAGCCTTGCGACCTCTTCGGTTGACCCTGGACGGAACGGCTATAAAGTTCAGGCGGTATTGCGGTGCCAAATAGTGGTCGAAGGGGAGCGATGTCCGTGTCTGACAGCAACGATAACAACAATCGGACTGATCGTGAGCATGCGCGTTGGTGGAGAAAGGATAGTTCGTTCAACGCATTGTTTGACAATCCGGATTCGCATTCCGCCAAAAAGGAAGCACCCGCAGCACGTCGCAACGCGAGCGCGATCCAAGCGGAACTGGCAAATCACTTGCCGTTGGCCGGTACTGTACTTGAAATCGGAAGTGGAACCGGGCAGCATGCCATCGCATTTGCGCGGGCTTTTCCCAACCTGACCTGGCAGCCGAGCGATAGAGATCCGTTAGCGTTGGAAAGCATTCAGGCATATCGAAAAGAAGCTGATTCACACAATATTCTATCGCCGCTTCAGCTCGACTTGTCATCGCCTGACTGGGTCACTGGGTTATCCAATTCCGTGCAAACGATATTGTGCATAAACGTCATTCATATTGCCGCGTGGACGATTTGTGAGAATCTTTTTTCAGGTGGTGCCGAACTACTCGATAGCGGTGGCAAGATTATTCTTTACGGCCCTTTCAGTATTTCCGGTGTTCATACCGCGGCCAGTAATCAGGAATTCGATCGTTCGCTGCGATTCAGGGACCCCGATTGGGGGGTACGGGACGTTGACGATGTTGCTCGGCTGGCGATGGAGGCCGGTTTATCCGTCCATGAACGCGTGGCAATGCCGAGCAACAATTTCCTCATGACATTCTTCGCACCGGATTAACGGACGTCACCGGGTTTGCGGAGAAGAAATACAGGACCGGTCATGCTCATAACTTGAACGTCGTTTTGATTGAGCATGCTCCAATCCAAATTCACGATTCCTCGGTCGGGTTTTGATGTCGAACGTCGCGTTTGCGATACGGTTACAATGACCCGAAGCGTGTCACCTGGGCGAACGGGCGCCAGCCATTGCAGTTTGTCGACACCCGGTGCGCCCAAACTTGCGTCACGATAGGGGCGGTTATCCATAAACAACCGAAATGCCAGCGCGCAGATATGCCAACCGCTCGCGATTAAGCCGCCGAAGGGGGACGCTTCGGCGTCAGGTTTGGAAATATGGAAATACTGTGGGTCGAACTTGAAAGCAAAATCGACCAATTCAGATTCTGTGACAGTATAGCTCGGGGATCGAAATACCTCCCCCACTACAAAATCGTCAAACCATTTCTCTTTCACAACGTATCTCCTCGCCTACCAACCTATATAGCTAGCCATCTTTAGGCCTGTCTTCTATCCGAATAGTGCTTCGATGATGGAAGCAATTGGCATTCGGAAAAAATCCCATATCATGGCTGCAGAGAACAATCCGCGAGGAACACGACATGGTACCCGGCCTGCACGCCGAAAAAAATCCCAACAAAATCGCATACATCATGGCGGACTATGATCGCGCCGTCACTTATGGCGAGTTGGAAGCTGACGCAAATCGGATCGCCCACCTATTTCGAAATCTTGGATATCGGCCAGGCGATGGGATCGCTTTGTTTTCGGAAAACAATGAGTGGTATCTGAAAATATGCTGGGCCGCGCACCGCGCGGGTTTGTACTACACATGTATCTCAAGTTATCTGACCGCTTCGGAAGTGGACTATATCGTTGGCGATTGCCAAGCCCGCGGCTTTATCACGTCTTCGGCCATGTCATCTGTGGCGGCCGAGTTGCGGGTCATGATGGAAGGTGTGGAACATCGCTTCACTGTCGATGGAGACATGGCGGATTACCTTCCTCTCCAAGAACTCATCGCGGAAATGCCGGCCGACATGATCGACGATCCCGTTGAAGGATCGGATATGCTCTACTCCTCCGGTACTACCGGTCGGCCAAAGGGAATTCGAACGGTGTTGAGTGCGGAGCCTTACGGACATACACCGGATGGCTTGACGCTGATAACCGATCTCTATCGCGGCAATTCTGATTCCGTATATCTATCTCCGGCGCCGCTCTATCACGCCGCACCGTTGAGATTCAATATGGCGATGCTCCGCATTGGCGCCACCAATGTGATCATGAGCCGCTTTGATGCCGAGCTGGCGTTGAAATACATCGAAAAATATCGCTGTAGCCATAGCCAATGGGTGCCGTCAATGTTCGTGCGTCTCCTTAAACTGCCGACCGAGCTGCGTAACCAATTTGACCTCAGTTCAATGCGAGTGGCTATTCATGCGGCCGCGCCTTGCCCGATACCCGTAAAACAATCAATGATAGATTGGTGGGGCCCGATCATATACGAATACTACGCTGGCACCGAAGGAAACGGATTTACCTCAATAACGTCAGAACAATGGTTGCAGAAGCCCGGTTCTGTAGGAACGGCGATAAGAGGCGTTTTGCATATTGAGGATGCTGACGGCAAGGAACTAGGGCCGGGCGAAGAAGGTGTAATCTATTTCTCTGACTCGGATAGTTTCGAGTATCACAACGATCCCGAAAAGACGGCCGCCTCACGTAATGCAAAGGGGTGGAGCACGCTGGGTGATATCGGTTATCTCGACGACGACGGATATTTATTCCTAACCGACCGAAAAGCGCACATGATTATTTCTGGCGGTGTAAATATATATCCTCAAGAGGTCGAAAATCTTCTCGTCAGTCATCCGGATGTGCTCGATGCCGCGGTCATTGGTGTTCCCAGCGAAGAATTCGGTGAAGAAGTCAAAGCTGTTGTGCAGCCGGTAAGTGTACTATTTGACGAAATGGAAATGGGTGAAGCATTGCTTCGATACTGCAGGGCAAATCTATCAAAATTCAAGTGTCCAAAATCGATCGATTTCGTCACTAAATTACCCAGACACGATAACGGGAAGTTATTTAAACGTATATTGAAAGAGAAGTATTGGGAGGACCGAAAAAGTCTGATCGTTTAGATCGAAATGAAGAATCGCCTTTCAGAGCATTAGGGGATGGTATTAAGCAATTTTTGATTGTATGGTACTTTTTTTCCACATTGAATTTTATTGACTGTGTGCCTACCTACTAGGTAGGGTGGTGAGTTGATATGAAACTTTTTGAAATTCTCTAAACTGGGCGCGGTCGGGCGCGATTTTTTTTTTGTAAAAGAAAGAACAAAACATGAACTTTGGAAACTCTACCGAAACCCAGCATGTCGACGTTGTTTCTTCATTCTTGATAGATTGTGAACGATCCGCGGTGCCCGCACTGAAAAGCAGGATAAATCTCACCCCGTACGATATCGCCGACGAGATTACACATTTTGTGGTTGGTGTTTCCGGCGCATATTTCAACGAGCCATCGAATGGCAAACGGTCCTGGCTTCAGCGCGCAGTCCACTGGAGTTTGTGTGTAGACGAACTGGGAATGAGCAGTTTTGACATCGGTCGGCCATACAGTATTGACAGTTCGAACGTCCAAAATGTCATCTCAAATTTTGGAAGATGGCGGACGGTTTGTAAGGATTGCGAAATTATGTATCAACAGTCGCGCACTTTATTGCAGGCTGCTTTGAGCGAGAAATATGGCGATTGCCCCCACACGCAACGGCTCTTTTTTTCAAGACTTGCCATGATTGCATTCCACCATCGCGCGGGCCTCCAGTTCTGTCGCTTTATTAAGGCTCGGGGCGTATTGCCACAAGAACATGACTTAAAACTACTCCTAAAACAGAGTCTCAATGTGGTTGCTGCCCGTTTGTTTGAGTGGAGGACCGGCGATTGCGCCATTTCCGGGCGACCGCTTCCGGCAGGTGCGCGTAGAGAACTGTATCTTGAGATTTTGCCGCTTTATCGAAAATTCGCCAACGCCGAACGACGCATGAAAAACAGAATTTACGGAATTGGATTTCCGACTTCTCATTTCGTACCCGTCTCCTGTCAATCCCCCTCTAAAATTTCTAGTCAAGCCAAAAGGATTCACAACATTGAATATTAATGAAAATGGTGGCCAGGAAAAACCCAAGCCAATAGGAGATGTTCGGAAAGCTGTACAAGTAGCGCGCAAATCATTGCGACGGCAATCAATGAATACACGCGCATTTGAGCGGCGAGATTCCGTTGAGGACTCGTCGAGCGGAGAAGCCAAGCCGGGTAAAATCCGCCGGGATGTGATCGCGCGTATGTTGAAAAATGGGTCGATTAATCGGAATCAAATGACCGCCGCCCAAGAAATCGAGCAAGTCTTTCAAATTGTCGGTCGTCATCATTTTGCTAAGAGCAGTTGGCGGCAATATGTCGATGAACAGCGTAGAGTTCCCGATCTGTTGAGCAAGTTGAGCGACCGAGACACAAGACTATTGCATGCTCGCGTTCTTCCCTGGCTTGCGTCGTTGCGGAAAGAGCCAGTGGTTGTAACGTTCAGAGACCGCGTGCTGAGTTATCCGATCGCGGGAGAAGTCAGTTTAGCCGTTATCGTCGATAATCTTGGCACTGGGCAAGCGGATCGCTATTACAGATTACGCAAAGGAGCGACGCAAAGAATCGTGGCTACAGCTTTACAACGATATTGCGAATTGGATCGACCACAGCAGAGAAATTAAATTAAGTCTATCCGCGCCGGCGCCGGGACCGCCGGCGCCCTGTCGTTGGTAGGGTCGTCGGTTCCATTGACAAGTTGCTAAGTGGTCCAAGCGCTTTCGCTATGTCGGTGTGTCCGGGCTTTGGGCCCGGAGTGTGATTCGCAAGCGCCTTCGTCATTGCAGCAATGTGTATGGGCTCCGACCCACAGCAGCCGCCGATGACGACCGCGCCGGCATTACGCGACAGCTTCGCATAATCGGCCATCAACTCAGGTGTGCCGGTAAAGCGGAAGTCGCCGTCGACATATTCAGGTACGCCACAATTGGCCTTTGCCACGATGGCTAATGTCGTGTGTTCCGCGATTGCTAATAGGCTGACAAGCGCTTCCGCCGGCCCCACCCCGCAATTCGCACCGATTGCGACGACGTTTGGGCTCAACTCCGAAAGCCATGCACCCGCATCCTGCGGTGTTACCCCCATCATAGTGCGACCATTGGTGTCGAAAGTCATAGTAACCGTGATCGGGAGTCCCGTTGTATCCGCGCCGGCAACCGCGGCAGCCACTTCCTCTTTTGCAGACATGGTTTCTATCCAGATCAAATCGACGCCGCCCAACGCAAGCGCTTGCGCCTGCGCCGCAAAAGCGGCTTTGCCTTGCTCGAAACTGATCGGCCCCAGAGGCTCGAATAGTTCGCCGGTCGGGCCGATCGAGCCGGCAACGACAATATCATTGGATAACCCGTCCGCTACTTGTCGAGCGATCTTCGCAGCGGCGCTATTCAGCTCTTCGACCCGTGCCGTCGCATTGTGGAGCTTCAAACGGTATTCAGATCCACCGAACGAGTTCGTCAGGATCAACTCGGTGCCGGCCGCAATGAAGGATCTATGCACATCGGCGATGCGTTCCGGGTGTTCGACATTCCAAAGCTCCGGCGCATCGCCTGTTTGTAAACCACGGACGAACAAGTTCGTACCCATCGCCCCGTCAGCCACCAAGTATCCTTTCTTGGCGATCTGTTCTGTTAGAATGTTTCCCATGGCAATGCCCAGACAAAGGACGCTTATTCATAAGAGCCCGCACATGTCATATCCCGTATCGTTGGGTCAAGAGTGTCCGCGCGCCATAACTATTTTCAATCATCTGTTCGACCAATTGTGATCATGCGAACGATTTCGGCATTTGTCGTTCTCAGATAGATTCCGCGAACGCGCCATATAGGCGCTTCAACGAGTTTGGACGTAAAATGCTAAAACCGCGTCAAGTAGCCGGCCTGTCGGCCGTCGGCATAGCGACGTTCGTGCTTGCGATTTTGCTATCCAATCATGGTCTTCGCCAAGTCTGCTTGTTTGTAATCGGACTGCTGCTGGGCGGCACACTCTATCAGGCCGCGTTCGGCTTCTCAGCCGCCTACCGCAAAGCGATGAAACGGGGGCAGTTTGCAGGGATCTACGCCCAAATCATTATGCTGTCATTCGCGATGCTCTTGTTCGCGCCGTTTCTGTCTGTTGGACAGGCGTTTGGTCGCGATGTCATGGGAGCTGTCGCCCCGGTTAGTTTGTCGATGGCGTTTGGCGCGTTGTTGTTTGGGGTTGGGATGCAATTCGGTGGCGGCTGTGCGTCCGGTACGTTGTTTAGTGTCGGAGGCGGGGCTGGACGATCGCTTTGGGTATTGGTCTTTTTCTGCTTGGGCGGATTTTGGGGTAGCTTGGATTTAAGTTGGTGGGCGCAACGGCCTGGTATCGGGCCAGTCGCTCTCGCGGATCACCTCGGATACCCGCTTGCCATTGGATGCCAGCTCGCCGCATTGGTTTTGATCTGGGTTTTATTGCGTCAAGCGGGCGGGCGACCCGAAGTGCCGATATGGCGCCCGGCGGGGACTTTTCGACAGTTGTTCGTAAACGGCCCATGGCCGCTTGGACCCTCCGCGATGAGTCTGGCGGTGCTAAACTGGTTGTATCTGGTGACGGCCGGGCATCCATGGTCAATCACATGGGCTTTCGCGCTTTGGGTTGCGAAATTGCTCCAAGCATTTGGATGGGATCCGGCCACTAACGAATTTTGGTCCGGAAACTTCCAACAACAAGCTCTGCAAAGTTCGGTACTACAAGATGCAACCTCAGTGACGAACATCGGGATTATGTTGGGGGCTGCGTTTTTCTCTTTCATCTCCGGACGGTTCCGAATTCGATTCTCCGCCGGTCGCCGAGATTTGTTGCTTATGACCCTTGGTGGATTGGCTATGGGTTACGGCGCCAGATTATCCTATGGCTGTAACATAGGCGCCTTTTTCTCCGGTATTGCATCTACAAGCCTGCATGGCTGGATTTGGATTTTTGCTGCAATTCCAGGTAATTATTTAGGTATATTAATTAAACGAATAATAAGATGATCGATTGCATGATATTCTTCCAACGACCCCGATTATGTTGTAATTTCGTCATATTCCTTTGATGGAATCGGTTGGATCAGATTGCCGGTTGCCTTTCCGTGAATGTCCACTTATTGAGGCTGTCTGCTTCTCCGCTGTTTGTTTGACTTTAAGTCATATTGATAGAGCGTCTAATTGTGATCGACAGGATTTCAGTACAATTTGCTCAAGTTTTCCGAATGCTGTTGCCGTTGCTGATATCGGCAGCAGTATTGTCCGCATGCGCGACAAAGCAGCAAAATGCGGCGCTGACGGACGCAAACGGCAACATCGTTGAGGATGTCAACGATCCCATCGAGCCATTTAACCGCTATATATTCGAGGTCAATCGTTTCATAGACATAATGCTCTTGCGGCCGGTGGCGGAGATCTATCGTGGTGCGGTACCGCAACCCGCGCAGGATGGTGTGAGAAATGTTCTGAATCATTTACGGACACCCCTGACATTCGTTCACGACGTTGCCCAGGGGGAAGTCGATCGGGCCGGACAGTCGTTTGGCAGATTTGCAATTAATTCCGTTGCGGGCGTTGGAGGTGTGTTCGATGTTGCGGGCGTTGGCGGCAGCGAAACGGGCATTCCTTATCACGAAGAAGATTTTGGGCAAACGCTTGCGGTCTGGGGTGTAGGTGAGGGGCCTTATCTCGTTTTGCCGTTGTTTGGCCCATCGAATGTAAGAGACGCGTTTGGACGGATAGGCGACACGTTCATCGATCCAATCGGATTTCTGGGATCCGAAGACACGCAGTTTAAGCTTCTCGTCATTCGGGCCAGTTTGACGGCGATTGATTCTAGAGCTCGAAATATCGAAACGCTGGATGAAATCGAGCGTTCGTCAATCGATTATTATGCGACGATACGTAGCCTTTATCGCCAACGTCGGCGCGCGGACATTGCAAACGGGCGTCTGCCGCCGTCGGATGATTCGCCGGATATTTCTGTCGATTAGGATAATTTGAGATGTTTACGCCTATTCGGATTTTTTTCGTTGTTCTTCTCGGATTGCTGGTTTCTGTGCAAACCCAAGCCGGTGCGAAGAGTGCAAGTGACTTTATTGATAAACTTGGTAGCGAGGCCCTGCAGACATTTAAGAAAGACGGTCTGACGGACGAGGCGCGGATCGACGAGTTTTCGCGGATGTTCAACGATGCCTTTGCGGTAAAGGGAATTGCCCGCTTTGCACTTGGCCGGCATTGGCGACTGGCCAACGAAGATCAAAAATCTCGTTACCTTTCCCTGTTCGAACGCTATGTCACGGCCACCTATGCGCGGCGCTTCAAAACTTACGCGGATTTGTCGTTTGATATCAAAGGCGAAAGAGACGAAGGAAAAAAAGGCACCTTCGTGACCATGTTGCTGACCCAGACCGGTAAAAAGCCGGTACGGATCGATTGGCGTGTGAAAAAAAGTAAGAAGACGGGTGAATTCAAGATCATCGACGTTATTATCGAAAATGTCAGTATGAGTGTGACCCAACGTTCGGATTTCGCGACGGCTTTACAAGGCCAGGGCGGAGATATTGACAAATTTCTTGATACGCTTGAGACCAAGATAACGGCCGCAAACTAACGACACTCGGTTTCCGTTACGAAACATTACGACTAAGATGGCGCCTCATTGATCATGTGAGGAGTGGCCATGTACCAATTGTCCAATGAAAATCTGGCGCTACAGGAGCAGGCGAAAGCCGTTGCCCGAGATGTTATCGCGGATCGCGCAGCGCGTATTGATCAGAGCGAGGAATATCCCTGGGATAATGTGACGGACCTGAAAGAAGCTGGCTTCATGGGCATGACCATACCTACGGAGTTGGGCGGAAAGGGAAAATCCTATCTCGACGCTGTGCTTGTCATTGAGCAAATGGCGGCAGTCTGCGGAATCAGCGGCCGGATCGTCGTCGAGGCCAATATGGGCGCGATTGGCGCCATCCTCGCATATGGCAATCAAGCTCAGAAGAAACTTGCGGCCGATCTCGTTCTTTCCGGCGACAAACCTGCCATCTGCATCACCGAACCCAACGCCGGGAGCGCCGCCACGGAAATGACCACGCGGGCCGACAAGCGGGGCGATACCTATATCCTCAACGGCAAGAAGCATTGGATCACCGGGGCCGGTGTGTCCAAACTGCATTTGATCTTTGCGCGGGTGTTCGACGAAAGCGGTGAGGAGCAGGGCATCGGCGGGTTCATAGCCGTTCGCGGGGAAGCGGACGGATTGAAGATTGGTCACCGGGAACCTGCCATGGGCCTGCGCGGCATTCCGGAGGCAGAGGTTATCTTCGAAGATCTTGAAGTGCCGGAATCGATGGCGCTGATCCCTAATGACGATTTGCGCCGCGGATTTGCGGGATTGATGAATGCCTATAACGGACAGCGCGTCGGAGCGGCCAGCGTCGCGCTGGGTTTAGCCGGCGGTGCTTACGAATTGGCGCTTGATTATGCCAAGGAGAGGGAGCAATTCGGTCGACCCATTTACGAGTTTCAAGGCCTTAACTGGATGTTGGCGGATATGTCCATCCAGCTGGAGGCGGCTCGTCTAATGTGTTATCGCGCGGCTGCGAGTGGCGGCGGCGGATTCCCAGACATGACAAGCGCTGCCCAGGCCAAGGTCTTCACCTCGGATATGGCCATCAAAGTCACGAACGACGCCTTGCAAATATTCGGCGCCGCGGGATATTCGCGAAATCTTCCGTTGGAGCGTATGGTCCGCGATGCCCGGATGTTCACGATAGGCGGTGGCACTGCTCAGGTTCTGCGAACTCTAGTTGCCAGCAAAATTTTGGACGAGAAATTGCCGCAGACCCGCGACGGCTATCTAGATCGTTAGGCGAAATGAAGCGGTAGTTCCGTCACCTGTTTGATTTCCTCCATAACGAAGCTGCCGGATACGTCGCTTAACTCAACTCTTTCGACCAGTCGGCGATAAAGGGCGTCGTATTCCTGCATATTCGGGATACGGGCATGTAGAATATAGTCGATGTCCCCGCTCGTTCTGTAGGCACCAACAATTTCCGGTAACGCGTCGATGGCTTTGCTGAAACGATCCAGCCAGTCCGCATTATGCTGGTTGGTCCGGATCAGAATAAATACGGAGAGGCCGAGATTGACCGCTTCCGGCTCAATTAGGGCAACGCGCTTCTGAATTACGCCGGTTTCGTCCAGTCGACGGATCCGTCGCCAAACGGCGTTCCGCGAAAGCCCAATCTTGTGGCCAATATCCTCAAGCGCGAGATTCGCGTCTTTTTGGAGATGCGCGAGTATTTTCTTGTCAGCGTCATCAATCATCCACAGAAAATACCAGATATCGGGATAAATTCCACAATATCTGGGGAAAAATATGAAAAACGGGAGCAAATCCCGCTAAAACATAGCTACAGTCCACTATCATTTAGCGCAGGAGATTGACATGGCGACAAAGGCGATCGAACTTTTTACCGCACATCCGAAGACCGTCGGCGAAACCTACTTCGAACATTTGCGGTTCGCGCTGGGTTTTTCCGGGCGCATGTTCTATGCGGCCGGTGCGGCGCTGGTGCATGCCTTCTTGCCGTTTTTGTTTGTATCGACAGCGAGCACCATCGTGTCCGACATGCACGGCAAGAACACTAAGCGCTTCGATACCTGATTTGGCGTTAACCCGCCAAAACGTTGGAAAGACGGCGCGCGAAGTCGCTCGGGCTTTTCACCGGATCGCCTTCAAGGATGCAAGCCTGATCATAGAGCAGGTGGGCAATATCGGACATTCGATCGTCGGCCCCGGATTCCTTAGCCTGCGCGGCAAGACCGCGGATCAATGCGTGATTACCGTTTATCTCCATGATCCGCTTCGAGCTGTCCTGTAGCTGACCGTGCGCCTTTAACATGCGTTCGAGACGCATATCGAGATCTCCTTCGTCAGCGACAAGACAGACGGCGCTTTCGGTCAGACGATCCGACAAACGGACATCTTTGACATCGCTCTCCAAAGTCTGTTTCAGCAGTGCGATAAGAGTGGCGATATCTGCATCGCGAACGTCGTCCGACGGTGCCGGCTTATCCTGATCTTGATCCTTTTCGGACAGCGGGATATCGGCCAGATCGCCGGCGCCGCGGGTGATCGAGACAAACGGGTTTTCCTCGAATTCCGAAACGGCGGAAAGCCAAAAGTCGTCGACCGGGTCGCTAAGCAATAAGACTTCTAGGTCACGGGCCCGGTAGCCCTCCAAATGCGGGCTGGCGAGGATCGTGTCTATGTTTTCGCCGGTGGCATAATAGATGGCCGTTTGGCCTTCCTTCATCCGCTCGACGTAATCGGCAAGCGAAACCAATTGTTCGCTGCTGCTGCTTTTAAAGCGTGCGAGTTTTAGAAGATCGTCTCGTCGCTCGGCGTCTTCATAAATTCCTTCTTTTAGAACGGCGCCGAAGGCTTGCCAAAATGTGTCGTAAGCCGTCGGGTCTTTATCCGCCTTCTTCTTTAACTCATTCAGCACGCGGCGTGTAACCGCTTGGCGCAAATGCGTTATCAGCGGGTTCGATTGCAGCATTTCTCGGCTGATGTTTAACGGCAGATCCTCGGTATCGACGATACCTTTAACGAAGCGTAGATAGGATGGGATAAGTTCCTCCACATCCTCCGTAATGAAGACCCGCTTGATGTAGAGCTTGACGCGATGTTTACGCCCCGGATCGAACAGGTCGTAGGGCGCGATTTTCGGTATGAAAAGCAGGCCCGAATATTCGAGCTTTCCTTCCGCCCGATAGTGGATTGTCAACCAAGGATCGTCGAAAGCATGAGCGACATGATGGTAGAATTCCTTGTATTGCTCCTCGCTGATATCGCTCTTCTGCCGGGTCCAGATGGCGGAGGCTTGATTGAGGATTTCCAGTCCTTCTTCGCCTTCCATTTCTATAGGTAGATCAATATGATCTGCGTATTTTTTGATGACTTGGACAAGTTGCGCCTTTTCCAGCCATTTGGCGTCGTCCGATTTTAAGTGAAGCAAAATCGACGTGCCGCGGCCGGCCATTTCACCGGGCGCGATCGAGAATTCTCCAAGACCGTCGGATGTCCATCGCCAAGCTTCCTCGCTGCCGGCGCGGCGCGAGGTAACTTCGACGAGGTCGGCAACCATAAACACGGAATAGAACCCGACGCCGAATTGGCCGATCAAACTGACATCCGCTTCCTCTCCCGTCGCCACCGCCTGGAGAAAGGCGTTGGTGCCGGAACGGGCAATGGTGCCTAGATTATCGATCAGTTCGTCTCGCGACATGCCAATGCCATTGTCGGCGATGCATAGCGTTTTCGCGTCGACATCGATCGAAATGCGCACGCGTAAGTTCGGATCGTCACTCAACAACGCAGGTTCGGTGATGGCTTGGTAGCGAAGTTTGTCGCAGGCGTCGGAAGCATTGGAGATCAGCTCCCGAACAAACACTTCCTTGTCGCTATATACGGCGTTCACCATTAACGACAGCAGTCGCGAAACTTCGGCCTGGAATGAAAGTTTTTCTTCGCTCATCTTTTTTCCAATCGAACGGTGCCGGTCGGCGAGACGTCATTCCGAGGATTTTTCGGCCTCTTCAGGGACAGTCATTTGTTCCATGCCTGTGACGAAGTCTTTGGCCTTATATTCCGGAAGTTTGTAAGCCCAATCTCCAAATTTCGCTTGGAAAGTCTCGGCTTCTTTTCTGACTTCTTCTTCTGATTTCAGGCGCTTACGTTGGTTTTCCGGAATCTTTAGGTCCTTTATCCCGGCAAAATCCGTAGAGAACGTAAAATTCGCCCACGTATCGTTGGTCTTGTCGTCAGCGGTGGCAAGGCGAATTTCCACGACCAAACCGTCGAACGTGCGGTACGTCGTGTTGTGCCCTTGTGACCAATCCTTGATTTCGGATTTCCGTTTGACGTCGTCAAAACTTAAGAAACCCATGGCGCTGCCGAGCGCATTGGGCGCCGTATCGTATTTAACCTTGCGCCCTTCAGGTACGGATTCGAGTTTGAAATTGGCCTCGTCCGGCTCTGTGCGGAGCGCCGTGACGCTGGTCTGGATGTCTTTGCGACTGATGACTTTATGGATCCGCGGGCGATCCACGGTCGGCATGGAAGGATCGAGCCAGCGCACCATATTGTCCCAGGTATCAAGTCGGCCTTCCGCCAACCAACTTCGTTGCTGGTCTGCGCGGCGAACAAAAAACCAACCTAGTCGCGTATCCGTCGACGCGGATTTGGTTCGACCGATGACCAACGACGCGAGCTGCTGCCCGCTTTTGTCGAGCAAAGTGATTGTCTTGCCGCTGCCCTCTTTGCTCGGGTCGTCCAAATTCAGCTTGTGATATTTCTCCGGCCTATCCGTTTGCGCGGCGACCGGTCGCATATTGACCATTCCGACGACCGCTTGTTTGACGGTTTCGAAATCAACGGGATAGCCTTGCTTCTCCGGCACCGACCACTTCCCGTCCTCGTCCTTTTTAATTGTAAAGGCTGTAGACGGCGTCACGATGTTCAACGCTGCGACTTCGTTTATTTTCGACGTTAAACCGTCGAATAATGTGCTCGGCGCTGCTGGCACTTCGATGCTTTTTTGCCGCTGCCAAACAGCCGCCGCTGCCGCGCCGCTCGCGATCAAGGTAAGCACCAGCAAAACAACGAAAGATCGGAATGTCATCGCGTTATCCTCAATCTGTCGGTTTGGTCAAGCCCGGGCAAATTCATGCGCTTTACGGCGCCGCCGTAATCTAAGTGCGGCGACGATAATGGCAAGCAGCGTGAACAATAGCGGGACGGCGGCGATATTGATCAGTTTGACACGACTCTCCAACTGCTCGATGTCGGCATTCAAGTTGGCCTGAACGTCACGCAACTGTTTGCGGGTACCGATAACCTCTTGACGGGCTTCGTCGATGGCCGCTTGTTGCTGTTCAGATAGTAGCGCGCCGCCTTCCGCCTGCGCCTTGCTCTGCAAATTGGATATCTTTTTAAGCGTATCTTCGAGCTTCTTATTGAGCTCGTCTTCTTGGTTCAGGAATTTCTGTTCGGCCTGCCGTCGCAGCGTTTCGACAACGCGAAATGGACGGTCGGAGCGTTGGCGGCTCCGCAAGTTTATCAACTCGGAGGAACCGGCAAGATTGTCCAAGGCATTCATCAACAGGCTACCGTTGGCGGCCGTTGGGATGTAGACCGATTGTCCACCGATTTCCCGCGATTGCAGCCAGAAATTGTCGTAAAGACTGTCGCCGTCCGAGACGAGGATAATGTTCAGCGGCGCCTTCGCTTCTGCGATATGCTCGACTTTGTCCGTCTTATCGGTCTTTTTGGCGTCTTTATCGGATCCGGGCGATATCTTGTCGTCCTCGTCCTTTGGCTCAGTCGTCGGCGGACCGTCCGGGAAGGCCGATTTAGCGGGGCCGGTGATGCTCGCCGCGACCACATGGCGAATACCATCCGCTTCGAAATTGCTGATCAGAGTTTTTGGATCCGGTCCGAACTTAATGTCCTCGGCCTTCAGCAGCATCGCATTTTCTGTGGACTGGATCAGAGGCAAAAACTGGGTTGTCGCACCTTCCAAAGGCTCAAAGGCGCCGGCGGCCGCGAACATGACATTGCCAAGCTGACTGGTGACAATGTCATCCGTGTTGTAGTTCTCCGCCTCCAATTTCAGCCATGGCAGATAGCGGACGATTTCGACGCGTCCATATTGTCCGACATTGACTTGCCGCGCGATCGACCAATCGCCGACCACTTTGTCTTCGTGCATCTTCGCGCCCCAAGCCGCGAGCAGGGGCTCCAAATTTGAAGACACCGGCGTTTGCACGGGGCGCCCTTGCGCGGCACGTAGCTGGCTGCTGCCGAGTTCGGACATGGGATCGAGATAGGCAATAACCTTGCCGCCATTCATAACGAATTGGTCGATGGCATAGAGGGTTGCGGGCTTCAGTTCCGGCGGATGGACAATCAGCAATACGTCGACGCCGGGCTCGATGCTTTCGAAGGAAGTTCCCAGATCCTTCAGTTCCATTGTCTCGCGGATCTGCTCCAGAATGGCCCATGGCCTCGGCGCGTTCGGATTAAGACGCATCATTGGCGAAACGCCGGCATTCATCTGATGGCCGGTTACCAGGCCAATGACCGGCTTCTTTGGGTCGCTCAAATTATGGATCAGACGGGTCAGTTCGTATTCGAGGAAGGATTCTTTCTCCTGCTGAAAGAATGGCACGGATTCCTGATCGTCGGTTAGGTTGAAGCCCACCAAACCGAAATAGAGTTTATCCGTATCGGTGACTTGCACCCCTTGCATACCGTAGCGTACCGCGTCGTCCTCTTCGTCGGTGAATGGTTTTGGATCGACGATTTCGAGACGAATTTTGCCATTGGAATAACTGGCGAACTCCTCGATCAGCTCGCGCACTCGGGCCGCATAGGTTCGAAAAGTCGGAATGTCGTTGGCCAACGCAACCGAATAATAAAGCCGGAGGGTGATCGGCTCGTCGATATTTTCGATGATTTTCTTAGTACCGTCCGACAGCGTGTAGAGTTTTTCCTTCGTAAGATCGATCCGCCAACCCTGCAACATGTTATTGCTGACGATATTGGTCGAAACAAAAAACACCGCCAACAAAGCGAATGCGAGAAGAGATAGTAGAACTTTGTTCATTGCGTTGTGCCCTATCCCTTGTTCAATTCGACAACCAGTACGTTGGCATAGAGCCAGACGGCGATAAGCGTTACGAAATAGACGATGTCCCGAACGTCAATGACGCCGTCCGTAATTGCTTGAAAATGGGCTAGGAAACTGAAGGAAGCGACTGTTTCCAATAAGCTTTGCGGTGCCCAGGCCGAGACAAACTCCAGCACCAGAGGCGCACCGGAAACCGTGAACAAGAAACAAATGACGACGGAAATGACAAAGGCGATGACTTGATTTGTCGTCGCGGCGGATATGCAGGCGCCGATCGCAAGATATCCGCCCGCCATCAAAGCGCTTCCGATATATCCCGCTAGAATGACGCCATGGTCGGGTTGGCCGAGATAACTGACCGTGATCCACATGGGCAGCGTGCAGGCCAACGCGATAATCGTGAATATCCAAGCGGCGAGAAATTTTCCGATCACCACCGCGGAAAGTGGCGTGGGCAAGGTCATGAGCAATTCAATCGAACCGCTTTTACGCTCTTCCGCCCAAAGCCGCATGGAAATTGCGGGAACCAAGAACAAGTAGAGCCAAGGGTGAAACTGAAAGAATGGCTTCAAATCCGCTTGGCCACGCTCGAAGAAGTTGCCGAGGTAAAACGCGAATATCCCGCTCAGGAACAGAAAGATAACGATGAAAACATAAGCCAGGGGAGTGTTGAAGTAGCCGCCGAGCTCGCGCCGCATGATCGTCCATGTCTGAGCCATCACGCGACCTCTTTGGTATTGTTTTGGCTCGTAAGGCGGCGAAAGACGTCGTCGAGGCGGCCACTTTCCACAGTCAACTCGTCGATCGGCCAATTATGGGTTTTGGCCGTGGCATGGACCGTCGAGAGTATCGATTGGCCGCCGGTCGGATAAATCCGATAGCGATTGTCGCCAAGTTCCTCCAGAGAGGCCACGCCCACCAGCTCATTCATGACCTTCCCGATATTAGGCGCTGCGCTTTTAAGCAAAATCGCGTTGTGGCGTACCGACCGTGCCTCTAGCTCTTGCGGTGTGCCGTCGATCAGAATGCTGCCATCCGCGATGATCATTGCCCTGGTGCAAACGGCGTCAACTTCCTCGAGGATATGAGTGGAAATGACAATGGCCTTGTCCGCCGCCATCTCGGCGATCAGCGTGCGAACCTCGTGCTTTTGGTTGGGATCCAGCCCGTCTGTCGGTTCGTCCAAAATCAAAATGGGTGGATCGTGTAGGATCGCCTGCGCAAGACCAACGCGACGCTTGTAACCCTTGGACAAGGTGTCGATCGGCTGTTGCAGAACCGAGCGAATGTGAACCCGATCGACGGCGGTGTCGATAGCCTGGCTTTTCGCGCGGCCGCGTAGACCGCGAATTGCGGCCGTAAAGGCGAGAAACTTTGCCGGCGTCATGTCGCCGTATGCGGGCGCGCCCTCAGGCAAGTAGCCGATTTTGCGTTTTGCGGGGATTGGTTCCTGAACGATGTCGTGACCGCAGATCCGGACCTGGCCCGATGTTGGCGCGAGGTAACCGGTGATCATTTTCATGGTGGTCGATTTGCCCGCTCCGTTGGGGCCGAGAAATCCTAGAACCTCGCCTTTAGCGACGTTAAAACTGATGCCGTTGACAGCCTTGACGTGCTGAAAGTTCTTCGCCAGGTCCTGAATCTCAATCATCCATTCCATCTGGACGTCTGCTCCCGTTTCCCGATGTCGCGTATGATCAGAAAGTCTGCTTAATTGTGTGAATTTTCGCGACGTTAGATAATCCGATGTGGGGTTCCTATCAAGTCCGTATTGGAAAATTTTTTTGAACCGTGACTAACGGTTACCAAGAATGTCTGCGTAATTTACGACTGGGCCGACGACGACGATGGCCGGAGGTTCGATTCCCGACCGCCGTACGTCCTGCGCCACGTTGGAGAGGGTGGATTTGACAAGCTGTTCGCTCGGTAATGTGGCGTTCGAAATCACTGCGACGGATTCGTGCGGGGATCGGCCGTTCGCTATTAATGTATCAGATATTTTTTCTAAATGCTTGATTGCCATATAGAAAACCAAAACAGGACTGGCTCGCGAAATGGCGCTCCAATCAAGCGCATCCGGAACCTCGCCGAAGGCATTATGACCGGTTACGAATGTGACGCTGCTGTTTGTATCGCGATGGGTGATCGGTATCCCGGCATTGGCGGCGCCAGCGACGGCGGCGGTCACACCGGGGACGACGTGGAACGGCACATTGGCCCGTGTTAGCGCCAGCGCCTCCTCGCCACCACGGCCAAATATAAAGGGGTCGCCTCCCTTTAGCCGCAGGACGCGTTTTCCGGCCCTGGCTTCGTCGATCATGAGTTTTGTGATGTCTTTCTGCTTGGCGGACGGCTTGCCACCTCGTTTGCCGGCATAGACTAGCTCGGTGCGGGAGGGAAACAAGCCGATAACGCCCGGGCCGACTAGCGCATCGTAAACCGCGACGTCCGCTTGAGCCACGGCTGACAAAGCGGCGGCCGTCAACAAAGCCGGATCGCCGGGCCCCGCGCCCACTAGCCAAACCGACCCAGGCGCAAAGGCCGGAATAGCCTGCGCAATCGTATCCAGCATCGTTGTTGAAACAGCCATTAACCGGGCTCATGCCTCCTGAGGCAAAACGATGGCAGTGCCATTTTTACTTCCCGACTCCACCAATTCGTGCGCGGCGGCAATTTCGTCAAGAGGAAATGTCCCGGCAATTCTGTGGACGGCGTTACCGTTAGAAAGCCAATCGCCAATATCCCGTTGAGCCTTCTGCCGCGCGGCGAGAGGACAGGAATTGAGCACCATGAAATGCAGCGCGACATTTTTTCCCATCAACTGGAATACCGGAATGCGCGGATGCTCTTCGCCAGCCGACGCATAAATCGAAATCGAGCCGTTGTTTTTGATCGCCTCGATACTGGCGTCTAGGTTCCCGCCGAAATCGACATCGACGATATGGTCCACGCCGTCCCCGCCGGTCAGCTCCAACACGCGTTTCGCGACATTTTCCTGCCGGTAGTTTATCACGTGATCGGCGCCAGCTTGACGGGCTACTTCGGTTTTCTCCCTCCCTGACACGGTCGCCAATACCGTCATCCCGGCCCATTTCGCCAACTGAATGGCGTAATGTCCGACGGCGCCGGCACCACCGGTGACCATCATCACCGCACCCGGCTGGGGGTCATGCACAAAGACGCATCGATGCGCCGTCATGCATGGAATGCCGAGACATGCGCCTTCGGCAAAATCGACATGGTCCGGCAGCGGGTGGACTAAACCGGCGTCCAGCGCAATATACTCTGCGGCCGTCCCAAAGGCGCGGCCGCCGCGTTGACCGTTGTAGAGCCAGACCCTCTGGCCCGGTCGGAAACCCTCAACGCCATCCCCGACCTGGTCGATGACGCCAGCACCGTCGCTGTTCGCGATGATCAACGGATAAGTCATACCTTGACGTAGACCGGCACGGAGTTTGACGTCGGATGGATTGACACCGCTGGCCATCACACGAATGCGGACTTCGCCCGGTCCGGCGGTAGGGTCGTCCACCGTTCCTATTTGCAAAACTTTCTTAGCGGGGCCATTTTTTTGGTACCAAGCTGCGCGCATGGCGATCTAACTCCTCTTTTTATAATTGCGTGTCAAAAAGGGCTCGATCCCGGCAATGGCATCGAGTGTCGCCGCGCCGTGCGCTCGGGCGCGTTCGGGCGACCAGCCGGACTCCGGTACGGGCCGATGCGCATTGTCCTTGAAAGGCTGTTCCAACGTGAATGAGATCGCGCCGAAGTGCTCGGCGACGAAGTTTGCGCCAATCGCAAGGTTGGCTTTTCCCGGCTGTGCCTTCGGATAACCGCGCTCGGTCTGAAACTCCGGGCTGGCACTCAACATTCGACGCATGAAGTAGTCCCGGGTGCGTTCTTGGTAGGAAGACATGGTAGGAATGCCATAGCCGCCGGTCAAAAACAGATAGGGCAAGATCTCGTCACCGTGAATATCGAGAAAGAAATCGACTCCCGTTCGTGTCATTGTGTCTCGGACTAGGAATACCTCGGGTGTTTTCTCTGGGTCGGGCTCTTGCCAGGCGCGATTGAGATCGAAGCCCAGTGCGTTCGTTCTCAAATGCCCGCGCCGACTGCCGTCCGGGTTCATGTTCGGAACTACGTGAAACGACAATTGCCGGCGCAGTTTTTCGGCCACGGCGTCTGACGACAACAAACGTTCCAAGAAACCCTCAACCCACCATTCCGCCATCGTCTCGCCGGGATGCTGGCGTGCGATGATCCAGCATTTTGGCTTCGGTTTCGGCGATTGCCCAACGATTAATGCGTCGAGCCGGTGGCCATCGACGCTCTTGCCGACCGTCTCGACCGTCGCCAATCCGCTTCGCTGGCTGGCCGCGATCAGTTTGTAATGTCGCGCCAAAGAATAGGGTGGGAAATATGCGATCCGTACGCATTGTCGTCGAGGCGTCAATCGAATTGTCAGCCGCTCCCCGTCGAACTCGGTCGGTGTCCGCTGCCAATCGGTTCCGTTTTGCGAAAGGCAAGCTTGGTAGTCCTGCCAACCTTTCTTGAATGCCGCCTGTCCGGCATTTTGTATGACGAGTTCACAATCGATATTTTTTGCGTCCACGACGTCGAAGCAAAACCATTGCATGATGTCTGTGTCGTTGTCGGGACGAAGCGCCAGGACGGCGTGCCCATTGGCGCGAGCCGACTTTACCTGGATACTGCCGGAATCGAAGTTGCTGATAATCTTCATCTGAATGCCAATCGGGGACAGGGATGGTGAAACTGACAAGTCTTTTGAGAGACCGCAACCGCGATTTTCAGAACCGGTCGATTGTCTGCGTTGGAGGAAACTATGACTCTTGCCCATAACGAGCTTGAACTTGAGTTGATTGCTACCGCCAAATCATTTCGCGACAATTTTGTTGCGGACCATGCGAATGACTGGGAGAGAGCAAGAAAAGTCCCGACGGATATCTATGCGAAGGCGGTATCTGCCGGCCTAATGGCGTTAGAAGTACCGGTCGAGCGCGGCGGGCGTGGTATGCGGTACTCGGTCAAAATGACCATCGCCGAGGAATTGTCCAAGGCCTGCATGGCTTTCGCGTTCGGCATGATCAACACCCAGAATGTCGCCAACCGTATTGCACGAGAGGCTTCTGCGAACGCCGCCGAGCGCTATCTAGACGATCTTCTCGCCGCACGGACTTTTGGTGCCACAGCTTTGACCGAGCCGACAGCGGGAAGCGACTTCTCGAACATCCAAATGACAGCGGTGTCGCAGGGCGGGGATTGGGTTTTGAATGGTGGCAAAACTTGGATCACCAATGCCGCCGTCGCCGATGTTTTCGTGGTGTACGCTCAAACCGACCCAACCGCCGGCTGGCGCGGTATCGCTAGTTTCCTTGTCGACGCGCGACGCGACGGATTCCGCCGCCACGACCCAATTCAAATGCACGGCGGTCATGCCATAGGAACGGCTGGCTTCGACCTTGAAGACTATGTCGTCCCGGAGGCCGACATATTGGCGCCGGCCGGAGAGGCCTTCAAACTGGCCCTACACAGTATCAACGGCGCGCGCACTTACGTAGCCGCCATGTGTTGCGGCATGGTTTCGGACGCGCTCGATAAAGCCGTTACCTATGGCCGGTCGCGCCACGCGTTTGGCAGACCGTTGATCGAACATCAGGGGCTCGCATGGTCGTTGGCGGATGTTGCGACGGAATTGGAGGCCGCGCGATTGCTTACCTACAAAGCCGCCTCGCTCATCGACCAGGACGATCCTGGTGCCGTATTGGCTGCCGCGCACGCAAAGAAGTACGCGGCACGCATGGCGGAAAGAGCGATCCCGCAATGCATGCAAGCCATGGGGGCTCATGGACTTCGAGAAGAGTATGGGCTCGGTCGACATCTGGCCTGCGCCCGGATCGCGCATTATGTCGATGGCACGACGGAGATCCAGAACGAACGGATTGCGGCTCTTGGTTTTCAGGTTTCGTGAAAGAGGAAAAAATTCCTTGAATCGGGGGCGCGATATCCCATCTATTCCTAAGTTCCCATTAATCCATGGCTGGGTTGGTTCGGATGGCCGTTCGGGCAGGTCTACCTCATCGTTACAGCAAACAGACAGCTCAAGAAATCTGCCGGCGGATTGCGATGGGGGAAACTTTGTTGAAAATATGCGCGGATGACGAATTTCCCTGTAAAAGCACAGTCTACAATTGGATCAAGAAATACCCCTATTTCGCTGAATTATATACGCAAGCACGGCAACCTTATACACAATCCATAGCGGAAAGCGTTCTTGCGATCGCCGATGAGGTGGAACCTGATCGTGACCATTTGGCCCGGGCGAAACTGCAGATTGACGCGAGGAAATGGTTTATAGAAAACATTCAGCCGATCATGCAGGAAGTCGACGATACCGCGCAGTCCAAATCGGCTGGTGACGATAACCCGGTTTTACGTATCCAGGTCGTTCGCAATGATGAATCAGGCTCTTATTGATATAGGTAAAAAGTCCTTGAACCGGGGGCGCGATTTGCCACATATCCTTAAGTCCCGGCAATTGGCTGAAGTCATCGGCAAACAGATTGAGCCTTCCGCGTAGTAGCTCTTGGATGAATTGACGTTCACCCTGCATCCCCGTCAAGGGGATGCACTTTGCTCGACGGCGACCGAAATTCTTTACGGAGGCGCAGCGGGTGGTGGGAAATCCTACCTTCTGCGTGTCGCCGCCCTGGCCTGGTGTGTCGCTATTCCAGGCCTTCAGGTCTATCTGTTTCGGCGAACCCGTCCTGAATTGTTTAAGAACCATATCGACGGCCCGGCAGGATTGCCCGCTATGTTGGCGCCGTGGCTGCAGCGCGGTGTTTGCCGCATGTCGCTTTCGAACAGCCCGAGTGTTTCGTTTACCGCGTCAGGATCGAAAGTTCACTTTGCCTATTGCCAATACGAAAAGGACGTCTTTCGATTTCAGGGTACCGATATCCACGTTCTATTGATCGACGAACTGACGCAGTGGACGGAGGACATGTACTTGTTTCTGCGCAGCCGGGTGCGTCAATCCGGACTTGTTGTGCCTCCGTCCGAGCGGAAGAATTTTCCGCGGATTCTTTGTGGGGCCAATCCAGGTGGGATTGGGCACAATTGGGTGAAGGCTGCATTTGTTGATCCCGCGCCGCCGCTTGCCATTATGCAGCAGTCGCCGCGTTTGGGCGGCATGCGGCGGCAGTTTATCCCCGCCCGGCTCGAGGATAATCCCGCGCTCCTGCAAAACGACCCGGGTTATGAAGCCAGGCTATTGGGTCTCGGTAACAAAAGTCTTGTCCGCGCCATGCGCGACGGTGACTGGAATATTGTTGCTGGCGGCATGTTCGACGATCTCTGGTCGGCTGAGATCCATGTCGTCTCGCCATTTCGAATACCAGCTACCTGGCGCGTCGATCGGTCATTCGATTGGGGGTCCAGTAGGCCGTTTTCCGTTGGCTGGTGGGCGGAGAGCGATGGCGCCGACGTCATTGACGATCATGGCCAGCGGAGAAGCACGAGACCCGGCGATTTGTTTAGAGTTGCCGAGTGGTACGGCTGTTCAGGGCGACCGAACCAAGGCCTTCGAATGACGCCGAAGGAAATTGCGATTGGCATCCTGCAGCGCGAGCGGGAAATGGGGTTGAAGGTCAAACCAGGACCTGCTGACAGCAGTATTTTCGATGCATCCTCCGGACACTCGATCGCGATGGAGATGGTTCGCGAGGGTGTGCATTGGCTGCCGGCGGATAAGTCGCCTGGATCGCGAAAGCAGGGATGGTTGAAAGTGCGAACTATGCTGCAAAACGCAATTGACGAGGATTCACCGGGCCTCTTCGTATTCGAACAATGCCGGCATTTCATACGTACCGTGCCCAGTTTGCCCCGGTCCGAGCGGGACATGGATGATGTGGATACAAGAGCAGAAGATCATATCGGCGATGAAACCCGCTATCGGATTTACAGCCGTCCAACTCAATTGAAGTCGGTAAGTGCCGTAGGGCTGACCTGACGCAGCTTTCCCGCGAACCATATCGGAACAATCAATGTCGGTTAACTCAAAGCATCCCGAGTATTTGGCGCTTGTGGACGATTGGAAGCTCATGCGCGACGCTTACGCCGGTGAGCGTCGGATTAAATCGCAGGGAACGCTCTATCTCGGAGCCACGCAGGGCATGCGGGTCGACGGCCTGAACAGAACGGATCGGGGGTTCGAAAACTACCAATCCTATCTAAACCGCGCAGTTTTTCCTGACTGCGTTCATTCGACGATTACGGCGATGATCGGTTTGATGCATCGCGAACCGCCGATTATCGACCTGCCGGAAAAACTAGCGCCGCTCAAACAGCGCGCAACGTTGGAGGGTGAAAGTTTACAGACGCTGTTACGGCGCATCAACGAACAGCAGTTACTGACCGGGCGATTTGGATTACTGTTGGACATCGCTGACCGGTCGGATACTCGGACGGTACCTCACATTGTTACCTACGCGGCCGAAGCGATCTTGAACTGGGACCAACAGCGCGATGGGCATGGTCCGGCGAAAACCAATCTGCTTGTTCTCGATGAAAGTCGATATAGCCGACAAACGTTCGATTGGAATTGGACACCAAGATATCGGCTATTGCGTCTCGACGAAAACGGTATTTATCAGACAGTGGAAATGGCCGAGACCGATGATGTCGAGCATCTGAATGAACTTTCTTGGCAGTTGCCCAATTACGCTGGGAAAGTTTTAGACCAAATACCGTTTGTTTTTGTCGGCCCAAATGACATTACTCAGGCGCCAGACAAACCACCGCTTCTCGATTTGGCAAATACCGCGCTGGCGATTTATCGCGGCGAAGCTGATTATCGACAGTCATTGTTTATGCAAGGCCAGGACACACTGGTGCTTATCGGATCGGCGCAAGAAGACGCGGAAGTGCGTGTCGGTGCTGGCGCCGTATTAGAACTGCCAACCAGCGCGGATGCGAAATTCATAGGCGTGTCGTCATCGGGATTGAGCGAGCAGCGCTTATCTCTTGAGAATGATCGAAAAATCGCCGGTGAGCTGGGTGTGGCGTTGTTAGATTTCTCCAGTCGAAGACCGGAGTCTGGCGAAGCGTTGCGTGTAAGGATGGCTTCGAAGGCCGCAACCTTGATATCGATCGCTAGAGCCGGCGCCGAAGCGTTGGAGCAAATTCTTAAATCCGCCGCGGTATGGATCGGTGCCGATCCTGCGCAGGTTCAAGTTTCGCCAAATCTTGCATTCGCCGAAAACGAAACTCAGGCTCGAGAAATTTTCGACTTGATGCAGTCGAAAATTCTCGGCGCGCCAATTTCAACGCAAACCATTCATCGGAATCTGCGGCGCAGCGATATTACCGATATGAGTTTTGCGCAGGAGATGGATGAACTGCAGGAAGAGCAGACGCCGCAAAATGATGGCGGCAACGTAAATGGGGCAACCCAACAATCTCATGGAGATGAAAGTAATGACATTGAAGGCGTTACATGATGATTTATCCGAAATTCCTGAAGCGTTTCGAAATCTTTATTCGGAGCGCGATGGTCATTTTGAGCTTACCGGTATCGATGGCGTTCGCACGCAAGCCGACGTCGATCGCCTGCATGACGGCCTGCGGAAAGAACGAGCGGAACACAAGGCGACCAAGGAGCAGTTGAAAGAACTGAACAAACGCTTTGTCGATCAGGAAAACTCTTCAAAAGAATATCGCGCAAGCGGAAGTGAAATCGATTCTATCGGTACAGAGCTAATGCAGGCGCAACAGCGAATTCAGGATCTTACAGACCGTTTGCAAAGAGACCGAGTCCGAGACGTCGTTCGAAGATCCGCGTTGGAAATGAACGTGATGCCCGTCGCATTGGACGACGTGTTGCTTCTAGCCGATCAAACATTTGAAATGGCCGAAAGTGGTGAAATCCTAACCTCGGGCGGCGGAGATAACGAGGCCGGTGTGTCACCGGACGATTGGCTCGACGCCATGAAAGAGCGGCGGCCCCATTGGTGGCCGTCTTCCGTTGGGGCCGGTGCCAGCAATGGGTCCGCAGTCAATCGGGTCGTTAATCCATGGGCCAAGGAAAACTGGAACCTAACGGAACAGGGGCGCCTACTTCGAAGCCACCCGGATAGAGCCCGGAGATTGGCCGCGGCTGTCGGAGTTCAGATCGGCGGCTGAGCAAACCGAATATTTGGTCGGTTCGCCATGGGTGGATCGTTCCGAAACGAACCGGTTCTTTGACCGAACCAGCTAGCTTGAAGCAAAGAATACGCCCGTCCATGGCGACTGGATCCGCCTCTTTCGCTTTTTCATCAAACTATGGACGATAAGGAGGCCCACAGATGGCCGAAACTAGAATCGCGGACATTGTTGTCCCTGAAGTTTTCAATCCCTATGTAGTCGAGCGTACGAACGAATTGACCAATTTCTATCTCGGCGGTGCCGTGGAGATCGATCCGCTCTACGACATTGTGGCTCAGCAAGGCGGGCGTAAAGTCAACCTGCCCTATTACAAAGACTTAAGTGGCAGCGACGAAGTTCTGAGCGATAGCGCGCCACTGGCGCTGAATCCAGTCGAAGCTGACCGCGACGTTGCGGCCATTTTGATGCGGGGCAAGGCATGGGGCGTCAATGACCTGGCGAAGGCGGTCAACGCCAATCGCTCCGATCCGACGAAAGTCATCGGAGACTTGGTCGCCGAGTATTGGGCGCGCCAGCAGCAGACCGCTATGATCAACATTTTGGATGGGGTGATATCCGACAATGTCTCCAACAACGCGGGAGACATGGTGCACGATATTTCTATAGAGGACGGTGATAACGCAACCGCTGGCAATCTGTTCAGCGGCGACGCGCTAGTAGATGCTCTCGGTACCCTTGGCGATGCGCTTGACTCGGTCGTCGGGCTGGCTGTGCACTCAACTGTCTATCAAAACATGCAAAAACAGCAGCTGATCGACTTCATTCCCGATGCCCAGGCGCAGATTCAAATCCCGATCTATATGGGTATGCGTGTCGTAGTCAACGACCAGATGCCGGAAGTAGCGGGCGCGACGTCCGGCTTCAAATACACATGCTATCTTTTCGGTCAGGGCGCATTCGCGCAGGGCAATGGTGCGGCTCCGACCCCGGTCGAAGTTGAGCGTGATGCTTTGGCGGGAATCGATCAATTGGTCACTCGACGACATTACATCATACATCCTCGAGGCATTGCATGGCAGGACAGCAGCGTCGCCGGTGCCAGTCCGACAAATGCGGAATTGGCCGACGCGACCAACTGGAGCCGCGTTTGGAACCGTAAGTCCGTCAAGATCGCCGCCTTAATCACCAACGGTTGATTGCGGTCGATATGCCGGGATGCCGCTGGCGTCCCGGCAGCTTCTCTACACAATTGATCTTATGAGGACATAGACGTGCCCATCGTATCAGCAGATTGGAGCGTCGATCGCTCCACCGGAAACGTTCGCTATATTGGCGACGATCACGGCGGTGCATCGCCGTCCTATGCGACCGTTATCGAGTTCCACCGTTGGCTGCAGGATTTGGCGGACGATGCCACATCGGCTGGCGACGACGAGCTGGATATTACGGACGAGAACCCGTCGAACCGGTCGACCGACAACATCATCCGTCTGTTGGGGTCGTACAACATCGACGACAATGCGGCAGAGCACTTGTATGACGGGTCGATCATCCAGGGAACGGGCGGCACCGAGGTGGTCTATGACGGGATCGTCAACTTCGGAAACGCCGACGTTCAAATTCAGATCATCCAAGACGGCGCGGTGCTCTCCGACGATTGGTGGAATCAATCCGGCGCCGGGCTCAATGCGGACAGCGCGCAGGGGATTTCCCACCGTTTTATGATCAAAGTCCGTACCGCCGGTGCGGATATCGATGGGCGTCGGCTGATCGGTACGTCGCGGACTTTCGGCAAGACCTATTCGGAGTTTTCCATCAACGGCACCTCGCGCGGCAACAACGTGCTGGCTCTGTCGGACACGGACGATCTTAATAACGCGACGCTTGAAGCGACGGTTGCGACCTGGACGACGATAACCAACACGACCGAAGGCTACGCCAATATCGACGTCAACAACGACAGTAGCGACGAGTTCTATTACTCCGAATGGAACAAGGACACGTTCACGATCAATCAGTTCTTCGAGCGGATGAAATGGCTGACCCGCGACGGTTCCGCGTCCACGATCTACGGCCTGAACGGCGAACTGTTCCGTGGTATCACCCATGAGATCGACGTCGACACCCCGACCGGCACGTTCAATGCCTACGAAGCCGTGTCATGGTCGGGCGGCACCGGGCAAATGCTGGCGATCGATAGCACGACCGCCGCGACCAAGATGTGGATACAGCTTCTCACCGGCGTGGCGCCCACCGATGGGCAAACCATCACAGGCGGCACATCGAGTGCGACGGTCGATGTGAATACGACCGTTACGGCACGGACGATCGCAACGCCCTTTGTCGGCCAATCGACCGGCTCCGCGATCATCGGCGCTTATGGCGTGGGTATCGAGGCGACCGACCTATCGGCCTCCGACAAGCTGTTCGATTTGACCAATACGGAACGGACGCCGCCGAACTTCGTGACTTTCACGGTTGGCGGCCTGGTGTCCGGCGAAGACCGGGTGCTGGTCGGCCCGTGGGACGGTGTCGCCACAGACGCAGAAGGCAATCCGGCCATCGATACGGATCAGCTTTCCCTCAATACCGCGTTGACGACGGACAATATCACCAGTGTTGTCGTGTCCACGACCATTCCGTCGGATACGCCGAATACGGGGCATATTCGGGTCGTCGATGACAACGGCTTTACCCGGCGTTTGCACTATTCGTCCTGGACAGGCTCGACCTTCACCGTCGACACGACGGACGGCAACGAGGACTTTGCAAGTGTCAACGCCAGCGCGTCGAATGACGTATGGATCGCCTATATCGACGAATTGGCGGACGCGGCGTCGGAGGCCTTCACGGGCGTCTATAACACCGACCGCGATCTTGTCGTCAAAGTGCGGGACGGCGGCGGTTCGCCCATTAAGGAGTTCATCACCTCGGGTGTGTTGGGCTCCGCCGGTGGCTCGGTCACCGCAATCCGGACTTCTGATGCATAGTCATGGCGGCGCCGGTTTATTCCGAAGATCTCACCGATATCTCAACGGCTGAGACCACGACGGGTTGGTCGGCCTATGGCGGTGGTGCGTCAGGCTTATCAGCTTCTCCCGATCTGGCGATGCAAGGGACCAACTGCGTCGACAAGCAGATCACCAATGCTGAAAAAGGGCAGCTTTACGACAACGGGTCCGGCATCACCATGGGTGCGGACGATCACACCTTTATATGGTTGTTCGTCGCGACACCTGGACTGTCGGATACTCTAGTCAATCGAGGGGTTGTCGTCGGCATCGGTTCGGGAACGAATGCGTTCTGCAAATACCATGTTGAAGGCAATGACACCTACGGCGCGGGCGGCCGCGTCGGCAAGTGCTATGTCGTCGACCAATCGGTGGACACCAATAATACCGGATCGGTGCCTTATCGAACTCGCGTGGGTACGCCATCCGGGACGTTGCAATACTTTGGCGGTGGCCTAAGCACGACGGCCTCGGTGAAAGGTGCAAATCTCGGGGTTGATGCGATCCGGTATGGCACCGGCGCGTACATCACCGCCGGCGAAGTCGCGGACGCGGCGACCTTTGCCGGCTTTGCAACGCAAAACGACAGTTCCTCCAATCGCTGGGGCATTCTAACGGACATCGGCGGGACGTTCGAATTGCAGGGTCGGTTCGTCGTCGGTCAGAATAGCTCGAAGACGGCGACGGCCTGTCATTTCGACGACAGCGACGTCAATATCGTCTTCATCGATACGCCCCACGCGGCGGCGGACTTTACGCAGATCATCGTCGATCATGCCTCGACGGTCTGCAACCTGACCAACGTCAATCTGACGGCGCTGGGTACAACCAACCCTGGACGTTTCGTCGTTAACAGCGCCAATCCGACGGTCGACATTGTCGGCGGCACCTGGACGGATATTGGGATTACGACCTTGCGGTCGAATACCACGGTGGACGGCCTGACCTGGCGTCGTACCGGCCAGATTACGTTGAACGGCGCGACGGTCGATAACTGCTTGATCGACGAAAACGCAGCTTCCGCCGCGGTGGTGACGGACGATCTCGCGGACCTGACGGGCAACACGTTTGTCAGCGACGGGACAGGCCACGCCGTGGAACTGACCGCCCTCGGATCCGGCACGATGACCTGGAACAATGACGACAGCGGTTACGCCGCGTCGGACGGCAGCACCGGAAACGAGACAATTTATGTCAATGTCGGGTCCGGCAGTCTGACCATCAATGTCGCGGCTGGCGCGTCAACACCGACCGTTCGCACCGCCGGCGCGACGGTGACCGTTGTGTCGGGGCAGGTGACGACGACGATCACAGTCGTAGATATCGATACCGCATCTGCGATCCAAAACGCCAGGGTATATCTCACGGCCGATACTGGTGGGCCGTTGTCGCAGGGCACGGTCATCATCAACGCGTTGACGAATGCAAGCGGAGTAGCAAGCGACACACGGTCCCTACCATCCGACCAACCCGTGACCGGATGGGTCAGGAAGGGCTCGGCCTCGACCTATTACAAAGAGGCGGCGATATCCGCGACTATCGACAATGGGAACGGACTTAGCCTAACCGTGCAGATGATTCCCGATGAATGATGACGTCCATAGCCGCAATATCCGCTCGCTCGCCGACGCCATGAAGGCGCATCGCGCGCGCGCCGACGATCAGGAGACGATCATCAAAGGCTTACAGAACACGGTCGCGCAGATGCAGGAACAAATACAGGCGTTGCAACGACGACTCGCGATCATCACCGCCGAACGCGGAACAGGGGCGACAAGTGGCCGTATCAATTGACTGGCCGACAGGCGTCATTCACGTGTCGAAGGCCGATCTGGCTTTGGTGTCGGGCTCGCTGTATGAGCTGGATGTCGACGCGTTTCGGCTGGAACTGAAGGCACTGGAGGACGACGAGGCTGGGATCGCTTGGCCTCGGACTCATATTCACAATACCCAGGTGACAATCGCCGGCGCCACCTACGCGCGGCAGGTGATCCTTATCAACGGTTATTCGGTGGAATTCGAGGATGGCCAGTATTCGGTTCGCCTCACCGGCGCCAATACCAACCTGTTCGATGTAGCGGCCGGGCGGCTGGTTCAAAACCAAGTCCAGGTCATTCCTGGTAACTCCGCAGGCCTAATCGTCGCGGGTTCCGGGGTCACGGCGCAAGACAAGACAGATATCGCGAATGAAGTCTGGAGCTATACCGGACCATGACCGCCTGGCACGTGTTGACCGCCAACAGTACGGCGTCAGGAGGTTCAACCGCATGGTTGCACCTTAATTCGCAGGCCGGCGGCGGAACGACAACCTTTATCGAGGAGATGATTTTGCGGTTGGAGGAAGACACCCACGAGGTCCAGGCCGACACCGGCGATGTGAGCCTTGTTTTGGACTCAAATGATGTTGATGTCTCGATTGAGACTGACGAAATTGAGGTCGAACTAGATGACTAAACCACAAGCGATCGATCTGGATTACACCCGTGGCGACACCGAACCGATCGTATTTTCATTTTACCGAGAAGATGTCAGGGTCCGATCTAGATATCTCCGCTAATACCTATAAGCTTACAGTGAATAGCGAAAAAGATCCCACCGATACAAGTAACGAACAATTCTCGTTGACCGGTGCATTCGTTACCGACGGTACCGATGGTCGAATTCAGTTCGCGCCGACAGCGGTCCAGAGCGATCTACCAAAACAAAAATTTTACTACGATTTGGAAAGGAATTCGCCGGCGGGCATTAAGACCGTTGCGAAAGGCGTCTTCGCCATCGAGATGGATATCACTAAATGACACTTGTAGTGGAAGACGGCACCGTTATCGACGGCGCAGACTCTTATGTCACCGTCGACGAAGCGAATGCGTATTGGTTCACGCGTGCATTGGCCAATGATCAAAGTTGGGTTGACGCCGAAAGTGCGGACAAAGAAGCGGCATTACGTCAAGCGACCGCGTTTTTAGACGATGCCTATGTCTGGAATGGCACTGTGGTTGACGGGGGGCAAGACCTACAATGGCCGCGCGCGGGGATATACGATCGAAATGGCTACCCATTACCGACGAATGAGATACCAAGTCGGTTAAAGCGTGCTGTTTTTGTATTGGCCAAGGAGGCGTTGAGCGGCGCGCTGATTGAGGTTGAAAATCGCGACGCAACGCTAAAGAGCAAGACCGTCGAGGTGGCCGGGGCGATTAAAGAAAGTCTCAGTTACGCGGATCACACCTCCACGCGGAAGCACTATCCTGAAGTCGATCGCCTGCTTGCGGGATTCTATGCATCCAAGTCCGACGCCAAAACGCGCGTTGCGGTGCGTGCATGAGCCCCAATTATCCATCCTTGGCTGTCCGGGCGCGCCGACTTATCGACGATTTTGGCTACGGGATGACCATTAGGCGTGCCAGCGATAATTTTGATCCCGTTACGTTGCGGAACACGCAGACAACCGTCGAATTCGAGGTAACGGGTGTCGAACGGGCAGTCACCCGTAATGCCGATAACGCGTTCGAGTCTGGAAGTCTTGTCGAAGAAAATCGTCGTCAAGTCGTTATTGCGGCTCAGTCTGTCGCGTTTGAGCCGAGAAGCGGAGACGAAATCGATTTTGCTGACCAAACTTGGCGCATCGTCGGTGCTAGCCCCATTCGCCCTGGCGGGGTCGATCTCGTTTATGCGCTGGAGGTGGTGCGCTGATGGGCGTCGATCTCCGCGCTTTTGATCGTGCCACTCGCTCCTTTGCCCAAACCACGCTTCCTCGCGCGGTTCAAAATGTGACGCAGAACCTGGCGCGGGAAGCGTTGACCGGGATTGTCAATTTGACGCCGGTAAAGTCGGGACGAGCTCGCGGAAATTGGCAAGTTTCGATCGCCAACCCAACAACTCAAGAAGTTGACCGGCTCGATCCAGTTGGCAAGACAACAATCGACGAAGGCTTGGCCGAAATAGCGTCAGCGGCGCCATTTCAGTCGATTTGGATCACAAACAACGTCCCATATATCGGTCGCTTAGAACATGGTCATTCGAAACAAGCACCATCCGGGATGGTCGCGACCACGCTCAACAGGTTGAAGGGAGTTCTGAAATGACGATGCTCTCTGACGCGCTCGCCATAACCAATGAATTTACAAATCAGTTCGGTGCGCTCTACCCGAACGTTCCGATCGCCCACGACAATGTCGCGTTCGCGCGTCCCACTGGGGCTTGGGTTCGGCTTTCGGTTTCGCCGAACGGTGGGCCGGCGGCCAGCGTTGGCCGTGGCCATTATCGGGACACCGGTGTTGCCTTCGTGCAGATCTTTACCGCGTTGGAAGGTGGCAGTGCCGACGCGTTGACGATAGCACAGGATGTTGTCGAAATTTTCCGTGGCCAAAGGCTAGGCGGGCTCATGTTTGTCGACCCGCTGGTCGCGCGCATCGGTCCGGATGAAACCCATTATCAGATCAATGTGCAGATACCGTATCGATCGGACAAGTTCGTGACGGTCTGAACCCGAACGCCAACCCGTATTCCATGATCCACCGGCCGCGCATGCGGCCTTTTTTATTGGAGGCCGTAAATGCCAGAATTCGCAGATTCCTCGGGTGTCGTCCTGTCGTTCATTCAGGAAAGTACTTGGAACACTACCCCCGCCACGCCGGCAATGCAAAAAGTCCGCTTTACTTCGGAGAGTCTGACCAACAACATCCAAAATGTGGTGTCAGACGAGGTGCGGCCGGATCCCGCCGTTTCAGACTTGGTACAGACTGGAGCCGATGTTTCCGGCGATTTGAACTTCGAACTCTCGTTTGGGACGGAGTTCGACAGCTTATTCGAAGCGGCCTTGCGCGGAGGTTTCTCCACCAATGTTCTCAAAGCAGGTTCCGATACCGACAGTTTTTCTCTTGAGCGTCAGGTCGAAACCGGCACGCCGGACCACTATTTCCGCTTCACGGGCTGCCGCGTCGGAACCATGAGCTTGAACGTCTCGCCTGGGTCGATCATTACCGGCACATTCGGCGTGACCGGTGCGGGTCATAGCACGGACACAGCGATTATCACCGGCGCCACCTATACGGACGGCAACAGCAATCCGATCATGGCGCCGTCCGACGTTGCCGGTATCACGCTCGCCAACACCACGACCACGCTCTATTTCACCGAAATGTCGATTTCGCTGAACAACAATCTCGGTGCGCAGAACGCGGTCGGATCCTTGGCGCCTGTCGGCGTTCGCTATGGCCGGCGCGAAATTACCGGTAATCTGACGGCCTATTTCGAGGACAAGGAACTTTACGATCTGTTTATGGCAGGTGATGAGTCGAGTTTGGAGTTCCAGACCACCGATGGCACCAACACCTACACGTTTACTTTGCCTCGGATCAAATATCAGACTGGTCAGGTGGTAACCCAGGGCGTCAATCAGGACATGATGGCCCAAATGACCTTCCAAGCGCTTTACGACGCAACCGAGCAAACAGACTTCAAAATCCAGAACGCTTGATTTCACGTTTGGTATTCCCGCCGGGGCCGCGTGAGCGCGCCGCCCCTTGCCTCCAACCCGATCTTGTCCTTTGTGACCCCTCGCGTGAGGCGGGGCGGCGGTTGTCGGGTTGCTGCCGCCCCATTCTATCGCCCACGCCCAACCCGGAGAATAATCCATGACCAATCTTTACGAACTTCTGGAAACCGACAGCAATGCCGAGGAAGAAGGCATATGGGTCGAGATTTCCGACGGCGTCCGCATCAAGATTGCCTCGACCGACAGCAAACGCTACCGGGAAAAGGTAATCCAACTCCTTAAGCCCTACCGCAAAATCCTGCAGGCCGGCGGCCGGATTCCCGATAACAAGCAGGAACAGATCGCCATCGACAGTATCGTCGACGGTCTGTTACTCGATTGGGATGGTGTGACGGACCGTAAGGGCAAGGTGCTCGACTTCAGCCGCGACAATGCCTTGAAGGTGGTCACGGAGTTGAAGAAATTTCGCGAGTTGATTGCCGAGATCGCCGGCGAAGCAGAAACCTTCAACAAGCAAGCGCTCCGGGACGCGGCAAAAAACTCCGCCACGCCGTCCGCTGGCAGCTCGAGTGGGGCGGCGAAAAAACAAGACGCCTCTTCGAAAACCGATTAGCGCGTGGAGAGCCCATCCCGGCTCTTGAGACGGCGCCGGAGCTGAATGGCGAACAGGTCAAACTCCTGAACGCCTTCTTCACGCTCTCCAACGCCCGCCAGGCCGGCTTCGGCCCCAATCCACTCCTCCTTTCCGAAATCGAAACTTACTGCCGCCTCCACGACTTCCCGGCACCAGAGCGCCTCGACTTCATATTTCTGATGCAGGAGGCCGATGCGGAGTATCTGCAAGTTATAGGCGATAGAAATAGTAAAATTCAAAAAGCCAACAAAAATAAGTCAGCTGTTAGTGCTGCTCGGAAGATGGCTTGACGGACAAGGCCAATGACGATCTGAACCTGCAACTGGATGTCGAGAGCGCGCTTCTGAACGCCAGCACGGCAATCTTGGAAACCGAACAGGCGCGCACGGCGGAACAGAAAACCCAACTCGACCAGCTGGACAAATTAGGCAAGGGCGTCAATAAGCTGAACAAGGACACCCAAGAATTCGTGGTCATCCTGGGCCCGGCGATTGCCGACCTGCTGAAGGTGGGCATAGATCGCAGTTTGAAACTTGCCTCGATCCGTTGGAGTTACTTCAAGTCCCGTTACCGGCAGTCGGTCATCGGTCTTAGGAGGTGGATAGGTAGCCGGGCAATTGTCGACAAAACCTTCGCTGTGACGTAGTTTCCATGAGGATTGTTTCTAACGCGATATATTGAATAGTTATGAAAATGAGCCCCTGGCTAAGAACGATATTTTTTCCGGCGATCGTTTGCTTGCTGATCCTGTCGCCGCCTGCACAAGTATTTGGCCATGATGTCGGCCAGGAAACGAAATTCGACGACGTCGTGAGGGAAATTCAAAGAGAGCAGTCGCCATCTTATCGCCGCAAATTGCACATGGGCCAAGAAGCCAACAATTCGTTTTTTACCTTCATGCTGCGCAACGATGACAGATGCGACGAAGTCGTCGAGGCGATTTTCGGCGGGGTGAGAAATCACCATCAGGGGCATTGGCTCATCTTTTGCACGAATTCCAATCGCATGATTTTGGAAATCAGCGGTTATAAAAAAACCTGGTTCAAACTCGTCAGCTGCGACGACATAATCGAACTACTGCAGACCGGCGGCAAGTTCCGAACGTGGTCGAAAGAGATGAATTGCGACTGGCTCGAAGATTTGTATCGCAATCGGAAGCAAAAAAACTAGATACGCCAAACCGCCGGTAAACGTGAGAATATCTTAACTCGCCTCAAAGGCGCGAAAACATTGACGGAGATTGGCGTTGCGCCGATACTCGTTGCTATGAAAACAAACTCATACCTAAAGATATTCATAATATACGCAATCTGTGGCTGGGTGATGACGCTCAGCTCTGCATCGGCCGAGCCGGACTCCAAGAAACCGATGGTCGTGACGGTTCAAGCCGAGGGTTTCGAGTATCTTTTACAGTTTACCGAGCAAGCCCGTGCCGGATACATCATGTATTTGCTGCGCACGAAAGGCGATCATTGCGGCGGTGTCAACGGCCATTGGTTCCTGGGTTTGGACGAGAACCAGCGACCGCACTGGATGCTTCAATGCGACTACTATCGTTTTTGGTCCGTATCGGTCGATCCCAGTGGTCTGTGGACCATGAAAAGATTCGCGCGCACAATGGAACTCACGGGCGATGACATGCAGTGGCTCCACGGCAATGAAAACTTTCGTGAACCGACTTACAAGACATTGCTCAAAAGGCCGGACGAATACATCCGCAGGCACTTTTCCTTAGTTAATCGTCAACATGCGATAGCAGGATGCTATACAGTGGTGAGGCAGAAGTTTCTTGGTGAACGCAAGGGCGAGCGCTCCGGAGCTTGGATAGCCGAATGTTTAAACGGCAATAGATATATCTTTCATGTGCTAGACGACGACATCGGTACAACGTCTGGTCTGCCGTGCCATATAGTCGTGTCAAAGCCAGAGCTTTGTAAAGAGTTCTAAATTTTTTTGGCCAAATTTCGAAGATCTTGCGCCGCACCCGTTCGGGAGCGGTGAGGAGGAACAATATTGTCTATCGAACTCGATGTCGCAATTCGGGAGACAGGCGGATCGACAGTTGTGCGCCGCTTGGAGGATATCCGGAGCAACGCAAAACGGAGCGCAAACGAAATTAAACTCGTTGGCGCCTCCGCTGATACCGCCGGCCAAATAGTGGGAGCATTCTATAAGAAATTCAACTTCGGCAAAAAGGGAATGGAAAAACTATTCGACGCGATCAAACCGTCCGGCGAAATAAATGATCAGATCGAAGCGCTCACCAAACTAATCAATATCGCCCCAAGCGAAACGGAAGCGCTGTATAAGATCTTCAAGATCGGCGGCATCCAGTTCGACGGCTTCCGGCAGCAAATGCTGCGGTTCCACAAAGAGTTTGTGAATGCGACGGCTGGAAATGGCAACCTTGCCAAGGTTTTGCAGCAATACGATACCGGGCTCGATCTCACAGGCAAGCGTGCCGAAGATCTTATCCCCGTCTTCCTCGAACTATCCGACGTCGTCAAGAGTACGAATTCCAAAATCATGCAACTCGATCTTGTCGAAGCGGCATTCGGTGATCAGCTCGGCGTAACCGTTCCCATTCTGAAGAGAGGATCGGGCGAACTGGGCCATTTGATCGCCCGGAACAGCAACGAGATCAACGACAAGAAAATCCAGTCGATGGCCGAGGAATATAAAAACTCGGCGAAACTCAAATCGTCATACGACACGAATATTGGGCAGATCCTCGAACTGGTTCGCCCGGGGATGGACGCATTTTATGGCGTTATGGGCGCCGTCACAAAACCTGTCGCGGACTTCGCAAAGAACCAGAAAGAGTTTTCCGTCGCGTGGAAGGACATGGCCAAGCTGTTGGAAGGAACTAAAACAAGCGATCGCGATTTGCTAAAAGTTCGGGCACGCGAAATCCATTCGACCATCTCGACCTTGAATGACGCCATAGAACTATTGCACGACGGAAAGGACGACGCGCTTTCATCGGGCGGCACGGAAGTCGGCGAAGTCAACAAGCATATAGAAGAATTAAAGAATAGAATCCTTGAATTCTACCATCTAGGCAAAAACGCAAGCGTTACGGAACCGGTTTTGAAGGACGTATTTCAAATCCACTCATCGCTGAGCGGCGTCTCCGTAAACGAGTTGGTTAAGCAAACACCGTTAACCTATGAGCGGGAAGAAGATAAATTTCCGAGTCTCGTTTCTGGCGAGGCGATCCTGAAGAGCATCCAGGATCTTCAGCAGAAACAGCTCGAGGAAACCAAGGATCAGACAAAAGCGATTAAGGAAGGAGAAGGCGCGCCGGCGTTGCCGGGTAAATCCCTGCCGGACGTATCCATGCCGCCAGCGTCTGTGCCGCCGACTTCCGTGCAAGGCATGCCGAGGGATTGCTGCGAAGAGCTGAAGGCGTTGTTGGAGAAGTTTGTGCCCGGCGGGGGCAAGGCGGGCGACGGCAAGCCGGTCCATGGCAGCGCCGGGGATGACGTCCTGCCGGATCGGGCGGCATTCGATAAGGTGCTGAAGGGAGAACAGGCGCGGACAAATCAAGCTGAGGCGACGGCGGATGCGTACGGCGAGCAGGCCCGGCAGGCGGACGCGCTTGGCGATCTGGTGGCGGCGACCAACGAGGATCTGGTCCAGCAGACGGATATCGGCGACACGATCCTGGAATCCAACCAAGCCCTCCTCGAAATCGAAAAGGCGCGCACGGCGGAACAGAAAACCCAACTCGACCAGCTGGGCAAATTAGGCAAGGGCGTCAATAAGCTGAACAAGGACACCCAAGAATTCGCGGACATCCTAGGCCCGGCGATTGCTGACCTGCTGAAGGTGGGCATAGATCGCAGTTTGAAACTTGCCTCGATCCCTTGGAGTTACTTCAAGTCCCGTTACCGGCAGTCGGTCATCGGTCTTAGGAGGTGGATAGATAGCCGGGCAATTGTCGACAAAACCTTCGCAGTGACGTAGTTTCCCTGAGGATTGTTTCTAACGCGATATATTGAATAGTTATGAAAATGAGTCCCAGGCTAAGAACGATATTTTTTCCGGCGATCGTTTGTTTGTTGATCCTGTCGCCGCATGCGCAAGTGTTTGGCCACGATGTCGGTCAGGAAACTAAGTTTGACGACGTGGTGAGGGAAATTCAAAGAGAGCAAACGCCATCGTATAGCAAAAAGCTTGCTTTAGGTGAATCGGCCACAAACTCTTTTTTTTACCTTCATGCTACGCAACGATGACAGACGATGAGTTTGACGGGCGTAAACCGGCGGATATCGGGCCTTGGTTCGGGCCGTCTGGAAGATATGGCTGATGGCCTTGCGATCGAAGCGGGATTTGCGAGCACTATCCTTATTCATCTATTTCTGCCGAACTTAGGTAGCTTTACTGGAAAGTGAAGAATTCTGCTCTTGTTAGCTAGTTTTGGCCGGCCGGCATTTTTGTTGTTTAAACATAAGATACGAAAACCGACAGCCTGCGGATTGCGATTGACGAGGTTTGAGGAGAGCGTAATACTCGCTCGCATGACAAAATCCGGGAAATCCATCATTAAGTTGGGCGTCGTTATTATCGCCTTGCACTTGTTTCCGAACGCGATATTGGCGCAGTCGATTGAGAGTAGGATTAAGACAATCACGAAACGCGGTATTGGTTCCGCGGAGTTATCGAAGTATCCCAAGCAGGGTCAAGGCGCTTATATCTTCAGTTTGGTGCGCGAAAATGGCGGCGTTTGCGATGGCTATCGCACACATGCATTCATGGGCCGGGACGAGCATGGCACGGCCTATTGGTCACTGTTGTGCCTTCTCGGGCACTATTGGCTCCTGTCGGTGGATCGACATGATGTTTGGACAATGAAGGGGTTGAAAGGCGCCAACGCGAGAAGCCCCGACTTCCTTGGCGCGCTGAAAGGCAAAGAGCCGAAATACAAAAGACTGTTGGCCAAGCCGGATGAATATGTTCGCACCTATTTCGAGTTCATAGCCAATAGGTATGCCAAAGTTTGCCCAAAGGTGGTCAAGCAGAAGTTTCTTCACGAAACAGCGGATAAGGCCGGTCACTGGATCGTTAAATGCGACAACGAGACTCAGTTTCGTATAATTGTTCGGAATGATGAAACCGGTAGAACTTCCAGTATTAGTTGCAAAAACCTTCTTAAACATTTCCGAGTCCGCTGCGAAGATTAGCAGCTGATTCCCATTACAATTTGATAACGATGCCTCAATTGAGAGGCCATCGTGGAGGTATCGATGGCTCCGCCAATCTCGATAAAGGTCGACATCGACCACACGAATGTGGTCCGAACTATTTCAGACATCCGCAAAGCGTCGCTTGACGCGTACACACCGTTGAAAAAGACCGCGGACCTGCTCGACGGCTTCAGTCATTTCGACAAGTTGGTTGCCGAAACCAGCAAAATCGCGAGCCAGGAAAGTCAATCGAACATTCAGTTGGCGTCAAGCAGCAAGGTCTTCGGGCCGATTACCAAAGTTGCGTCTGACATTGCCAAAAGTGTGGTGAGTTCAGCGGGTACCACGCAAACAGAAGTCAGCAAGCTTGTTAAGCTGTCCAAAGATTTAGACGTCCCGGCCGAACGTCTAGATATTTTAAGGCTTGTTTTCAAGAAAGCCGGTATTGAAGCTTCCAACTTCCAAAACTTCATGTACAGCCTAAACGGCGCGATGTTGAAGTCCGACAACGGCGCCAGCGCATTGGACGTGACGCTGAAGGAGTTCGGCAAGGAACTGGGCCTGGCCGGGAAAGATGCCAAAGATGTAATCGCGGTCCTGCTTCGGCTGTCGGCAATCGTGAAGTCCGAAGGCAGCGAATTTAATCAAAGGAAAATCCTGTCGGCGGCGCTGGGCGACAAGCACGGATTGAGCCTCAATCTAATGAGTCAGGGACCGGTCAAGATCAAAAGCGACATGGATTTTGTCCGCAAACAAGGTGCCTATCTCGACCAAAAAACGATTAATGAATACGACAAAATATCACAGAAAAGCGTCGTAAATGACGCGAAACTAGACGCGAGCCTAGCGCAGATCAGCGTCTACCCAGCTAAGGTTGGTGCAGCCGTAAAGGACACTGCGGCAGCTTTGGCGTCGGACATTGCGAAAGGGCTTAAGTATCTGGAGGAGAATTTCGCGGATCGGCGAACCTGGCTGGAAAAGCACGACGTATCGAGCGGGCTATCGGGATTGATGGTCAGGGACGTCATGTCCAAATACCACACCGTAATCGAAGAACAGGCCGCGTTCGAGACTAGTCTAAAAGATGGCGACCCATTATCCGTGCCGATGCCGATCAAATTCGATATCCCAGCCGATCATGAGGACCAACAGCAGCGCCTGGTCCGCTCGCAATCCGAACTGACGGGAGCGGTTCGAGAATTCATCGAGAATTCGAACAAAATCAATAGTGATATGGGGTCGGTTCTGGACTTCGTCACGAAGATTTCTGAGAAGACCGGTCTAGATCTACCCGGTCTGCTTGAAGGCACAGTCCTCGAAAGTCGCTTGCGGAAAGACGCGGCGCAGGGCGGCGGCGCTATACCATCGACGGGCGGCGGAACGGCCGTGCCGCATGTGTCTGTGCCGCCGACCTCCGTGCCGAGCATGCCGAGGGATTGCTGCGAAGAGCTGAAGGCGTTGTTGGAGAAGTTTGTGCCCGGCGGGGGCAAAGCGGGCGACGGCAAGCCGGTCCATGGCAGCGCCGGGGATGACGTCCTGCCGGATCGGGCGGCGTTCGATAAGGTGCTGAAGGAAGAACGGACGCGGACAAATCAAGTTGAGGCGACGGCGGATGCGTACGGCGAGCAGGCCCGGCAGGCGGACGCGCTTGGCGATATCGTGGCGGCGACAAACAACGATCTGGTCCAGCAGACAGATATCGGCGATACAATCCTGGAGTCGAACCAAGATCTCCTGGAGGTCGAACTGGCGCGGACGGCAGAACAGAAAACCCAACTCGACCAGCTGGACAAGTTCGGCGACGGCGTCAAAACGCTAACCGAACAGACCCTCGATTTCGGGGATAAACTAGGCGCGGCGATCACGGATCCGCTGAAGGCGGGGGTCGATCAGACCCGTGCCCTGATCCATGATACCCTGACCGCGTTGTTCGAAGGGAACCTGAAGAAAGCCAAAGGCTTCTGGAAAGCCTTCGTCGACATCGGCAAGAACACCCTGAAAAACCTGGCCAGTTCGGTGATCCAAAGCTTGGTGTCGTCGATCACCAATGGCGCTAGTCGTCTACTTGGCAATCTGTTCAGCGGTGGCGGGACCGGCAGTGGCGGGATCGGCGGATTTTTTTCCAGCCTGTTCGGCGGCGGGCAACGCACCAGCGGCCCATCTATCGGGTTTGGCGACATACTCAGTATCGGAAAGTCGTTTTTTGGCAGTTTCGGCAGCACCGTGACCTCCGCCTTGACGTCGTTTGGCACGAGCCTCGGGTCGTTCGGCACGACTCTCGGGTTGACAGCGTCGGCACCGGCTGTGGGCATAACGTCCGCAGGCACGTTGGCGTCCACTACCGGCGGTGCGTTGACAACGGCGACACCACCCATCAGCTGGAGGCGCAGACTCTGCTGATGGACCTGATCAACCAATACGAGGAAGACCACGGTACCATCAGCAAAGCGAACCGCGAGACTCTCGAGGCCAAGGTCGAACTCTGGCGTCAGGGCAAAGTGGCGTTGGACGAGCAGAACAAAGCGTTGGAGAAGGAGCAGGAACGGCTCAAGAAGAATGCGGAGGAACAGAAGCGGCAGAAGGAACTGCTGCTGGAACCGATCAAGAACGCGATCCGGGACGTGCAGTCGCTGGTGACCCAGACCTTCGAGGACATCTTCTCCGGCAACCTGAAGAAGGCGCGCGACTTCTGGGACGCCTTCAAGAAAATCGCACTCCGCACACTCGCCAATCTGGCCTCGACGAAGCTGTTCAACCGCATCCTGCCGGCGATCGCCGGCGGGATCGGGATTACGAGCGTCGCGAATGCGTCTGGCGGCGGACAAGCAACCGGCAGCGGGTTCGGCGATATCGTGAACGGCGTTACGTCGCCTTTCGAGGATACCATTGGCATCGTGACTGGATGGGTATTGAACGGCGGCTATTGAGAGATTGTCGATGCTAGTCAGGCGAAGATATGTAGTCTACACTCGCGAAAAAATTGATTGAAGTTGAGATCGGCATGAACGCGGTGCCAAAGATAATCATAGCAGTCGTGTGGGTAATCATTATCGGCCCGATGCTGTACCTCCTGTTCCTCGTCGGGTTATTCGTCTGGGAATATATTGAAGACGATCCGAGTTGGGAGCTCCACGCCTATAACCGCTGCAAAGATTATGCCGAGGAGGCGACCTCTGATGGCATCAAGTTCAAATACGGCGTCGATTGGGACGACAACCGGGCGCCGGAGGGCAGCGGGCGCTTCCTCTATGTTTGGGAAGGCGAGTACGAAGCATATTTGACGAAGCTTAAGAGATACGCGCGCGTGGAATGCAAAGGGACTCTTGAGCCTCTCTATGTCGAATTTTTAAGTATCGACGGGGTCGAGATAGAACGCGCAGATTGAACAGCGGAATATAAGTTTTGTCAGGGCGGCGGTGGCCGCCCTTTTTTATTGGATTTCAAAATGACAGAAGCAAGAAACCTTGCCGTTGGTATCGATCCGAGCGGTGCCAGGGATGGTGCGGCAATTGTCGTGCGGCATATAGACGACATACGCGCGGCGGCCGGTAGATTACATGAGCATCTTTCCGCCATTGAAAGCGCTTTTGTAAAGATGGGCGGCGTATCGGGAGCCACAAGCGGGCTGGCATCTCTGCCGAAGAGCATTCAAAACATTTCGGCTGAACTTGTCTCGACAAATCAACATGTCACTAAATTGAACGCCGAGATAAGCAAAGTTGGACCCATAACGTCAGCATCAATGACTAGCGCCCAGGCGCAATTCGGCAAGTTCAAGGGTGTAACCAAAGAAACCGCCGTCACCTTCGAGCAACTCGGGCGGGAAATAATAGAAGCGATAGAAGGCAAAATTCAGCCAGCGCTGCGAAATTTGCAGAAACATATCGACTTGCTCGCGATCGGTTTCGTCGGCGTCCAGGCCATCTTGGCGGGGTTGTTCGGTATTAAGGCGGTGAACGCGCTGATTACTTTTTCCGGGCATGTCAAAACGGGCTGGGAACGGCTGACGCGGATGAACAAACAGCTCGAACTGTTCGGCCGAAACAACGGGATTGTTCGGGATACGTTGGCCCGGTTTGCCGCTGCGCTCGGCGGTTCGACGCGAAAGTTGGGACTGGCGCACTTCGCTGTCGGTGCGTTGGGCCGAGCCCTTGTTGCGGTGACACCGGTCGGCGTGCTCGGCCTTGCTATCGGCGCGTTCATCAGCTTCCGCAGCAAAACCGTCGATGCCAAGAAGGCGCTTGACAGTTTCCGCGACGCGGCCGCCGGCCCGATCGAGAATCTGAACCGCCTCGACCGCAAGCTGCAGGACACGGCGCGGAACTTCAACAATCTGTCCAAAACCGCGATCCAATCGCTGCAGGTACAACTGCGGGCGCAGATCACGCAGTTGGAAAGCGTGCTCGAGGGCGGGGTGTCGGACGCGATCAATTCGCGGTTCGGAATGCCGAGCAGTTTCCTCAAAACCGACCTGCATAAGGAGCTCATGGCGATCCGCGACATATCTTCGCCGGGAACCGGCGAGTTGGAGCGTTTCCACCGATTGCTCGTCGATATCGGCAATCTGGATAACGGCAAGCTGTCGCAGAACGTCGATCCGGTGATCCAACTTGTCAACGAAGTCAAAGACAAGGGAAAAGAACTGGTTGCCGCCCGGAAGGCACTGCAAAAGGCGTTCGAACTGGAAGGTGCCCTCAACAACAAGGAAAGCTTTGTCTTGGGAACCGGCGGCTCTATGAGTCACGGCGGAGGCGGCGCGGGCTCAAGCAAGAAGGCCGGGGAGCCCGAGACACCGGGACCGTCGAAGGCGTTGACCGAAACCATCGAACGCCTGACCAAGGAAAACGACGCCCTCCGAAAAGAAATCGAGCGCCTGCTCAAGTCGCAGGCGGGCGGCAAATATCTACCGCAGGAACAGGCGGCCTACGAAAAGCTCTTGAAAAACAGCCGTAAACTTGGCGAGCAAACCCAAGCGCAAAACGACAAGCTAAAGGTCAAGGCGACGTTTCTCGATCAAATCTCGAAAGATCTCGACAATCAGATCGCTACTCAGAAGTTGCAGATACGATATTCCGGCGACGCCACCTACCAACTCGAAGCGCAACTGAAGCTGCGTGATCTGATCCTGCAAGCCGAAGCGCGGAAGATCGAACTTAGCGAATCCGACATCGAGACTTTGAAGCGAAAAGTTGAGCTCTGGCGTCAAGGCAAGGTGGCGTTGGATGCGCAGAACAAATTGATGGAGAAGAACCGCGAGGAAGAACGGCAGCGGGAGGAGCAGCGTAAGGCCGCGGCTGACCGATACAAGGAGATTTGGAACAACGCGATCCGGGATATCCAGGGGTTGATCACGGACACATTCTCCGAATTCCTGGACGGCAATCTGAAGAGCGCGAAGGACTATTGGAAGGCCTTCGTCAAGATCGGCAAGCGGGCGCTAGCGAACCTGGCCTCGGCGGTGGTGACCAACCTGTTCAGCGGCCAGGGCCTCAACCTGGCGGCGCTCTTCGGCGGCGGCACGCCGGGGCAGGCCGGGCAGTCCGGCACCTTCGACCTCGGCTTCGGCGATATGCGGCTGCTTCGGACCGACCGGTCTGGAACTGACCGACGTCGACGAGGCAGAGGGCCAGAAGTCATCCTCTTCCGGCAACTGCAACCGCGCACGCCCTTGCGAAAATTTGACCCTAGTCTTGTAAATGGCCCGAAATGGGCGTTTGGTGCCAGATACATTCGCGCTTGGCTGGCGACGCGAGTGGCATTGGTTTATGATTGCGCCCTGATTGATTCGTTGAGCCGGCGCCATGCCTTCCAAAAAGCTAAAGTTTTTTGCCATATTGTTCGTTTTGTCGCCGCCACTATTGATCGGCCTGCTGATCGCCTACATCTATCTCTGGCCCCACGATTACTCGGAACTCCACGCCTTCAATCGCTGTAAAGACTACAGCGAGGAGGCGACCTATGACGGCATCAAATTTAAGTATGATGTTCATCCAGAAGACAACCGAGCGCCGGAGGACAGCGGGCTCTTCCTCTATGTCTGGGAAGGCGAGTACGAGGCCTATCTGACCAAGTTGAAACGATACGCCCGGGTGGAATGCAAAGGCACGTTGAAGCCGCTCTATGTGGAGTTTCTGAGCATCGACGGGGTTGAGATCGAACGGGCGGACTGAACGGCAAAATAGCTAAATGACCAAGGCGGCGTTTGCCGCTTTTTTTTGTTGGAAATCAAATGACAGAAACCAGAATTCTTGCCGTCGGCATCGATCCGAGCGGTGCCAAAGACGGCGCGGCGATCGTTGTCCGGCATATCGACGAAATCCGTGCGGCCGCCGGTAAACTACACCAGCAACTTTCCGTCATTGAAAAGAGCTTCGCAAAACTCGGTGGTATTTCCGCGTTTGCGAACGGATTCACATCTCTCCAGAAGAGCATCCAAAACATCTCATCGGAACTCGTTGCGGTGAGTAGCCACGTCTCCCGATTGAATGTTGAAATTGAAAAAATTAAGCAGTCTGCATCGATGTCTCTGGGCAACGCTCAAGGACAATTCGGCAAATTCAAAGGTGCCGCCAATGACGCTGCTGTCTCTTTCGAGCAACTCGGGCGGAAAGTAACGGAGGCGATCGAGGGCAAACTCCAGCCGGCGTTGGAACTCGCAAATAATAATGTCGGTTTTTTGGTAACGGCCTTTCTTGGATTGAAGGCGATTACGGGTGCCTTGGGTCTCGTCAAAGCGGCGAATGACGTCAGGAAGTTTTTCGACAACTTTATCTTTGGTCAGAAGCAGGTTACGGCGGCGACGCAGACGATCCAGGTTTTCGCGAACAATCTGAACGCCGTCGACAACCGCGTCTTGACCGTCAACCGGAATATCTCCGCCAACCTGACCGGTTTGGTCGATCAATCGCATGGCAAGATGGTTCAGGTGACGGCCCAGGCCAATCAAGCGATCACCCAAACCGTCGCCACGACCCAGAAATCTATCGGCGGCCTCGCCGCCGCTTTCCGCACGTTTGGCCGTACCATGGCGCTGTCGCTCGGGCCAGTCAGTTTACTGTTGACGTTGTTCCCGTCCGCACTCGACGCTTTCGGCCATTTCGACAACGCGACCGGCGAGGCGGCGGACGAGTTGTTGCGCTTCAAGGGCGCCGGCGGGGAGGCGCTTGAGGGATTGAAGAAGCTTGAGGAGCAGGCCGGGACCACTGGCGACAAGTTTCGTCAGATGAGCGCCGAAATGCAGCAGACTCTGGTCCTCGATATGCAGACCCGCATATTGGAGCTGCAGGGCATTATCCAGGCGGCCGCCGAGAAATTGGAAGACCATGTGCCGAAGTCGCTGTTTCCGGGACTCTCCGATTTCAGTACGGCACAGATCATCAATCAGCAGTTCTTCAAACTAATCGACCAATTCAAAGCGGCTAAAATAGGTGCCACCGAGTTCCAGACCGAACTGCTGAAACTGGCTGAAAACGGCGAGCATATCCAGCCGCTGGTCGCGAAAATGGTGAGGACGGCCCGCAGTACCGAGACGGCCCGCAACGAGGTGTCGCGCCTTGAAACGGTGCTCGCGCAACTGCAAGCCATCTTGAAAGAAAGCCGTGGGAACATCGACGGTCTGACGGACTCGATGAAGAAAAACGAGGCGGCGACCCGCAATGCGGCGCAAGCCGTTGACGAATTCGGCTCGCTCGGCCGGGGTAAGGTGTTTGTTCAGCCGGACAAGCCCAAACCGCCGTCGCGGCCGTCCGGTTTTGATCCGTTGGCGTCGGCGCGGCGGCAGTATGAGGAGAGCTTGCGCACGCCGCTCGAGAAGTTCGAGGCGGAGATGGCGAAGCTGGACAGGATCAACGACCGCTTCTGGTCGAAGAGCGCCGAGGGGGCCGAGTTTTACCGCCGCGCGGTCGAGGCGGCGCGGGCGGAGCTGGTCAAAGGCGTTGCCGCGCAGGAAAAGGGCCTGTCGCTCGCCGCGCTCAGGCGCAAGGCCGAGGACGAGTCGTTGGAGAAACTAAAGGCGGCGGAAAAGGGGCGGGCCGATCTGCTGGACCGGCAAAAAGTCGGCCTCGACGAGAAAATCGCCCGGCAGAAGCTGGAGCTACAGCTCGCCGGCGACACCACCTACCAGCTCGACGCGCAATTGATGTTGCAGGACCTGATCGCGCAGCACAAGGAGAAAGGCCTGCCGCTCGACGAGCAAGGCCTCGAAATCCTGAGGCAAAAAGTCGAACTCTGGCGTCAGGGCAAAGTGGCGTTGGATGAGCAGAACAAGAAGATCGCCGAACAGGACCGCCTGCAGAAAGAAGCGGCCGGGCGCTACACGGAGATCTGGAACAATGCGATCCGTGATATCCAGGGGCTAATCACGGACACATTCTCCGAATTCCTGGATGGCAATCTGAAGAGCGCGAAGGATTACTGGAAGGCCTTTGTTAATATCGGCAAGCGGGCGCTGGCGAACCTGGCCTCGGCGGTGGTGACCAACCTGTTCAGCGGCAAGGGGTTCAACCTGGCGGCGCTCTTCGGCGGCGGTGGGCAGGGGCAACCCGGGCAGCCCGGCAGCTTCGATCTCGGTTTTGGCGATATCCTGAAATGGGGGGAGAAGATTTATGACTTCTTCACGGGCAACGGCTTCGGCGGGCAGATCATCGACGGCATCACGGAAGGCTTCAGCAGCATTGCGGACGGTATTTCGGGCGGTTTTGATTTTAGCGATGTTCGGTGTTGCCGTTGCAATGGCACGGCACCCTGTTGGCCATAAAAAAGGTCTGCTCTATAATCGCGTTTCGATTGATTCCTGTATTTGCCCTACCGAGTAGTCTGGCTTGAATGCGACCATTAGCGACGCGGTAGAGGTGTGAAGCAATAGAACGGAGCGCGGATATTGAATAAGGAATTTCTGGTCGGATTGGTCGTTGTTCTTGTGGTAATCGGCGGGCCCATCGTCTGGGTCGGTCATTGGATCTACAAGGAAGCGTTTGTTCCTGACTATGAGCTTTTTGCCTGGAACAGCTGCAAAAACGCGAGCGAGCAGGCGACGGGCGGGGGAATTCGTGAAGGCATCAAGTTCGCCTATGCCGGTTCTAAGAAAGACGACAATCTTGCGCCGGAAGGCAGCGGCAGGTTTCATTATATCTGGCGGAAAGAACACGCCGTGCTCAAAAACGGCAAGCAGGTCCGGGTCGTATGTCGCGGTACGCTACAACCTCTTTGGATCACTTATCTCTCCATAGACGGTATTCGCATAGAGTACGAAGACTAAACAAACACGAAAACATTAATGATTTATTGGCGGCGTTTGCCGCCTTTTTTGTTGGGATCAAGCCATGTCTGACATCGCAAGTCTCGGTATATCCATCGACAGCCGCGGCGCGTCAGACGGCGCACAAGTCGTTGTTCGTCATCTTGACGACATCCGCGCGTCGGCTGGTAGGCTGGATGGGCAGTTACGCACAATTGAGACGTCGATATCCGTAATTGCAAACGGTCTATCTCGAATTCCAAATGGATTTGACCGCTTGCTCGATGAAATTCGTGTGCTCGCCAAGCAGTTCGCAGATTCGAGTACGAAAATTGACGCGTTTAACAAATCGCTGGCCCAAGTCAACAAAACAATCGCCAAACTTGGTGAGAATGCGCAAACACAACTTGGCAAAATGAAAGAAAGCGCAAACTCGACGAAAGTCAGATTTGGTGAAATCGGCAGAAAAATAACTGAAATCCTGGAAGACAAGCTACAGCCGTTACTTCAAGTCGCCAACAATCATATCGGCCTCCTCGCCGCCGGTTTCGCCACGCTTTACGCTGCGAAGGGGGCGGGGAAGTTTATCGGCAGCATCGGCAAAATGTCGGGGGCTGTGATCGGGCTGGCCAATCGGTTGCCGGATATGATCGCCTACCAACTCGTCCTGGCCAACATGGTCGGCGCCAGCGGCAAAGCGGCGAAGGCGATGGCGATCCTGGAAGTCACCGGGATCATGAGGATCTGGCGCGGGCTGAAGAACCTGAAGGGCGCGATCACGACGGTCGGCTCGGCTTTTATCTTTCTTGGTCAAATCGCCTGGGCCAATCCCATCGTTCTGGCGATTGGTGCGATTGCAGTCGTGATTGCGGGGCTCGCGACCATCATCTACCAGAATTGGGATGTGCTCTCTGACTGGGGCGGGCATTTCGTTACGTTGGGCGATGTGGTGACGTCGGTGATCGAGGAGATGTCGGACCGGGTGGCCTATTGGACCGACTTGTTCAAGGTCGACGTCAAGCTGCTGGTCGCGGCCGTGCGGTATCAGTTCGCCCTGATGGGCGATTTCTTCGGCACGGTATTCAAGCGCATGGCCAAGTGGATCGATGCGTTCAAGAACCATTTCCATGATGTCACCACCCATATCGGCAAAATCTGGGATGCCTTCGTGGCACAGGTTTTCTCCAAAGCGTGGGAGCTGGTCAATCAAACCACCGCGTTCAAGGGCCAGCTGCGCAGCACCAAGAGCTTCTGGCAGGCCTTTGTCGATATCGGCAAGAACAGGCTTACATACCTGGTAATTTCCGCGATTGATTACATCTTGAGTTGGCCATTTGACTCTGTTCACCAATTCAGGGCCGAGCGCAATTGGGGTCTGGCGAAGGTGTAACCACTGCCAGGACAGATTTTCGACCTATCCAGATTACAGTTCTCATAAGAGCACATACAAATGGGCTTTTCTAAACGGGTTGTAATAATCCAACGAACTATTATTATGGACTGTGCAAAATCAATGTAGATCATACACAATTCCAATGTCCACCCAGTTGTATTCTTGATGGTTTCCAAGAAGAAATATGTAGTGCCAAATTGGGTTGGAGTTTTGATGGCGATTGGTCTCGTCTTCGGAACGGCTTGGGGCTGCGTGAAACTCATCGGTCTGGATGAGTTTGTGGAGAATACCGTTAGTTATGAATCTTTGGCGTATAGCGAATGCAAGAATTTGATCAAAAAAGCGGCCAGATTTGGCGCCAAGTTTGGCCCAAAAGGCCCGACGCAACACGACAATGTAGCAGATCCTGAATCCGGGCGCTTCTTGTATGTATGGCGCGATGAAGATTTGTCATACAGGGAACAAAATGGATCTTGGAGTGTCATTACTGCGGAATGCGGTGGGGAATTGAAGACAGTGGACGTAGACAGATTGATCGTCGACGGTAAGGCGATCAGATTCACAAATTAGTAGACTCATAAATGTGATGAACTCGGGCGGCTTTGCCGCCCTTTTTGTTTGGAACACCGAAAATGACAGAATCAGCGACCATTGTCGTCGGTATCGATGGCCAGCAGGTGCGGCGAGAAGCGGCGAAGATCGTGAGAAGCCTGGCCGACATTCGGAAGGCCGCAGATGCGTTGGCTCAAGGAATCAATGTTTCCAACGATGCATTGAAGAAACTAAGTCGCTCCTTCACATCTGCATCCGAAGGGTTGAACGCGACAACTGACGCAGTAACCGCATCAATCAGGAAATCAGTTAGCGAAATCAAGGCCGCAAATGGTGAATTTGGCAATCTTGACAAAATGATCCGACAAAGCGGCGAGGCAACCCGTCAATTATCTTCGATCAGATTCGATACAAGCAGCGTTAAGGCTTATACGAATGCATTGATTTCCGCATCGACACAATTTGATCGGTTAGTTGACAAATCAAACAAGACTAGGATCGAACTGAATGTGGACTTAGGGCGTGCCGAAAAAGAACTACAAAAAACGGAGGCAACATACGACAAACTGGTTCAAAGCATAAAATCGAACCTAGAGGGCGCCTTTAGCTTTATCCTGGTATGGGCGAATGAGTTTTCGGGCGCCGTAACTACGGCATTTGCTATATCGAATGTTCTCGCCTTCATGAATTTCGTGCGAGAGACCAAACAAACGCTTTGGACGTTGGGGCCTATTCTCGCGGGAGTCGCTGGGTCTCTGCTGTCAACTTTGGTACCAGCAATTAATGCCGTCAGCACCGCGTTCATGAGCTTGGCCGCAGCGGCTTGGGCCAATCCGATAATTGCAGTGATAGGCGTGATCGCTCTCGCGATCGCGGGGCTTGCCACTTATATCTACCGGAACTGGGATGTGCTTAAAGACTGGGGCGGGCATTTCGTTACGTTGGGCGATGTGGTGACGTCGGTGATCGAGGAGATGTCGGACCGGGTGGCCTATTGGACCGACCTGTTCAAGGTCGACGTCAAGTTGCTGGTCGCGGCCGTGCGGTATCAGTTCGCCCTGATGGGCGATTTCTTCGGCGCGGTATTCGACCGCATGGCCAAGTGGATCGATGCGTTCAAGAACCATTTCCAGGATGTCACCACCCATATCGGCAAAATCTGGGATGCCCTTTGGGACGGCAACATCTCGAAGGCCAGTGAGCTGTCGAACCAGACCATCAAATTCAATGCCCCGGACGGATCGTTCCTGGAGGATTTCAAGAACAATCTGAAGAAGAGCTTCGAAGACATCGACATCGGTGGCATTCTTCGGGAACGGGCTGATATCGAGGCGAAATACGCCCATCTTGACGGCGGTTTCACGGCCAGTCTGGACCGGCGATTGGCGGATAAGGCGGCGACGCGGGCCGGCGGGGCGATGAGGAAATCGGTGAACAGCTGTCAGAGGATTTCGGCTCTGCTGGTTCGACTTTTGCCAGTTTAGTGGCCATCCGCGCTATTCCCTCAATTGCTGTGATTAGTTGGATTGGTTTAGAAAATTTGAGAAACAATCTGTGCAATTGCCTATACCATTTGTCTAAGATATCTTACCGAAGATTATCTATTTCTTGGCAAGTAATGTCGGTTGAGCGAATAGCAATGAAAATTTTTTGGTTATTAATATTCATAGTAACTGGCATTGTGGCTTACACTTGGTTATTCGAGTCAGATCACGATAAAGCTCAATACGAAGCTTGGAACGTTTGTAAGCGCATATCAAGATTGGCGACAGGTGAGCAATTGAGATTTCGCCGCGGAGCTCCTGATCCGGGTGACAATCTCGCGCCGAAGGATAGCGGTAAGTTCCGCTATGTTTGGGACAAAGAATACACGACGATGTTATCGGGCGAGTCCGTTCGTATCGAATGCATCGGAACATTATATCCCTTTGATATTATATCAGTCGAAATTGACGGCAAATTTGTAAAGTTTACCGACTGATTTTTCTTCGCTATTGGCGAATAGGGCGGCGTTAGCCGCCTTTTTTTGTTTTGGAGCAGTGTTGATGACGGAATCAGCAAGTATATCGATCGGCATTGATGGCCGAGGTGCGGCTAACGGGGCGCAAATCGTCGTTCGCCATCTCGATGATATCCGGAAGGCTGCATACAGCGCCAAAATCGATATTCAATCGATAGAAAAGTCGATTATAAGAGTCAACAATATTAAAATATCTGTTCCAAGTGGGTTTGGAGCTCTAAGCGACAACATTCAAAGAATTGTCACGCAGATAAAACTTATGTCTGTAAATATTGCTGATATAAGCTCTGATTTCGGGCGAATGGCGAAAGAGACTAGCAGAGCGACAGGCGAAACGGTTTACTTACTTTCCGAAACGTCGGGGGCTGTCAAATCTACAAAAACGAGCATCAAAGACGTCAAAAGTGAAATACAAAATCTAATTGATGAATATTTGCAGCCTGTTCTTGCGTTTGCGAATAGAAACATTGGTTTACTGGCCGGCGTCTTTGCAGTTTCGTCGATTGCCACCTTTCTGAATTTCGCACGAGAGACTAATCAGACGCTCTGGGCTATGGGGCCAGCCATAAAGGTTGTCGGCAGCGCGTTCAAGAGTTTGGCTACGGTAGCCTGGGCCAATCCGATCGTCCTGGCGATCGGCGTGATCGCGGTCGCGATCGCGGGGCTCGCGACTTACATCTACCAGAATTGGGATGTGCTTAAAGACTGGGGCGGGCATTTCGTTACGTTGGGCGATGTGGTGACGTCGGTGATCGAGGAGATGTCGGACCGGGTGGCCTATTGGACCGAGCTGTTCAAGGTCGACGTCAAGTTGCTGGTCGCGGCCGTGCGGTATCAGTTTGCCCTGATGGGCGATTTCTTCGGCACGGTATTCGAGCGCATGGCCAAGTGGATCGAAGCGTTCAAGAACCATTTCCAGGATGTTACCACCCATATCGGCAAAATCTGGGATGCCCTTTGGGACGGCAACATCTCGAAGGCCAGTGAGCTGTCGAACCAGACCATCAAATTCAATGCCCCGGACGGATCGTTCCTGGAGGATTTCAAGAACAATCTGAAGAAGAGCTTCGAAGACATCGACATCGGTGGCATTCTTCGGGAACGGGCTGATATCGAGGCGAAATACGCCCATCTTGACGGCGGTTTCACGGCCAGTCTGGACCGGCGATTGGCGGATAAGGCGGCGACGCGGGCCGGCGATGACCTGCTGGCGTCGATCACGCCGCCGGAGGACAAGGGTGTCGAAGCGGCCCGCAAGGCGGCGGAGGACAGTTCGGCGAGCCTGAAGAAGATTCAGGCGGATGTCGAGAAGCAGAAGGACCTGACCAAGGACCAGATCAAGATCATCAAAGATGCCGGCGGGGCGACGCCGGACAAGTCGGACGCATCGGTGCCGGAGATGCCTGAGGACTGCTGCGGCAAGCTGATCGCATTGCTGACGGAACGTCTGCCGGCGTCGAAGACCGTGTCGACGCAACCGGGCAACGGCCACTCTCCCGAGCGGCAGGCTGTGCAAAAGGTGGCGCAGGAGGAGAAGGAGCGGACCAAGCAGGTTGAGGCGACGGCGGATGCTTACGGCAAGCAGAGCCAACAGGTGGATCAGATCGGCAAGATGGTCGAAGAGACCAACGAGGATCTGATCCAACAGACGGATATCGGCGACACGATCCTGGAATCCAACCAAGCCCTCCTCGAAATCGAAAAGGCGCGCACGGCGGAACAGAAAACCCAACTCGACCAGCTGGGCAAATTAGGCAAGGGCGTCAATAAGCTGAACAAGGACACCCAAGAATTCGCGGACATCCTAGGCCCGGCGATTGCTGACCTGCTGAAGGTGGGCATAGATCGCAGTTTGAAACTTGCCTCGATCCCTTGGAGTTACTTCAAGTCCCGTTACCGGCAGTCGGTCATCGGTCTTAGGAGGTGGATAGATAGCCGGGCAATTGTCGACAAAACCTTCGCAGTGACGTAGTTTCCCTGAGGATTGTTTCTAACGCGATATATTGAATAGTTATGAAAATGAGTCCCAGGCTAAGAACGATATTTTTTCCGGCGATCGTTTGTTTGTTGATCCTGTCGCCGCATGCGCAAGTGTTTGGCCACGATGTCGGTCAGGAAACGAAATTCGACGACGTCGTGAGGGAAATTCAAAGAGAGCAGTCGCCATCTTATCGCCGCCAACTGGTGATGGGCCAAGATTATATCAAATCGTCTTTTACCTTCATGCTGCGCAACGATGACAGATGCGACGAAGTCGTCGAGGCGATTTTCGGCGGGGTGAGAAATCACCATCAGGGGCATTGGCTCATCTTTTGCACGAATTCCAATCGCATGATTTTGGAAATCAGCGGTTATAAAAAAACCTGGTTCAAACTCGTTAGCTGCGACGACATAAACGAGTTACTGCGGACCGGCGGTAAGTTCCGAACGTGGTCGAAAGAGATGAACTGCGACTGGCTCGAAGATTTGTATCGCAATCGGAAGCAAAAAAACTAGATATGCCAAACCGCCGGTTAACGTGAGAATATCTTAACTCGCCTCAAAGGCGCGAATGACGGGCATCGGTCCGCCGTGACTTCGACGTTAATTTTGCCGTCGATACCGAGTTATTGGGTCTGGAACGAGACTTCGCCGCCTTAGGCATTTGCCCAACGTGGTGGCACATAAATCGAACTTCTAAAATTGGGTGTTTGTCCGATGGATGACATGAACTTGTCGATCTCCATCGATGGTGCGGGTATGGCGTCATCGACCAATTTTGTCGTCCGCAAACTGGACGAAATACGCGAAGCCGCAGATCGGCTTTCGATGAGTTTGACGGGCGTAAACCGGCAGATATCGGGCCTTGGTTCGGGCCGTCTGGAAGATGCGGCTGATGGCCTTGCGATCGAAGCGGGATTTGCGAGCATTATGCTTGTTTATCTGTTCCTGCCAAACTTAAGTAATTATACTGGAAATCAACGTATGCTGTTCGTGACAAGCTAGTTTTGGCCGGCCGGAATTATTGTTGCTTGAACATACGACGTGAAAACCCACAGCCCGCGGATTGCGATTGACGAGGTTTGACGAGAGCGTAATACTCGCTCGCATGAAAGAGTCCGGGAAATCCATCATTAAGTTGGGCATCATTATTTTTGCCTTGCACTTGTTTCCGAACGCGACATTAGCGCAGTCGATTGACAGTACAGTTAAGACGATCACGCAACGCGGTATTGGTTTCGCTGAGTTGTCGAAGTATCCCAAGCAAGGTCAAGGCGCCTATATTTTTAGCCTGGTGCGCGAAAATGGCGGCGTTTGCGATGGCTATCGCACGCATGCATTCATGGGCCGGGACGAGCATGGCACGGCCTATTGGTCACTGTTGTGCCTTCTCGGGCATTACTGGCTCCTGACAGTGGATCGGCAAAATGTTTGGACAATGAAGGGGTTGAGTGACGTACCTGAGAAGACACCCGACTTCCTTGGCGCGCTGAAAGGCAAAGAGCCGAAATACAAAAGACTGTTGGCCAAGCCGGATGAATATGTTCGCACCTATTTCGATTTTATCATCAATCAATACGGTCGAGATTGCCCCAAGATAGTCGATCAAAAATTCCATCGCGAGTCGAAGGATAAGACGGGTTACTGGATCGTCACTTGCGACAACGAAACACGGCATCGGGTTAGTGTCTGGAACGACGAAACCGGCGATACGACCGCTATTTCTTGCAAAAACCTTCTAAAACATTTCCGAGTCCGCTGCGAAGATTAGCAGCTGATTCCCATTACAATTTGATAACGATGCCTCAATTGAGAGGCCATCGTGGAGGTATCGATGGCTCCGCCAATCTCGATAAAGATCGACATCGACCACACGAAAGTGGTCCGAACAATTTCAGACATCCGCAAAGCGTCGCTTGACGCGTACACACCGTTGAAAAAGACTGCGGACCTGCTCGACGACTTCAGTCATTTCGACAAGTTGGTTGCCGAAAACAGCAAAATCGCGAGCCAGGATAGTCAATCCACCATACAGTTGGCGTCAAGCAGCAAGGTCTTCGGGCCGATTACCAAAGTTGCTTCCGATATTGCCAAAAGTGTTGTGAGTTCAGCGGGAACCACGCAAACAGAAGTCAGCAAGCTTATTAAGCTGTCCAAAGATTTGGACGTCCCGGCCGAACGTTTAGATATTTTAAGGCTTGTGTTCAAGAAAGCCGGTATTGAAGCTTCCGACTTCCAAAACTTCATGTACAGCCTAAACGGCGCGATGTTGAAGTCCGACAACGGCGTCAGTGCATTGGACGTGACGCTGAAGGAGTTCGGCAAGGAACTGGGCCTGGCCGGGAAAGATGCCAAAGATGTAATCGCGGTCCTGCTTCGGCTGTCGGCAATCGTGAAGTCCGAAGGCAGCGAATTTAATCAAAGGAAAATCCTGTCGGCGGCGCTGGGCGACAAGCACGGATTGAGCCTCAATCTAATGAGTCAGGGACCGGTCAAGATCAAAAGCGACATGGATTTTGTCCGCAAACAAGGTGCCTATCTCGACCAAAAAACGATTAATGAATACGACAAAATATCACAGAAAAGCGTCGTAAATGACGCGAAACTAGACGCGAGCCTAGCGAGGATAAGCGTCTACCCAGCTAAGGTTGGTGCAGCCGTAAAGGACACTGCGGCAGCTTTGGCGTCGGACATTGCGAAAGGGCTTAAGTATCTGGAGGAGAATTTCGCGGATCGGCGAACCTGGCTGGAAAAGCACGACGTATCGAGCGGGCTATCGGGATTGATGGTCAGGGGCGTCATGTCCAAATACCACACGCAAATCGAAGAACAGGCCGCGTTCGAGACCAGTCTAAAGGATGGCGACCCATTGTCTGTGCCGATGCCGATCAAATTCGATATCCCAGCCGATCATGAGGACCAACAGCAGCGCCTTGTCCGCTCACAATCCGAACTAACGGGAGCGGTCCGTGAATTCATCGAGAATTCGAACAAAATCAGCAGTGATATGGGGTCGGTTCTGGACTTCGTCACGAAGATTTCTGAGAAGACCGGTCTACATCTACCCGGTCTGCTTGAAGGCACGGTCCTCGAAAGTCGCTTGCGGAATGATGCGGCGCAGGGCGGCGGCGCGATACCACCGTCGAACGGCGGATCGGCCATGCCGCCAGCGTCTTTGCCGCCGACTTCCGTGCAAGGCATGCCGAGGGATTGCTGCGAAGAGCTGAAGGCGTTGTTGGAGAAGTTTGTGCCCGGCGGGGGCAAGGCGGGCGACGGCAAGCCGGTCCATGGCAGCGCCGGGGATGACGCCCTGCCGGACCGGGCGGCATTCGATAAGGTGCTGAAGGGAGAACAGGCGCGGACAAATCAAGTTGAGGCGACGGCGGATGCGTACGACGAGCAGGCCCGGCAGGCGGACGCGCTTGGCGATCTGGTGGCGGCGACCAACGAGGATCTGGTCCAGCAGACGGATATCGGCGACACGATCCTGGAATCGAACCAAGATCTCCTGGAGGTCGAACAGGCACGGACGGCAGAACAGAAAACTCAGCTCGACCAACTGGACAAGTTCGGTGAAGGAGTCGAAACGCTCACTGAAAAGACTCTCAGTTTCGGGGACAAACTGGGCGCGGCGATCACCGACCCGCTGAAGGCGGGCGTCGATCAGACCCGTGCCCTGATCCACGATACCCTGACCGCGTTGTTCGAAGGGAACCTGAAGAAAGCCAAAGGATTCTGGAAAGCCTTCGTCGACATCGGCAAGAACACCCTGAAAAACCTGGCCAGTTCGGTGATCCAAAGCTTGGTATCGTCGATCACCAATGGCGCTAGTCGTCTACTTGGCAATCTGTTCAGCGGTGGCGGCCAGGTAAGCGGCGGCGGGATCGGTGGATTTTTTTCCAGCCTGTTCGGCGGCGGGCAACGCACCAGTGGCCCATCTATCGGTTTTGGCGACATACTCAGTATCGGAAAGTCGTTTTTTGGCAGTTTCGGCAGCACCGTGACCTCCGCCTTGACGTCGTTCGGCACGAGCCTCGGGTCGCTCGGCACGACTCTCGGGTTGACAGCGTCGGCACCGGCTGTGGGCATAACGTCCGCAGGCACGTTGGCGTCCGCTACCGGCGGTGCGTTGACAACGGCGGGGCCACTTGCGGCGGGGATCGGGGCGGTTGCGCCCTTCATCCTGCCGATTGCGGCGCTAGCCCTACCGGCGGTGATGAGCCTGTTGGAGGATGAAGAGAACCCGCGCGTCCAGGTCGCCTTCGGCGGCGATGGCGACCGGGTGATCGGCAGTACACCGAAACTGGACGAGATCTCGGCGGAAGAAGGCGGCAAGGTCGCCAAGACCTTCACCGATGCCGTGACCGGGATCATGGACGGGATCGTCGAGAAGTTCGATCTGACGTTAAAGCAAGGCTTTGGCATCGGCGATTCCCAGATTGTGTTCTCTCAAAACGAGGGCTTCCAATCGATCGTCGACGGCATCAAGCATAACGATTTCGGTCACGACGAACGCGGCTTCGCTCTCGCGTTGAAGGATTTCATCGGTCGTTTCACGGTCGCGTTCACGGAAGAAGGCGAGCTGCCAGAGGTGCTGGCCAAGGTGCTGGAGAACACGACGGCAGAAAGCGTCGAAGAACTGGCCGCTGACATCGGCTTTGGGCTCAATTTCGACCAACTGTTCGCGCCGCCGGAACAGGCCGTCGGTCCATTCGAAAAACAATTGAATGCCTTGAAAGACGCGTTCGAGGAGGCCAAGGAGAAGGCGGAAGAACTGGGGCTCAGCGTCGAGCAGTTGGAGGGGCAGTTCGACGGCGCGCAAGATCGGCTGACTGCGGAGTTTAACCGCAATATACAGAGCCAGATTTTCGCGTACGCGACGCCGGGTTTGAACGACATTATCGCTCTGGCGTCGCAGGCAGATACGGTCTTGTCGGATGCGGTTGCCAACGGTGCCGACATGAACGGGGTTATGGAGCTGTTCAGTTGGCAAATGGCGGACGTGACCGGCAAAATCGAGGAGGCGACGCAGGCCTCGGCCGATTGGACGCGCGTTCTGGACAGTATCGGTACCTTCCGCAACAGCTTGAAATTCGGCAATCTATCGACCCTGTCCCCGCGTCAACAGCTTGAGGAATCCCGGACGTTGTTCGAGGATGTCGCGAACCGCGCTCAGCTCGGCGATCTAGACGCTATCGCGGACTTGCCCGGCGTGGCGCAGACATTCCTGGAAGCGTCCCGTTTCTACAATGCGTCGTCCGAAGCCTATGCCAAGGACTTCAATCAAGTCATGGACGTCCTCGACGCGACGGAAAGCGTCGCCGAACGCCAGCTCCGGATTGCCGAAAATCAACTGGATCAGTTGAAGGGGATCAACTCGGGCATCTCAGAATTGGGGGCCGCCATCATGGAAGTGCTGAGCGGATTCCTGACGAATGGCGGCGGCGGTCTCAATCCCTTCCGCAACGCGATCCTGGCGAATGCTTCCGGGTATAACGGCGATTTCGGTGCCGGCGGCTTTCGCGATGCGTCATTCGCCTATGCGGCGGAGAAGGGGATCGACCTCGGCAAGAATAAAGCGTTTAACGCTTCCTTGGCCTATGTGACCGGGTTTACAGGAAACTTCGGGACTGGCGAATGGCAGCAGTACATAAAATCAGGGCAGGTTAGCGAGGCCGGTATTCTCGCGGCGCGGGAACTCCACTACGATGCAGGCCTTGTCCCCGGATTCAATCGTGGCGGCAGCTTCATGGTTCCCGGCAGCGGGATCGACAATGTGGTGCCGTTCATGCGCGTCAGCGGCGGCGAAATGGTCACGGTCACGCCGCGTCCGTTCGTCGAGGACCGCGGCAGCGACCGCATGCTGGCGAACGCCGACATCGTGAGGGAAATACGAGAAGTCGGTCGGGTGATCCACGAAGATAACGAGCGGATTATCGGCCTCTTCCACCAGACGGGCGAACACCGTGGCGCAATCGCCGAAGAGACTTTGAAGGCGCTCAGCGACTTGAAGGAAGACAAAGTCGAGATGGCGAGAATTCGCCGGCGCGCATCGGCCAAAGCAATCTAGCCGCAACACCGGTAAAGACAAACCGACCCGCCGCTTGGCGGGTTTTTTCATGGAGAATCGAAATGGCGACCTATAACAAGTTCAATCAATTCGTCGAAGACTTGGCGCATAAAGTTCACGACCTCGAGACCGACCAGCTGGTGGTGGCGTTGACCAATACGGCGCCGACAGCCACGAATGCGGTATTGGCGGATATCACGGAGATCACCTATACCAACCTCTCGACCCGGAACATCACGACCTCCTCATCGTCGGAAACCAGCGGCACTTACAAACTTATTCTAACCGACCTTGTTTTGACCGCGTCTGGCGGGTCTGTCGGCCCGTTCCGCTATGTGGTGATCTATAACGACACGCCGACATCCCCGGCCAATCCGCTCATCGGCTGGTACGACTATGGCTCCAGTCTGACCCTCGCGGACACGGAAACCCTGACCATCGACTTCGACGGCACCGACGGCTTGTTCACGCTCGCGTAATTCCCCGGCTGGCTAAATCGGAGCCACGATAAATGGCAATTACGCTCGAACTTTTTTCTGGCGGTGAATTTGACGTCCAAGCCGGGCCGATCGACGGGTTCCAGCACGATGCGCATGGCGGCAACGCCACGGCAGGGGTTACCGTTGACACCGGCACCGCTTACAAGCGGTCGGGCTCGCAAGGTTCGTCCGGTTGGGTACTCCAATCTTCAGCGACGGACGCTGCGTTTCTCGACTTCAATCCGCAGGCGTCTTCTGATTTCGTGGTGGACGGCGGCACTTGCTATATCTCGTTTTTCGCCAAAATCGAATCGGCTTCCACCGGTTTTGTCTTTCTCCGCCTCGGTAACGCCAGCGCGTGGCATATTCGCCTGCGCTGCGCCAACAACGGCACTATCGAGTTAAGAGACGCCACCAACACCACCGTCGGTACCAGCACCGCGACCATGGAGCAGAACAGCACCAGCGGCGGTGATCAAACGCATTTTGAATTGGTATTCACGCGCGGGGACAGCGCCACCGTCAAGCTGTATATGGACGGCAATCTTGAAATCGATCTCACATCGCAGGATCTCAACAACGGCACCAATGCCGCCAATGTTCTACGGTTTTACGGCGAAAACAATGGGCCGGATTTGGTCCTCGACGATATCTACGTTCTACGGGGCGCTAGCGGTGATTTAGTCGATAATAGTGACGGTTGGGGCGAGGGTCATGTCGTCGCCATCGACCAAAACTTCCCCACAACCGTCACGCCGGACACGGGCGATGCGGCGGACAGCGGGGGGTGGGACAATGGCGAGTCGGGTGTCGGCAGCGGTGCGGGCGATTTCAACAATTCCGCCGAAAACACGAACGTCGTTTACTCTTCCAGCGGCGCTTTAGCGGGTGCGGTCGATTGCGATGGTCCGAGCGGGCATAGCGCGCTGACCGGCCGGACTTTCCGGGCGACCAAATTCGCCTGGCGAGGGACGGAGTCCACCGGCACGACAACCTCGCACTATGGCCTGTACGGCAATACCGGCGAAGGAACCGGGGCGCTCGAACAAACCGCAGCTATGTCGCTCAACACCGAAGACGGCACGACGGCGACCCAGGAAGGCGTCATCACCGAAGTCATCGACGAAGGTGTACACGTTACGTCTTCTCAGACTGCCCGCATCGGCATCGAGAAGACGAGCGGCACAAAGGCCTGGGAGTGCTGGGGTCTCGCGGTCAATATGCTGGTGACGGAATCGTCCGGCAGCCACACGCTTGCGGCCGACGGCGGCACCTATACCGTATCCGGAAAGACGGCAAGCCTAAAAGCGAACCGGGAACTGTCTGCCAACAACGGTCAATTCTCTCTCAGCGGTAAGGACGCGACACTAACCCACGGTGCCGCCGATCCGACCCTGACAGCCGATAAGGGTGCATACGCACTAACCGGCCAGGCATCGGCACTCAAAGCCGGTCGTCGCTTGACCGCCGGCAACGGCACGTTGCTGTTGACCGGTCAAGACGCGACGCTGACGTATGCGACCAACTACACGTTGGTCGCGGACAAAGGTACTTTTTCACTCACCGGTCAGAGCGCAGCACTTGAAACGAGCCGGCGCATCACGGCCGACGACGGCACTTATGTGCTGACAGGTCAGGATGCGACGTTAACCTACACGCCTGCGTCTGGGTCATATACGCTTGTGGCCGATAACGGCACTTTCACACTGACCGGCCTGACCGCGATGCTGACCTCCACAGCGGCTCCAGCGCCGGTCCCCATCGTTGTCGATCTCGATTGCGACATACAGTGGTTGGTGGAAATGAACGGTTACGATCCGGAAGCCGCCGAGGAGAAGACCCTCTACTTTTCGGACAAGGGTTTCGTGACCAAGCCGTCCGACGCGCCAGCGAACACATATTACGACCCTCGGCTCAAGGAACCGGGGAATTATGAGCAACATCTGTTCTCTTCGGGTACGACAAGCGGACAGGCCAGCGTAGCTGTCGGGGAGATAGTTCTGACGAACGCGGACGGTCAGCTCGACAAGTACAGAAAATGGGGTTTTGACGGACGTCGGGTGACCATAAAGCGAGTGGATCGGAATAATCCCTTCGCGGAGACGGAGACCGATAACGTTTACGACCCCGCTGACTTCGATACCGTCATTGAAAACCTCGATCAAACGACGCGGATTTCACTCAGTGCCGGTGACGACAACACTTTGATCAGAAACTGCAAAATCCATGACACGGCAGACTACGGTATACAACTTAAGGACGTCACAAATGTCGTCATCGTCGATTGCGAAATTTACGATTGCCCTAAAACCGGTATTCGTCTGCGATCAACCGGTTCGACGGACAAGGTGACGATCGACCGTTGTTACATCCATAATGTCGGCGAAAATGGCATATCCGCATCCCAGCGGGTTGGCGACGGGGTCGATCACACGAATCTCAAAATCATCAACAACCGTATCGTCGATTCCGGAGAAACCGGATCAACGGGCGGCACCCACGGGATTTATAATCAGGCACAAGATTCATTGATCGAAGGTAACGAGATATCCGGCAGTCGAAACGGCAACGGCATCTCGATACGAAGCTCCGGTGTCATTCGGCGCAACAATATCTCCGGGACATCGAAGGATAACAAACCCGGCATTCGTTACTTTTCCGACCACGAGAAAGGTCCGTCGAACCTGCTGTTGATCGAGGAGAACACAATTGTCGACGCGAACACCGGGGTCGAGCTGTACCCGTTGACGAACCGGTATGACGGCCAGACGCCGCCCGATCACGTGGTGAAGAATTTCGAGATTAGGGGCAACGATATCACCGCGCCGGTGCCGATCAAGATCGATTCCGATTACGACGTTGCGCCGTACAGCGTGGCGATTTCCGAGGGGGTTAGTTTCCAAGGTGGTGAAATCTGGTTCGCCGGGACCGTCGAGCAAATGGAGCTGACTTGGGAGACCGTTAAGCTTAGATTGCGTGACCGCATGGCGGAGCTGGATCAGCCCATTCAACCCGCGCGTTTCGACGGCAGCAACTCCGGCGCGACAGGCATCGAGGGGACGCCGGACGATTTAGAGGGCCAAGTAAAACCGCAAGTCTGGGGAAAAGTCCGCAATATCTCACCAGTTCCCGCGAATACCAGCGAGCCAATCTTCGGTTGCAATTGGGATAAAGACGGTAGCACTAAGGCTGTCGACAGTATCGATGCCGTCTACGACAA
>CBDCGJ010000025.1:0-29359 GCA_965216645.1 Alphaproteobacteria bacterium | reverse complement strand
GATTCACTTCCGAGGCGCGGAAGCTGGCGGTGCGGGCATAGCCGACCATCGGCCCCAGGTCCGGCACGGCGACTTGAAACATTTTCGTCGAGAAACCGTGGCCGCGGCGTTCGGGCGCGACAATCTCAAGCGCGTTGCAAATCGTCGGCGTATCGGATTGCGCCAATTCGGCCAGCAAAGCCGAGCTTGGGTCTGTTGTCACTGAACTACTCCTAAATTGAATATGGAACCGGAAGGCATTGCGTGACACTAAATTTCGATCATAAACTTTGATCCAGCGCATTGTCGACCGACGCCAAGGCGTCGACGGTTCGAATGGTTGAGACAAACACTCGAGACCGCGCATGAAACGGATACCCACCTATATTTGGCTCGGCCTCGCGGTCCTGTTCGTTCTCTATTTCGTGATGGCGAACCAAGTCAGCGACCGGCCGGTCAGCGTCTCGATCCCTTACGACAGCTTCAAGCAATTGATCGCCGACGGCGCGGTTAGCCAGGTCAGCATGCGTGGCCAGGCCGCTGAAGCGGAGTTGAAGGCACCGACCCGGTTCGGACCCGACAATATCGAGACGCGCCATGTCAATACGGTGTTGCCGGCGTCCGGCGATCCGGCGCTGATGCCGATGCTGGAAAGCCGGAAGGTGACCATTTGGAACAAACCGGCAAGTGAAGAGGCCCATTGGCTGCTGTCGCTCCTGCCTTGGATCGCCATTATTGCCATCTACATCTTCTTCTGGCAGCGCATGCAGGGAAATCTGATGGACCGCTTCGGCGGCCGCTCGGCCGGCGACTTTCTTGTCGGATCGGCAAAGAAAGAGGAAAAGGCCGGACGCCGGGTCACCTTCGATGACGTCGCCGGCCAGGAATCGGCCAAGCGGGAAGTCGCGGAACTGGTCGATTTCCTGACGAAGCCGGAGATCTATCGCGAAATGGGTGCCGAGCCGCCGCGCGGCGTCTTACTAATGGGACCGCCGGGGACGGGGAAAACCCTGCTCGCGCGCGCGTTGGCCGGAGAGGCGGGCGTCAACTTCTTCCACATCTCCGCTTCCGAGTTTATCGAGATGTTCGTCGGCGTCGGCGCCTCTCGCGTCCGTAAGATGTTCGAGGAAGCGAAAAGCCGCGCGCCCAGCATCATCTTCATCGACGAGTTGGACGCTGTCGGGCGGGTGCGGGGCACCGGCCTCGGCGGTGGCAACGACGAACGGGAGCAGACGCTCAACCAGATCCTGTCGGAACTGGACGGCTTTACCGGGCGGGAAACGGTCATCGTATTGGCTGCCACCAACCGCCCGGACGTGCTCGACCCGGCTCTGTTGCGGCCGGGCCGTTTCGATCGCCATGTGACCCTGGACCTTCCGGACAAGGCGGCGCGCCAGGCGATATTCGAGGTGCATACCAAAAACGTTCCTCTGGCCCAGGATGTCGACCTTGGCACGGTGGCGGCCAATTGCCCCGGTTTTTCCGGCGCTGATATCAAAAACCTCGTCAACGAGGCGGCCATGGCCGCGGCCAGGGAACAGACCGGACAGGTCACCATGCGCCATTTCGACGACATGCGGGACAAGATCATTCTCGGTACGACACGCAATCTGGCAATCCAGCCTGCGGAAAAGCGGCGCCTGGCTGTGCACGAAGCCGGCCATGCCGCGGTCGGCCATTATCTGCCGTTGGCCGATCCCATCTATAAAGTCACGATCATCCCGCGCGGCCGCGCCCTCGGCGGCACCCATATGCTACCGGAGGAGGAGCGCCACACCATGTCGGAAGATTATCTGCGCGACCGCCTGGCGGTGATGTTGGGCGGGCGGGCGGCCGAGGAGGTTGTCCTGGGTAATGTCAGTTCGGGCGCCGACGACGATATCAAGACCGCCACCGGGTTGGCCCGGGCCATGGTCTCCCGCTGGGGCATGGACGACGAAATCGGACCGATCGATCTGCGGCAAAGCGAGGAACATCCCTTCCTGGGACGGGAAATCGCGCAGCCGCGTCATTTGAGCGAGGAGATGGCCAATAAGGTCGATGCCGCGGTTTCCCGCCTCCTGCATGACGCGGAATCGCGCGGCATCGAGATTCTTAAACGCAAGCGCAGTCAGGTCGAGACGCTGGTCGAGGCATTGGAGCGGGAAGAAACCATCGATCGGATGGCGATCACGGCCATTCTCGGCGCTCGGCCCCAGCCATCGGCGTAACTCAGACCATGGCGAAGATGGCGATTTTGTTGCCGTCCAGGTCGCGGAAATAGCCGAAATTCATGTTGCCGCCGCCGCGCGGGCCCGGATCGCCTTCATTGGCGCCGCCCAGTTCCAAGGCCTTGGCGTGCAATTTCGCCACGGTGTCGGCGCTGTCGACATTGAGCGCGATCATGGTGCCGTTGCCGGAGGTGGCGGTGTTACCGTCGAAGGGCTTGATGACGCCGAACATAGGTGTGCCCGGCGCTTTCGACCACATAACCAACCGCTCGTTCGGGGTAATCTTCTTCAGCTCCAAGTCGGAAAACAGCGCGTCGTAAAAGGCGGCGGCTTTTTCCAGATCGTTGGTGCCAACGGTGGTGTAACCAATCATGCTTTAAGATCCTCTTTGAAATTGCGTAATTTTGGCGGGTAATGGACGCAACATACGTGGGCGGTCCTGAAGTCGCAACACGGTGAAGATCTACGACGATCTTTCCGAATGCGTTCCCGAAAGAAAGGTTTGAAACAGCAAATCGAATACGGTCTGCATGTCCGTTTCGTCGATGAACAAATGTATCTCACTGAAGGTCGACGTTATCTCGATGAGGTTGATGTTCAATAGCGCGACGCGTTGCAAAATCATGTAGAGCATGCCGGGTATTTCGGCGTAGCGCGGCGCGAATTGGACCCCAATCGCCGCGATGTTGTCGTGATAGAAGACGGGCCGCACGGACTTCCTGGACGGCAGACGATATTCCCTGTCGACGATGACCGTTACTTCATGCTGACCTTGCGACAAACTGCAATAGCCACCTTCACCGTGAACGCGTTCGTAGAGCCGATTCAGATACTTATGAATATCCGGCATTTTAGGATAGGTGGCGGTCTGCAGTCGCGAATGAATGGTGAGCTTGTCCACGACATAGTCGGTTTGCCGAAACACGGTGGACGGCGTTGCGCGCTGCCATCTGGAAAGCGCCATGGTCAGCGCGGCAGGCGTCAGTTGCTTGCTCGTCCGGCTTTCGATGTAAGGGCGAAGGTAATGCGCCAATTGAGTCAGGTTGAAGAGCCCGTGATGCAAGCCGAACTCCAGGAACGGATTGCCTTGAATGTTTTCGCGGAGCGCGTCGGAAATCTTTTTCATTTGTTATTTTTATAACATTTTTCGTGAAAATCATCACAAATTGTAAAATTATTGCCCGATCTTCTTTTCGACCTAACTTGTTCGGTTTGGAAGTTGGGAGTTTCGATATGCAGAAGATTTTCGGCGGCGTCATTACGGCCTTAGTGACTCCGTTCAAGACATCAGGGGCGGTGGATTTCGACGCCATGGACCGGTTGGTCGAGCGACAGATCGATGCCGGTGTCGACGGCCTGGCCTTGCTCGTGTCCACCGGCGAATGGCCGACGGTTCGCGATCACGAGGCGATGCAAATCGTTTCTCGCGTCGTCTCGCGGATAGACGGGCGGATTAAGGCTATCGCCGGTCTCGGCAGCCACGATACGTCGCAGACATTGGAAGCGGCCCGTCGCACCGCGGATTTGGGATTGGACGGATTCCTGGTGACTTGCCCTTATTATAACAAGCCGACCCAGACCGGATTGTACGACCATCACATGCGATTGGCGGACGTCACCGGCGCGCCGCTGCTTCTTTACAACATCGCCGGGCGCAGTGGGGTAAACATCGAGAGCGATACCATCTTTCGGCTGGCTCGACACGAGATGATTGTCGGGGTCAAGGAAAGCAGCGGTGATCTTGAGCAGGTGATGGATGTTATCGCCGGTGCGCCACCCAGATTCAGTGTCTTGGCGGGCGATGACAGCATGGCCTTCGCCATGATCGCGCTGGGCGGAGACGGTGTCGTATCGACGGTTGGCAATCTGGTTCCGGCCGATGTCGTTGCGATGTTCAAGGCTATTTGTAAAAGAGATTTGGTGACGGCACGGGCGATACACCAGCGACTGCTGCCGCTCGCGCGCGGCTGTATGATGGAAGCGAACCCGATCCCCTTGAAGACAGCGTTGGCTTGGTTAGGATTAATCGACGAAGTGTTCAGGCTGCCGATGACGAATATGCAAGCGCCGAATAAATCACGCTGGCGCGACATCCTGAATAGTCACGGTATCGAACTATGCGCATGAGCAGAGCTTTCGCTTTGCGTGCCAACATCGGAATCCGCTGATCTTGAGCTGGAGAGACCATGCAGATTGAAACAAATAACTGTTCCGGACCACGGATGATTGCCGGACCCGATTTTCCCTGGGTTCATGCGTTGAACGAACGACACGCCGTCGAGCTTTCGACCTTGACGCCTGTGGAATTGAAGGCAATGGTAGGTCGCGCGTTCTATGCCCATGCCGTCGATCCGGCGGCGGCATTTTTGCTCGCCTTCGATCAGGATGCCGACTACGACAGCCCGAACTTCCTCTGGTTCAAGGCACGGTTGCCTCGGTTCGTCTATATCGACCGGGTCGCGGTGTCCGACGACTACCGCCGCAAGGGCTTGGCGAAGACGCTCTATGGCGACCTGTTCGCCGCAGCGAAAACCGCCGGTCATAACCGGATCGTGTGCGAGGTCAATTCCGACCCGCCGAACCCGGGTTCCGATGCGTTTCATGCCGCGCTCGGTTTCACGTCGATAGGTACGGCGGTGCTGCCGGAACGCGGCAAGTCCGTGCGCTATCTCGCCTGCGATCTGCGAGAGGTGTGAGACCATGTATCTGACGGGTTTCGCCGACGAGGCGGCAACGGACTTAACGGGACAGATCGAGGCGACGAAAGCGCTCGGATGGAACGCCATCGAATCCCGCGCCATCGATGGCACCAATATCCACGATCTCGACGATGCGGCATTCGACCGAGCTTGCGACCAACTAGCGGCGGCGCAGGTGCGGGTCAATTGTTTCGGCTCGACCATCGCCAATTGGAGCAAACAGGTCGACGACCCCTTCGACATTACGCTTGCAGAAGTCGATCGCGCGATCCCGCGCATGCGGCGGTTGGGTTGCGGTTTGATCCGGATCATGAGTTACGCCCGTCGCGACGACGATGACCAGATGCTGGACGAACGCTGCCGCCGCTTGCGGGAGATCGTCGCCCGGTTTCTGGATGCCGGGATCACGCCCGTACACGAAAACTGCATGAACTACGGCGGCATGAGCTGGCGGCATACCATGGAGCTGATCGACAATGTGCCCGGCCTGAAACTCGCTTTCGACACGGGCAACCCGGCCGTCGCGCGGGACTGGTCGAAACCGGAAGAAACGCTACAGGATCCCTTGGAATTCTGCCGACAGATCCAGCCGCACATCGCCTATGTCCATATTAAGGACGCCAAACTGGTCGATGGCGAGGTGGTTTACACCTATCCCGGCGACGGCGCCGCGCGGATCCCGGAGATCCTGAAGCTGCTCGCCGACAATGGCTATGACGGCGGCCTCTCCATCGAACCCCACATGGCCTCCGTCTTCCACGACCCCGACGCCGGTCAGGCCGCGCCGGAAGAAGCGCGGGCGATCTACCTGGAATATGGCCGTCGGCTTCAAGCCTGCCTTAGTGAGCTCGGGATAGAGACAGTGATTTATCGGCCAGCCGACCTGGTTACGCCGGGCCGCTGACCTTTTTTTTGAAGAGCGCGGCGATGTCCGCGTCGCTGTAGCCCGCTTCCGCTAAAATCTCGGCGCTCTGCTCCCCGAGAAGGGGCGGTAGCCGACGGATTTCCGAGGGGGTCTTCGAGAAGCGGATCGGCGGATCGGTCATCCGCAAGGTGCCTTCCGTCGGATGCTCGAACTCGCGCCAGAAGCCACTGGCGGCCAGTTGCTCGTTCTCCAGTAGCATTTCCTTGGTATTGACGACCATGACCGGGATGTTGGCCTCGTCCAGCAGCTTCTGCCACTCCGCCGAGGTCTTGGTGGCGACGATCTCCGCCAGCAGGGCGTAAACCTCTTCGGAGTTGGCGACCCGGGCGGCGATGGATTTGAAGCGGGGGTCGTCGGTCAGTTCCTCCCGGCCGGCAATGCGGAACAGCGCCCGCCAATTGTCGTCCGTATAGGGCAGCACCGCGAGATAGCCGTCCTTCGTGGCATAGGGCCGGCGTTCCTTGTTAAGAATGCGCTGATAGCCCATCTGGTCGATCGACGGCTCGAAACAGGCGCCGTAGAGATGTTCGACCATGACGAAATCGACCAGGGTCTCGAACATCGGTACTTCGATGGCCTGCCCGCCGGCACCCCGTTCGCGTGCCACCAAGGCGGCCAGGATCGCCGCCAGGACGTTATAGGCGGAAGTCTTGTCCGCCATGATGGTCGGCATATAGCGGGGCTGGTCCGAGGTCACGGTCTGCAGGTCGGTCAAACCGCTGGCTGCCTGAATAATGTCGTCATAGGCCGGCTTATCGGCCATCGGCCCGTCCTTACGGAAGCCGTAGGTGGCGCAGAAGATCAGATCCGGATAAGCGGCGGCGAAGCGGTCATATTCGAGACCCAGCTTCTTCGCCACTTTCGGCCGCATATTGTGAACGAAGACGTCCGCCGTCCCGACGATCTTGAACAGGGCTTCGCGACCGGCCTCTTGCGTCAGGTCGAGAGTGATGCTGCGCTTATTCCGATTGGCGGCGAGATAGAGCGAGGCCATGCCGTCGTTGCGGCAGGGACCGAGCTGGCGGGTGGTATCGCCGTTCGGGGTTTCGATCTTGATCACGTCGGCGCCCATGTCGCCGAGCATCTGCGTGGCCCAGGGGCCGAGGATCACGGTTGTCAAATCGACCACGCGAATGCCATCCAATGTACCAGTCATAACAATTAATCCAATGAAACGGGTTTCTGTTAGTCCAGGGCGCCGATCTGCGTCGCCATGGCGAGCACGTTTCGGGCTTGTTTGAGATGCGGCATGTCGAGCATCTTGCCGTCGAGGCCGACGGTGCCGAGGCCGGGATTGTCCTCGAAGACGGCGACAACGCGTTTGGCGTGCTCGATTTCCTCCGCCGAAGGGGTAAAGGCGCGGTTGATCACCTCGGACTGGGCCGGGTGAATGGCGATCTTGCCGATGAAACCGGCGCGCCGGTCGCGCAGGCATTCGGTTTCCAGGCCCTCGAGATCGCGGAAATCGACATAGACGACACCGACGGGCTGAGCGTCGATGGCCCGCGCCGTGGCGAGGCAGAGCGACTTCGCCAGCAGATAGGGATCGTCATAGTCTCCGGTGTCGGGATGCCGATTGTCGCTGGCGCCGAGCGCGGCGGCGAGATCCTCGCCGCCCCAGGTCAGGCCGATCAGACGGTCGCTGACGCTCTCGAGATAGGTGTGGAAAGTCAACAGCGAAGCCGCCGTTTCCGTCGCCACGCAGAGGATTTTGGTGCTGCCCTGCGCCAGGCCTTCCCGCGCTTCCAGCGCCGAAAGATAGTCGCCGAGGCGGTTCACTTCCCGCCGCCGAATAGACCTTGGGCAGGACGATGCCGTCCGGCGCGCCGGGCATCACCGCGGCCAGGTCCGGCAGGGCAAAGTCATGGTCCAGGGGATTGATGCGGACCCAGAGCTGCTGTTTCGAGCGCTCGGTGTGCTGCTGGAGATAGGCGCGGACCATGTCCCGCGCGACCACCTGCCGGTCGTCGGCAACCGAATCCTCCAAGTCGAGGATCAACGCGTCGGCCGGATTGCCGCGTCCCTTCTCGAGCTTGCGCTCGCTGTCGCCGGGGACGAAGAGCCAGGAGCGGATAATCATGCCGGCCGCTTCATCATCAGGCCGGTGCGGACGCAGTAGGCGACCTCCTCGCCCCGCTGGTTGTAGCCGAAATGTTCGAAGACGACGAGGCCGGCATCGGGGCCGCGACTTGCTCTCCCGCATCTCCTTGATCCGGGTGACCGCGCGCACGGTATCGCCGTGGAAGACCGGGTTCTTGAAGCGGATGTCGGTCATGCCGAGATTGCCGAGGGTCGTGCCGAGCGTGGTCTCGCCCACAGTGACGCCGATGACCAGACCGAGGGTGAACAGGCTGTTGACGATGCGCTGACCGTACATGGTGCCTTTGGAAAACTCCTCGTCCAGATGCAACGGCTGGGGGTTGTGGGTCATCGCACAGAACATAATGTTGTCCATCTCCGTCACCGTGCGGGTCAGGGCATGGTTGAACTCCATGCCCACTTCGAATTCATCGTAATAAAGTCCCGACATTGGGTTTTGGCTCCTTTTTTTACTCATCGTCATTCCGGCCTTGTGCCGGAATCTTGTCAGCGTTTGTGCGCGGTCCTGCCCGAGATTCCGGCGCAAGGCCGGAATGACGAACGACTCTATACCGGCCGGAACACGGGCAGGGCGTGGCCGCCTTCGGTGTCGCGGAAGACGACCTCGACCGCTTGGCCAATCGCCAGCGTCTCAAAATCGCAGTCGACGATATTGGTCATCATGGTCACGCCCTCGGCCAAAGTGACATAGGCGATGGCGTAGGGGACCTTGGCGCGCCGGGTGATCGAATAGCTGTAGATCTCGCCCTTGCCGCTGGCCTCGTACCATTCGGTCTCGGAGCTGCCGCAGGCCGGGCAGATTGCGCGGGGATAATAGTGGGTCTCGCCGCAGCTGCCGCACTTCTTCAGCAGCAACTTGCCCTCCTTGGCGGCCTGCCAATAGGGCTCCGTCTCCAGATTGATCGCCGGGTCGGGATAGCTGCGTTCGGGATTGCTCATGCGTCGTTCCTCCCCAGGATAACCGTGGAACTGCCCATACGGGTGCCGATGGAACCGCCGGTGCCATGGGCCAAAGCCAGGGTGCAGTCGGGCACCTGGACCGCCGAATGCGCTTCGCCACGCAGTTGGCGCACCGCCTCGATCACCTTGGTCATGCCACCGCGATTGCTCGGGTGGTTGTTGCACAGGCCGCCGCCGTCGGTGTTGAAGGGAAATTTGCCGGTGCCGGAGATCAGATTGCCGTCGGACACGAACTTGCCGCCCTCGCCCTTGGCGCAGAAGCCGAGATCCTCGATCGTCTCCAGCACTGTGATCGTGAAACTGTCGTAGATCGAGGCATAGTCGATATCGGCCTGGGTGACGCCAGCCTCTTCGAAGGCAATAGGACCGGAGACGACGGCACCGGTATAGGTCAGATCGACCTTGCCGCCGTTCAGATGCTTGATCGCCTCGCCCTGGCCTAACACCTTGACCGAGCGGTCGCCGAGGGACTTCGCCACGTCGGGACTGACCACGATCAACGCGCCGCCGCCATCGCTGATCACGCAGCAATCGAGGCGGTGCAAGGGATCGGCGATCATCGGCGAGTTGACCACGTCCTCAACCGTCACCACGTCCCGCAGCATGGCGTGCTCGTTATGTTGGGCATGGTGGGAAGCGGCGACCTTGATCCAGGCGAGTTGTTCGCTGGTGGTGCCGTATTCGTGCATATGCCGCTTCGCCGCCATGGCGTACATGTTGGTGATCATCGGGCCGTAGGGCCGTTCGAAGCCGACATCCGGCTGGGCCTCGTCCTGCACCCGGGCGCCGAGCGGTGCCGTACCCTGCGCGCGCGGCCGGCCCGCCAGCGTGATCAGGGCGACGGAGCATTTGCCGGCGTCGATCGCCTGCATGGCATGGCCGATATGCATCAGATAGGAGGTGCCGCCGGCATCGGTGGTGTCCGTATACTTCACCTTCAGGCCCATATATTCGGCCATGGAGAAGCCACCCGGCCCCGGCGCGTCGCCGGCGCAGAAATAGGCGTCGACATCGTCCTTGCTCAAGCCCGCGTCGGCCAACGCGCCCAGGGCGACTTCGGCGTGCAACTGCGGCACGGTCTTGTCCACCGCCTTGCGCGTGGGATGTTCGTAAATTCCGGCGATATACGCCTTACAGGCTCTGGGCATGGGCAAATCTCATTTTTCAAAACTCCAATAAGGATCTACTTTCCGGCACGCCGGTTTTTGGCAAACAATGGTGGCACACTCAATAGGACTTTGGCAGATTCAACGCCCGTTCCGCCAAATAGCTGAGGATCAGTTGCGGGCTGATTGGGGCGATGCGGTGGATCAGGCTTTCGCGCAAGTAGCGCTCGACGTGAAACTCCTTGGCGTAACCCATGCCGCCATGGGTCATGACCGCGTTGGTGCAGGCCTTGAAAGTGGCTTCGGCGGCGAGATATTTTGCCGCGTTGGCCTGCAGGCCGCAATCCTGACCGCTGTCGTAGAGGCGCGCGGCTTGAAATGCCATGAGATGGGCCGCTTCGAGCTCCGCCCAGCTCGCCGCCAGGGGATGCTGGATCGACTGATTCATACCGATGGGCCGATCGAAGACGACCCTTTCCCGCGCATAGTCTGCCGCTTTCCGGAGCGCGCAGCGGCCGAGCCCGGTCATCGACGCGGCGATCAGGATACGCTCGGCATTGAGGCCGTGCAGCAGATAGCGGAAACCCTTGCCCTCCTCGCCGATCAAATGTTCCTTCGGGATCGGCAAATTGTCGATGAACATTTCGTTGCTGTCGACGCATTTGCGGCCCATCTTGTCGATGGCCCGGATATCCACATAGTCGCGGTCGAGATCGGTGTAGAAGAGCGACAGGCCGTCGATCGGCTTCTCGGTTTCGCTTTCGTCCTTGGTCCGTGCGATCAGCAGCATCTTGTTGCTGACCTGCGCGGTCGAGGTCCAAATCTTCTCGCCATTGACGATATACTTCTCGCCGTCCCACTTTGCGCGAGTCTTCAAACGGGTGGTGTCGAGGCCGGTATTCGGCTCCGTCACCGCGAAACAGGCGATGTCCTGCCGCTTGACGATCGGCGGCAGCCATTGCTGCTTCTGTTCCTCGGAGCCGAAGACGACTACCGGATTGAGGCCAAAGATGCCGATAGTCAAAGCCGCGAAGCCGGCGTTGCCGGCGCCGGATTCTGTGATCGCCTGAGCCAGAATTGCCGCCTCGGTAATGCCGAGGCCGCTGCCGCCATATTCCTCCGGCATGGCGATGCCCATCCCAACCCTCGTCGGCCAGGGCGCGGCAGAACTCCTCCGGAAAGCGGCCGTCGGTATCCCGGTCGAGCCAGTATTGGTCGTCGAATTGGGCGCAGAGCTTCAACACCGCGTCTTTGATCTGCTGTTGTTCCGGGGTGAAATCCGAATTCATGATATTGCCTCCCCATGGTTTTGCGCGCCGCCGCCGAGCATCCGACTGCAACGTTCCGCCGCGGCGGCGAGATGCGTTTCGATCTGATCAGACTTTTCCAGAATACGCGCGCTTGGCCCCGCGACGAGCAAGGCGCCGGCGAGTACGCCGTCTCGGCCGCGGATCGCGACGGCCCGCCCGCTTGCCCCGGCGACGCGTTCGTCGCGCGTTCGGGCAATGCCGCCGCGTCGAACGCGTGCCAGCTCGGTTTTTAGATCGGCGATCCGTGTGATGGTGCTGTCTGTGAACTTCTTGCGGGCGACGGATTTCAGATAGGCCGCCAGTAGATCGTCCGAAAAGTCCGCAAGTAGAATCTTCCCGATCGCCGTACAATAGAGGGCCCGGCGCTCGCCGATTGTGACGGCATAGCGGATCGGATTGTCGCTCTCCGCCTTGTCGAGATAGGTGGCGAGGTCGCCTTCGGGTGCCAGAGCGCCGAGCACCGCCGTTTCCCCCGTCGTGGCGGCGAGGTCGACCAGCACTGGATGCACCAGATCGACCAATTGCCGGCCGGCCGTTGCTTGTAATGCTAAGGCGAGGAAACGGGGCCCTAGACGATAAAGTCCGTCTTCGTCGCGTTCCAGGCAATGCTCCGCGGTCAGACCGGCCAAAAGATCGACTAAACTGGTCTTAGGCGCGCCGGTCCGCATCGTCAGTTCCGACAGAGAAGCTCCGCGGCCCCGATTGGCCAATACCTCCAGGATGGCCACGATCCGTCCCACGGATTGCGGGCGGGCCGGTTGTTTTTGGTTCTGAGCGGTGTTACGCATATCCGAACGTTATACGGATATTTAAACGTTGCGCAAGCGGCAACTTTACCTATCGGAGCTGTCGTGAGACCGTTAAAGTGGAGATTGTTTTTTTTTAGTTAGAACTAATGATCAAGGGGGTCAAAATGGCTTATTACCTGTTCAAGGCAAGTTATTCTCATGAGGCGATCAAGGCGTTGGTCGACAATCCGCAGGACCGGGAGCCGGCCGCTCGGGCGGTCGTCGAATCCGTCGGCGGCAAGCTGCACGCGATGTTCTATTGCATGGAGGAATCCGATGTCATCGCGATCGTCGAGGCGGACGACGATGTCGCCATGCTGGCCGGATCCATGCTGATCGGCGCCTCCGGCGCCATGGCGCATGGCTCCACGACGAAGTTGCTGACCATGTCCGACGCAGTGAAGGCGATGCAGAAGGCCAACGCCGCCAAAGGCAGCTACACCCCGCCCAGCGCCTAATCGTCGATCAGATGGCCCCCGGTCGTCGCGGCGTTCGGGGCCATTGACGCGAGCGCGGCCGTCGCCGAATTGGGCGTCGCGGCCGGCCAGTGCGGCTTTCAGACCCCGCTCCTGGGCGACCTTGCGGAAGGTGCGCGTGCCGGGCGCCAAGTGGGCCCGAGCATCGTTTTCCGCCGCCAGGCGTTGGATCGTGCGGGCACCCATGAGTTCGAGCGCCAGATTGACGATGCGCTTATTGGCGGCCAGCAGGTCCGGATCGATATGGGCCAACCGGTCGGCTAGGCCCTCGACCTCCGCTTCCAGCATGTCGGCGGGCACCGCCTTCATGACCAGGCCGATCTGCGCCGCTTCCGCGCCGGTCACTGTGTCGCCGGTCAGCAATAGGCGCTTCGCCCATTGCGGGCCGCAGTGATAGACCCACATCTGGTTCGGCAGGCTGCCGAGATCGCGGGCCGGCGGGAAGCCGATGGTGGCGTCCTCCGCAGCGATCACCATATCGCAGAGCAGCGCGATATCGGTGCCGCCGGCCAGGCAGTAGCCCTGCACCTGTGCAATCACCGGTTTGTGCATGTCGAACAGCACCATGCGCAGCCGCTGGCTCCACTCCAGCCGCCAGATGTCGTCGTCGATGGTCGGATCGGCATAGATGCCGCCCTCGCGGTAACGCTTCTCGTCCTCGCCACCCGCGGTCGGCTGATTGCCGCCGGGCGTCAGATCGTAGCCGGCGCAAAAAGCCGGCCCGGCGCCGCGCAGGATCACCGCGTGGACTGCCTTGTCGTTGTCCGCTTCCCACAGCGCCCGGTTCAACTCTTCCAACAGGCCGAGCGACAGGGCATTGCGCTTGGCCGGCCGGTTTAGGGTGATCCGTCCCCGCCCAGCCGTCACGTCGTATAGAATATGTTCGAAACCGCTCATCTTAACCTTCCTTTGCCTCGCGAGACCTTAGCGAACCCTTAACCTGTTTCGGGCATGATGCGCTACTTTCACGGACCCGTAATAGAGGACCGCCATGGAACATGCGCAGGCGATGGAAGAGATCACCGGCCTGATCGAGCAACTTGGCACCGATCTGACGCAGATCCGCAACGTCGCCAAGGATATCAGCGACATAGCATCGCAGACCAACCTGTTGGCGCTGAACGCGACCATTGAAGCGGCGCGAGCCGGCGATGCGGGACGCGGTTTCGCCGTGGTTGCCGGGGAAGTCAAATCGCTGTCCGGCAACACCCGCGACGCGACGGAGCAAATCGACAATGTGGTCAATGCGGTGGCCGCGCGGATCGATACCTTGAGCCAAGCCGTCGATAGCTTGCAATCGATAGACGCGTCCGTCCCGTTCGAGGCGCAACCGGCCGTGCTGCCTGAGGTCAATCCCTTGCAAGTCCAATTGGTGCAGGAAAGCTTTGCTAAGGTCGAGGTAATTTCGGAACAGGCGGCGGCGATTTTCTATGACCGGCTTTTCGAAATGGACCCAAGCCTCAGAACGCTTTTCAGCGATGATATGGCCGAGCAAGGCCGCAAACTCATGGCCACGCTGAAGGTCGCCGTCGCGGGCCTTGACGATCCGGCACGGCTATTGCCCGTGGTGCAGGACCTCGGCCGACGGCATCTCGGTTATGGCGTGCGGGCCGACCACTATGATACGGTGGGTGCCGCTCTGCTCTATACCCTAGAGCAAGGTTTGGGCGCGGCGTTTGATGCCGAAACGCAAGTGGCCTGGAGTGCTGTCTACAATCTTCTTGCGACTGTAATGCTCGACGCGGCCGACGAAATCGCCTGACCGCGGTCCTTTTGACAGGGCCTACGGCCTTCTCTACACTCCCCGGAGTTTCTAATACACGGAAACCAATGACGACCGGAAAATCGGTCGAGCAATCGGGGAGATACGATGCGCAAAATCACCAAACTTGCGGCCTTCGCGGCCGGCTTAACGCTTGCGGGCGCAAGCGCCGCTTTAGCGGCAGATGTCAAACTGCCGAAACAAATGACATGGACCGCCTACGGCACCACGTCGACCGGCTACCAACAGTCCGTGGCGATCGGCAATGCCTTGAAGAAAAACTACGGCATGCAGCTCAACATCAAGACGGGTAAGAACGATGTTGCCCGGATGTTACCGCTGAAGTCGCGCAAGGCGGATTTCTGCTCCTGCGGCATCGCCTTCTATTTCGCTCAGGAAGGCGCCTTCATGTTCGGCAAGAAGAACTGGGGTCCGCAGAAAATCAGCATGGCGATGGCCTCGATCGGCGGCGCCGGCATCGGTCTGGGCGTAGCCAAGGACACGGGCGTCAAGGCCTATAGCGACTTGAAGGGCAAGCGTGTGGCTTGGATTCGCGGCGCGCCAGCGCTCAATCAGAACGCCACGTCGTTCCTCGCCTATGGCGGACTGACCTGGGCCGACGTGAAGAAGGTCGAGTTCGGCGGTTGGAAAGCCTCCATCGACGGCATCATCAACGGCCAGGCGGACGCCGGCATCATGTCGACCGTCTCGCCCCATGCGAAGCGGGTCGAAGCCTCCCCGCGCGGAATTATCTTCCCGCATATGGACCACAAGGATACAGCGGCCTGGGGCCGGATGAACGGTGTTGCCCCGTGGGCGCAGCCGCATATGGCGACGATCGGCGCGACCTTGTCGAAGGACAGCCCCTGGACCGGTTCCGGCTATTTCTATCCGGTCTTGGTAACCAATAACGATCATTCTGTGGACACGGTCTACAGCCTGGTCAAGGGCATCAACGAAAGCTACGGCGACTTCAAGGGGGCGGCCCCAGGCGTCGACGGTTGGCATAAGGACCGGCAGAATTTCCAATGGGTGGTGCCCTGGCATGAAGGTGCCATCAAATATTGGAAGGAAGTTGGCGTCTGGACCGCGGAAGCGCAAGCGCACAACGACAAATTGCTGAAGCGGCAGGACGTGTTGGCCGGTGCCTGGAAGAAGCATAAGGCCAATCCCGGCGATGGCGACTTCCAAGCGAACTGGATGAAGGTCCGCGCCGCAGCGCTGATCGGCGCCGGCCTGCCGGTGATCTTCGAAGGTCCGGGCTCCTAAGACCCATCCTTCATCCAAATCGATGAGCGAACGCGACAGCGGCAGTCATGCCGACAACCCGGCGGCGGTGGCGGAGATTTCCCGCCACCGCCAACTCACCGGCTTCTGGTATATCGCCTTGCTGGTCTCCTCCGGCTTGGCGATCATGCTCTCCGCCTATCAGATGTTTTCGCTGGGCACCTGGCTTAGCGATCCGGACAATCTCGGCGGATTCGGCATAACCATCAGTCAGACCCTCGGATTCAATCTGAACCTGCTGGGCCTGCAGTATCTCTATCTATTAGTGCTGCTGCTGTTGCCGTTCGTCTTTATCTACTGGCCCGCCTATGGCGGTTCGCCCGTCGACCGGGTGCCCTGGTATGAAGTGGTGTTGTTCGTCCTCACCGTCGCGGTTTCCGTCTATTTCGTCTATTACGGCGATCGTATCCTCGACGAAGGCTGGGAATACGAGGTGCCAGAGGAGAATGGCGAGGCCATTTATTTGGGCGTCGTGCTCTGGTTTTTGGTGTTGGAAGCGACCCGCCGGGCCGGCGGCACCGCCATTGTCGTCATCGTTATTCTGTTTTCCATCTATCCGTTCGTCGCCGATCAGCTGCCAGGGATATTGCTGGCGGATTCGCCGGACTGGCGGGAAGTCGCCTCGCGCTTTTCCATGGGGGAGGAGGCGATCTTCGGCATCCCCATGCGCGCTTTCGGCAATATCGTCGTCGGCTTCCTGATCTTCGGCGTTGCCTTGAAGCATACGGGCGGCGGCACCTTCTTTCTCAATCTCGCATTTGCCTTGCTGGGTCATGTGCGCGGCGGACCGGCCAAGGTGGCGATTTTCGCGTCCGGGCTGATGGGCTCCATGAGCGGCAGCGTTGTCACCAATGTGTTGACCACCGGGGTTCTGACCATCCCAACCATGAAGCGGGTCGGCTTCCGCTCCGCCTATGCCGGTGGTGTGGAGACCTGCGCGTCCACCGGCGGTGTGCTGATGCCGCCGATCATGGGCGCCACGGCGTTCATCATGGCGCTGTTCCTGGAAGTGCCCTACCGCGATGTAGCGATCGCCGCGGTGATCCCGTCGGCGATGTATTTCTTCGGCCTGTTCATCCAGATCGACGCCTATGCGGCCCGTAACAAACTTCAGGGCCTGCCGCCGGAGGAAATGCCAAGCCTGGCGCAGACCATGAAGGAGGGCTGGTATTTCGTCGCCGTCTTCCTGCTGCTGATCTGGATGCTGGTCTTCCTCAATCAGGAGACCATCGCCCCCTTCTATGCCACGGCCTTGTTGATTTTCCTCAACCAGATTTTCCCCTATCACCGGTGGAGTTGGGACAATTTCTGGGACTTCATCGCCGCCGTCGGTAAGCTATTCGCGGAACTGGCCGCGTTGCTGGCCGGTATCGGCTTGATCGTCGGCGCTTTGGAGGTGACCGGCAAGATCGGCAATCTGGCCAGCGATTTGCTCAGCCTGGCGGGCGGCTCGACGATCATTCTCCTGCTCATGGGCGCGGCCACCAGCTTCGTCCTCGGCATCGGCATGACCGTGACGGCGGCCTATGTCTTCCTTGCCATCGCGTTGGCGCCGGCCCTGGTGGACGGCGGCATGGATCCGATGTCCGTGCATCTCTTCATCTTCTATTGGGGCATGCTCAGCTTCATCACCCCGCCGGTGGCACTTGGCGCCTATGCCGCCGCGCCGATCGCCGGGGCACGGCCGATGGAAACCGGTTTCGAAGCGATGCGCTTGGGCAGCATCATCTATTTCATCCCCTTCTTCTTCGTCTTCGACCCGGCCTTCATCTGGCAGGGTCCGCTGGAGCAGACCGCCCTCGTGGTAACCAAAGCTGTCATTGGCATCATCTTCGTGGCGGGCGCGCTGCAGGGTTATCTGCTGCTGTTCGGTCGGCTAAGCGACGGCCCGGTGGGATTGATCAGCCGCGCCTGCCTTGCTATCGGCGGGATCGCGCTGGCCATGCCCGGCAATGACGTCATCGGTCTCGACAATACGCAATTGACCCTCTATGGCGGCGGGCTGATCCTCGCCGGCCTCGCCATCGGCGTCATCGACCGTCGTCAGCAAGGAGCGGCCGGCGCGGCGTGACAGGTCGGCTCGCTGGCGCATTGGCGAAGGTCTTGGCGCTTATGTTTTTTCGGACCCCGAAAGTCCGGGACTTCACCTGGCGCCGTTCCGCATGGCACTATTCCACGCCAACCGAATGAAATTTGGGCGGTAACCGACCCGAACCTTCTCTATCCAGCGAAGAGCAGCAATCATGGACGAGCCGATCATCACCTGCCCGCATTGTGCGACCGACATCAAGCTCACGGAATCCCTCGCCGCGCCTTATATCGATGCGAAACGGGAAGAATTCGAACAGAAGCTGAGCAGCGCACGCAAAACAATTGCCGCCGAAGAGGCGGAAAAAGCCAAGCGCGCCTTGGCCCTTGAGCTCGAGACGCAATCCACGCTGATGACGGAGCTGCGCGAAGCATTGGCCGAGAAAGAAGAGCGGCTGAAGTCGGCGCAGAAGGAAGAGGCTATTGCCAGACGCAAGCAACGCGAACTCGACGATGCGATACGGGAGCAGGAGCTAACGATCGAAAAACGCGTCCAGTCCGCGATGGGCGAAGTAAGACAGAAAGCGAAAGACGAGCTGGAAACGGCGCACAATCTCAGAGTACGGGAAAAAGAACAGCAGATCACATCGATGGCCAAACAGATCGAGGAGTTGAAGCGAAAGGCGGAACAGGGATCGCAACAGATGCAAGGAGAAGTCTTCGAAATCGAGCTTGAAGCGAAACTGCAGGAAAAGTTTCCGATCGACGGCATTGAACCGATCGGTAAAGGAGAAATCGGTGGCGACGTATTACAGCGTGTGAACGGAAGCCTGGGTCAGGCTTGCGGGACGATCCTTTGGGAGTTGAAGCGCACGAAGAATTGGAACAATGGCTGGCTCGCCAAACTACGCGACGATCAAAGGAAGGCCGGCGCGGACGTCGCGGTGCTTGTTTCGCACGCGTTGCCGAAGGAAGTTAAGACATTCGATTTTCATGAGGGCGTCTGGATCGCCGCGCCGCGCTTCGCTCTCCCGCTCGTTACCGCTTTACGTATGAGCCTTGTCGAAATAGCGGGTACCCGGCAAGCGCAGGACGGCCAACAATCGAAAATGCAATTGGTATACGGCTATCTGACCGGCCCGAAATTCCGCCATCGTATCGAGGCGATTGTCGAGAAGTTTTCGGAAATGAAGGCGGATCTGGATCAGGAGAAAAAGGCGATGACACGAATCTGGGCGAAACGGGAGGCGCAGATCGAAGGCGTTATCGACGCGACCGTCGGGATGCACGGCGACCTCCAGGGCATCGCCGGCAAAGCCATTCAGGAAATCGACAGCCTGCAATTGGCGCTCATCGAGACGAAATCTCACGAAGGCAGCGTTTAACCGACATTCCCAATATCGATACCCCGCCTTTGCTGTTCGGGACCATCGGCCAACGTCAGCAAAGATTGATTGGCGCTAAAACCCGAGAAATGTCGCGTAATCGTCGAGCGGCAGCTTGTCGGCCCGAAGTTTGTTTTCCGGCGCCTCCGGGTCTTCGTAGCCGAGAGAAATACCGCAGGCGATCTGTTCCTCCGGACGCATCGGTAGATGCTGGCCGATGACCTTGTGATACCAATTGAAGGCGGCTTGACCGCAGCTATGCAGGCCCTCGCCGCGGGCGGCGATCAAGATGTTTTCGATGAACATGCCAATGTCCATATAGCTGCCAGTGGCAAGGCGCCGGTCCAAAGTGACGAACAGCCCGACAGGCGCGTCGAAAAACATGAAATTCCGGTTCATCTGTGCGGCCCGGGCCGCTTTATCGCCGCGTTCGATACCAAGTGTCGAGTAAAGCGCGAAGCCGAGAGTCTTGCGTCGGCTGTCGTAGGGCTCGTGCCACTCGATGGGGTAGTAATCGAACTCCGGCTGATGCGCCTCGGCCGGTTCCTCCGCGATCGCCGTTAAGATATCCGCCGTGATGTCGTCCTTCACCGCGCCGGTCACGGCATAGACATGCCAAGGCTGAATATTATGACCGCTCGGCGCTCGACCTGCGGCTTCCAGGATACGCCGCAGGCTGTCCATCGGCACCGGCGTCGGCAGGAATTTGCGCACGGACCGGCGCGACATGATGGCTTCGATGGCGTCCAATTCATCCCCCCCTTCAATGAAGATCCTTGCCGCACCGTAACATGCCTTGTCCGGATGCCGTTTTGATCTAGCGCATGATGGGGCTTTACGGAGTCCTGGCCAATGCGGCCATGCCGCGGCCCATATGGCTTAAGCTATTTGTCATCGCCATGACGCTGGTGTCGAGCGGCCGGACATCGGCGGCGGGTACGATGCGGACGTTGCCGGACCAAGGATTGGGCGCGCCGGGCAGGAAAACGACGACATTGCCGTCGTCGATGCGCTCGATTTCGAAAGCGACCATGTCATGGCCCGCCCATTCCAGCAAAACCGCCCGCATGCCGTCGAACTGCTCCGCACCCGGCACGCTGGCGGTCAGGCTTTTGATCACCGCATAGAACGGCACATGCGTTAACAGCAGATCGTCCAGCCGGCCGACCAAACGGCTGGCAAGCCGGGAGCGCGCCATTAATCCGGCGATAAAGCAAATGGCAGCGACCAGAATTCCGGCAACGATATTGACCAGCACCACCTCTTCAGCACCGTCGAACGGCAGTAGCGGTGCCAATGGCTCGGCCACCGCTTGCATAAACTCGAAGGCCTTGTCGACAATGACGAAAAGAATGACCACCGGTACCAAAAACACGATGCCGCCGAACACTGTGGTCTTGACGAAGTCGAAGATATTGCGCATTTCCGCCCCCCGCGCCTGGTCGGCGCCGCTACGTCGAAAATGCTAATTTAGCAGCGTCTACTTGCAGTTCCAGCCGACAAGATAACTGGCGACCGCATTGCCGCAGGTCGCCACCGCGGCGTCCGCACAGGCGCTCGGGCTCGATACCGTGCCTTCGGCGGACCATTCATAGGATCCCGCATTGCTGGCCCAGACAATGGTCTGGCAGGTCACATGGCACAAGCAGCTCTTGCTGAGATTGGTGCCCGCCAAATTTTGGGACGCCGCCGCTGCCGGTTTCTTCACCATTGCGGACTTCTGACGGGTCTGGGCGCGGCGGATCATAGTCTCGTATTGCCGCCGGTCGGCCCCTTTCATCTTGCCGGTATCGTATTGCTTCTTCGATCTTTCCGCCCGCTTCTTGTCCGCCGGTTTCAGATCCTTGACGATTTTTAGTTTCTTGCCGTGATGTTTGCTCTCGGCGATCGAAACAGCACCGCCGCTGACGGCGACGGCCAATAGCATCAACAATGCGACGCGAGGTATGTTCAAACGCATAAATCTAGACATAAATGGACCTCCTTCTGCCCAGGAATGGAGAATGGTGAAGTTTAGCATCCGGTCTGTTGGATGCCAGTCCGATCACGACAACGTTATCGAAGCGCCAATGGCCAAGCCACTTTTGGTCAAGACTGCCGCATTGTTGCAAGGATTCGAACGCTCAAGCGTTTACCGGTTTTGATCTCGTTCGCGGTTTCCGCGTGACTATCGATGATTTGCTGCCGCCTCTCGTCGCTAAAGACTTCGGCGAAACGATCTCTCTGATCCGGATCGGAAAGATGTTGTTGCAACGCCTCGACGTAGCGCAGGTAGGATAAGCTCAAATCTTCCGTCCGAATGTCGGCGCAGCCGCAATCCGCCAGAATGCGAGCGTAGGACGCGGCCGTTTCCTTGTAGGACATATCGCCCAGCGGCAAGCGTTCGCGCCGGGGACCGTCGCCTTCCGGTGCGACCCAATCGATCAGGCAGAATTCGCCGCCGCGGCGGAGCAGTCGGGCGAGCTCCCGAAACAACAGGGGTTTGTCGGCAACATTGGTCAGAACACCCTTGCTGTAGACGAGGTCGATACAGTCGTCCGGCAGCGGGATGCGGCCATTGTCGTCATAGGTCATGAACTCGACGCGATCGCGAACCGCGGTTGGTGCGGTTCGTATGGCGTGATCGACCATCCAGGCTTCCACTTCGACGCCCCGAACCCGGGCCCCGTATTCGACCGCCAAATAATGGGCGATGCCGCCGAGGCCGAAGCCGACATCGAGTAGGTCCTTACCGCGTATATCCAAACCGGCGACCATCTCGTCCACCGCAGCGTAGCCGCCGAGGGAAATCAACCCCGGTCCGTAGATCGCCTCGAAAACAGGGACCGCGTCCGGTCGGTAGAAACTGTCGTTGGACATAGATAGAGACCCGAACTGCAACGCTTGCGGCGATGCCGGTCGCGGAATCGCGTCAGTCAGGCTAGCACGGCCCGGCGCATCTTCGAAGTCGATGAGGCTGGCTAGAGCTCAGTTGCCGCTTTCGATGCCGAGTTCCTTTTCCAGGTCCCGTTTTTGTTTCAGCAGGCCGAGACGGTCGACCTCGCGCTGCAAGGCGTCATTTTCGGCCGCTAAGGCCGCTTCCGCCGCGGCTTTTTCCGCCGCCTTCGACTCTTTGCGCGCCTTCAGGATATCCGCAATGGCGGTGCCGGCGGCGTCGATCGTCGCCGTGGAAATCGCCGTGCTGCCGATCGTCACGGATTTCAGGGAACTCTGGCCGGTGTGGTATGTGACATCGAGATTGCCCTTGCTGCCGGGGATGTTCGCTGGAAGCCGCAGAACGGGCCCGAACTGGGAGATGACGGCCCGCGAGGTGATCAGATCGACGCGCTTTGCCGCCGTACCATGAGGCGCCAAATTCGCCGTGACGACGATGCGTGAGAGGATCGGCCATCGATAGGGATAGCCACCGGTCGACGGGCCAACGCATTTCTTCACGAAGAGTTTGCAATTCTTGACGAGGTTATGGTCAGTGACGGATTTGGGCGTGACGGTAACGCGGGGATCGGCGATCGTTAGAAAGTCGTTCAAGGCATCGGTCACGGACAGGGAAGCAGGTGGCGGTGTTTTCTTTGAGCCTGGGAGTGGAATCTGCTTAATGCTGACGTCTTTGCGGTCGAACTGCGCATTGATCGCTTCTTCAAATTCGGATGGCAAAAACCTGGCGGTCAATTCATAGCGCGTCAAATTCGGTGCCCCGGTAAGCTTGGCGACGACACCGGCATTCTTTTTATCGAAGTCGATAAGGGGCTGGTCTATGACGTCGAAGGCTAGTTTCAGGCTGCTTGAGTCCACTTTCGACATTGACTTTGTCAGCTTGGATTTTGCCTTGTGGCTATCTTTCGCGAGAGAAGCTCTTTTCCGTTGATAGCTCTGCGCCGCCTTAGCCAATGTGGGCACCGTATCGTTGCAGAATTCGATCACCTTACCGGTGTTTTTGGTCGTCGGTGCTTTTTGTCTAAAGCCAAATCCAGTCTGGCCGATTGTTCCTGCCGCCTTGATCACCGCTGTCGCGATCACGGCCGAGGTGTTTTCCAATGTCGTTGATCCGGCACCGATCAAGCCTTGTTCATCCAGATCGAATTTGTGTGTAAAACCGCTGAGGTCGCCCGCCTTGATATCGAGGTGAAAGACTTTATCGCCATGGGCAATTCCATTCACGGCGGCGTTTGCGCTGACGATCCGATATCTCGTTGCGTTCGCTCGCTTAAAACTGTCGTAACTTTCCTTTTGTTTATCCGGGGTTTGCTTGCAAAGCCGCGCGTAGTCGGCGAGTTTCTTGTAATTGCTGTCATTGTAGTTGAGTTGGTCAAATACAATAGTCGCCTGTATCTCCGAATGGGCCAAGCGAACCGCTATGCCGTCAGATTTAGGCTGCATCAGATCTTTCGACGACATCCGTTCGATGTTGTAGCTGACGCCGCAGGCGGTGAGTAGGACGGATGCGAGAATTACCGTCGGTGTATTGATTTTCATTGCCTGCCCCCCCAAGTCGATGAATTTTCTTATATTAGTGTTGATATCATATTTGACGACTAAAGATTGTGGGAAATCCCACAACCTCAATGGGTAGGAGAGAATTATCGATGGATTGCGAACTCAACCGACGGATAGTGGGCGACGCTGCCGGCCGTTGTCGTCGAAATTCGCCGGGTCGAGCCAGTTGTCGAAGCGGGCTTTGACGGCCGGCCAGTCGCCGTCGAGCATGGCGAACCAGGTGGTGTCCCTGTTGCGGCCTTTGATCACGAAATGCTGTCGGAATAGGCCTTCATACTGAAAACCGAAGCGTTCGGCGGCGCGGCGGGATTTGGCGTTGAGGCTGTCGCATTTCCATTCGACCCGCCGGCAACCGAGATCGTCGAAGGCGTGGCAGAGCATCAGGTAGATCGCCTCGGTCGCGGCCGTGCTGCCTTGCAGCGACGGCGCGAACCAGATATTGCCGAGCTCGATGGAGCCGTGGGCGAGGGCATGGGCCTGGAAGGCGGCCATCCCGGCGGCGTCGCCGTTGTCGGGTACGATGGCATAGAACATCGGATCGACACCGCTTTCGACCGACGTCGCCCAAGCCAGAAAAGCGCCCTCATCCGGCCAGGGTCCGAAGTTCATATAGGTCCAGATCGCTTCCTGTCCGGGCGCGTCGCAAAAACTTCGGTAGAGTTCCGGGCCGTGGCGGGCGATATCCAAGCGTTCGAGTTTGACGGTCCGCCCTGTCAACATGCGGCCGTCGAGCCGGACGTCGGACAGCGGTCGGGCCAACGGCGGGCCGACGGGTAGATCAGAGGTCATGACGACATATACGGGCCGATCCTGGCGAACGGCGCGGCGCGGTCGAGGAAGCGGAAACTACCGGATTGGATTTCTGACGCCGCGTCGAACAGGGCGCCGAGAGCTGAGCGGGCAAGCGCCCCGCCAAGGCTGACGCGGCGCACACCGGCCTCCGCTAATTGCGCGGTGGTCAACCCGCTACCGGTCAGACCCATGACCACATTGACCGGCCTTTCGACCGACTGACAGACGGTTCGGATTGCGTCCAGATCGGGTAGGCCAGGGGCGTAGAGCACGTCCGCGCCTGCCGCCTCGAAGGCTTGCAGTCGCTTGATCGTATCGTCGAGATCGGGCCGGCCGCGGATGAAGTTCTCAGCTCGCGCCGTTAGAGCGAACGGGAACGGCAGTCCTCTTGCCGCGTCGACGGCGGCCGCCACCCGCTCGACGGTGTGGTTGAAGTCGTAGATGCCGCCATCGTCACTCGGCGCCCAATCTTCGATCGAGCAACCGACCAGGCCGGCCTCACCGGCCAGACGGACGGTTTCCGCGACCGTATCGGCACTGTCGCCATAGCCGTTCTCCAGATCGGCGGAGACCGGCAGATCGGTGACCGAGACCATCTCCGCCGCATGAGCCAGCATCTCGTCCCGCGAGATCGCCGCGTCAAGCTTCCCCCGGCTGAAGGCGTAACCGGCAGAGGTGGTGGCCAAGGCTTTGAAGCCCAACCCGTCGAGGATGCGGGTACTGCCCAGATCCCAGGGGTTGGGCATGACGAAGAGGTCCGGCCCTGCATGCAGCGCGGCGAAGACCTCCGCTTTTTCTTGTTGCGATATCGACATGAAGCCAATTCTGCACAATTCTGGGGGTAGCGGTAGGGGTGATTAGATTGCGACTTCCCGATACGCGCGTCCCAACTTCTCGACGCCCTCGGCGATTTTGTCGGGGCCGACGAAGCTGTAGGCGAAACGCAGGAAGTGACCGGGATCGTCGGTCGGGAAGCAGACGCGGCCCGACCCGACTTCCACCCCGTGCCGCACGGCGCGCGCTGTCACCGTGTCGCCCGACACGTCTTGCGGCAGTTCCGCCCACAGGAAGTAGCCGCCTTGCGGCCGCCGCACCTTGGCATCCGGCATATGCTCGGCGAGTGCCGCCAGCATCGCATCCCGATGGTCCCGCATGGTGTCGGTCACGGTGGCGATATGATCCGCCAGCTTATTGGAGCGCATGACGTTGGTGACGACCCGTTGGGTGAAGGGGGAGGAGCCGCCGTCCGACTTCTGCAATGCCATGCGCCGGACGATCTCCGGTTCGGCAATGGCCCAGCCGACGCGCAAACCGGGCGAGAGGATCTTCGAGACGGTGCCGACGGCAATGACGGCACCGGTCTCGTCCAGGGATTTGATCGGCGGCACCGGCTTGCCTTCAAAGCGGATACGCCGATAGGGGTCGTCCTCGATAATGACGAAACCGTATTCCTGCGCCAGTTCGATCAGCTTCTCGCGCCGGGCCAGCGACATGGTGATGCCGGTCGGATTGTGAAAGTCCGGCACGTCGAACAGCAGTTTCGGCATCGCCTCGCCATTGGCGCGCAGGGTTTTCAGCCGGCGTTCCAACAGATCGGTCCGCAGGCCGTCGCCGTCCTGCGGTAGCGCCAGGAAGCCGAGGCCATGACTGCGCAAACATTGCAGGGTGGTCATATAGGTCGGCGCGGTGACGATGATCGTGTCGCCGGGTTCGACGAATACGCGGCAGACCAGGTCCGTGGCATGTTTAGCGCCGTTGGTGATCAGGACATTCTCGCGCCCGCAGGTGATGCCATCGGCCGCCACATGGGCAACGACGGCGTCGCGCAGGTCGTCCAGGCCCATCAGCGGGCCGTATTGCATGCTTTCGGCCACACCGCGTCCGGCCGCGTCTGCGGCTTCGTGGGACAGGTCGGGCAGGATCGGCGGATAGGCCGATCCGGCGCTCAATAAAATAGCGCCGGCGGCATGGTCGTAGACCGAGGCGCCAGCGATCTCGGCCCGGCGGGCGTAGCGGTATGATGTCATTTTACAGGTCGCTCCTGGCCGGGAGACTTAACATCCCCAGCGCCAGGATGCGACCTGGTTTCGCCTATAATCCCGTATTGACGATCGCCGGCCGTTCGCAACGGCCGAGGCAATAGGCGCCGAACTGGCTGATACCGCCGGTCATGGGTTCGTTCTGCGACATCAAGTCGATGCAATCGCTCGGCTGGCTAATCAGCAAATGGCCGTCGGGATCGCCCGGATTGACCGGCACGCCGTCCTTCTTCAAGGATTTGATCCGGATTTTCCCGTTTTCCGCCCAAAGTTTCCATGTAAAGCCGCGGGCGTCGACTTCGTTCTTCATTGCCGGCGTGAAAACGATCTTGTTCGGCGGGCCAAAATAGTTGGGATGCCCGGTATTCTTAGGGATTTTGTGAAATCCTTTGTTTTTTATTTCGAGCTCCCATTCCCATGTGATGGGGGTTCCGGCAACGCCATCGACAACGGTGCTTACTTGCGTCGTAACGTTCATCCAGCCGCTGCCTTTCATACTGTCATGCGGATCCTGTTCGAAATGGAAGCCGGTAATTTGGCCGACCATGCGCACGTCGACATTGCTGCCGCTGTTGAAGTTGCCGCTGGCATTGGCCTTGCGTCCGGCCGCTGCGATGAAGGCGCGGCCGCCCACGCCGCCGAGACCGCTCATCGACCGCAGTCCGCGTTGCAGGTTCTCCAACTTTACCAATTCGACGAGTTCGACAAACTTTTGAGGTCCCGGCGTTGGGCTGAAGGCGCGGCCTCGCATCTGGTTCAGGGCGCTGCGTGCCAATGTTTCGTCGTTGAGGATTCGCGCCGTCGGATCGATGTTGAACATCGTCTTGTCGGCATTCAAGTAATCCGTAGTTTCCATGCTGGACGGCGTGTCGCTCGGCTGCCCCATCTTCGGCTCGCTTTCGCAACCCGCCAGCGTCAGAAGCCCGGCGACGATCATCGCACCAGTCGTCTGCCTGTTGTAGATCATTTGTCCTCTCCCCTTTTTCAACCGATTAGGCGATTATGGACAAATTCAAAGCTACACACAAATACTAGTAATAAACAGAGTATCTGAATTTCTGCTCCTCGAAGCCACGCCTAGTACAAATGCACGGTATTTTTCGGAAAGGACTATAGATGAAGGAGTTTGAACAGGCAGGTCTTGCCCTATTGGACCGTTATCTTGAGGCATTGAACGCGCGGGACAGTCAGGCCATGCGTGACTGTTTTCATTTCCCCCATTACCGCTTTCCCGGCGTCCGGGCGCAGATCTTCGAACGGGCGGAGGATTATGGCATCGAGCATTTCCTGACCCGGGACGATACCCAAGGCTGGGCCTATACCGAATGGGACTGTCGCAACCTGATCCAGGGCACGGCCGAAAAGCTCCATTTCGAGGTTCAGTTTACCCGCTACCGCACCGATCACAGCGTGCTCGGCACGCATAAGTCATTTTGGATCCTTATCCACCGCGACAACCGATGGGGCGTTATGGCGCGGTCGAGCTACGCGGGCTAAGGTTTGACAGGATGCGTCCGCTTGAAGGGTTAAACGTTAGAATGAACGCTCTTTACAGCATTTTCAGCGTTGATCCGACCAAACCCGTATTTTGACGAATGGCCGTTTGCATCATAGTCGCCGCCGGCTACGTCAATTTTGTTGGCCGTGTCTTTCAATACCTGTTGCACCTCAGTACCCGAGAGGAACGGATCGACTGAAATGACGAGGGCTGCCGCGCCAGCCGCACCGGGGCAGGCGCTGGACGTGCCGCCAAATCCGTCTGTATAGTCGCCGGCTGGACTGGTTTGGTGGTTGTAGCCCCGGCTGTCTCTGCGATCGGTTGTCCAAATCCCGTTCGTAAGCGGAGCTGGCGCTCCGAGGACTTCAAAATTGTTGCTTGGAAATGCGCAGTCGATGGCATCGCCCATATCGGAGTACACGCTTTTGTCGCCGCGATCGCTGCAAGCGGCGACGGCCATAACACCATCGAAACTAGCGTAGCCGTCCAAGTCGACTGATTCATTGCCGTTGCCGGCGGCCCAGCACACCACGCATCCACGACCCATTCGGCCGAACGTCATCGCGGCTTCCAAGGCCAAGGCGCTGTTATCGCTAATCGGAGCTTCGAAATTATGGAGCGGATCCGCTGGATCGAACCAGTCTCCGTCCGGCGGCCCCCAACTACATGAAATGACGTCCGCGCCGTTCGATGCCGCCCATACGATGGCGTCGGATTCATCGACCGAGCCCAGTGCCGACAGCAACCGTATCGGGATCAATCTTGAATCCGGCGAAACCCCGGCCGCCCCATCCACGCCGGAGGCGCAAGCCACGCCGGCACAGGCAGTACCATGGTTGTCCTGAAATGTTTTTGGTCTTGCATCGGGTATTCTCTGCGTGAAATCAAACTCGGCGACGACTTTCCCCGGTTGGGAGAATTCCGGATGCTGTACATCCACACCGTCGTCGATAACCGCGATCGTTGTCCCTTGTCCTCTGGTCAAAGTCCAGGCGCCGTCCACATTGGCACTTTGGTTGAGTAGCTGGCCGTTAATCTGTCGTTCGCCAAGATGCCATTGGTTCGGAAAGACCGATTTCAGGGCGCGTTTACGTAAGAATTGCGGGTGACATCTGTCGACATCGTTCCTGTTCACCAGTCCGACTGCTTCTTCGAAGATATCACGGCCCAGCGGTCTTTTCGATCTTAGCAAGTAGCACGGACGAGCATAATTCAACGTACGATCAACGTACCAATTCTCGCCCAAGGAACCGAGGATTTCCTTGATAGAGGCTCGCCCCGCGTCTTTTTCGAGGGCGACGAATATGCTTTCCGTGTAGGCGATTGGTTGTCCGGAATCCGAGATCTTCAGTGCAGCCCCGGCGAATTCGATTTGGTCCTCCGCATCCAGGATGCCTTTCATTTCATCACCGGAGATTTCGTTGGACCGCCATAGTGTGATATCTTCGCCTTCGAACGCGATTTCCTGTTTGAATTTTCGCAAAGCGGATTTGGCACGTTTAGAAAGATCTTTGTTAACGA
>CBDCGJ010000024.1:0-5910 GCA_965216645.1 Alphaproteobacteria bacterium | reverse complement strand
CTTGTTTATCGAGAAGTTCGGCCCGTCCTTGTCGGTGTCGGATTTTCCTCGCGCCGACGCTTGAATTCGGGACTTCAAACTTAAACGAATATCGGCATTGACGGAGCAGCAAATGGATAGCGATCGCCGACGGGAACTCATCGACATCATCAAATCGATCGGTCTTCCCGAAGATATCGAACAGACGCCGGTCGTGACGCTGGAACAGTTCTTCGACGGCAACGACGATGTGGGCTCGATCGGGTGTAATCTGTCCGATCATCCCGGTGTCGCGCATTTCTATAACCTGCTTCGGGAGATTAGATCGCGTGGGGAGGTAAGCGATGTTGTCGTCGGTATCTATGAGGTTGAGGAGGCGGACGAAGATATGTGGCCCTTCGCCGAACAGGTATTCGTCGCAACCTCCGCATCGGCTGAAGACGTCGATATGTGGGTCACGTCGCTCGAGGTCAGCGAGATCGAGCCGGTTGACGCGGACCGCCTACGGCCGGTCCCCGATATTCCAACAGGCTATAGTCTTTTCATGCTCTGGTGGGATTAATCCCAGGCGCATCGTCGGCTGTTCTCGTTCGTGCCTAGAGAGAAACGCTCTAAGCCGCGGCGCTGGTGAGGGCGTCGGCGAAGACGTTGCCGTCGACATTGCCGCCGGAGGTGACAACGACGGCGCATTTGTCGGCGATGTCGAGCTTGCCGCTGAGGATGGCGGCCAGCGCCACGGCGCCGCCCGGTTCGACGACGAGCTTCAGATGTTGGAAGGCTTGCGCCATGGCCGCCTTGGCTTCGCTGTCGCGGACCACGACGCCGCCGGACACCAGATCTTTCATGACATCGAAGGCAAGCTCGCCCGGCATCGGGGCGAGCAGGGCGTCGCAAATGCTTTCCGCGCCTTCGCGCATGGACTGGCGCGAGCCTTCCGCGAGGGAACGGGCGGTGTCGTCGAAGCCGGCCGGCTCGGCGGTATAGAGCTCCGTTGGCGGCGACAGATACCTGACCGCGGTGGCGACACCGGACATCAAACCGCCGCCGCCGGCGGGCGTGACGACGATGTCTGGGGCCGCGCCGGCGTCGCGGCATTGTTTGACCAACTCGTATCCGGCGGTGCCTTGGCCGGCCATAATCTCCGGATCGTCGAACGGCGGGATGATGGTCATGCCCCGTTCCGCCGCGATCTCGCCGGCGATGGCGTTGCGCGCGTCATGATCGCTCCGGTCATAGGTCACGATCTCCGCCCCCCAGCGGCGGGTGCCGTCCAGTTTCACCTTGGGCGCGTCCTCGGGCATGACGATGATCGCCGGTGCCCGCAATAGATTGGCGGCGGCGGCGACGCCTTGCGCGTGATTGCCGGAGGAGAAGGCGACGACGCCCTTGGCGCGGTCGGCGGTGCTCATCCGGCTGATCTTGTTATAGGCGCCGCGGAACTTGAAAGATCCGGTCCGCTGCAACGGTTCGGCCTTGATCAGCAAGCGACCGCCGACGGCGTCGTTGAGGACGGGGCTCTCCAATAGAGGTGTGCGCACGGCCACGCCGCGAAGCTGTTCGACCGCGCTCTCGACGTCGGCGAAACTGGGCTTATACATCACGCCGCCTCCGCTTCGCCGGCGGACAGTTCGGCGAGGAAATCGAGGATGGCCCGGCGCGCCACCGGTTCGTTCAACAATGGGGCATGACCCCGTTGCGGGACGGTGACGGCGCCCATATCCGGGTTCGCCGCCTGCATGGCCGCCAGGGTTTCGGCCGCCAGAATATCTGATAACTCGCCGCGCAGGGTCAACAGCGGAATATGGCGCAGCGCATTGAACAGAGACCATAGGTCGATCTCCACCGGGTTCTCGGTGGTGTCGGCGAGGGCGGAATCGTAAAGCTGACTGAGTTTGCCGTTTTCGTCCGGCTCGTAATATGTTTTCGCCTGTTCCAGCCATTCGTCGTCGCTGAGGTCCGGGAAGGCGATGCCGTAATTCTGCTTCATGCTCCGGGCCGCGTCTTCGATGGTGGGCGGGACGGGCGTTTTGCCGACATAGCCTTGAATACGCGCCACGCCTGTCGGGTCGATGTCGGGTCCGATATCGTTCAGGACCACACCTCTCAGCGTGGTCGGTTTGGCCACGGCCATCCCCATGGCCAAGATGCCGCCCAAGGAGGTGCCGATGACCACGACATGATGACAGCCGGTGACCGTAAGCAGGTGACCGATGTCGTTCAGATAGGTGGTCGGTAGGTAATTGCTCGGCTCCGGATCGTAATCCGATTTGCCGCGGCCGCGCAGATCCGGGGTTAATACGCGATGGTTGTCGGCGAGGGTGGCCGCCAGATCGTGAAAATCCAGACAATTGCGGGTCAAACCGGGCAGACAGAGGATCGTCATGTCGGCCGAGACCGGACCATAGTCTCTGTAGTACAAGCTCAAGCCGTCTTGGCTAAGGTAGGTGCATTCACGGAAGCTCTCGCCCATGCCGTCGCTTTCCAATCTGAATTCGGTCTATTTGCCGCGCTTCAAGTCGCTGGCCAGTGCCAACTTACTTCGTTTTCGCTGGGTGACGGTACGATAAATTTGCAGATTTTCCATCACCCGCTGGACATAATTGCGGGTTTCCTCGAAGGGGATCTTCTCGATCCAATCGATCGCGTCGACGTTGGGCAGCCGCGGGTCGCCGTAGCGGTCCATCCAGCGGTCGACGCGGTGGTCGCCGGCATTGTAGGCCGCCACCGCCATGATGTAGGAACCATTATACTTTTCAAGCATTTGTGCAAGATAGTTGGTGCCCATAGTCATGTTGAATTCGGGGTCCATCAGTTTCGAACGCCGGTATTTCAGGCCCAGACCCTTGGCGACTTGCCGGGCGGTGCCCGGCATCAACTGCATCAGACCGCGGGCGCCGGCGGGGCTGACCGCTTCCGTCCGGAACTCGCTTTCCTGGCGGATTACGGCGTAGGCCAGTGCCGGTTCCACCAAATCGTTCGGCAAGCTCACCGTCGGGTAGCCGGCCAGGCCCAACGGCACGTGAACCCGGCGGGCGGCTTTGGTGATCCGTACGCTCAGCTGCGGTCGGCCGGCCTCGACGGAGAGGTCGGAGACCAGGCGGCGGTCGACGGGCGTTTTCGCCAGGGCGGTCAACTGATAAAGAAAAGCGTCCGCCCGTTTGTTCTCGCCGATCTGGATCAAGTAGCGGACGGCGCGGACCAACTCCCGCGCATCGAAGTCCTGGCGCTCGGTCGCGGAGACCGTGACGCCGCGGCCGACCGACCATCGTCCCGCCGCGCCGATCGCGACATGGCTCATCTGACCGTAAAACGTGGTCGGATAGGACGCGGCCGTTTGATGCCATTTCGACGCCAAGGTCGGCATGTCCGCCGCCGCGGCGGCCCGCGCGGTCCAATAAGCGGCGCGGGCCAGACTGACCGGGGTTTCCACCGCTTCGGCGAAGTCATTGAAATGTTTCAACGCGAGGAGCGGTTCGTTCTTGAAGCGCAGGGCAATCCAGCCCATCAGCCATTCCGCCTCCGCATAACCGCGGGAGCCTTTGGTCTGGCGATGCTGGCGTAGGATGTTGTAGGCCTTGTCGTACAGGCGCAGGTTGATGGCGTAGCGGGCGTGGATGCGCCGCTCGACCCACCAGTAGTGCGGCGCCGGACCAAGCGCCTTCAGTGGTTTATTTAACAGATCCAAAGCGTCGTCGCGGCGACCGGTTCGGCGCAACCAGCGCACGCGATCGTAGGTTATGCCGGTTCCGGTCAATCGTGATGAGGGTAGGGCGGTGACCAAGGCTTCGGCGTCTTTCGCCCGCTTACGCATGGCCAAGCGGGCTTCGATTGCGGCCTTGTCGCCGCCGTCCAATAGTTCGAGCACTTCCCGCGCTTCCGAGACCCGTCGCCGCCACAGCAGATTGTCGATCCGCCGGAGGTGATCCGCCGTCGTCAGCAATGACTTGTGCGTTTTGTAATAACCCAGGCTTTTGCCGCGTGGCAGCCGGCTTTCGTGCCAGGCGCGCCGGATCCAGGCTTGGCCTTGCTTCTTCTTGCCGCGGGCAATTAGCGCTTCGCCGAGCCGGATGCGGCCGCGGCCGGTGACCGGTTCGTGCCGTTTCGTCCATTGCAGGATATAGGTGTCGCTGGCGCTGTGACTTGCCGACAATTCGGCGCGCGAACGCAGGCGACGCATGTGCGGCCAATTCGGGTTTTTCTCGATGAAATCCGTTATCTGGAAATAGCCCGGCATGCCGCGCGAATAGCGCAGGTAAGTCCAATGAATGATCTTCGCAGGTAGCTTGTCCCTCGCGGTTGCGGCGAGCCGTTTCGCATCCAACCAACGATCTTCGGCGACCAATTCGAAGGCTTCCCGATAGATTTTCCGGTCGCTGGGGCTGAGCGTAGCCTTGCCCGCGTTCGCCGCGGCTGACATCGACAAAGCGGCGGCAATTAGGCCGATGACGAGCCATCTGTGGTTAAGCGGGTGTCGCATCCTTAACCTCGGTACGCATTACATGACTTCGATGGTATCCCGGCGAGCCGGCCGCCGCCAATCAACTCCTGTCGAGATCGCTTGCTCCGTTGCGGCGATAGGTCTATTTTGCGCCAGCCTTCACGGCATCCAAGACAAGTTAAAGCGGAGACAAAACAATGTTTAAGGGCTCGATCGTCGCTATCATCACGCCGTTCAAGAATGGTGGTGTGGACTTCGACGCGCTTAAACATATGGTCGATTGGCATGTCGATCAGGGCACGGAGGGGATCGTTCCCTGCGGAACAACGGGCGAATCGCCGACCTTGAGCCATGAAGAGCATATGGCGGTGGTCGATTTGGTGGTGAAGCAGGCGGACGGTCGGGTCAAGGTGATCGCCGGCGCCGGCTCGAACAACACGATCGAGGCCATCGAGTTCACCAAGCACGCGAAGGCGGCCGGCGCCGACGCCACCTTGCATGTCGCGGGGTATTACAACCGGCCAAGCCAGGAAGGATTGTATCAGCACTTTAAAGCAGTTGCCGAAGCCGCTGATTTACCGGTGATAATCTACAATATCCCGCCGCGGGCGATCGTCGATATCAGCGTCGAGACGATGGCCCGTTTAGCCGAGATACCGAATATCGTCGGGGTCAAGGACGCGACCACCGATCTGGCCCGGCCAAGCCGGGAACGGGGCGCCATCGGTCCCGATTGGATCATGCTATCCGGCGAGGACGGCACCGCGCTTGGGTACAACGCCCATGGCGGCCGGGGCTGCATTTCCGTCACGGCCAACGTGGCGCCGCGTCAATGTGCCGAATTCCAGAAGGCCTGCACCGACGGCGACTACGCATTGGCGCTGGAGCTGCATCAGAAACTGATGCCGTTGCATGTGGCGCTGTTCCTGGAACCGAGCCCGGCCGGCGCGAAATACGGTGCCAGCCTGTTGAACCTGTGCAGCGATCAAGCCCGGCTGCCGGTGATGCCATTGAGCGATGGCGCCAAAGCTGAGGTTCGCGGCGCGATGCAGGGGCTCGGCCTGATCTAACAACAGTCCATATTCGAAAGGTAGAACCATGGCCGCGCCCAGGACCGTCGCGGACAACCGAAAGGCGCGCTTCAACTATCATATCGATGAGACGTTGGAGGCGGGCATCGCTCTGCTCGGCACGGAGGTGAAATCCCTGCGCGAGGGCCGGGCGGATATTTCCGAGGCCTATGCCCAGGAGCGCGGCGGCGAACTCTATCTTGTGAATGCTTATATTCACGAATACAGCAGCGGCAACCGCAACAACCACGACCCGCGGCGGCCGCGAAAGTTGTTGGTCCATCGACGCCAACTGAACAATTTCATGGGTTCGGTCAAGCGCGCCGGCGTCACCATCGTGCCGTTGAAGATGTATTTCAACGAACGCGGCATCGCCAAAGTCTTGATCGGGTTGGCGCGCGGCAAAGCGAAACACGACAAACG